>DASZLU010000173.1:0-23642 GCA_035552195.1 Allostellaceae bacterium | reverse complement strand
TCTTCCATCGAGGCGAGAAAGGCGCGGCCGGTCGGTTGCGCCTTTTGTTTGGGTGCCGCGCTCTTTACACCGCGGGCGCCAGCGTCGCCCTCCCCTCGCCTTCCGCGGCGGTGATCTCTTCGAGCACCTTGCCCTTGGTCTCGATGCCGATGGCGACCAACGCGACGGCGGCGATGAGATAGGTCAGCGCGAACGTGTGCAGCACGTAAGCGCCGAGCCCGCTAGCGAGCATCAGCCCGACAATCGCCGGCGCCAAGAACGAGCCGATGCGGCCGATGCCGAAGACCCAGCCGACCGCGGTTGCGCGCATCGCGGTCGGATAGAGCTCGCTGGCATAGATCACGGTCGGACCGTAAACGCCGGGATTGACCCAGCCGACGCAAGCGATCGCGGCGAACATCCACGACCCGCTGGCCATCGCGAACCAGAGATGGAAGCCGGCGCCGACGAAGTAATAGAGAAACAGAACTGGACGGCGGCCGTAGCGGTCGATCAGGAACGAGCACGCGGAATAGCCGAAGATCGCCGCACCCGCCTGCACGAGCTGCAGAAGAATCGCATCGCTCAGCGGCAGGCCGCGCTGCGTCAGGATCGTCGGCAGCATGAAAAGAATGCCGTTCGATGACCAAAGGAAGCAGAACGAGACGATCCAGAGCAGGATGGTGCGCCGCCGCCGGCCGGGCGCCAGCAGTTGCAGCACCGTCACGCCTGTCGACGGCGCCACCTCGTTGCTATGGCTCTGGGCGGCGATGGGCGCGGGATTCTCACCGCTCGCCGCTTTCTCGATATAAGCGACCGTCGCTTCGGCCTCGCTGATGCGGCCTTTGCTCAAGAGATAGCGCACCGATTCCGGCACGTTGCGGCGGACGAAGAAGAGCAGCAACGCTGGCAGCACGCCGATCACGAAGAGCCAGCGCCAGCCCAAGGTCGGGATGACCGCGAGGCTAAGCCCGGCCGCGACGACAAGCCCGACCGGGAACGCGGTCATCATGTTGCCGGTGGCGGCGCCGCGGATGCGGCCGGGCATGAATTCGGTGATCAAGGTGCAGGCCACCGGCACTTCGCCGCCGAGACCGAAATTCGCGAGAAACCGCGCGCCGATCAGCGAGACCATGTTCCACGCACCGGCGGCGAGACCGGTGAAAACGGCGAAGATGCCGATCGTCACTTTGAACGCGGTACGCCGGCCGATGTAGTCGGAAATCGTGCCCCAGAACAACGCGCCGAGAAACGCGCCGAAGAGTCCGGTGGTCGCGAGCAACCCGGCTTGCGCCGGCCCCAATCCGAATTCCCGCGCGATCGGCGGCAGCGCCGCACCGAACATCGCGAAATCGGCAGCGTCGAACAGCGTGCCGAAAAACGCGAGCAGAATGAGATGCCGATGCCACGGCGAGAACGGCAGTTTTTCCAGTCTCGCGGTGAGCCGCGCGGAATCGGCAGCAACGGACATGGATGTCCCTCCCTCTATGATCGCGTTTTTTCGAGGTGGCACAGTTTATGCCAACCACGCCCGATCTATTGTGTCTATGTAGACGGCGAAGGAACCGCTTGTCGAGCGTCAGCGGCGCTCGACCACCGTCCCGTCCTGCAGGGTCAGGATGCGGTCCATGCGCTGCGCGAGCTCGAGGTTATGGGTCGCGATCAACGCAGAGAGGCCGTGGTGGCGAACGAGATCGAGCAGCACGGCGGTTACTTCATCGGCGGTCTTGTGGTCGAGATTACCGGTCGGCTCGTCGCCCAAGAGCAGCTTCGGCTGGTTGGCGAGCGCGCGCAGGATGGCGACGCGTTGCTGCTCGCCGCCCGAAAGCCGCGCCGGGCGATGATCGGCACGCGGCCGTAACCCCACGAGATCCAGCAACTCCATCGCTCGCTTGCGCGCATCTCGGCGCGACAAACCCGCGATCATCTGCGGCAGGGTGATGTTTTCGACCGCCGAGAATTCCGGCAGCAGCTGGTGAAACTGATAGACGAAGCCGATCGAGCCGCGCCGCGCCGCGGTGCGCTCGCTATCGTTCATGCGCGTGCAATCGCGGCCTTGGAACAGGATCGCACCGCCATCCGGCCGATCGAGCAGGCCGGCAATGTGCAGTAAGGTCGACTTGCCCGCGCCGGACGGACCGACCAGGGCGACGATCTCGCCCGGCTGGATCGCCAGCGACAGGCCGCGCAGCACGGGCAGGCCGCGCCCGGCTTGCTGATAGGTGCGAACGACCTGACGCAGTTCGAGCGTCGGCGCGCCGCCGCGAGACGCCTCACTCATATCGCAGCGCTTCGACGGGATCGAGTTGCGCCGCGCGCCACGCCGGATAAATCGTCGCGAGGAAAGACAGGCCGAAGGCCATCGCGACGACCGTGCCTACTTCGTACGGGTCGACTTGCGCTGGAATTTGGGTGAGGAAATAGATCTCGGCCTGGAACAGGGTTATTCCGAACGTGTCCTGCAGAAGCTGGCGGATCGCCTCGATATGCGTCGCAAATTCAACGCCGACGACGAAGCCGAGGAAAGTGCCGATGAAGCCGACACTGGCACCGGCGAGGATAAAGATGCGCAAAATCGTGCCGCGCGTCGCGCCCATGGTGCGCAAGATCGCGATATCGCGACCTTTGTCCTTCACCATCATGATCATGCTGGAGATGATGTTGAACGCCGCCACCAGGATGATCAGCGACAGGATCAGGAACATGACATTGCGCTCGACCTCGACCGCATTGAAGAAGCTGAGATTGCTCTGCTGCCAATCCGAGAGCTTCACCTTGCCGCCCAGCGCCTGGAAAAGCTCGGAATCGTAGGCTTTCACCCGGTCCGGACTGGCGACCTTCACCTCGATGCTCGTCACGGCCTTGTCGACGTTGAAATAGGTCTGCGCCGTGTCCAGCGGCATGAAGACGAAAGCACTGTCGAATTCGTACATGCTGACGTTGAAAGTGCCGGCAACGGTGTAGGTCTTGATGCGCGGCACCGTGCCGAACACGGTCGCGGAGCCTTGGGGCGAGATCAGCGTGATCGTGCCGCCCGGCCTGATGCCCAGCGTCTGCGCCAGGCGATAGCCGATGATGACGTTGTTGTCCTTGAAATTGTCGAGCGCGCCGGGCGAGAGGTTATTCGCGATCAGCGTCTGGCGCTTCAGATCATCGAGGCTCATGCCGCGCACCAGGGCGCCGCTCGATTGATTGCCGGCCGTCGACATGACCTGACCCTGGATCATCGGCGTCGCCGAAGTGATGCCCTGCAGCTTGCGGATCGTCGCCGCGAGATCGTCGTAATTGGTCAGAGGGCCCTGCGCGGCATAAACATTGATGTGTCCGTTGAAGCCGAGAATGCGGCCCAACAGCTCGCTACGGAATCCGTTCATCACCGCCATCGTGACGATGAGCGTCGCGACGCCGAGCGCGATGCCGGTCAGCGAGAAGATCGCGATGACCGAGATGAAGCCTTCCTGGCGCCGGGCGCGCAGATACCGGAAAGCGATCAGCCGCTCGAGCGTGCCGAACATGCTCAATGCGCCACCAGCAGATTGAGCGCCGCGTCGGGCGCGATCTCTTTGCGCTCGCCGGTCTTGCGGTTCTTCACCTCGACCACGTTGTTGGCGAGGCCGCGCGGCCCGATGGCGAATTGCCAGGGCAGACCGATCAGATCCATCGTCGCGAATTTCGCGCCCGCAGATTGATCGCGATCGTCGTAGAGCACGTCGATGCCGGCATTCTGAAGCTTGCCGTAGAGATCGTCGCACGCGGCGACGCATTTCCCATCGGCGGCACGCAGATTGATCAGCCCGACCCGGAACGGCGCCACGCTTTCCGGCCAGATGATGCCGTTATCGTCGTGACAGGCCTCGATCAGCGCACCGACGACGCGCGACACACCGATGCCGTAGGAGCCCATCTCGAGCGCCACCGGCGCGCCGTCGGGCCCGGCGACGACCGCGTCCATCGGCTTCGAATACTTCGTGCCGAAATAGAACACCTGCCCCACTTCGATGCCGCGCTTCTCGCAGCGCCTGCCTTCCGGCACGCGCGCCTCGAACTCGGCCATGTCGTGCTTCTCGTCCGTCGCCGCATACCAATTGGCGATGTATTTCTGCACGTCGGGCGACGTCGGATCGATCTTGTTCTCATCGAGCTCCGTAACGATCGCGCTGTCGTAATAGAGACCGCTTTCGCCCGTATCCGCCTGAACATGGAATTCGTGGCTAAGATCGCCGCCGATCGGCCCTGTGTCGGCGCGCACCGGGATCGGGGTCAGCCCCATGCGCTTGAACGTCTTCATGTAGGCGGCGAACATCCGGAAATAGGACGCCACGGCACCGGCCTTATCGAGATCGAAGGAATACGCATCCTTCATCAGGAATTCGCGTCCGCGCATCACACCGAAGCGCGGCCGCACTTCGTCGCGGAACTTCCACTGGATGTGATAGAGGTTCTTGGGCAAGTCGCGATAGGTTTTGATCGAATTCCGGACGATGTCGGTGATGAGCTCTTCGTTGGTCGGTCCGTAGAGCATGTCGCGCTCGTGCCGATCGCGAATGCGCAGCATCTCCTTGCCGTAATCCTCGTAACGTCCGCTTTCGCGCCAAAGTTCCGCCGGCTGCAAGGTCGGCATCAGCAATTCCTGCGCCCCGGCCGCGTCCTGTTCCTCGCGCACGATCTGCTCGACCTTGCGCAGCACGCGAAAGCCTAGCGGCAGCCAGGAATAGATGCCGGCAGCCGATTGCCGGATCATGCCGGCGCGCAGCATCAGACGATGCGAGACGATCTGCGCCTCGGCCGGATTCTCTTTCAGAAGCGGCAGGAAATAGGCGGAAAGACGCACGGATTTTCCTCGTATTGGAGATGGCGCGGACTGTAGGAAACACCGCCGCCGCTGTCCAACACGCGGCGTGAATTCCCTTTAATGCCCGTTCACTTTGATGCCGGATGCTGCACAGGCCTCGGCGAGCGCCGCTGTCTGATCGGCGTCGAGCGGCTGGCCGTTGAAATAAGCCTGGTTGTTGCGGACCGTGACATAACCCAGCACCGCTTTCGCATTGCCGCCGAGCGGCAAGTTGAAGCGATGCGCGAGACGCTGATTGATTTCGATCGGGAAATTATCGACGCTCGGATTGGCGTTGCTCGACGGCAGATCGGCGGGCGCGACGGCATTGCCGTTGACGTCGACGCCGGGTTGGTAGTCCGCGCCGGGGACACCGGCAGGCGGCGCACCCAGCGACGTGCAAACCTGCGACGACATCATCAGCCCGCCGTTCGGGGTCGACGCAACCGCGCCCGACGGCGGTGCCGACGCATCGGCAGCCCAAGCCGCACCGGCAAAAACCCGAGCGGCAAAAATCACGAGTCCCAAGATCGCAAGTACCGAGTCGCGCATGGCAAAAGCCTAGCCTAACGCGCGGCACTCGGCCAAGATGATGCGGGGTCGTATTCAATATTCGGGGGAAACATGCTCGAACGTTATTTCCAATTGAGCGCCCATGGCACGACGGTGCGGACCGAGATTGTCGCCGGCGTCACCACGTTCCTGACCATGGCCTACATCATGTTCGTCAATCCGGCGATCCTCAGTGATGCCGGCATGGATCGCGGCGCGGTGTTCGTCGCCACCTGCATCGGCACGGCGATCGGCACGCTGATCATGGGGCTCTACGCCAATTACCCCCTCGCGCTCGCGCCGGGCATGGGGCTCAACGCCTATTTCACCTACGGTGTCGTCAAAGGCATGCATTATTCCTGGGAGGTCGCGCTCGGCGCGGTACTGATCTCGGGCGTGCTGTTCCTGATCCTCAGCGTGCTGAAGCTGCGCGAATGGATTGTCGATGCGATCCCGACGTCGCTGAAGATGGCGATCTCCGCCGGCATCGGCCTCTTCCTCGGGATCATCGCGCTGCATAACGCCGGCATCATCGCCGGCTCGCCCGAAACGCTCGTCACCTTGGGCGATGTGAAGGCGCCATCGGTGATACTCGCCGCGTGCGGCTTCCTCGGCATCGTCGCGCTGGACGCAAGACGTGTTCCGGGGGCGATCATCATTTCGGTGCTCGTCGTCACAGCGCTCGGCATCGCGCTCGGCATCTCGGCCTTCGGCGGCATCGTCTCGGCGCCGCCCAGCCTGGCGCCGACCTTCCTCAAACTCGACCTTAAAGGGGCGTTCGACGCGGGCTTGATCGCGATCATCTTCGCTTTCTTCTTCGTCGATCTCTTCGACAACACCGGCACGCTGGTCGGCGTCGCGCATCGCGCCGGGCTGATCGACAAGGACGGAAAGATTCCGCGCCTCGACCGCGTCTTCATCGCTGACTCGACAGCGACGATCTGCGGCTCGGTGCTCGGCACCACGACGGTCACCAGCTACATCGAGAGCGCGGCAGGCGTGCGCGCCGGCGGCCGTACCGGCCTCGTCGGCGTGGTCGTCGCAATCCTGTTTCTCTTGAGCCTGTTCTTCTCGCCGCTGGCCGGATCGGTCGCCGCTTATGCGACGGCACCGGCCCTCCTCTACGTCGCCTGCCTCATGACGCGCGGCCTCGCCGAGATCGATTGGGAGGACCCGACCGAGTACGCCCCCGCCGTGATCACCGCGATCGCCATGCCGCTCACCTATTCGATCGCCAATGGCATCGCTTTTGGCTTCATTGCCTACGCAGTGGTCAAACTGCTGGCGGGAAAATGGCGTCAGGTTAGCCCCGCTTTGGCGATCCTCGCCCTACTCTTTCTCGTCAGGTTCGCGGTTTTGGGCTCGACTTGAATTTTTCGTGAGAATTTACGTGACCTAAGCCGGCGTTTTTCATACACTCGTTTCGGCTTTCGCAGTTCTTGCGCAACAAAGCGACAAGGTCCAAGTTTAGGGAGGAAAAGCCGGTAACGAACGGCTTGGGGGATTCAACCCTTTCGAAGAAGCCGCTTAGTCGATCAAGATAAACGGTGGGCAAGATCGCAGGATCTTGCCTTATTTTTTTGCTCCAATATTGCCTCTTGAGCGAGCAGCAGGATCGATTACTTTCCCGGCAGATCATTTCTCGGTCCCCGCTTGACGTCTTCTCCTGCCGATACCGTCGCCTGCCCCGCCTGTACCAAAGTGGCGGCACGCCCTGCTTTCGAGAAATCGGGCTACCCCTTCCGGCGCTGCGGCGCCTGCGGCTTGGTTTTCGCCTCGCCCTACCCAACCGCCGAGCAGCTCGCGACCTACTACAACGACCCCTCACGCACCCCGACGGAAGAATATTTCAACAAGGCCGCCTCGCGCCGGCGACGGGCCGCGCTGCGGGCGTTGCGCTTCTTCCGTTATGTATTTCCGGGCAAGAGGGTGCTGGATCTCGGCTGCGGCGGCGGCTTCATGGTCGAGGCCTTCGGCCGACTGGGCGCCAAGGCCAGCGGCCTCGATATCAGCGCCGGGGCGATTGCCTATGCGAAGCGGCATTTCCCCGGCGGGACATTTTATTGCGAGCCGATGCCGGAATTCGCGGCGCGGGGCCAGCAATACGATTTCGTCTTCTCGTCCGAAGTGCTGGAGCATGTGCCGGGGCCGGACGAGTTGCTGACGACTTTGGCCGCGGTTACCAAACCCGGCGGCTATCTCCACATTTCGTCGCCCGATGCCGGCCACAAGCTCGTGCCGGCCAATATCGCCGAGTGGGACCAGGTCGCCCCGCCCGAGCATATCCAGCTCTTCACCCGCGACAACGCGCGCATTCTCTTCGCGCGCTACGGCTTCGCCCTGGTGAAGGCCTATCCGAACAAGAAGCCGGGCCTGTCGCTGCTCTTCAAGCGGACGCTCTAACAGCGGCCTTCTTCGCGCCGGTCGCCCAGGGCGGCACGAGCTTCGCGACCGTTTCATGCACTGGACAGCTCGGTACATGCGCGCCTTTGAGATAGCCGAGACTCATCAGGAACTCGCCGACGATCTCGCCGCCGGTGAAGCGGAAGGTCTGCTTGAAGAGCTTCACCCATTTCTCTTTCGTCAGCGGGTGATGCGCATCGAGCCAGGCGGCGAACGAGCCGTGGCTTTCGCGCATTTGCTGCAGCCGCTTGGCGTTCTCGATCACCGCCTCGATCTTGAGACGGTTGCGGATGATACCTTCGTCATTCATCAGCCGTTTTTGATCGCGTGCGGTGAAAGCGGCGACCTTGTCGATGTCGTAGTTCGCGAAGGCCGCGCGGAAGGCCGCGCGTTTCTTTAGTACCGTCAGCCAGGAAAGACCGGCCTGATTGATCTCAAGCACCAGCCGCTCGAACAGGATCGCATCTTCGCGCGCCGGAAAGCCGTATTCGCTTTCGTGATAGCTGCCGTGAAACGGGTGACCCGGCGCAAGTCGGCAATATGCGGCGCTCATGATGGATTGAGGGTCCTCAGATCGATCAAGCCGAAATGGATAACGGCGAACATGATCAGCCATAGCACGGCGGCGACAATGCTGGTGATGCCGATCTTGTACCAGAGCCGCGGATTGGCGGGCGCCCCGGCGCTGGCACCGATATCGCCTTTCTCCGCCGGCTTCACGCCCAACGGCAGCACGGCGAAGATCGCGAGCCACCAGATGACGATATACATGGCGACGCCGACGAACCAACTCATGCCTAAACCTGCTCGAGCTCGATGAGAGTGCCGGCGAAATCCTTCGGATGCAGGAACAGCACCGGCTTGCCATGCGCGCCGGTGGCCGGTTCGCCATTGCCGAGAACACGCACGCCTTCCGCTCTTAGTCTGTCGCGCGCAGCGATGATGTCTTCCACCTCGTAGCAGAGATGATGCATGCCGCCATCGGGATGACGCTCGAGGAAAGACGCGATCGGCGAATTCTCGCCGAGCGGCCGCAGCAGCTCGATCTTGGCATTCACCAAGGTGACGAAAACGGTCGTGACGCCATGCGCCGGCAGATCGACCGGTGCCGACACGTCGGCGCCCAGCAGATCGCGGTAGAGCGCCGAAGCGCGCGCCAGATCCGGCACGACGATCGCGACATGGTTGAGGCGTCCGATCATGGGCAGCGTTTTAGCGCGGCGCCGGGGCGCCTAGAAGCGACATTCAGTCGCTCGCCGCCGGCCGGCTCGCCTCCCGCGGCGCGGGCTGGCGGATCGGGCTCAACCCCGCCGGAATGAGGAAGGCCAGCGCGAACAGCGCGACCGACAGCCCACCGGCGACGAGGTAGACATTGTGGATCGCCGCCGCGATCGCTTCGGACAGCCGCAGCGCTTCGCTCGGCTCGACGCTGGCGCGGGTTGCCGGCTCCAACAGCCGGTTGATCTCTTCCTCGGCGCCCGAGACACGGCTGCCGATGCCGAGGTTGAACATCGCGCCGAAAATCGCGGTGCCGACCGATTGGCCGATCGTGCGGAGGAACATATTCGCCGAGGTTGCCGCGCCGCGCTCGCTCCAGCCGACACTGGTCTGGGTCGCAATGACGAAGGTCGTGTTGCTGAACCCCATGCCGAGGCCGAGGATCGCGGCAGCAAAGGCAACCCAGGCCGGGCCATATTGCGGCGTCGCGGTCAGCAACAGCGCCGCGCCGACGATCATGATCACGCCGCCCCAGAGCGCCGCCGCGCGATAAGACATTCGCACCATCATGCGGCCCGAGCCGAACGTGCCGAAGGTCCAGAGGATCGACGACGCGCCGAGCGCGAGGCCGGCGACCGCGGGGCTGGCGCCCATGGCGCCTTGCACATAGGTCGGCAGGAACGCGCCGTTCGACATCATCAGCGCGCCGATGGCGAACGAGCCGATATTGGAGAAGACGATGATCGGCAGGCGCCAGAGCCGATAAGGCACGATCGGCTCGCGAATGCGCGCCTCCTGCCAGGCGAGCGCGCCGAGGGCAAGGACAGCAACCGCGCCGAGGCTCATCAGGACGGTGCGATCGAGATTGCTCGCCTGCACCAGCACCACCATCAGCGCGCCGATGCCGATCATCAGCAGCACCGCCCCCAGATAATCGATCTGATGCCGCTGCGACACGAGGCGTTCTTTGAGGAACACCGCGAGCATGACCATGGTCGCGATGCTGACCGGGATGTTGATCCAGAACACCAGCGGCCACGATAGGTTCTCTACGATGAAGCCGCCGAGCAGCGGACCGATGATCGCCGAGGTGCCGAACACCGCCGAGAGATAGCCCTGCACCATCGCGCGCTCTTTCGGCGGATAGATGTCGCCGAGGATCGTCCAGGCGATTGGCTGGATCGCGCCCGAGCCGAAACCCTGGATGGTGCGCAGCGCGATCAGCGGCACCATGCCCCAGGCGAAGCCACATGCGGTCGACGCGGCAAGAAAGACGCATGCGCCGAAGATGAACACGCGCTTGCGGCCATAAACATCGGCGAGCCGCCCATAGATCGGCGTCGATGCCGCCTGCGCCAGCAGGTACGACGCGAACACCCAGGAGAAGAGATGAAAGCCGCCGAGATCGGCGACGATGGTCGGCATCGCCGTGCCGACGATGGTGGCTTCGACCGCCGCCATGAACTGGGCGAACATGCAGGCGGTCAGGATATAGCCGCGCCCGGTCGGCGCCGCAGCGCGCTCCTGTTCGCCCGATCCCTGATTTCCCTCCGCCACACCAAAACCCTAGCGACCCTACCCCGCCCCGACCAGTGCACGTGAGGCGGACGCGCTATGCGCTAAAGCGGCTTGGTCGCGGAGAGGACGGCCACCGGGATGACGAAATGCGCGCCGCCCGGTTTGGTACCCACCTCGAGCGCATCCGTGGCGACCAGTTCTTCGATCATGCGCCGGAGTGTGGCGCGATCGTCATCGACCGGGAAGGATTTCGCGACCAATTCCTCGATTGCGTAGGTGACGTGAAAGGGCTGGATCGCCGGTTCGGACACGCCCGCCCGCATGAACAGATCGCGTAGCATGGCCAGCGGCAGAAAGCTCGCCGTCGACGGATCGCGGAACCGTTCCATCGCGTTGAACGCCGCGGCCTTCTTTGCGTCGACCGGCGCGACACCGTCGCAGAGCACGATCCGCCCACCGTCGCGGCAGACCCGAGCCATTTCGGCGAAGGCGCGCTCTGGCTGCTGAAAATGGTGGAAGGCGAAGCGGCACGTCACGATATCGAAAGAACCGTCGGGAAACGGCAGTGCGTAGACGCTCGCCGCCCGCCATTCGACATTGTCGAGGCTCTGTTCGCGTGCCAGCCGCCGCGCCTCGTCGAGCATGGCGTCGGTCGCGTCGACACCGACCGCGCGTCGAACCAAAGGTGCGAAGGCGGCGACGACCGTACCCGGCCCGCAGGCGAGATCGATCATCGTTTCGTGCGAAAACGGCCGCGCCGCCTCCACAAGCGGCTTCAGTTGCGCATCGCCATGCAATTCGGGCGCCCGGGCAAAAAGCGCAGCCTGACGGCTGAACTGATCCTGGATCAAATCATCGTGAGAAACGGGTGAAGAAGCGGCGGATGAACCGCCGACGCGATCTTGCGCAGACATGAAACACTCCGAGGAGAAAAGATGACGACAGCGCAGCACCGGCTCTCTCAAGAGCCGGTCAGCTAAGTCGAATCATCCTCGAAAGAGTGAACATGACGGACGAAGTCTAGCGCGCCGCACAACCCGACTCAAATCCGCACGACATGCACGTCGGTAACGGGGCGTTTGCCGTGCCAGGCTTTGAGCGCGCGGCGGATGGCGACGCGAACCGCTTCGCGCACCGCTTCGTCGTCCCGGCGGTCGTTGAGCGAGAGATCCTCGATCGCTTCCTCGACATGCTCGCGCAACTCTTCCGCCGCGGCGGTCGCGTCTTCGGCGAGGCCCTGCACCGTGATTTGCGGCGGCGCTTTGAGTTTGCCATTGCGGTCGACGACAACTGTCGCCACGGCGGTGCCGTTCCACACCATGCGCTGGCGGCTCTTCAGCGCTTCGCCGCCAAGCGGCAACAGCGACTTGCCGTCGACAACCAGCCGGCCGGTCGGCACCTCACCGATGACACCCGGCTCGCCCGGGGCAAGCCGCACCATTTGCCCGTTGTGATGGACGATCGCGTGCTTGGCGCCCTCCTCCTCCGCGAGCTTGGCATGCGCCATCAGATGACGCGCCTCGCCGTGGACCGGCAGCGCGATCGTCGGTTTCACCAACGCGTACATGCGCGCGAGTTCGTCCTGCGCCGGGTGACCCGAGACATGAACGAAATGATCGTTGTCGGAAATGATCTCGACGCCCATATGCGCCAGCTTGTTCTGCAGGCGGCCGATCGAGCGCTCGTTGCCGGGAATGACGCGCGAGGAAAACACCACCGTGTCGCCGGGCTCGAGCACGATCTCAGGATGCTCGTCCTCGGCGATGCGCCAAAGTGCCGCGCGCGGCTCGCCCTGGCTGCCGGTGCAGATGAGCACGACCTTGTCGCGCGGCAGATAGGCGGCTTCCTCGTCGGTGAGGAACGGCACGACGTTCTCGAGATAACCGGTCTCGCGCGCCGCGTGATCCATGCGCCAGAGCGAGCGTCCGACGAGCGCCGCGTGGCGATCGTTCGCCGCCGCCGCCGCGGCGATCGAGGCGAGCCGCGCGACGTTCGAGGCAAAGCACGCCACAGCGACGCGCTGTTTTTGCTGCGCGACGACATCGATCAGCGCCTTGCGAACATCAGCTTCGGAGCCGGCTTCGCCCGGGCGCAGCGCGTTGGTCGAATCGCACACCATCGCCAGCACGCCTTCTTCGCCCAAGCGCTTGAGCGCCGCCTCGTCGGCGGTCGAGCCGACCACCGGATCGGCATCGAATTTCCAATCGCCGGTATGCAGCACCGTCCCGAAAGATGTGCGCAGCACGACGGCGTTCGGCTCGGGGATCGAATGGGTTAGCGTGATCAGCTCGAGATCGAATTGCCCGACCGAGAAACGGCCGGACATCGGCACTTCGTGCAGCGGCACTTCGTGCTCGATGCCTGCTTCGGTGAGCTTGGCACGCAGCACGGCGGCGGTGAACGGAGTGGCGTAGACCGGGCAGCGGAAACGCTTCCAGAGATGAGCGACGGCGCCGATATGATCTTCATGCGCATGGGTGCAGACCAAACCGTCGAGTCGGTCGGCGCGGTCCACGATGAATTGCGGATCGGCCATGATCACGTCGATGCCCGGCACCGTGTCGTCGGCGAAGGTAATCCCGCAATCGATCATGAGCCAACGGCCGTGATAGCCGTAGAGGCTCATGTTCATGCCGATCTCGCCGACGCCGCCCAGCGCCAGGAAGACGAGCTCGTCGGGACGATTGATGGTGTCAGGTGCGCTCATTGCTCTATACGGCGATGGTTTTCGGGCGGTTGCGTTCGTAAACCAGCCGCAGCCCCCAAAGGTTCAGCGTGCCGTCGATCCGCTCGATCAACGGGCTGGCATGCTCGAAGACCGGCGCGAGGCCGCCGGTCGCGATCACCTGCATCGGCGCGCCATATTCCTTGACGATACGCGTGACGATGCCCTCGATCAGCCCGACATAGCCCCAATAGATACCGGATTGCATGCAGGCGACGGTGTTGGTGCCGATTACCTTGGCGGTGGCGCAGACCGCGACGCTCGGCAGCTTGGCCGCAGCCTGTTGCAGCGCTTGCAGCGACAGGTTGATGCCCGGCGCGATGACGCCGCCCCGGTAATCGCCGTTATCGTCGACGACATCGAAAGTCGTCGCCGTGCCGAAATCGACGATGATCGAGGCGCCAGGATAGCGGTCATGCGCCGCGATCGTGTTGATGAGCCGGTCGGCGCCGACTTCGCCGGGCCGGTCGACCAGCGCCTTTATGCCGAGCTCGATACCGTCCTCACCGACCATCATCGGCGTCGACGCGCAATAATCGGTACAGAATTTGACGAGGTTGAAATTCGCATCCGGCACGACGCTGCCGATGATCGCGCCATCGATACGGCCGCGCGTCAGCCCGCCGAGACCCAGGAGATGATCGAGCCAGACGACGTATTCATCGGCGGTGCGTTTGGCTTCGGTCGCGATGCGCCACGCACCGTGGAGCCGGTCGCCGTCCCAAAGCGCGAACACCGTGTTCGTGTTGTTGGCGTTGATCGCAAGCAGCATGGTCGCTCCTCAAACGGCGATCGCGGGAAAGACCTCGCCCGCAGCGATGCGCTGACGGCCGGTCTCGGTATCGAGCAGCAGCGCGCCGTCGGTATCGAGCCCGCCGAACACACCTTCGCGGATCTCGCCCGGCAAGCGCACCCGGATCGGTTGGCCGAGGCCCTGCGCGCGTGCCAGCCATTCCGCACGGATGGTGGCAAAGCCGGCGCCCTCGCGCCAGCGCTCATACCAGGCGAGGAACGACGCGGCGAGCGCGCTCAGCATGGCTTCGGGATCGGTATCGGCGCCGGTCCCTGCCAGAGCCGTCGCCGGATACTCGATCTCGACAGGATAAGTCGCGAGGTTGAGGCCGATGCCGAGCACCAGCCAATCGAGCATGCCGTCGCCACAGCTCCGTGATTCCAGCAGCAGCCCGGCCAGCTTACGTCCCGCGAGCAACACATCGTTCGGCCATTTGAGGCTGATCGCCGCCTCCGGCGCGAAGGCGAGGCAGGCATCGACCACCGCGATGGCAGCCACAAAGCCGAGCTGCGCCGCAGTCGCGACAGGGACCGGAGGGCGGAGGATCAGCGAGGCATAGAAATTACCCGCTGGCGAAATCCAGTTCCTGCCCTGGCGGCCGCGCCCGGCCATCTGGGTGCGCGCCCAGACCAGCGTGCCGGCGGGCTCGCCCTGCTGGGCGAGCGCTTTAGCTTCATCGCTGGTACTGGCTATGCACTCGTGACGGACGAGGCGATAAAACGATGGCAGGGAAACCTGCAGGCTCATCCGGTGAAGAGCGCGGCGGCGACGGCATCGGCGCCGTCGACCAGGAGGCCCGGCCAGGCAAAGAAGAAGAACACCACCAGCGCCGAGACAGCGACCACCATCTGGACCTCGCGGCCGAAAGGCCGATCGAACGCGCCGGCCGGTTCGTCGAAATACATCAGCTTGACGATGCGCAGGTAATAATAAGCGCCGACCACGCTGCTCAGCACGCCGATCACGGCAAGCACATAAAGCTGCGCGTCGATGGCGGCGAGGAAGATGTAGAGCTTGCCAAAGAAGCCGGCCATCGGCGGAATGCCCGCCAGCGAGAACATGAAGATGCCGAGAGCCAAAGCCAGCGCCGGATGGGTGCGCGAGAGGCCCGCGAGATCGTTGATCCCTTCGACCGGCTTGCCGTTGCGGCGCATGCAGAGGATCACGGCGAAGGCGCCGGCATTCATGAACACGTAGATCGCGAGATAGACGAGGATGCCGCGCACCCCCGCCGCACTGCCTGCGGCCAGGCCGATGAGCGCGTAGCCGACATTGGCGATCGAGCTGTAAGCCATCAGCCGCTTGATATTGCTCTGATTAATGGCCGCGAAGGCGCCCAAAAGCATCGAGGCGACCGAGATGAACCAGATCACCTGGCGCCATTCGGTGACGAGGCCGCCGAATGGGCCGACCATCACACGAACGAACAGCGCCAGCGCCGCGACTTTCGGCGCTACCGAGAAGAACGCGGTTACCGGCGTCGGCGCGCCCTCGTAAACGTCGGGCGTCCACATATGGAACGGCACTGCCGAGACCTTGAAGGCCAAGCCGACGGAAATCAGCACGATGCCGATAATGAGGCCGATCGAGACCGTGCCGCCATCGGCGAAAGCATGCGCCAGCGTGTCGAAGCTCGTCGTGCCGGCAAAGCCATAGACCATCGACGAGCCGTAAAGCAGCATGCCCGAGGCGAGTGCGCCGAGGACGAAATATTTGAGGCCGGCCTCGGTCGAGCGCCGATCGTCGCGATGGAAGGCCGCCACGACATAGAGCGCGAGGCTCTGGAGTTCGAGCGAGACATAGAGCGAGATGAGATCGTTGGCGGCGATCATCATCATCATGCCGGTGGTCGCGAGCAGCACCAGCACGGCGTATTCCGGCCGCGCGATCCCCTCGCGCTCGTTGAAGCGCATCGCCAGGATGAGGGTCAGCGCCGAGCCAATCAGCACCAGCATTTTCGAGAAAGCGCCGAAACCATCGACCACAAAGAGGCCGAAGAGCGCGACCTGCCGTGCCGGCCCGTGGCTATAGAGCGGCGAGGCCACCAGCGCGAAAGCGACGACGAGCGCCGCGACCGCCAGCCAGGCGATCTCGCGCGCCGCCTTGTCTCCCTGGAAGGCGCCGAGGACCAGAAGCGCGAGCGACGCCGCCGCGAGAAAAACCTCGGGCAGAGCGGCCATGAAATCGGGAAGCGCGAGATGCATTGAAATAAGCCCCTATCGCGCTGCGAAGCGATGGCCGGTATCGCGCGCCGACTGGACGCTTTCGATCAGGTTGCCGATTGTCGGCTGCAGCGGTTTGAGGAAGGTGTCGGGATAGATACCCATCCACAAGACGACCGCGATCATCGGCACGAAGACGACGATCTCGCGCCAATTGAGGTCGAGCATGGCGCGGACATCGTCCTTGGTGATCACACCGAAGACGACGCGGCGATAGAGATAGAGCATATAGGCTGCGCCGAGGATCAGACCGGTCGTCGCAAAGAACGCGACCCAGGTGTTAGCCCGGAACGCGCCCAGCAGCGACAGGAATTCGCCGATGAAGCCGCTGGTGCCCGGCAAACCGACCGACGCCAGCATGAAGACCATGAAGACGAAGGCGTATTTCGGCATGTTGTTGACCACGCCGCCGTAGCGCGCGATCTCGCGCGTGTGCAGCCGGTCATAGACGACGCCGACGCAAAGGAAGAGCGCGGCCGAGACCACGCCGTGGCTCAGCATCTGGATCATCGCGCCCTGCAGACCTTCCGAGGTGACCGTGAAGATGCCCATGGTCACGATGCCCATATGAGCGACGGACGAATAGGCGATGAGCTTCTTCATGTCCTCCTGCGCCAGCGCGACCAGCGACGTGTAGATGATCGCGACGACGGAGAGCGTGTAGACGAGCGGCGTGAAATAGGCCGAGGCGTCGGGGAACATCGGCAGCGAGAAACGGATGAAGCCGTAGCCGCCCATCTTCAAAAGCACGCCGGCGAGAATGACAGAGCCTGCGGTCGGCGCCTCGACATGCGCGTCCGGCAGCCAGGTGTGAACCGGCCACATCGGCACCTTCACTGCGAAGGACGCGAAGAAGGCCAGCCAAAGCCATTTTTGCAGCGCCGGATCGAAGGTGAAATTCAGCGCCTGGACGATGTCGGTCGAGCCGACCTGGAAGTAGACGGTGATGATCGCCAAGAGCATCAGCACCGAGCCGAGCAGCGTGTAGAGGAAGAACTTGAATGCGGCATAGACCCGACGCGGGCCGCCCCAAACACCGATGATCAGGAACATCGGAATCAGCACGCCTTCGAAGAACATATAGAAGACGAAGAAATCGAGCGCGCAGAACATGCCGACCATCAGGGTCTCGAGCACGAGGAAGGCGATCATATATTCCTTCACCCGCACCTTCACCGAGCTCCAGCTCGCGACGACGCAGATCGGCGTCAGGAACGCCGAGAGCACGACGAAGAACAACGAGATGCCGTCGATCCCCATCTGATAGGCGATGTGGAATTGCGGCAGCCATTCATGCTGCTCGACGAATTGGAAATCCGAGGTCGTCGGATCGAACTTCGCCCAGATGATGATCGAGATGACGAAATCGATCAGCGAGGTCCAGAGCGCGATCCAGCGCGCATTGCGCGCCACATCCTCCGCGTCGCCGCGCAAGATCATGATCGCGAAGACGCCGACGACCGGCAGGAAAGTAACGAGACTGAGGAGCGGCCAGTTATCCATGGTTTCTGTCGCTCATCCGATCTGGAACAGGAGATACCAGGACACCAACACCACCACGCCGATCAGCATCGCGAAGGCGTAGTGATAGAGGTAGCCGGTCTGCAGCCGGCCGGCGCCGACGGAGAGGCGCCGCGTCGTCGAGGCAAGCCCGTCTGGCCCGAGCCCATCGATGAGCGCACCGTCGCCCTTCTTCCAGAGCCCATGGCCGAGCGCCATCGCCGGGCGCACGATGAGGAAATCGTAGATCTCGTCGAAATACCATTTGTTGAGGAACAGCAGGTAGATCGGGCGGAAGGCTCGCGCCGTCCGGGCCGGCAGGTCCGGTTTGGCGACATAGGCGATCCAAGCGGTGAAGATGCCGAGCAGGCCGACGGCCAGCGGCAGCTTGCCGACCCAGAACGGCACGCTCTCGGCCTCACCCGCCGTGTCATGTCCCGGCAGCACGAGGATCGCCTCGCGCCAGAACTCCACCCTGCCCTCTCCGACGAAATAGTTGAAGCCGAGAAAACCGGCGCAGACCGCTCCGATCGCCAGCACGACCAGCGGCCACAGCATCACCGGCGGCGATTCATGCGCGTGATGCAATACCTCGTGATCGGCGCGGCTCTTGCCGTGGAAGGTCATGAACAGCAGGCGCCAGGAATAGAAGGCGGTGATGAAGGCCGCGAAGACGCCGAGCCAATAGGCATACATGCCGACGCCGGTATGCGCGGCATACGACGCCTCGAGGATCATATCCTTCGAGTAGTAGCCGGCGAATGGCCAGATGCCGGCGAGCGCCAGGCTGCCGATCCACATCAGGATATAGGTGTAGGGCACGAGATGGCGGATGCCGCCCATCTTGCGCATGTCCTGCTCGCCCGACATCGCATGGATGACCGAGCCGGCGCAGAGGAAGAGCAGCGCCTTGAAGAAGGCATGCGTCATCAGATGGAACATCGCCGCGCCGTAGGCGGAGACGCCGGCCGCGAAGAACATGTAGCCGAGCTGGCTGCAGGTCGAATAGGCGATGACGCGCTTGATGTCGTTCTGCGCCATGCCCACGGTCGCGGCGAACATCGCCGTGGTGCCGCCGATGATGACGACCACGTTGAGCGCCGTCTGCGAATATTCGAAAAGCGGCGACAAACGCGCCAGCATGAACACGCCGGCAGTCACCATGGTCGCGGCATGGATCAAGGCCGAGACCGGGGTCGGGCCTTCCATCGCGTCCGGCAGCCAGGTGTGAAGGCCGAGCTGGGCCGATTTACCCATCGCACCGATGAAGAGCAGGATGCAGGTGACGGTCAGCGCCGGCCAGCTATGGCCGAGGAAGTTGATATTGGTCTTCGCCACGTCCGCTGCCGCGCCGAACACGGTGTCGAACTGCAGCGAGCCGAACAGCGTGTAGACGGCGAAGATGCCGAGCGCGAAGCCGAAATCGCCGACCCGGTTGACGACAAAGGCCTTGATCGCGGCGGCGTTGGCACTCGGTCGGTCGTACCAGAAGCCGATCAGCAGATAAGACGCGAGACCGACGCCTTCCCAGCCGAAGAAGAGCTGGACGAAATTGTCGGCGGTCACCAGCATCAACATGAAGAAGGTGAAGATGCTGAGATAGGCCATGAAGCGCGGGATCGAATGATCGTGCGCCATGTAGCCGACGGAATAGACATGGACCATCGACGACACGATGGTGACGACGCAGAGCATCACCGCCGAGAGCGTATCGAAGCGCAGCGCCCACTCGACCTGCAGGTCGCCGGTATCCATCCAGTTGAAGAGGTCGACGGTCACCGCCTGGCCGCCGATCGCCACCTGGAAGAAGAGGACGATCGCGAGCACCGCCGAGGTCAGCACCGCCACGCAGGTGACGAGCTGCGCGCCGCGGTCACCAATGAAGCGGCCGAAGAAGCCGGCGATGATCGCCGCGATCAGCGGCAGGAAGATGGCGGCAACGGTCACGATCAGCCTTTCATCAGGTTGATGTCTTCGACCGCGATGGTCCCGCGGTTGCGGAAATAGACGACGAGGATGGCGAGGCCGATCGCCGCCTCTGCCGCGGCCACGGTCAACACGAACATCGCGAAGACCTGCCCGACGAGATCACCGAGGAAGGACGAGAAAGCGACGAAATTGATGTTGACCGACAGCAGGATCAGCTCGATCGACATCAGGATGATGATGACGTTCCGGCGGTTGAGGAAGATGCCGAAGATGCCGAGGGTAAAGAGGATCGCGGCGACCGTCAGGTAGTGAGCGAGGCCGATATGGAGCAACATGACGTCAGACCCCCTGCCGCGGCCGGACTTTGACGATCTCGACCGACGCCTCGCGGCGGCGCGTGACCTGCTGGCTGATCTTCTGGCGCCTGACGCCTTCGCGCGACCGGAGGGTAAGCACGATCGCGCCGATCATCGCGACCAGCAGGATGAGACCCGCGGCCTGGAATACGTAGACGTAATGCGTATAGATGAGCGCGCCGAGCGCCGCCGTATTGGTGAGCTGCCCGGGCGCCGGCGTCGGCGCTGCAGCGGCCGATCCGATATCGGGCGACAAGGTCCAGGCGCCGAAGATCAGCACCAACTCGACCAGCAAAACCAGCCCGATCAGCGCCCCGATGGGCAGGTACTGCAGCACGCCGCGGCGCAGCTCGATGAAATTGATGTCGAGCATCATCACGACGAAGAGGAACAGCACCGCGACCGCGCCGACATAGACGATGACGAGGATCATCGCCAGGAATTCGGCGCCGAGCAGAACGAACAGCCCCGCCGCGTTGAAGAAGGCGAGGATCAGAAACAGGACCGAGTGAACCGGATTGCGAGCCGAGATCACCATCACGCCCGAGGCAACCGCGGTGATCGAGAAGGCCCAGAAGCAGATCGCCTGAAGGATCGTGCCGACGTCCATCGCCGCTCCTTACCGGTACGGGGCGTCGAGCGCGATATTCTTCGCGATCTCCGCCTCCCAGCGGTCGCCGTTCGCGAGGAGCTTTTCCTTGTTGTAGAAAAGTTCTTCGCGGGTTTCGGCGGCAAATTCGAAATTGGGGCCCTCGACGATGGCATCGACCGGGCAGGCCTCTTGGCACATGCCGCAATAGATGCATTTGGTCATATCGATGTCGTAGCGCGTCGTGCGGCGGCTGCCGTCGTCGCGCGGCTCGGCCTCGATGGTGATGGCGAGCGCCGGACAGATCGCCTCGCACAGCTTGCACGCGATGCAGCGCTCTTCGCCATTCGGATAGCGGCGCAGTGCATGCTCGCCGCGGAAACGCGGGCTGATCGGTCCCTTCTCGAAGGGGTAGTTCACCGTCACCGCCGGCTTGAACATATATTTGAGCGTCAGCCACAGGCCGGAGACGATCTCCGCGAGGAGCAGGCCGCGCACGCCGCCACGATCCATGATCGCCATGATCAACCTCCTCCGACGGGCAACCAGCCCATCCCAACGAGCACGCCCGCCGTCACCACCAGCCACAGCAACGAGAGCGGCAAAAACACCTTCCAGCCGAGCCGCATGAGCTGGTCATAACGGAAGCGCGGCAAGGTCGCGCGCACCCAGAGGAAGCAGAAAAGCACGAAGCCGATCTTCACGAAGAACCAGAACATCGACCAGATATGCGCGGCAAGGCCCGTGAACGGTTGCCAGTCGCCTGGCGCCAGCCACCCACCCAAGAACAGGATGCTGATCATCGCGCTCATCAGGATCATGTTGGCGTATTCGCCGAGATAGAACAGCGCGAAGGCCATCGCCGAATATTCGACGAAGAAGCCGGCCACAAGTTCGGACTCGCCTTCCGGCAGGTCGAACGGCGAGCGGTTTGTCTCCGCGAGGCCCGAGATGAAGAAGACGATGAACATCGGCAGCAGCGGGATGCAGAACCAGACGGTCTTCTGCGCCTCGACGATCGCCGAAAGGTTGAGCGAGCCGACACAGAGCAGCACGCTCACCATCACGAAGCCGATCGAGACCTCGTAGGACACCATCTGCGCCGCCGAGCGCAGCGCGCCGAGGAAGGCATATTTCGAATTCGACGACCAGCCGGCCATGATGATGCCGTAGACGCCGAGCGAGCTGATCGCGAAGAGATAGAGGATGCCGACATTGATGTTGGCGATCACCACGCCTTCATCGAACGGGATCACCGCCCAGGCAACGATAGCGAGGCTGAAAGTGACGATCGGCGCCGCGAGGAAGACGCCACGATTAGCGCCGGTCGGGATCACCGTCTCTTTCATCAAAAGCTTGAGCCCGTCGGCGAGTGGCTGGAACAGGCCGAACGGACCGACGACGTTCGGGCCTTTGCGGAGCTGCGCTGCGGCCAGCACCTTGCGCTCGGCATAGGTCAGATAGGCGACCGCGAGCAGCAACGGCACGACGATCGCCAAAATCTCGACGACCATCAGAACGGTCGGCACGCCGTAGGCGGTGAGGAAATTACCCATGGGTGCCCGTCTTCTGCGCGTCGGCTTCGGCGCGCGTGGCGGCGCATTCCGCCATGGTCGGCGAAGCGCGGCTGATCATATCGGTACGGAAAAAATCGCGGATCGGATAGACGAAGGCCCCATCATCGATGGTGCCGGCTTTGCCGAAAGCGCCCCAGGCAGCCCGCGGCGCCTCATCGATCTCGGCGAATGTCGGAAACGCTCCGACCAAACGCCGGCGCAACGCCGCGAGCGTGTCATAGGGCAGCGGTTTGTCGAGCGCAGCCGAGAGGGCGCGCAGGATCGCCCAATCCTCACGCGCTTCACCGGGCGGAAACACCGCGCGCCGGGCGAGCTGCACGCGGCCCTCGGTGTTGACATAGCACGCGTCTTTTTCGGTATAGGCGGCGCCCGGCAATACGACATCGGCGCGTGCCGCGCCGCGATCGCCGTGATGGCCCTGATAGATCACGAAAGCCGAGCCGAGCCGAGCTGTGTCGATCTCGTCCGCGCCGAGCAGATAAACCGCCTCGATCTCGCCCTTCTCGGCGCCGGCGAGAATGCCGGCGACATCGCGGCCGCCCTGCCCCGGCACGAAGCCGATATCGAGGCCGCCGACGCGCGACGCCGCGAGATGCAGCAGATTGAAGCCGTTCCAACCGTCACGCACCATGCCGGCGCTCTCGGCCAGGGCCCGCGCCTCGGCGAGGATCGCCGCGCCGTCTTTGCGGCGCAACGCGCCCATGCCGAGGATCAACATCGGCTGTTTGGCGTCTTTGAGGAACTCTTTGGCGCGATCGGCAAAGCCCTGCGGTCCGGTACCCAGCGTTGTCACCGGGAACGTCAGATCGAGCGTCGGGCCGAACGCCCCAACGCGGAAGTTGCTTTGCAACCAGCGCTTCCTCAGTCGCGCATTGATGATCGCCGCCTCGTAGCGCGGATTGGTGCCGATCAGGACGACGGCATCCGCCTTCTCGATGCCGGCGATCGTCGAATTGAAGAGGTAGCCGGCCCGATTCGACGGATCGATCGCGGCGCCGTCCTGGCGGCAATCGATATTGGCCGAGCCGAGCGCGGCCATCAGGTCTTTCAGCGCGAACATCGCCTCGGTATCGGCGAGATCGCCGGCGATAGCGGCGATACAATTGCCGGCCACGCCTTTGAGGCGCGAACTGATCAACGCGAAAGCTTCATTCCAATTTGCCTCGACCAGCTTCCCGGCGCTGCGCACATAAGGCCGGTCGAGCCGGCGCTTGCCGAGACCGTCGACAGCAAAGCGCGTCTTGTCGGAAATCCACTCCTCGTTCACCGCTTCATTGAGGCGCGGGAGGATACGGAGCACGGCGCCGCTGCGCGCGTCGACACGAATGTTCGAGCCGACGGCGTCGAGCACATCGACCGATTCCGTCTTCCGCAGCTCCCACGGCCGCGCCGCGAAAGCGTAAGGCTTCGAGGTCAGCGCGCCGACCGGGCAAAGATCGATGATATTCGC
>DASZLU010000172.1:0-2586 GCA_035552195.1 Allostellaceae bacterium | reverse complement strand
GTGGTGATGGTAAAGCCCGGCGGCACCGGCAGCCCAAGGCTCGACATCTCGGCGAGGTTCGCGCCCTTGCCGCCGAGGAGGTCTTTCATGCCGGCGCGCCCTTCGGCCGCGCCGCCACCAAAGCTGTACACCCACTTGCCCATGGGCCGCCTACCCTTCGATCTGCGAGAAATCGGCGACCTGGTTCATCGTCGATCGGATTCGAGCGAGTAAACGCAACCGATTGACCCGCAATTCCGGATCGGGGGCATTAACGGTTACTTTTTCAAAGAAATCGTCAACGGGACGGCGAAGCTGCGTGAGCGCGCTGAAGATCGGCTCAAACACGTCTGGGGTCACGGTTGTTACGTAGCTCGTCACCTCATCCAACTTTTCGAGAAGTACACTCTCCTCAACCATCTTAAGCCGAGCCGTATCAACCGGTCCGTCATACTCTCGATGATCCTTCTTCTCCTCGATCGCAACGATGTTGGATGCACGTCGATATGCGATCAGTAGATTGGCACCGTAATCTGCATCCAAAAAAGTCTTAAGCGCCTCGACGCGCGCGACAATCCGAGCCAGATCGTCATCTGTCTTCCCCCCGGGCATGAAACACGCGGCGATCATATCGTGCTTAAACCCGCGATCGCGAAGATGGACTTTCAGCCGTTCAACAATAAATTGAAGAAGTTCGGCCGATAGATCAATGAAATGGCCAACACCGGCGGCAGCACGGAATACACGTGTCATGGGAAGCCGAAGTGGTATTGGACGGTTTTCAAGGATCACCCGGATGATGCCGAGCGCAGCACGGCGAAGCGCGAAGGGATCGCCCGAACCAGTGGGGCGTTCATCGGCAGAAAAAAAAGCCGTCAATGCGTCGATCTTGTCGGCAAGAGCGATGACAATGCTTTCGCGCCCGGTCGAGCAAGGGTCGCTTGGGCCTAACGGTCTATAATGATCGGCGATGGCATTCCCAACGCGCGGGTCTTCGCCATCTTTTAGCGCGTAATACCGTCCCATGATCCCTTGCAGTTCCGGAAACTCACCGACCATGCCGGTCGATAGATCGGCCTTGGCAAGTCTCGCCGCGCGGCGCGCGTGCGCCGGATCCGCGCCAACAAACGGCGCAAGGTAATCGGCGAGCTTCTCCATCCGCTCGACCTTGTCGTAAACGCTGCCGAGCTTTTCGTGATAGACGCGCTGCTTCAGCGCCTCGACGCGGTCTGCGAGGCGCACCTTGCGGTCCTGGTCCCAGAAGAATCGTGCGTCCGACAGCCGCGCGCGCAGCACGCGCTCGTTGCCGGCGGCGATGGTCTTGCCGCCGTCCGGCGTCACATTGTTGGCGACGAAAAGAAAGCGCGGCGCCGGGCTCCCATCCGGGTTGAGGCAGGTGAAATATTTCTGGTGCGTGCGCATCGCGGTCGCCAGCACCTCGGGCGGCAGGCCGTCGGGCAGCGGGCGGACGAAATCTGCGTCGATCGACCCCATCAGCACGACCGGGTATTCGACGAGCCCCGTGACCTCGTCGAGCAGGGTTTCGTCGGGTTTGACGGTCAGCCCGGCCGCCCGCGCCAGCGCCGTCAGCTCTTCGTCGATCGTGGCCCGTCGCTCCTTGCGGTCGAGCACGACATAAGCGGCCTTGAGCTTGGCGCGGTAATCGGCCGCGTTGGCGACCGTGATCTCGGCCGGCGCCAGGAAGCGGTGTCCGCGCGTCACCCGGCCGACCGGCACCGCGCCGAGCGGCAGCGCCACAACCTCGCCGTCGAACAGGCAGACGACCGAATTGAGCGGCCGCACCCAGCGCATCTCCGAGGCCGGATAGCGCATCGATTTCGGCCAGGGCAGCGCGCCCATCGCCGCGACGACGAGGTCGGGCAGCACCTCCGCGGTCGCCCGGCCCGGCTGCTTGACGACCGCGAAATAGAATTCGCCGCGATCGCTGCCGCGCACCTCGCACTGGTCGAGCGAGGTGAGCCCCGCCGCGCGCAAAAACCCGCCGATCGCCGCTTCGGGCGAGCCGACGCGCGGCCCGCGCCGCTCTTCCTGGCGGTCGGGCTGCCGCGCCGGAATGCCGTCGGCGATCACCACGAGGCGCCGCGGCGTCACCTGGCCCTCGATCGAAGCTGCCGGAATGCCGGCGGCTTTCAGCCGGTCGCGGATGAGTCCGACAAGGTCGTCGATCGCGCGGCGCTGCATGCGCGCCGGGATTTCCTCGGTGAGGAGTTCGAGCAGGAGCTCGCCGTCTGCCCGTCGTTTGGTCAGACCTCTGATTACACGGGTCCTCATAATCTCAAGCGGTCCCCGCGAGCCAGGCTTCGCAGCAGGCGCGGGCGAGCGCCCGCACGCGGCCGATATAGGCGGCGCGCTCGGTGACGCTGATCACCCCGCGCGCATCGAGCAGGTTGAAGATGTGGCTCGATTTGAGCGCCTGGTCGTAGGCCGGCAGCGGCAGCGGCGCGTTGTTCGGCGCGCTATCGCCGATGTTCAACAGCTCGCGGCACTGCTTTTCGGCATCGACGAAATGGCGGAACAGGATCTCGGTATCGGCGCGCTCGAAATTGAACTCGGAGAACTCGCGCTCGGCGCGCTTGAATACGTCGC
>DASZLU010000171.1:0-29564 GCA_035552195.1 Allostellaceae bacterium | reverse complement strand
CAGCACCAGGAGCGGCAGGGTGACGAGGCCGGCGAGGATGCGCGGCACCACAAGGTATTTCATCGGGTTGGTCGAGAGCGTCGAGAGCGCGTCGATCTGATCGGTGACGCGCATCGTGCCGATCTCGGCCGCGATCGCGGCACCGATGCGGCCGGCGACCATCAGCGCGGCGATCACGGGCCCGAGCTCGCGCGTCACCGACAGCACGACGACCGTGGCGGTGGCGCTCGCCGCGCCGAAGCGGCTGAAGCCGGTATTGGTCTGCAGCGCGAGCACCATGCCGGTGAAGATCGCGGTCAGGCCGACCACCGGCAGCGAGTAGTAGCCGATATCGATCATCTGCCGGCCGATGAGGCGGAAATAGAAGGGCGGGCGAAAGCAGTGGCTCAGCGCCGTAAAGGCGAAGATCGCGAAGCGCCCGCTGGCATTGAGGAAGCCGATGAAGACGCGGCCGACCGAGGCGAGGAATTCCATTCGCTAGCGTCCTCCCCCGCTGCGATAAACGCGATGGAAGCGGCTGCCGAGCGAGGTCAGAATCTCATAGCCGATGGTCCCCGCCGCGAGCGCCGCGTCGTCGATGCCGTAGCGCTCGTCGAGCAGATCGACATAAGAGCCGGGAATGAGATTGGCGGGATCGTGTCCGGTCACGTCGAGAGTCACGAGATCCATGGAGATTTGTCCGACGACGGGAGCGGGCTTACCGGCGATGCGGGCGCTGCCGCGTTGTGAGGAAGACCGCAACCACCCGTCAGCGTATCCCATGGCGATGGTGGCGATTCTGGTCGGCTTCTCGATGCGATGCGCGGCACCGTATCCAACGCTCTCACCCCTGTCAACGTCCCGTAATTGCAGGATTTTCGCACGGAGCCGTACGGTTTGCCGCATCGGATTGGGACGGCCCGGCGTTGGGTTCACGCCGTAAAGCGCGGCGCCGATGCGCACCGCGTCGAAGAGGAAATCGCCGCCGAGGAACATGCCGGATGAGGCGGCAAGGCTCGCCGGCGCATCCGGCAAGCGCTTCAATGCGGCGCGAAAAGCCTCGAGTTGCACATCGTTCATCGGATGCGCCGCTTCCGAGGCGCAAGCCAGATGCGAGATGATCTGTGCGAGCGCGAAGCCCTCGAGGCGGCTCGGCTCGTTGCTGAGCCGCTGCGTCTCTTTCGGCGACAGGCCGAGCCGCGCCATGCCGGTATCGAGATGCAGCATCGCCGGCGCGCCGCCGCGCTTGTCGGCATAGCCCTGCCACGACGCGATCTGGCCGAGATCGTTCAAGACCGGCAGCAATGCTGCTTTAGCGAAATTCGCCGGCGCGCCCATCACCAACCCGTTCAGCACGGCGATCTGCGCCCGCGGCAAGAGCTCGCGCAGCGCGAGGCCCTCATCGAGTGTCGCGACGAAGAAAGTCTTGGCGCCGGCCCGGGCGAGGGCGGGCGCGACTTTCTCCATGCCGAGCCCATAAGCGTCGGCCTTCACCACCGCGGCGACCCGCACCTTGGCGCCGACGCGCTCGGTCAGCTTGGTGTAATTCTCGGCGATCGCGTCGAGATCGATTTCCAGGATCGCGCCGGCATGGGGGGCGGCTTTGGCGGCGGCTCTTGGACGCGCGGTCGTCGATGCGCTCCCAGCCGATGCACCGGCGGGGGCGCGGGGCGGCCGAAGCTCAGTCAACGCCGTCGGGGAGGCGGTCGCTGCCGACGAAGTTTTCGAATTTCGTCGTTTCATGCGAGAAGCGCAGCGTCACCTTGCCGATGGGACCGTGGCGCTGCTTGGCGATGAGGACTTCCGCCGTGCCATGACATTGCTCGAGCCGCGTCTTCCAATCCTCATAGCGCAGATTGTAGCGCTCGTCGCTCTCGTCGGGGCGGCGCGCCGGTTCGCCGCGCGAGAGATAATATTCTTCGCGGTAGACGAACATGACGACGTCGGCGTCCTGCTCGATCGAGCCCGATTCACGCAAATCCGAGAGCATCGGCCGCTTGTCGTCGCGCTGCTCGACGGCGCGCGAAAGCTGCGAGAGGGCGACGACCGGGACGTTGAGCTCTTTTGCCAGCGCCTTGAGGCCGCGGGTGATCTCGGAAATTTCCTGGACACGGTTTTCCGAGCCGGAATCGTTGCCGCGCAACAGCTGCAGATAGTCGACCAGGATGAAGCCGAGACCTTGCTGGCGCACCAAGCGGCGGGCGCGGGTGCGAAGGCCGGCGATGCTGAGCGCCGGCGTGTCGTCGACGAAGAACGGGATCGAGGAGAGGCGTTGGCTCGCCTGGACGAAACGGTCGAAATCCTCGTGGCTCACTTCGCCCTTGCGGATGTTGTTCGAGGAGACGCCCGACTCTTCCGACAGAATGCGGGTGGCGAGCTGCTCGGCCGACATTTCGAGCGAGAAGAAGCCGACGACCGCGCCATCCTCGGCGATGGTCTTGCCGGTCGGATCCTTGCCGGGGCGATAGGCGCGGGCGGCGTTGAAACCGATATTGGTGGCGAGCGCGGTTTTGCCCATCGACGGGCGGCCGGCGAGGATGACGAGGTCGGACGGGTGGAGCCCGCCCAAGAGCTTGTCGAGATCGAGGAAGCCGGTCGAGATGCCGCTGGTCTTGCCGCCGCGCTTGAAGGCGGCCTCGGCGGCGATGATCGCATTGGCCAGCGGGGCGCTGAAGGGGCGGAAGCCGCCCTCGGCCTGGCCGGTCTCGGCGAGATCGAAGAGTTTTTTCTCGGCCTGCTCGATCTGCGACACCGCCAGCCGGTCGAGATCGTGCTGAAAGGCTTCGTTGACCACATCCTCGCCGATGGTGATGAGCTGGCGGCGCAGGAAGAGGTCGTGGATGGTGCGGCCGTAATCCTCGGCATTGATGATCGTCACCACCGAGGCGGCGAGGCGCACGAGATATTGCGAGCCGCCGACTTCCTGCAGCGCGTCGTCCTGCTCGAAAAGATTTTTCAGCGTCACCGGATTGGCGAGCTGGCCGCGCTCCATCAGCTTGGTGACGGCGCCATAAATGCGGCCGTGGACGCCAAGCGCGAAATGCTCCGCGCGCAGGAATTCGGAAACCCGATGATAGGCGGCATTATTGACGAGGATCGCCGCGAGCAGCGCCTGCTCGGCCTCGATATTGGACGGCGGCTGCCGGTATTGCGGCTCGCCTTCGCGCAGCGGCGTGACGTTCGAGGCGATGGCGGCGGGTTCCATAATCGCTCGACATTAGCAGATGCCCCGAGGCACGCTATCGCCAAGTCGACTCGAATGACGGGGATAACGGGGATGGAAAGCGCTGCCCTCATGCCCCGCACCCGCCGCTGAGGCGCGGCGCTACCGTGCAAGCGATCGAGGCGTCTCCTGCCCCAGTCGGCAAAGTCTTGCCGCCGCCACGCTTGCGCCGGTATGGTAAGGACCGAATGCTAACGACGATCGTCATCGGGAGGAGAAGCCTCCGCTGCGCGCCGCAATGGCTTGCGCTGCTGGCGATGGTGATTCAGCTGGTCGCAAGCTACGGCCATATCCATCCGCAAGATTTCCGCCCGATGCTGCAGGGTCATGGCGCGCCCGTCCTCACGGCGCCCAACGGCACGGGCAGCGGCCTCGGCGACGGGCTTGCCGCGGATATCGATTGTCCGATCTGCGCATCGATCTCGATGCTCGGCAGCTCAGCGCTGCCCGACGGCATCCGCTTGCCGGCGCCCGCTTTGCACCCGTCGCCGGCACCCGTTGCCTTCGACGCGCTTCATCTTACCGCGCCTCCCCATCTCCTGTTCGATACGCGCGGTCCGCCCGTCGTCTGACATCATTTTTCGTCGCCGCTCGCTTGCTGCGGGCGGTCATCACGATGTCGATGAAATGGAGCAGATCATGCTTACCCAATCTTTTTCTCGGCTGAGCCTCGCCGCGAGCGGCGTCGCTCTTGCTCTCTATTCGGCCCCCGCGCAGGCCGACGAACTTAGCGACATGCGCCAGGAAATGCAGGCGATGCAGCGCCAGTATCAGGCCGCTCTGACGAAGCTGCAGCACGATTACGAAGCGAAGCTGCAGGCGATGGAAACGCGCCTCGATACAGCCGAAAGCAAGGCCAATGCGGCGACGCAGAAAGCCGACGATGCGCAAAAAGCCGCGACGGCGGCGCAAACCGCGTCGGAAGCGACGAGCCAGACCGCGTCGGCTGCGCCAGCGCCTTCGCCAACGGCGACGGAGGGTGGCGGCAACGCGCCGTCGAGCGCCAATTCCTTCAACCCTGCGATCGGCGCGGTACTCGACGGCAAGGGCATGGTCTCGACGCACAATCCCAATAGCTGGCGCCTGCCGGGCTTCGCCCTGGGCGATGAGGCAAAGCCGCCGCCGCGCGGCGTCAGCATCGGCGAGAGCGAGATCAATGTGCAGGCCAATGTCGATCAGGCGCTCTTCGCCAATCTCACCGTCGCTTTCCAGAACGACAATAGCGTCAACATCGAGGAAGCCTTCGTCCAGCCGACGGCGCTGCCATGGGATCTCACCGCGAAGATCGGCCGCTTCTTCTCGGGCGTCGGGTATCTCAACGAGCAGCATGCGCATACGTGGGACTTCGCCGATGCGCCGTTGCCTTATCTCGCTTTCCTCAACGGACAATATGGCGACGACGGCGTGCAACTCCGTTGGCTCGCGCCGACGAACATGTTCATCGAGCTCGGCGGCGAGGCGATGCGCGGCGCCTCCTTCCCAGCGAACAGCGTCAGCGAGGCGCTGACGAGCAATCACAACGCCGGTCTGGGCGCGTGGAGTGCTTTCCTGCATGTCGGCGACGACATCAACGATTCGTCGAGCTACAGCGCAGGCATTTCCTATCTCGGCACACGCTCCAGCAATCGCGCGACGGATCCAGTCGGTGGCCCGCCCGGCTCTGATCAGTTCAGCGGTGTCGATCATACGTTCATCGCCGACGCGGTCTACAAATGGGCGCCGCACGGGAATTTCGCGCAGAGCTATGTGAAGCTGCAAGGCGAGGCGTTCGCGCGTAAGGAATCGGGCGCCTTCACCGCCCTCGATTTTGCGAGCGCGCCCGGCGTGCCGACGACGCGTTCCTTTACCTCCGGCATCCAAACCGGCTTCTATGCGCAGGCGGTTTATCAATTCATTCCGTTCTGGCGCGTCGGCGTGCGCTACGATCAGGTCCATGCACCGTCGCTCGGCAGCGCGTTTGCCGGCACGACGATCGATTCGCGCGATCTGACGCCGCGCCGTTATTCTGCGATGGTCGATTATTCGACCAGCGAGTTCGGCCGCTTCCGCCTGCAATACAATCGCGACGAAGCTCGGCCCGATCCGGACAATCAGATCATCCTGCAATACACCGTCAGCCTTGGCGCGCATGGCGCGCATCAATATTGAGAGGCGCGTCATGACAAAAACCATCCTCGCATTCGTCACGTTCGGCTTCGCGTTCTTCGCATCGACCCACGCAGACGCAGCGCTTAATGTCTTCGCCTGCGAGCCGGAATGGGGCGCGCTGACGACGGTGATCGGCGGTAGCGACGTCGACGTCTTCACCGCGACGACCGCGCTGCAGGATCCGCACCAGATTCAAGCGCGGCCCGCCCTGATCTCACGGCTGCGCAACGCGGATCTGCTGGTGTGCACCGGCGCCGAACTCGAGATCGGTTGGCTGCCCGTGCTGTTGCGCCAAGCCTCGAACGGCAAGGTGCAACCCGGCCAGCCCGGCTATTTCGAGGCGACGTCGGTCGTCAACTTGCTCGAAAAACCCGCGCGGCTCGATCGTGCTGAAGGCGATGTGCATCCCGCCGGCAACCCGCATATCCAGACCGATCCCCGCAACATGCGCCTCGTCGCAGCCGCGCTGACGAAACGCCTAGCCGTGGTCGATCCCTCGCATGCGGCGGGCTACCAGCAGCGCGCCCAGGCATTCGATCAGGCGCTCGGCGCGGCCATGGAGAAAATGCTGGCGCAGGCCGCACCGCTGAAAGGCGTTGCTTTCGTTTCCTATCACAAATCCTGGATCTATCTTGCCAATTGGCTCGGCATGACGGAGGCCGCCAATATCGAGCCGAAGCCCGGCGTGCCGCCGGGCGGCGCGTATATCGCCGAACTGCTCGACAAGATCCCCTCGCTCAAAGCACGCATGATCGTCTACGCGGCGTATGAGGATCCGAAGCCGTCGCAATTCGTCGCCGACAAGAGTCATTTGCCGGCGGTGGTGCTGCCTTTCACCGTGGGGGGTGACAATGCGTCGAAGGACATCGTCGGCTTCTATCAGGATACGGTGAATCGCTTGTTGGCGGGGCTCGGGGGCAAGAGTGGCTGACCACAGTCTGGATATTCTGCTGCCGGCGCTGCTGACCGGCATTCTGGTATTGGCGACGCATGTGCCCCTCGGCCGTCTGGTGCTCGATCGTGGGATCGTCTTCATCGATCTCGCGATCGCGCAGGTTGCGGGGCTTGGCGTCGTCGTCGCCGATTTTTTCGGATGGGAGCCGAGCGGCTGGTCGGTGCAGATCGCCGCGGTGATCGCGGCGCTCGTCGGCGCCGGTTTCCTGATCTGGACCGAGCGTCGGCTGGCGGCTTTGCAGGAAGCGGTGATCGGTGTTGTCTTCGTGGTTGCGGCGAGCGCCGAGATCGTGCTTCTCAGCTACAACCCGCACGGCGCCGACGAGCTCAAGGATCTGCTCGTCGGACAGATCCTGTGGGTCGTGCCGAGCGATCTAATCCCCGCCGCGATCCTCTATTTGATCGTGCTCGGTTTCGTCATCTTCGTCGATCTGTCGCGTTGGCGCGTGCTGTTCTATGCGCTATTCGCCGTGACGGTGACGGCGTCGGTGCAACTCGTCGGCGTGTTCCTGGTCTTCGCCTCGCTGATCATTCCCTCGCTCGCGGTCCGCGGCATCCGCGGGCCGCGCTCGATGGTCTTTGCCTACGCGATCGGCCTCATCGGTTATGGCCTCGGCCTGTTGTCCTCGGCGTTTTTTGATCTGCCGACGGGAGCGGCCGTCGTCTGCGCCCTCGCGTTCATCGCCGCACTGACAGCCCTAGCCCGCCAGTGGCTTGGATACGCGAACGCGGCCGGGTAGCCCAATTCACGCTGCGGCGCCGCAACCGTTTTGCCCGCGTCATGCTTCCGCGCCCGTAGCGCTAGGCCGCGTGCACTTTGCTCTTCGCCTTCGGGGTGTGGGCGCGTTCCCAGTCGAACATGTAGTCGCGGGTCAGCGGTACGCTGTCGACGCGGTTGGCGATCTGCATCTGGAAATTGATATGGCCCTGGTAGCGGAAGGCGACTTCCGAGGCGGCCAGATAGAATTCCCACATGCGGCAGAAGCGCTCGTCATAGATCGTCTTCACCCGCTCGCGATGGGCTATGAAGCGCGCGCGCCAGTTCTTCAGCGTCTCGGCATAGTGGAGCCGCAACACCTCGATATCGGTGATCCACATCCGGGCCTTCTCGACGACCGGCACGACCTCCGAGATCGCCGGCGAATAGCCGCCGGGGAAGATGTATTTGCGGATCCAGGCATTGGTATGGCCCGGTCCGTCGGCGCGGCCGATCGAATGGATCAGCGCGATGCCGTCGTCGGTCAGCAGCTCTTTGATCTTCGTGAAGAAGGCCGGGTAGTGGATGACGCCGACATGCTCGAACATGCCGACCGAGACGATGCGGTCGAAGCGCCGGCCGGTCAGCTCGCGATAATCGATCAGCTCGAACTTCACGCGATCGCTGACACCCATCGCCTGGGCGCGGCGCTCGGCGACGCGCAACTGCTCGACCGAGAGGGTGATGCCGGTGACTTCGACGTCGGCCTCTTGCGCCAGGTAGAGCGCGAGCCCGCCCCAGCCGCAACCGATATCGAGTACCTTTTGCCCCGGCTCCAGGCGCAACTTTGCCGCGAGGTGCCGCTTCTTATTCGCTTGCGCCTCTTCGAGCGGATCGCTGGGGTCGTAGAAATAGGCGCAGGAGTACTGCCGGTCGGTATCGAGGAAGAGATTATAGAGCGTGTCCGACAGATCGTAGTGATGGGCGACGTTCTGGCGCGATTTCCACAGTGGATTGTATTGCTGGAAGATGCGCAACCAGCGGCCGGCCAAATCGACCACGCGCATAATCGGATGCGGCGGCGCGAGCTCCATGTTGCAGCCCACGAGTTCCAGCAGATCGTAAAGGCTGGCATCCTCGACGGTGAGGCGTCCGTCCATGAACGCTTCGCCGAGCTTCAGCTGGCCATGCAGCAGCAGCTGGCGCGGAACCGCGTGGTCGCGAAGGCGAATTGTGACGGTTTTCCAAGGCTCTTGCCCTGCGAAAACGTGCAGCTGGTTGTCGGCATCGATGACGCGCAGCGTCCCGCGGCGCATCAGATGGCGCAGTAACGGTGAAAGCAGCATCGGGCCAATCCCCTTAACTTTTTTTCGATGCGTTTCGACTCGTACTAAACTACAGGCCAGGGGGTCTCGACAAGGGCTGAATTCCGCCGTTTTTAGGGTCGAGCTATGCCGTTAGAGCATCGCCAGGGCGGCGGGCTTCTTGGGCGGCGGGAAGGCTTGGTCGAGGGTGGCACATTCCTCCCCGCTCAAAGCCATATCGAGGGCGGCCCGATTCTCGCGGACATGCGCTTGGTTCGAGGCTTTCGGGATGGTGACGACGCCTTCCTGCTGCAGCACCCAGGCGAGGGCGAGCTGTGCCGGCGAGCAGCCGCGCGCTTTGGCAAGCGCAACCAATGCCTTGTTGCCGAGGAGGCGGCCCTGCTCGATCGGCGAATAGGCCATCACCGGAATGCCGCGCGTCCGGCACCAGGGCAGAAGATCGAATTCGATGCCGCGGCGGGTGAGGTTGTAGAGTACCTGGTTGCTGGCAACGGCGGTGGCGTCCAGCGGCTCCATCTCGGCGAGATCGAAATTGCTGACGCCCCAGCGCCGGATCTTGCCGGCGCGCTTCAACTGCTCGAAAGCCTCGATCGTCTCGTCCAGCGGATGGCTGCCGGCCCAATGCAGGAGATAGAGGTCGAGCCGGTCGGTGCCGAGCCGCTTGAGGCTGGCCTCGCAGGCTTTGATCGTGCCGGTGCGGCTGGCGTTGTGCGGCAGCACCTTGCTGACGAGGAAGATCTCATCGCGCCGGCCGGCGATCGCGCCGGCGACGATCTCTTCGGCGCCGCCATTGCCGTACATCTCCGCGGTGTCGATGAAATTCATCCCGAGATCGAGGCCGAGCTTCAGGGCGGCCAACTCGGCCGCCGCTGCGCTCTTGCGCTCGCCCATCATCCAGGTGCCGAGTCCCAAGATCGGCATGGCGCCGCCATCCGGCAGGCTGATCGTGCGCATACGTCACTCCCGCTGCTCTTTAGACAGAACAGCGGGAGTTATAGCGCGTTGCGCGGGGACCGCCTTTAGGCAGCCGCGGCGGTGAAGCCCGGCGCGGGCATGCGCAAATCGCCGTTGCGAAAGCGCAAGGCCGGCGGCGCCGCTTCCGGTTGCTTCAGCGCTATCTTGCGCAGCGGCGGGAGCTCCGTGCCGGCCGGTGCCTTGCCGGCCAAGCGGGCGCAAGCGGCGATGCGGATCGTTTCGAGATCGGTGAGCCACTGGGCGAAGGCTTTCGGTGATGCGGGGATGAGGCGCCGGCCGGACGCCCGGCGCTGCTGCACCGCCTCCATCAGCCCGATGCGTGCGCGCGACACGCGGCTCTTGACCGTGCCGGTGCTGCAATTGAAGAGCGTCGCCACTTCCTCATAGGCAAAGCCGAGGAGGCCGATCGCGACCAAGGCTTCGCGCTGACCCTCGGGCAGATCGTTGAGGGCGCAGGCGACCTGCTGGAGATCGAGCGCGGATTCCTGCTCGCCGAGCGGCGAGGACAGCGTCGCCGCAATTTCGTCCGACCATGACGCCGAGCGCCAGGAACGGCGATGATGCGAATAGAATTCGTGATGCAGGATCGTCGCGACCCAACCCTTTAGATTGGTGCCGGGCGTGAACTGCGCGCTGGCTTGCAGCGCGCGCGCAAACGTCGTCTGCACCAAATCCTCGGCGAGCTCGCGCTTGTTTGTCAGATGTATCGCGCGCTTCAAAAGAAAGGGCCGCAGCGCCGCGAGATCGGTCGCAAAATCTGTCGTGTTATCGACAGAGGCAGACGGAACGAAGGCGCAGACATCCATAAACGTCACTCCACAAGACAATACCAACGCATAGCCAAGCTACGGATGGTGTTCGGCTGGAGTAAGGCGCGGATGGGGTGATTTAAGGCTTACGCTTCCGCTTTGCCGCGGCTTCGCCGTTTTTGCTGCGCAAAACCGCCCAGCGTTACGGCCGTGCTCTCGCCATAACGCGATCAGATCTCGATCTGGCCGCCGAGTTCGACGACCCGGTTGCTGGGGATGCGGAAATATTCGGTTGCGTTGAGCATCGTGCGTTGCAGAAAGATGAAAAGCCGCTTGCGCCAATTCCACAGGCTGTGCGAGTCGCTGGCGCACACGATCTTCTCGCGGCCGACGAAGAACGAAGTTTCGAGCAAGTTGATGCGGAATTGCATCTGCCGCATCTGCGCCAGCGCGCGCGGGATGTTGGGCTCGTCCATGAAGCCGTAGCGCAAGGTCACGGTGTGGAAATTGTGCTCGAGATGCTTCGCCGTGATGCGCTGCTCGTCGGGGACGTGCGGGATGTCCTCGGTCTCGACCTTCATCAGCACGACGCGCTCATGCAGCACTTTGTTGTGCTTGATGTTGTGGAGGAGGGGCGTCGGCACGATGCGGTCGTTGGCGACCATGAAGACGGCGGTGCCGGGGACGCGCAGCGGCCGGTCGGGCTTCAACGTCGCGAGGAAGGTCTCGAGCGGCAGCGCCTCGCTCCAGCGCTTGGCGAGCAGCGTCTCGCGGCCGCGCAGCCAGGTCAGCATGAGGGTGAAGATCAGCGCGGCAACGGCGACGGGGAACCAGCCGCCTTCCTCGATCTTGAGCAAATTCGCGGCAAAGAAGCCGAGGTCGATGCAGAGGAAGAGGCCGAAGACCAGCGCCGCGACGAAACGGTTCCAGCCGGCGATGGCGATGGCATGGATCAGCGCGAGCATGGTCGTCAGCGACATGGTGCCGGTGACGGCGATGCCATAGGCAGTGCCGAGATTGTCGGAGGTGCGGAACATGATCACCAGCGCCGCCACCGCGACGAGAAGGAACAGGTTGATCTTCGGCACATAGATCTGGCCGATCTCGTGCTCCGACGTATGCCTGATCTCGAAACGCGGCACGTAGCCGAGCAGCACGGCCTGGCGCGTCATCGAGAACGCGCCCGAGATCACCGCTTGCGACGCGATGATGGTCGCCGCCGAGGCGAGCACGACCATCGGATAGACGCCCCAATCGGGAACGAGGTGGTAGAAAGGATTGTCGCGCAGGTTGGGATCGTGCAGCAGCAGCGCGCCCTGGCCGAAGTAATTCAGGAGCAGCGCCGGGAAGACGAAGCCAAGCCAGGCGAAGCGGATCGCGCGCTTGCCGAAATGGCCCATATCGGCGTAGAGCGCCTCGACCCCCGTGACCGCGAGCACGACGGCGCCGAGGAGCGCCGCGCTTTTGCCCGGCTCTTGCGCGAGCAGCCTTGCGCCGTAGAGCGGGTTGAGCGCGAGCAGGATCTCGGGCTGCTTTGCGATCTCCACCGCGCCGAGCGCGCCAATGGTGAGGAACCAGATCACGGTGATCGGGCCGAAGAACCCGCCGACCTTTGCCGTGCCGCGCGATTGCACGAGGAATAGGCCTAAGAGGATCGCGAGCGTCAGCGGGATGACGTAGGGGTCGAAGAGCGGCGTCGCGACATCCAGCCCTTCGATCGCGGAAAGCACCGAGATCGCCGGGGTGATCACGCCGTCGCCGTAGAACAGCGCCGCGCCGAGGAGACCCGCGGCCATGATCCACCAGTGGAACCGTGTGCCGGAAGCGGCGCTGCGCAGCGCCAGCGCGGTGAGCGCCAGGATGCCGCCTTCGCCGCGATTGTCGGCGCGCAGGATGACGCAGACATATTTCAGGGTCACCACCAGCATCAGCGACCAAGTGATCAGCGAGAGCACGCCGTAGATGGCCGCCGGCGATGTGCCGCCGAGGGCGTTGAAGCATTGCTTGATCGTGTAGAGCGGCGACGTGCCGATATCGCCGTAGACGACGCCGAGCGCACCGAGCATCAAGCGGTGGAGTGCGGTGCCGTGCCCTGGCTGCGGCGCGGCAGTGTCGGCCCGAGACTGCGTGGTGAGGGTGCTCATAAATTTCTTCGAGGCCGAAGGGGTACCGATGTGCGCCTTCAGCCTATGTGGGAAGTCATGACGGCTTCGCTAGCCGGGCGCACGATCCTTCGCGGCGCATAAAAATTCGATGTGGGTCGGCCGCCCAAAAAATATAAAATCCATATATGCCCGTCGGGTTTGGGCGGCTAACCGGCGGCGATCGCTATGGAAAAACTATTTTTTGGCTGCGTAATCCTTCTCGATAACTAACGCCGGAACGGCCTTTTCTGGGGCATGCGCAAGCTTATGCATTCCCAGGGGAGCCCCGCGATGGCCTTCCGCAGCGACGATCACGACGACCGCTGGCCGCAACGCGGCACCGGCCGCAAGCCTCGTTCCGGGCATCAACCGCGCAGCGATTCCGGCGATTCACTGTCGCTCTACGACACGCTGCGTGAGCTGGCGGTCACGATCATCGGCTTTGTCGGCGTCATTCTGCTGATCACGGCCGTCCTCAGTATCGCGCGATAGTTCAAAGCGCGGCGCGACCGCGCAATCGCGGCGGCGGACGGGCCGGCCTTTTGTTGGAGAAAGCTCATGCTCGATACGATTTTGCTCGCGGCCGGCATTGTCGGGCTGCTGCTGACGATCGCCTACGCCTATGCCTGCGAGCGCATGTGAGGGGACTTTTATGAGAGGGCGGCCATGATTTTCGATTACATCCTCGGCTCGATCGCCGCCTTCGCGATCACCGTCTATCTCGTCTACGCGCTGATCAACCCCGAGCGGTTCTAGCGCGAAATTCGGAGCATCTCATGACCTTTAATGGCTGGCTGCAGATCGCGATTTACTTCGCGCTGATTCTGCTCTTCGTGAAACCCTTCGGCGCGTTCATGTATCGTGTCTTCGAGGGCGAGCGGACTTTCCTTCATCCGGTGCTGCGGCCGGTCGAGCGCGCGGTTTATTGGTGCTGCGGCGTCGATGAGACCAAAGAGCAGAATTGGCTGACCTATACGGTGGCGATGCTGTTCTTCAGCATCGCCGGGTTCGTCACGCTTTACGCACTCCAGCGGCTCCAGGACGTGCTGCCCTTCAATCCGCAAGGCATGTCGGCGGTCGAGCAGACATCGTCCTTCAACACGGCGATGAGCTTCGTCACCAACACCAACTGGCAGGGTTACGGCGGCGAGAGCACGATGAGCTATCTGACGCAGATGGCGGGCCTCACCGTGCATAATTTCGTCTCGGCGGCGACCGGCATCGCGCTCGCCATCGCGCTGGTGCGGGCCTTTGCGCGGCGCGAGATGAAGACGATCGGCAATTTCTGGGTCGATCTGACGCGCTGCACGCTGTACGTCTTGCTGCCGATCTCCATCGTCGTCGCCATCGCCCTGATCGCCTGCGGCATGCCGCAAAATCTCGGCGCTTATACCGAAGCCTCGACACTGGAAGGCGCCAAGCAACTGATCGCGCAAGGGCCGGTCGCCTCGCAGGTCGCGATCAAGCAGCTCGGCACCAACGGCGGCGGCTTCTTCAACGTCAATTCCTCGCATCCTTTCGAGAATCCGAACGCGATCAGCAACCTCGTCGAGATGTGGTCGCTCCTCTCGATCAGCGCGGCGCTGACCTACACTTTCGGCAAGATGGTGCGCGATACGCGGCAGGGCTGGGCGCTGTTTACGGCGATGAGCGTGCTGTTCCTGATCGGCGTCGGCATCTGCTACTGGTCGGAGGCCAAGGGCAATCCCGCTTTCGCGCAATTCAACGTCGACCAGACCGCGAGCGATACCCAGGCGGGCGGCAATATGGAAGGCAAGGAGGTGCGTTTCGGCATCGTCAATTCGACGATCTGGGCGACCGCGACGACCGACGCGTCCAACGGCTCGGTCAATTCGATGCATGACAGCTACACGCCGATCGGCGGTGCCGTGCCGCTGGTCAACATCCAGCTCGGCGAGGTGATCTTCGGCGGCGTCGGCTCCGGTCTCTACGGCATCCTCGCTTTCGCCATCGTCGCGATGTTCGTCGCCGGGCTGATGGTCGGGCGGACGCCCGAATATCTCGGCAAGAAGCTCGAATCGAAAGAGGTCAAGATGAGCATCCTCGCGCTGCTCTGCCTGCCGCTATCGATTTTGGGCTTTACCGCGCTTGCGGCCGTTATTCCAGCCGGCCTGGCCGGTCCCGCCAATGCCGGACCGCACGGCTTCAGCGAGATCCTCTATGCGTTCACTTCGGGCACCGGCAACAACGGCAGCGCCTTTGCCGGGCTCGGCGCCAACACGCCGTTCTATAATCTCACCATCGGCTTCGCGATGCTGATCGGCCGCTTTGTCTTCATCGTCCCGATGATGGCCGTGGCCGGCTCGCTGGTGCAGAAGAAGCTGCTGCCGCCTTCGGCCGGCACCTTCCCAACGACCGGCCCGCTCTTCGTCGGCCTGCTCGTCGGCGTGATCCTCATCATGGGCGGCCTCACTTATTTCCCGGCGATCGCGCTCGGCCCGATCGTCGAGCAGGTCGCGATGAATCACGGCACGCTGTTCGCGGCCTCGCCTTGAACTTTTGCTGCAGGAAAACCTGACATGAGTCTCACCTCGCCCTCCGTCCATTCCGGCCTCTATAAGAGGCAGGTGCAGCCGGTCTCGCTGGTCGATGGCAAGCTGATCGCGCCGGCGATCAAGGCGTCCTTCGTCAAGCTCGATCCGCGCACCTTGGTCAAGAATCCCGTCATGTTCTGCGTCGAGATCGTCTCGGTGCTGACGACGATCTTCTTCCTGCGCGATCTTTTCGTCGGCGCCGGCAAAGTCATTGGCACGAACGCGCTGTTCTCGGGCCAGATCACGCTGTGGCTGTGGTTCACCGTGCTCTTCGCGAATTTTGCCGAGGCGGTGGCCGAAGGCCGTGGCAAGGCGCAAGCCGACACGCTGCGCCGCATGCGCACGGAGACCATGGCGAAGCTGCTCGCGAACGACCGCGCCACGGATTTCAAGGAGGTCGCGGCGGCGAGCCTCAAGAAAGGCGATGTCGTCCTGGTCCAGACCGGCGACGTGATCCCGAGCGACGGCGATGTCATCGAAGGCGTCGCCTCGGTCGATGAATCGGCGATCACCGGCGAAAGCGCGCCCGTGATCCGCGAAAGCGGCGGCGACCGTTCGGCCGTTACCGGCGGCACGCGCGTCACCTCGGATTGGCTCAAGGTCCGCATCACCGCGGCGCAGGGCTCGACCTTCCTCGATCGCATGATCTCGCTGGTCGAAGGCGCGGTGCGGCAGAAGACGCCGAACGAGATCGCGCTCAACATCCTGCTCGCCGGCATGACGCTGATCTTCGTCATCGCCACGGTGACGATCCCGAGCTTTGCAAGCTATGCCGGCGGCGCGATCTCGATGGTCGTGCTGATCGCGCTGTTCGTCACGCTGATCCCGACCACGATCGGCGCGCTGCTCTCGGCGATCGGCATCGCCGGCATGGACCGGCTCGTGCGCTTCAACGTGCTGGCGATGTCGGGCCGCGCCGTCGAGGCAGCGGGCGATGTCGACACGCTGCTGCTCGACAAGACCGGCACGATCACCCTGGGCAATCGCCAGGCGACGGAATTCCTGCCGCTCGCCGGAGTCGATCAAAAAGAACTCGCCGACGCGGCGCAGCTTTCCTCTCTGAGCGACGAGACGCCGGAAGGCCGCTCGATCGTGCTGCTGGCGAAGGACAAATACGCGCTGCGCGGCCGCGAGATGGGCCCGCTCAATGCGCAGTTCATCCCGTTCTCGGCGCAGACGCGCATGTCGGGCGTCAATTTCGAAGGCCATGAGATCCGCAAAGGCGCGGTCGAGGCGGTGCTCGCTTATGCCAATAAGACGGCGTCGCCGCCGGCGGACCTGATGCCGATCGTCGAGCGCATCTCGCGCGCGGGCGGCACGCCGCTCGCGGTCGCCAAGGACGGCAAGATCCTCGGCGTCATCCACTTGAAGGACATCATCAAGGGCGGCATCCGCGAGCGTTTCGCCGAGCTGCGCCAAATGGGCATCCGCACGGTGATGATCACCGGCGATAATCCGCTGACCGCGGCGGCGATCGCGGCGGAGTCAGGCGTCGACGATTTCCTCTCGCAGGCAACGCCCGAGGACAAGCTGAAGCTGATCCGCGACGAGCAGGCGGCGGGCAAGCTGGTCGCGATGTGCGGCGACGGCACCAACGACGCGCCGGCCCTGGCGCAAGCCGATGTCGGCGTCGCCATGAACACCGGCACGATGGCGGCGCGCGAGGCCGGGAACATGGTCGATCTCGACAGCGATCCGACCAAGCTCATCGAGATCGTCGCCATCGGCAAGCAATTGCTGATGACGCGCGGCGCGCTGACGACTTTCTCGATCGCCAACGACGTGGCGAAATATTTCGCGATCATCCCGGCTATGTTTGTCGCCTTCTATCCGCAGCTCGGCGCGCTCAACATCATGGGGCTGCATAACCCCGAAAGCGCGATCCTGTCGGCGATCATCTTCAACGCGCTGGTCATTATCGCGCTGATCCCCTTGAGCCTGCGCGGCGTCACCTATCGCCCGGCAGGCGCCGCGTCGATCCTCAGGCGCAATCTCATGATCTATGGTCTCGGCGGCATCGTCGCGCCATTCATCGGCATCAAGCTGATCGACATGCTGGTGACCGCGGTTCATTTGGCGTGATGCGCTAATCCCGAGCGCCTTCCCCGCGAAAGGGGGCGAAGTGAGGAGTGAGAACAATGTTACGAGAAATCCGTCCTGCCATCATGATGATCGTCGTCATGACGATCCTCACCGGCCTTGTCTATCCGCTCGGCATGACCGGCATCGCCCAGGTGGTCTTCCCGCGCCAGGCGAGTGGCAGCCTGATCGAGAAGGACGGCGCGGTGATCGGCTCCGCGCTGATCGGCCAGAGTTTCGTCGGCGAGAAATATTTCCATGGCCGGCCTTCGGCGACGAGCGAGCCCGATCCGAAGGATCCGACCAAGACCGTGCCGACGCCCTACGCCGCGGACAATTCCGCCGCGTCCAATAGGGGACCGACCAATCAGGCGCTGATCGACGGCGTCAAGAGATTTGCCGGCGATCTCGCCAAGGAAAATCCCAATACGCCGATCCCGGTCGATCTCGTCACCGCTTCGGCCAGCGGCCTCGATCCCGACATCACCCCGGCCGCCGCCGCCTTCCAGGTGCCGCGAATCGCCAAGGCACGCAGCCTCCCGGCCGAGAAAGTCGCGGCGCTGGTCGAGGCTAACACCGAGGGCCGCTGGCTTGGTATTCTGGGCGAGAAGCGGGTGAACGTCCTGAAGCTGAACCTTGCTCTGGACGCGCTGCGATAGGAGCCGATGCCCGATACCGACACCGAACGCCAACGCCCTTCGCCTGACGCGCTGTTGCGCGCGGCGCAGACTGCGGGGCAGGGACGGCTGAAGATTTTTCTCGGCGCCGCGCCGGGCGTCGGCAAGACATACAAGATGCTGCTGGCGGCGCAGACCGCGCGCAAGGAAGGCACCGACATCGTCGTCGGCGTGGTCGAGACGCATAAGCGCGCCGAGACCGAGGCGCTGCTCGAGGGGCTCGAGACGATCCCGCGCCGGCGCATCGACTATAAAGACCATGTACTCGACGAGATGGATATCGATGCCATCCTCGCGCGCAAGCCGAGCCTCGTTCTGGTCGACGAGCTGGCGCATACCAACGTCACCGGCAGCCGCCATCCCAAGCGCTATCTCGATGTCGAAGAGCTGCTCGCCGCCGGCATCGACGTCTATACGACGATCAACATCCAGCATGTCGAGAGCCTCAACGATGTTGTCGCGCAGATCACCCATGTCCGCGTGCGCGAAACCGTGCCCGACGGCATCCTCGACCGCGCCGACGATATCGAGGTGGTCGATCTCTCGCCCGACGACCTGATCGAGCGGTTGCGCGAGGGCAAGGTTTATGTGCCGGCCGAGGCCGAGCGCGCGCTGCGCAATTATTTCCAGCCCGGCAATCTGACGGCACTGCGCGAGCTCGCCTTGCGCCGCACGGCGCAGCGTGTCGACGAGCAGATGCTCACTTATATGCGGGCGCACGCGATCAGCGGCCCGTGGCCGGCGGGCGAGCGCGTGCTGGTTTGCGTCAGCGAGGATTCGGGCGCGGCCGGTCTCGTGCGCTATGCGCGGCGGCTTGCCGATCGCTCGCATGCGCCGTGGACAGCGATCTATGTCGAGACCGCGCGCTATCAGCGGCTTGCCGAGGCGGCGCGCGATCGCATCGCCGAGGCGCTGCGTCTTGCCGAGCGGCTGGGCGGGCAGACGATGACCATCCCCGGGCGCGGCATCGCCGAGGATGTCGTCGCCTTCGCCAAGGACAACAACATCACCCAGATCGTCATCGGCAAATCCGAGCGCTCGCGCTGGTTCGAGATGCTGCATGGCTCGGTGGTGCACGATCTGGTGCGCACGGCCGGCAATATCAGCGTGCACGTCATCGCCGGCGAGGCGGGCGACAGCGAGCCGGCCGTGTCCGGCATGGCAACCGAGCCGCGCCGAAAGCTCGAACTCGCGCCGTATCTCGCCTCGACCGGCATCGTCGCGGTGGCGCTCGGCATCGGCCTGGCGCTGCAGCAATTCCTCGCCATCGGCAATATCTCGATCGTCTTTCTGACGGCGGTGCTGGTCTCGGCGGCGCGCTACGGCCTCGCGCCCTCGCTCTTCGCCAGCTTCTTGAGCGTGCTCGCCTATAATTTCTTCTTCCTGCCGCCGCTTTACACGCTGACCATCACCGAGCCCGAGAACATTCTCGCGCTGATCGCTTTCCTCGTTGCAGCGGTGATCGCCAGCCAATTGGCGGCCAGCACGCGCGCGCAAGCGGTGACGGCGCGTTCGCGCGCCCGCACCACGGAAGAGCTGCTTGCCTTCAGCCGCAAGCTCTCCGGCGTCGCGACGCTCGACGATCTGCTGTGGGCGACGACCTATCAGATCGCCTCGATGCTGAAGCTGCACGCCGTCGTTCTGATGCCGGAAGGCACGAGCCTCGCGGTGAAGGCCGCGTACCCGCCCGAGGATCATCTCGACGGCGCCGACCTCGCCGCGGCGAAATGGAGCTGGGCGAACAACCATCCCGCCGGCCGCGGTTCCGATACGTTGCCCGGCGCGCGGCGGCTGTTCCTGCCGCTCAGGACCGGTCGCGGCGCGGTCGGTGTGCTGGGTCTCGATCGCGAGCTGCCGGGGCTGATGCTGTCGCCCGATGCGCGGCGCCTGCTCGATGCGCTGATGGATCTCGCGGCGTTGGCGATCGAGCGCATCCATCTGCAAAGCGATCTCGACCGCACCAAGCTGCAGGCCGAGAGCGAGCGGCTGCGCTCGGCACTGCTGACCTCGATCTCGCACGATCTCGGCACGCCGCTCGCTTCGATCATCGGCGCCGCGTCGAGCCTCAAAAGCGTCGGCGAGCGCTATGGGGGCGAGGACCGCGCCGCATTGCTGAGCACGATCCTCGACGAGGCCGAGCGCCTCAACCGTTTCGTCGGCAATCTTCTCGATATGACCAAGCTCGAATCCGGCGCCATCGCGCCCAAGCAGGAAATGATCGATCTCGGCGAGATCGTCGGCACGGCCTTGCAGCGCGCCGGCAAGGTGCTGGCCCATCACCGGGTGAAGGTCGATCTTGCCGGCGATCTGCCGATGCTGCGGCTCGACTTCGTGCTGTTCGAGCAGGTGCTGTTCAACCTGCTCGACAATGCGGCGAAATACGCGCCGCCGGAATCGACGGTCGAGATCCGCGCGCGCCGCCGCAACGATAGGGTGGAGGTGCACGTGCTCGACGAAGGCAGCGGCATCCCGCAGGATCAGATCGAGCGCATCTTCGATAAATTCCACCGCGTCGCCGAGGGCGACCGCAAGCGGCCGGGCACCGGCCTCGGTCTCGCCATCTGCCGCGGCTTCGTTGCGGCGATGGGCGGCACGATCCGCGCGCGCAACCGCGCCGATCGCAGCGGCGGCGATTTCGTCATCGAGCTGCCGATATCGCCATCGCGCGCGGCGGCGGCATGAGCACGCATCCCATCCGCATCCTCGTCATCGACGACGAGCCGGCGATCCGCCGCCTCTTGAAGACCAGCCTCAGCGCCGAAGGCTACGAGGTCGAGGAGGCCGCGACCGGCGAGGCCGGGTGGACGCAATTCAACAAGGTGAAGCCCGATCTGGTCCTGCTCGATCTCGGCCTCCCCGATATCGACGGGCGCGAGGTGATCAAGCGCGTGCGCGGCCTCGATTCCTCGGGCGCGGGCCTGACGCCGATCATCGTGCTCTCGATCCGCAGCGACGAGCGCGGCAAGGTCGAAGCGCTCGATCTCGGCGCCGACGATTATGTGGCCAAACCTGTCGGCATGGACGAGCTCAACGCGCGCGTCCGCGCGGCTTTGCGCCACCGGCTGCAGCAGGAAGGCGCCGAACCGATCTTCAAGAGCGGCGATCTCGCCGTCGACCTCGTGCGCCGTCATGTCACGGTGAAGGGGCAAGAGGTCAAGCTCTCGCCCAAGGAATACGACCTCTTACGCATCCTCGTCATGCACGCCGGCAAGGTGCTGACCCATGCGCATATCATGCGCGAGGTGTGGGGCGCGGCGACCGACGTGCAGTACCTGCGCATCTACATCCGCCAGCTCCGCCACAAAATCGAACCCGACCCGGAGCGCCCGGCGCTGATATTGACGGAGAGCGGCGTGGGGTATCGGCTGAAAGTGGATGCTTAATTCCTTCTCCGCACCTCGCGGGCGGAGGGGGAATCTTGATGAAGCGGCGGTGTCGCGCGTTTGACCTCCCGCGCCGCTTTCGGTAGTGGCAATCCCCATGAAAATATGCGTCTACGGCGTTGGCGCGATCGGCGGGCATTTGCTCGGGCGGCTCGCGGCGAAAGGCGATAACGAAGTTGCGGCCGTTGCGCGCGGGGCCAATCTGGCGGCGCTCAAGGCGAACGGCATCCGGGTGAAGACGCCGCGCGGCGAAATCGCGGGGCGGGTCGCGGCGACGGATGATCCGAAGACGCTCGGCGTGCAGGATGCGGTGGTCGTTGCGGTGAAGGCGCCGGCGTTGCCGTCGATCGTCGACGGGTTGAGGACGCTCATCGGGCCGGCGACCAGCGTCGCCTTCGTTATGAACGGCATTCCGTGGTGGTATCTGCAGGGGAGCGGCGGGGCGCTCGACGGCAAGCGGCTGGCGCAGCTCGACGCGCATGACGCCCTGCTCGAGACCGTCGGCGTTAAGCGCGCGATCGGCGGCGTGATCTATGGCGGCTGCGATGCCGTGGCGCCGGGCGTCGTTCAGGTTGAGGCGCCGCAGACGCGGCTGATCCTCGGCCATCCCGACGACCGGAAATCGGCGAGCATCGAGGCGCTCGCCGCCGCGCTGCGTGCCGATGATTTCGTTGTCGAGGCGAGCCCGAATATTCGCCGCGATGTTTGGGCGAAGCTGCAGGTGAACATCACCTCGGGGCTGTTCGCTTGCCTGACCGATCAATCGATCCGCGATGCGTATGAAGAGCCGATGTGCCAGGCGGCGGTGCGCAGCCTGGTCGATGAAGTCGTCGCGCTGGCGGCGGCGCTGGGCTGCACGACCGGATTCAACGTGGACAGGCTGGCCCGCCAGGCCGGCGGCCAGCAACGCAAGACGTCGATCGCGCTCGATCTCGAATTGCATCGGCCGATCGAGTTCGACGCGATGTTCGGCGCGCCGCTCGAGCTCGCGCGGCGACTGAATGTATCGGTGCCGACATTCGATCTGCTCGCCGGATTGCTGAAGCTGCGCGCGCGGGCGGTGGGGTCGTATCCAGCGAGCTGACATCACCCCCGTTGGCATCACCTATGCGCGAGGCGGGGGTGTGAGATCGATCTCCCGTGAGCTAATACAAATTGTTGTCTTACCCGCGAAAGCGGGAATCCACGGCCACACATTCGTTGTTAGTGGATTCCCGCTTTCGCGGGAATGACGGTGTTAGGTTGCGTTGGTGAGGGAAGCATGCCGGCTGAGACAACGCGAGACCAGATCGGCGCTGCGCAAGCGGGGGCGCCGGTGATTGCGCCGGAGCGGCGGGTTCTCATCTTCATCGCCGCGCTGGCGTCGGTCTTCATCACCCAGATCGAGAGCACCATCGTCGCCACCGCCATGCCGACCATCGTCGGCGAGATTGGCGGGTTCGAGCTGCTGTCCTGGGTCTACACCGTCTATCTGCTGACGCAGGCGGTGACGACGCCGCTCTATGGCAGACTGTCCGATCTTTACGGCCGTAAGCCGATCCTGCTGTTCGGCATCGGGCTCTTCATTGCCGGGTCGGTGCTCTGCGGCCTCGCCTGGGATATGCCGTCGCTGATCGTGTTTCGCGCCATCCAAGGTTTCGGCGCCGGCGCGATCTCGCCGGTCGGCCGCACCTTGATCGGCGATATCTATCACGGCGCCGATCGCGCGCGCATGCAGGGCTGGGTGTCGGGCGTGTTTATCGGCGCCGCGGTGCTGGGGCCGGTGGTCGGCGCGTTTCTCGTCGCGCACACGATCTGGCAAATGGTGTTCTGGGTGAATGTGCCGCTCGGCCTGATCGCCGGCGCGATCCTCGTCCTCGTCCTCAAAGAGCATTTCGAGCGCCGCCGCGCGCGCATCGATATCGCCGGCTCGCTGCTGCTCGCGCTCGGCAGTTTTGTGCTGCTCTATGCCCTGGCACAAGCGGCGGTACTGCCCGGGCTGTGGTTCGCGGCTTTCATCGCGCTCGCGGTGCTGGTGCTCGCCGCCTTTGGTTTCTGCGAGCGTTTCGCCGCCGAGCCGATCTGGCCGATGAGTCTCTGGCGCGACCGCATGTCGACCAGCGGCAATTTCGTCTCGCTCACCTTGGGCGCGGCGATCATGGGCGTGACCGCCTATCTGCCGGTCTATGTCCAGGGCGTGATGGGCGAGAGCGCGATGACCGCGGGTCTCATCATCATGTCGATGTCGGCCTCGAGCCCGATCGCCGCGGTGGCGGCCGGCCGTATCATGCTGCGCACCTCGTACCGTGTCTCGGCCAGCATCGGCGGGGTCTTTTTCATCGCCGGCACGGTGATGATGGCGATGCTCGCCACCGACAGCGGGTGGCTGTGGGTGATGACGAGCGGGATGCTGATCGGCTTGGGGCTCGGCCTCAACAACAACACCTACATGGTCGCGATCCAGGCGGAGTGCGGCTGGAACATGCGCGGCGTCGCGACCGGCGTATTCATCTTCTCGCGCATCCTGGGCCAGGCGCTGGGCGCGGCGGCGTTCGGCGGCATCCTCAATCTCGGCCTGTCGCGCTATCTGCAAGGCGAGGGCGATCTTTTGACGCGCATCCTGACGCCCGAGCAGCGCGCCACCTTGCCGCCCGAGACGCTCGTCCCGCTGATGAACGAATTCGCGCATTCGCTGCACATCGTCTTCATCATCCTTGCCGTGCTCGCGGTGGCGACCTTGGCGATCGGCTATATGCTGCCGAAAGGGCGCAGCATCCGGCGCTGACCGGCATTTAACGGGAAGAGGAGGGCGCGTTATGCGGCGATGGTGGTCACTCTTTGCGGGTGTTGCGGTTCTTCTGCTCGGCACGCAACTCGCCGCGGCGGCCGAGATCAAAGTGCTGAGCGCCGGCGCGGTTGGCACGGCGCTGAAGGCGCTGGTGGCCGATTACGAAAAGCAGGGACGCAACACCGTCGCGCTGACCTTCGGCAATGTCGGACAGATCCAAGACAAGCTCAAAGCCGGCGAACCCGCCGACATCATCATCCTGTCGAAGCCGGCGCTCGACGATCTCGCCAAGGCGCGCGGGCTCGCCGCCGGCAGCGCCAAGCCGCTCGGCCGCGTCGGCATGGGCGTCGCCGTCGAAGCCGGCGCACCCAAGCCCAATATCGCGACGCCGGAGGCGTTCAAGGCAGCGCTGCTCGCGGCGTCGTCGATCGCCTATTCCGATCCGGCCGGCGGCGGCTCGAGCGGCGTCTTCTTCGACACGCTGATCCAGAAGCTCGGCATCGCCGATCCGATCCGCGCCAAGGCGGTGCTGATCCGCGGCGGCTCGGCGGCCGATCAAATCACGCAGGGCAAGGCGGCGATGGCGGTGCAGAACAGCTCCGAGCTGATCGGCGTGCCCGGCATCCAATATGTCGGCCCGTTCCCCGCCGCCGACCAGAACTTCATCACCTATTCGGCGGGCGTCGCGATCAAGAGCGGCGAGCCCAACGTCGCGCTGTCTTTCATTCGCTTCATCACCAGTCCGAACGCGGCCAAGCGCTGGCAGGCGGCGGGGTTCGAGACGGCGCACCCCTAATCAAGGTGCGCCGCGCGCAGGCCGAGCGTTACTTGGGAAGAAATTCTTCCGTGTAGAGCTTGTCCTTTGGCGGGATTTCGGCGACGCCGCTGGCTTTCATCGCTTCTTCGACCACGGCGAAGCCTTTGGGATCGAAATGCCCGTTGTCGAGGAACATCGGCATCAGCTCGTCGTACACTTTCTTCGCCGTCGCTTCGTCGAGCTTGGTGATCGGCATGGTCGAGGCGAGGGTCTCTTTCTGATGCGATTTCATGAAGGCGATGGTCTCGAACCAGCCTTTGAGGAAGCCGCGCACATCGTCCGGATGGTTCTGCATCATGTTGTCGGTCGCGTAGATCACATGCGTGATGAACGGATTGATGTATTTGCCGAAGGGCACCAGCGTTTTCGCCTGGCCTTGCGCCTCGAGACGGTAGCCGGTCTCGATATTCCCGGCGACGCCGTCGACATTGCCGGCGCGCAACGCCGCCACTTGCGCTTCGAGCGCGCCAGTGGCGACGGCCTTCATCGCGTCGTTCCCGGTCCAGTTGAGGCGACGATTCAACTCGGTCGTCAGCCAATAGGTCAGCGAGCCGTTGGTCGAGACGGCGACGACGCGGCCTTTCAGATCGTCGACTTTGTTGATCTTGCCGTCCATGCGCACGAGGATCGCGAGATTGATCGGCGCGCCGGCGAAAGCGGCGACGCCTTTCTCGGGCGCGCCCTTGGCGATGAATTGGAAATCGGTTCCCGAGCCGAGCGCCATGTCAATGCTGTTCGCCGTCATCGCCTGATGCAGCTGGGCGCCGGGCAGGGTGACCGTTTCGAGCTCGAGATTGTATTTCTTGAAGATGCCGGCATCGATGCCGACCTGCAGCAGCGCGAAATCGTAATCGGTCGAATCCGCCTTGCCGATTTTGAGCTGCGCCGCCGCAGCGCCGCCGGCGCACAGCGCCAAGGACAGAGTAACCGCGAGCGTTGCGAGAATCCGGTGCCGCATCATGAAATCCTCCCCGATCTTTTGTCGCCGGTCATGCCAGCGGTTCCGTAAAATACCCTAGACGCGCCAGCGGGGGAAGCGTGATCATTGACAGATCAATGATTGGCTTCGACAATAACGCGCATGCAAGCGGTGAACATCGAAGACCTGCGGCGACGCGCCCAGCGGCGGCTGCCGAAAAGCGTCTTCGATTATATGGATGGCGGCGCCTGGGACGAGGTGACGCTGCGCGCGAACCGGGCCGATTTCGAGCGTATCCGCTTCCGCCCGCGCGTGCTGGTCGATGTCGAAACCTGCGCCATGCAGACCGAGTTGTTCGGTCGGGCGTTGCGCTTGCCGCTGCTGCTCGGTCCGGTCGGCATGTCCGGCGTCTTCGCGCGGCGCGGCGAGGTGCAGGCGGCACGCGCGGCCGAGGCGGCAGGGCTCGGCTATTGCTTGTCCAATATGTCGATCTGCTCGATCGAAGAGGTTCGGCGGTCGACGACGCGGCCGTTTTGGTTCCAGCTCATGGTTCACAAGGACCGGGCGCATGCCGAGCGGCTGGTGCAGCGCGCGGCCGATTCCGGTTGCTCGGCGCTCGTGCTGATGGCCGATACGCAGATGACCGGGCATCGCGAGCGCGACACGCGCAACGGCTTCGTCGCGCCGATGCGGATCACGCTCGGCGGCGCGCTGGATACGGCGCGGCGCGTGCGTTGGATCGTTGATGTGCTGCTGGGGCCGCGGCTCGAATTCGGCAACATGGTCGGGTTCGGCGGCGAAGGCGCCGGCGTGCTGGCCGTGGGGCAGCGCATTCGGCGCTTCCAGGATCTGACCTTGTCGTGGAAAGACGTCGACTGGCTGCGCGGCATCTGGAAAGGCCCGTTGCTCATCAAAGGCATCCTGACCAAAGAAGATGCGGCGCTGGCTGTGGAGCACGGCGCGGATGGCGTGATCGTCTCGAACCATGGCGGCCGCCAGCTCGACGGCGCGCCGTCGACCATCGCCGCGCTGCCGGCGATCGCGCGCGCGATCAAAGGCCGCGCCAAGGTTTTGTTCGATGGCGGCATCCGGCGCGGCCAGGACATCGTCAAGGCGATGGCGCTCGGCGCGGATGCGTGTGTGCTCGGCCGCGCCTATGCCTATGGGCTTGCCGCCGACGGCCAAAGCGGCGTGGCGCGGGCGATCGAGATCCTGGAAGACGAAATGCGCGCCACCCTGGCGCTGCTCGGTCGGCGCGGCCTCGCGGAACTGGATGCGAGCGTCGTCGTCGAACCCGACGCGCCGTATTTTCTGACATGACAGCGCGCGGCAAAGCCAAAGCGCCGGTCCCGCTCGCGCAGCCCGAGACGGCGAAATTCATCACCTACAAAATAGGCCAGCTCGCCAAGCTGTTCGATCGCAGCCTGATGCCGTTTTTGTCGGAGCGCTACGATCTGTCGCTGGCCGAATGGCGCGCGTTGACCTTTCTCTATACGTCGGGGCCGGGCACGGTGCGCGAGCTCGCCAATCGCCTGCGCGTCGATCGCGCCGAAGTCAGTCGCGCTTGCGCCGAGCTGGTACGCCACTTTCATGTCAAACGCAGCGTCGATCCTTACGACGCACGCAGCGCGGTGTTCGAGATCACGGCCAGCGGCCGCACACTGCACAACCGCATCCTGCCGCTGCGCGAGGCAGTGCAGGACGAACTGATCGGCACGCTGACCCGGCACGAGCATCAGGTGCTGCTCCGCGCGCTCGACAAGCTGATGGATTACATGCTCGACGCCGGGCGGCAGGCGCCGACGAAACGCGCATCGCCGCGCCGCCCCAAGGGAGAAAAACGATGACGGTCATGACGGGCGCACGGGCGCTGGTGCAGGGATTGAAGGCGAACGCCATCGACACGGTGTTCGGATTGCCGGGCGTGCAACTCGATTACATTTTCGATGCGCTCTACGGCGAGCGCAATTCCATTCGCGTCATCGAGAGCCGGCACGAGCAGGGCGCGGCCTATATGGCCTATGGCTACGCCGAATCAACCGGCAAGCTCGGCACCTATCTCGTCGTGCCGGGGCCCGGGCTGCTCAACACGGCAACGGCGCTGTGCACGGCGCATGCGAGCAACGCGCCGATGCTCGCGCTGACGGGTCAGATCCCGACGCGCTACATGGGACGCGGCCTCGGCATCCTCCACGAGATCCCGAGCCCCGAGCTGACGCTGTCGCAGGTGACGAAATACCAGTCGCTCTCGTGCCATGCCTCGGTCGTCCCGGATGCGCTCAACCGCTGCATCGAGCAAGCGATGAGCGGCCGCCGCGGCCCGGTGCTGTTCCAGATCCCGCAGGATTCGACGATGGAGCGCGGCGACGTCGGCGCCATCGAGCGCGCGCGCACGCTGCCGGAGCCGGTACCCGATCCCGATCTCATCGAAGCGGCGGCCAAGCTGCTTGGCGCAGCGAAGCACCCCGCCATCCTCGCCGGCGGCGGGGTTTACGGCGCGGAAGAACCGCTGCTCGCACTCGCCTCGATGCTGCAAGCGCCGGTCATCATGACGCGCCACGGGCGCGGCGCGGTCAGCGACCGGCATTATCTCGCGCAGACGCTGATGGGCGGACATGTCCTCTGGCCGGAGGTCGATGTCGTGCTGGCGGTCGGCACGCGCTTCCTCGAAGCCGAATGGGGCCTCGATGAGCGCATCCGCACCATTCGCCTCGATGTCGACGCGCTGCAAGCGGAACGCCCGGTCCATCCCGATGTGAAGCTCATCGGCAACGCTGCCGCGTGCCTGACGGCGCTGGCCAATCGCGTCGGCGCGCATAATCGCGTGCGGGAATCGCGCGAGGACGAGCTGCGCGGCGTGAAGGCTGCGTGCGACGAGAAGCTCGCGTCGCAGCTGGCGCCGCAGAAAGCCTTCTCCGATGCGGTGCGCGCGGCGCTGCCCGATGACGGCATCGTCGTCGCCGATATCACGCAGGTCGGGTTTTTCACCTGGGTCGGGTTTCCGGCGTATCGGCCGCGGTCGCTGATCTATCCCGGGTTCCAGGATTCGCTGGGCTACGGCTACGCGACGGCGCTCGGTGTCACGGTCGCCAATCCCGGGAAGCCGGTGGTCGCGCTGTGCGGCGATGGCGGCTTCATGTTCACCATGCCGGAAATGGCGACGGCGGTGAATCACAACATCCCGCTGGTCGCGGTCGTCTTCAACGATCGCGGCTTCGGCAACGTGCGGCGCGCGCAGCAGACCATCTTCGGCGGGCGGACGATCGCGTCGGATCTCCACAATCCCGATTTCGTCAAGCTCGCGGAAGCATTCGGCATGCGCGGCCAGCGCGTCGCGGACGCGAAGGCGCTGCATGGCGCGCTGCGCGAGGCGATCGCGGCCGGCGGGCCGGCGCTGATCGAAGTGCCGGTCGGCGCCATGCCGTCGTGGCAGACGGTGATGCCGCGCGGCCGCGCGCGGGCGAAGACAGCGATCGCGTAATCAAGGACGAAGGATTTCCCCTATGGACCCATTGAGCAAACGCCGTCTCGGCAAATCGAATATCGAGGTCACCGTGCTCGGCCTCGGCGGCGCGCCGCTGGTCGGGGTGAAAACGCCGGTGCCGGCGGCGGACGCGCGCGCCGCGATCGAGGCCGCTTACGCCGCCGGCGTCAGGCTGTTCGACACCTCGCCGTTCTACGGCATCGGCCTCTCCGAGCATCGCATGGGATCGGTGCTATGCGAAAAGCCGGTGCGCGATTTCGTCGTCTCGACCAAGGTCGGCCGCTATCTCGTGCCCGAGGCGCCGGAGAAGGTGGATCACCGCACTTTCGCCGGCACGCTCAACATGCGGCTCGTGCTCGATTATTCCTATGACGGCGTGATGCGCGCCTTCGATCAGAGCCTGCAACGCCTGGGCCTCGATCGCGTCGATGTCGTTCATATCCACGATATCGACATCTGGTCGCAAGGCAGCCGCGAGGCTTACGAGCAGCGCTTCGCCGAGGCGATGGATGGCGCTTACCGCGCGGTTCACGCATTGCGCAGCCAGGGCGTTGTCGGCGCCATCGGCATCGGCGTCAACGAGGTCGAGCCGTGCCTGCGCGCGGCGGCCGCCGGCGATTTCGACTGTTTCATGCTGGCCGGGCGCTACACCTTGCTCAATCACGACGCGCTCGACGAGCTGCTGCCGC
>DASZLU010000170.1:0-49008 GCA_035552195.1 Allostellaceae bacterium | reverse complement strand
CGCGCCGCCGCGAGCAGCGCTTCGCCGACCGCGACGCCCATCGATCCGCCCATGAAGGAGAAATCGAAGCACGCCATCACCGTCGGCAAGCCGCCGATCGCGCCATGCGCCACGATCAGCGCATCGCCGCCGCCATGCTTGGCATGCGCGTCTTTGAGGCGATCGCTGTAACGCTTGGTGTCGCGAAAGCGCAGGGGATCGACTGCCGGCTTGGGCAATTCGATGGTCGCGTATTTGCCGTCATCGAACAGCGCGGCGAAACGTTGCGTCGGCGCCAACCGCAGATGGAAGCCGCACGTGTTGCAGACATGAAGATTGGCTTCGAGATCACGGCTGAACAGCATCTGTCCGCAGTTGCCGCATTTGGTCCAGAGATTCTCCGGCACCTCTTTCTTCGCGACGGTCTCTTTGACCGCGCGGATCTTGGGCAGGACGAAATTCGTCAGCCAATTCATATACGGGCGCTCCGCACGCCTTTGCTCAGCGCGCTGACATCGCCGAGCACGGCGGTGATCGTCTCGGGCGTCGCTTTTCCCTTCGCGTCCAGTGTCGAGGCGACACGATCGACCAGCGCCGTGCCGACCACCGCGGCATCGGCGACCTTCGCGACCGCCGCGGCTTGCGCCGGCGTGCGAATGCCGAACCCGACGGCGACCGGCAGATCGGTATGTTTCTTCAAGCGCGTCACGGCGGCGGTGATCACATCGCCTGCGGCCGATTTCGTGCCGGTCACGCCGGCAACGGCGACGTAATAGAGAAAGCCCTGCGTATTCTTCAGCACTTGCGGCAAACGCTTGTCGTCGGTCGTCGGCGTGGCGAGGCGAATGAAATCGAGACCCGCCGCTTTCGCCGGGATGCACAGTTCTTCGTCATGCTCCGGCGGCAGATCGACGACGATCAGCCCGTCGACGCCCGCGACTTTCGCATCGGCCAAAAACCGCGCGACGCCGTAATGCTCGATCGGATTGTAATATCCCATCAGCACGACCGGCGTCTCAGCGTCCTGGGCGCGGAAGCCGCGCACGGTGGCCAGCACTTTCGTCAAAGTCATGCCGGCCTTCAGCGCCCGCAGCCCCGCGGCTTGAATGACCGGGCCGTCGGCCATCGGATCGGAAAACGGCACCCCGATCTCGATCAGATCGGCGCCGGCTTGCGGCAGCCCGGCGAGGAGTTGCGCGAAGCTTTCGGCGTCGGGATCGCCGCAAGTGAGATAGGTGATCAGACCGGCGCGGCCATCGCGCTTCAACGCCGCGAAGCGCGCTTCAATACGGCTCACAGCTTGATCCCTTGCAGCGCGGCGACGGTGTTGATGTCTTTATCGCCGCGGCCCGAGAGATTGATGACGATGAGATGATCCTTCGGCAGCGTGCCGGCGATCTTCGCCGTGTGCGCGATCGCATGCGATGATTCGAGCGCCGGGATGATGCCTTCCAGCCGCGTCAGCAGATGGAACGCCTCGATCGCCTCGTCGTCGCTGATCGCGACATAGTCGACGCGCTTCTTGTCGAAGAGATAGGAATGCTCCGGACCGATGCCGGGATAATCCAAGCCCGCCGAGATCGAATGCGCATCGATGATCTGACCGTCATCGGTCTGCAGCAGATAGGTGCGGTTGCCGTGCAGCACGCCGGGCGTGCCGCCGTTGAGCGAGGCCGCATGCTTGCCGGTCGGAATGCCGAGCCCCGCGGCCTCGACGCCGATCATCTTGACGCTCGGATCGTCGAGGAAGGGATGGAACAGCCCCATCGCATTCGATCCCCCGCCGACGCAGGCGATCAGCGTATCGGGCAGCCGGCCTTCCGCCTTCTGCATCTGGCGGCGCACTTCGTCGCCGATGATGTTCTGGAAATCGCGCACCATCGCCGGATAAGGATGCGGCCCCGCGACCGTGCCGATGAGGTAATAGGTATCCTCGACATTCGAGACCCAATCGCGCAGCGCCTCGTTCATCGCGTCTTTGAGGGTCGCGGTGCCCGAGGTCACGGGCCGCACTTCCGCGCCCAAGAGCTTCATGCGGAAGACGTTGGGTGCCTGCCGCGCGATATCGGTCGCGCCCATGTAGACGACGCAGGGCAGATTGAAGAGCGCGCAGACCGTGGCGGTCGCGACGCCATGCTGGCCGGCGCCGGTCTCGGCGATGATGCGCTTCTTGCCCATGCGCTGCGCTAACAGGATCTGGCCGATCGTGTTGTTGATCTTATGTGCGCCGGTATGGTTCAGGTCCTCGCGCTTCAGATAGATCTTCGCGCCGCCGCAATGGTCGGTCAGGCGCTGCGCCAGGTAAAGCGGTGAGGGGCGGCCGACGTAATGCTCGAAATAATACGCCATTGCCTTCCCGAATTCGGGATCGCGGCGGGCGGCGTCATAGGCGCGTTCGACCTCGAGCACCAAGGGCATCAGCGTCTCGGCGACATAACGTCCGCCGAAAACGCCAAAAAGCCCGCGCTCGTCGGGTCCCGCGCGAAAAGTATTGGGCGAAGCCATGTGCTTGGTTTTAGAGGGAAAACCCTGCCGGCTCAAATTCCCCGGCTAAAGCGCCGCCGCCCGCGCCAAAAACGCGCGGATTTTGGCCGGGTCTTTCTCACCCGGTTTGCGCTCGACACCTGACGACACATCGACGGCCTCCGCGCGCGAAATCTTTACCGCGTCGCCGAGGTTCTCGACCGTGAGGCCGCCCGACAGCATCCACGGCAGCGGCCAATTCTTTTGCCGCAGCAATTCCCAATCGAAGGCGAGGGCGTTGCCGCCGGGGAGGGCTTTGGGCATGTCCTTCGGCGCTTTGGCGTCGAACATCAGCCAATCGATGCTGCCGAGGAAGTCTTTGGCGCCCTGGATATCGACCTCGCTCGCGACCTTGATCGCCTTCATCACTTTGATGCCGAAGCGGCGTTTGATTGTGGCGGCGCGGGGCGCCGTCTCGCTGCCGTGAAGCTGCACCATATCGAGCGGCATCTTGGTCAGCACGTTGTCGAGCAGCGCGTCGTCGGGATCGACGAACACGCCGACGCGGGTGATGCCGGGCGGAACGCCGGCGATCAACTCAGCGGCGCGCGCGATGCCGAGGCTGCGCGGACTCGGCGGGTAGAAGACGAAGCCGGTGAAGCGCGCGCCGCCGGCCACCGCCGCCTGCACCGCTTCCTCGCTGGTCAGGCCGCAAATTTTTGCGGCGATGCTCATGGCATTTCAGCGGCGATCGCCCTCGCGGCCGCGCCGGGATCGGCGGCTTCGGTGATCGGCCGGCCGATGACGAGGTAATCGGCGCCGGCAGCGATCGCATCGCGCGGTGTCTGCACGCGTTTCTGATCGCCGATTGCGGCGCCCGCTGGCCGGATGCCCGGCACCACCAGCAGGAAATCCTTGCGGCAGGCGCCGCGCAACATCGCCACTTCCTGCGGTGAGCACACGACGCCGTCGAGACCGCTTTCTTGTGCCAGCAGCGCGAGGCGCTTCACTTGGTCGGCTGCAGGTTTGCTCTGGCCCACAGCAGTGAGATCGTTGTCGTCGAGGCTCGTCAGGACGGTCACGCCGACGATCTTGGCGCGTGCGCCACCCCGCGCTTCGACCGCGGCGCGCATCATCGCCGGGCCGCCGCCGCAATGGATGGTCAGGAGCAGCGGATCGAGCGGGAGCACGCTTTTGACCGCGCCCGCCACCGTGTTCGGGATGTCGTGCAGCTTCAGGTCGAGGAACACGTTCGTCTGTCCCGCGGCGGCTTTGCGGATGCCGTCGGGCCCGTGCGCCACGAAGAATTCGAGGCCCAGCTTCACGCCGCCGACGGCGCCGGCCGTCGCCGCGATCAGCGATTGGGCGCGCGCCAGGTCGGGCGTGTCGATGGCGCAGAGGATGGGGTTGCGATCCATGGTGTGTCAGCCGTTAACGCTATTGTCGAGCGCGACCTGCGCCCCGGTCAAATCCTCGAGCGCGTAGCCGACCGATTTGAAGAGCGTGATCTGATTATGAAAGCGACGGCCGGCGCGGTCGCCGCGCGTCAGCTCGAAAAGATCGCCGGTGATATCGAACGATGTGATGGCGCCGCTGGCGAGCGGCTGAACGATATCGCCGGCCTGTTGCTCGGCGGCCTCGCGCACATCGACGAAGATGCGCGAACGCACCATCACTTCGTCGTCGGCCTCGCGCATTTGCGGCGTGCGACCGCCGACGAGATCCACATGCACGCCGTCGGGCAGCCACGCGCCTTTGAGGATCGGCTCGCGCGCCGAGGTGGCGCAGCAGATGATGTCCGCGCCATGAACGGCTTGCTCGAGATCCTGCGCCGCTTCGACTTTGAGGTTGCGCCGCGTCATGCGCTGCGCGAGACGCGCGGCTTTGCCGGGATCGCGGCCCCAGATCAGCACGCTGTGGATCGGCCGCACGCTGGCATGCGCGGCGATCAGATGCGAGGCCAGCGCGCCGGTGCCCATCATCAGCATCCGCTCGCTTTCGGCGCGGGCGAGATAAGTCGCGGCCAAGGCCGAGGCAGCGGCGGTGCGGCGCAGGGTCAGCGCCGGCCCGTCGAACATCGCAAGGATCTCGCCGGTCTTGCCATCGCCCAAGAGATAGCCGCCGCCGCGCACCGGCTTGTTGCGCGCGGCGTTGCCCGGAAAATTGGTGGTGAGGCGCACGCCGAAATTCTTGCCCGGCAGCCAGGCCGGCAACACGATCAGCGAACCAGTGGCCTCGCCCGGCACGGCGAGGGAATGGAGGTCGGCCGAGGGCGTCTCGAAATCGGTCTTGCGGAAGGCTTGCCGCAAAGCCTCCACCAGCGGCGAAAACTCGAGCGCCGCCACCGTCGCATCATAGCCAAGAACGCGCATCAGGCGGCGTACCGCGCCGAATACCTGTGGGTCAAGGGAAAGAGGTCATGTGCGCGTTAATTCGCGCGCGGCTTCCTTGGGCGGCGATTGCGCCGCGAGCTCGCGCTCCAGTTCTTCGACCCGCTTGGCTTTGAGCCGCGCTTCGCGCCGGTGACGGTGGCCGTTCATCCAGGCCATGAGCTCGCCGAGGAGGAAGCCGAAAAGCAAGGTCAGCAGGACAAGGAGGTAGAGGCCCATGCTCGCCGCGATCGGCAGCGGCCACAGGCTGATGGTGACGGTTTGGCGATTGTCGACGGCGAAAACGATCAGGGCCAGCGCGACCAGCCCGATCAGTACCCAGCGAAATGCACGCAATTGGCGGAGCTTTCGGGTCCGCGGGGTCAGCCGGCGCCGTTATTGAGGCGGGCGCGCATTTCCTTGCCGGTCTTGAAGAAAGGAATGTGTTTCTCGGCGACTTTCACGCTGTCGCCGGTGCGCGGGTTGCGGCCCTGGCGTGCCTCGCGGCGCTTCACGGAGAATGCACCGAAGCCGCGCAACTCGACGCGATCGCCGCGCGACAGAGCATTGGAAATCTCATCGAAAATGGTGGTGACGATACGTTCGACGTCGCGCTGATAGAGGTGCGGGTTGCGTTCAGCCAGATGCTGTATCAGCTCGGATTTCGTCATGGCCCCGCCCGTCCCGCCTTTGTTGGCCCGTCTTGATGGGGAGGAAGCCTGCCAAACCAATGACTTGGCGTCAAGGTTGGCGTCGATCCCGGGGTCACACTTGCCGCCGTGGTGTGGCCTTTTGGCCATGGCCGCGGCGGCAAGCGGATTCCCGTCGTTTTACGGACGGCCTTATTTGTCGGCCTTTTCGTCCCGCTCGCGGCGGCTCAAAGCCGCGCCGAGGATGTCGCCGAGCGAGGCGCCGCTATCGGACGACCCGAACTCGGCCATTGCCTCTTTCTCTTCGTCGAGCTCCTTCGCCTTGATCGACAGCGTCGCCTTGCGGGTGACGCGGTCGAACGCGGTGATCTTGGCGTCGACCTTCTCGCCGACGGCGAAACGGTCGGGCCGCTGCTCGCTGCGGTCGCGCGCCAGCTCGGATTTGCGGATGAAGCCCGGAAAGCCGCCGGCCATCTCGACCTCGACGCCGCCGTCGTTGTTGCCGGTGACGGTGCAGGTCACGACATCGCCCTTCTTGATCTGGGCGGCGCCGCTTTCCAGCGGATCGGCCTGGAGCTGCTTGATGCCGAGGCTGATGCGCTCTTTCTCGGCGTCGACATCAAGGACGCGCACCTTGACCATGTCGCCCTTGTGATAATCGTTGATCGCCTGCTCGCCCGGCTTCTTCCAGTCGAGGTCCGAAAGATGGACCATGCCGTCGATATCGCCCGGAAGCCCGACGAACAGACCGAATTCGGTGATGTTCTTGATCTCGCCTTCGAGCTCGGTGCCCGCGGGATGAACATCGAGGAAGGCTTCCCACGGATTGGCCATGGTCTGCTTGAGACCAAGGCTGATGCGGCGCTTCGCCGGATCGACGTCCAGCACCTGGACTTCGACTTCCTGGCTGGTCGACACGATCTTGCCGGGATGAACGTTCTTCTTCGTCCAGCTCATTTCGGAAACGTGGACCAAGCCTTCGACACCCGGCTCCAATTCGACGAACGCGCCGTAATCGGTGATGTTGGTCACGCGGCCTTTGAAGCGTGCATTCGCCGGATACTTGAGCTCAACGCCCTCCCACGGATCGGCTTCGAGCTGCTTCATGCCGAGGGAGATGCGCTGCGTCTCCGCGTTGAAGCGGATGACCTGTACCTTCACGCTCTGGCCGATATGCAGCGCTTCCGATGGATGATTGATGCGGCGCCACGCGATATCGGTGACGTGCAGCAGACCATCGACGCCGCCCAGATCAACGAACGCGCCGTAATCGGTGATGTTCTTCACAACGCCGTTCAGCACCTGGCCTTCCTTCAGCGAGGCAACCAGTTCCGAACGCGCTTCGGCGCGGCTCTCTTCGAGCACTGCGCGGCGCGACACGACGATGTTGCCGCGCGAGCGGTCCATCTTGAGGATCTGGAACGGTTGCTGCGTGCCGAGGAGCGGCGTGATATCGCGCACGGGGCGGATATCGACCTGGCTGCCGGGCAAGAACGCGACGGCACCGGAAAGATCGACGGTGAAGCCGCCTTTGACGCGGCCGAAGATCACGCCATTGACGCGCTCATTCGCCTGGAAGTTCTTCTCCAGAAGAGTCCATGCTTCTTCGCGGCGGGCCTTCTCGCGCGAGAGTTGTGCCTCGCCATTCTTGTCTTCCATCCGCTCGAGATAGACCTCGACGGTATCGCCCGGCTTGATTTCCGGTTGCCGGCCCGGCGCGGAAAATTCGCGCAGTGAGACGCGGCCTTCCGATTTCAATCCGACATCGATCAATACGGTGTCGTTTTCGATGGCCAGCACGCGGCCTTTGACGACGGTTCCTTCCAATCCGCTCGCGGTGCCGAGCGATTCATCGAGTAACGCGGCGAAGCTTTCCTTGCTCGACGCGGTTTGCGTTGCGACAGCCATTCGATCTCCAGAGTGCCCTTCAGTTCATCAGGGCGATCGCCAGGGTAAGCGAAACGCCATGTGCGGCCGACTTGTCGCGGGTGTGGCGGCATGAACCCGTGTTCCTGCAAGCCGCGCGCGAGCCAGGCGATGCGAGTCGCGCTAGCCTTTGAGCTTCCGGGCGATGAGGTCGGCGGCCTTTGCGAAGGCGGCGTCGGCATCGAGCGCCGTGGTATCGAGTTCTATGGCATCGCCGGCAGGCCGAAGTGGCGCCGTTTGGCGCTCCCGGTCGCGGGCGTCGCGTTGCTCGATGTCCTGCAGGACGCGCTGGTATATAGTCTCGACTCGCGCGGCCTGCAACTCTTTGAAACGCCTTGTGGCTCGCGCTTCCGCGCTGGCCGTGATGAAGAGCTTCACGGTCGCGTCCGGACAGATCACCGTGCCGATGTCCCTGCCATCGAGAAGCGCCCCGGCAAAGCCCGCCGGCGGGTGGTGGGCGAAATCCCGCTGAAAAGCGAGGAGGGCGGCCCGGACGGCGGGTTGGGCGGCCACCACCGAGGCGGCCTGCGAAACCCGATCTTCCCGTAATCGGGGTGTTTCGAGGTCGGCGGGCTTGATCGCCTTGGCCGCAGCCTCGGCGACCGCCGGATCGGCGGGATTTCCCCCGCCATCGAGGACCTTCAACGCCACGGCCCGGTAGAGGCCGCCGGTATCGAGGAAGGCGAGGTTGAGGTGCTGGGCGAGGCGCCGGCCCAGCGTGCCCTTGCCCGCGGCCGCCGGCCCGTCGATGGCGATAATCACGGCTGGGCTCCCTTACGCCTCGGCGATCGAGCCGCCGAGACGGTTCACCAGCGGGACGAAGTCCGGGAAGCTGGTGGCGATGGTGGCGCCGTCGTCGATCGTGACCGGCTTCTCCGCGGCCATGCCCAGCATCAGGAAGGACATCGCGATACGGTGATCGAGAGCCGAGGCGACCGAAGCGCCGCCGCGCGGCTTGCTGCCCGTGCCTTCGACGATCAGCGTGTCGCCTTCGATCGCGACGGTGACGCCGCAATCGCTGAGGCCTTTGGCGATGGCGCTGAGGCGATCGCTTTCTTTGACGCGCAGCTCGGCGAGGCCGTGCATCACCGTGCGGCCTTTGGCGAAAGCCGCAGCGACGGCGAGGATCGGATATTCGTCGATCATGCTCGGCGCGCGCTCGGCCGGCACGGTCACGGCTTTCAGCGCACCGGCGCGCACGACGAGGTCGGCGACCGGCTCCCCGCCTTCGGTGCGGCGATTGGCGAAGGTGATATCGGCACCCATTTCATCGAGGGTTTCGAACAATCCGGCGCGCAGCGGATTGATGCCGACGCCTTCGATGGTGATCTCCGAACCTTCGAGCAGCAGCGCCGCGACGGCGGGGAACGCCGCCGACGACGGATCGCCGGGAATGACGATGTCGCCGGCTTTGAGCTCGGGCTGGCCAACGACGGTGATGTGCATGCCGCCGGTATTTGTCGGCGTCGCCGTGACCGTCGCCCCGAAATGGCGCAGCAAATTCTCGGTATGATCGCGCGAAGCGAGCGGTTCGATCACCGTCGTCTCGCCCGGCGCGGAGAGCCCCGCGAGCAGGATCGCCGATTTCACCTGTGCCGAGGCGACCGGTGACGCATAGGTGATCGGCAGCGGCGCGGATGCGCCGGTCAGCGCCAGCGGCAACCGTCCGCCTTGGCGCGCGACGACTTTCGCGCCCATGCGCGACAGCGGCTCGGTCACGCGCGCCATCGGGCGGCGGCGCAGCGACGCGTCGCCGGTGAAAAACGCGGTGATGTCATGGCCGGCGACCGCACCCATCACCAGCCTTGCACCGGTGCCGGAATTGCCCATATCGAGCAGCGTGTCGGGCTCCTGCAATCCGCCGATGCCGACGCCGCCGACCAGCCAATCGCCCTCGCCCTGGCGCGTCACCGATGCACCCAGCGCGCGCATGGCGCCGGCGGTGGCAAGCACGTCCTCGCCTTCGAGGAGGCCAGTGACGCGTGTTCGCCCGATGGCGAGCGCGCCCAGGATCAAGGAGCGATGCGACAGCGATTTATCGCCGGGCACGCGGCAGGTACCCGTGAGACGGCCGGCCGTACCGGAGGTGAGAGGCTTCGCTTCGGATGATGACATGGTTGCGGAGTGTTTACCAAAACCCAGAGTTGGCGAAAACCCAGAGTTGGCGAAAACAGGGGTTCGCGAAGATGCGGCGGCAACGAAAGCGGGGCCGGAATCGTTTTGGGCAGCGTTCCGGAAATCATTGTTACGCGAAATAAATTTTGACAGCGGGCTGGCGCCGTGGCAAACCGCGCTCCGCTGCCGACCGGCGAGATGCGCAGTCCTGGCCTAGGAGGCGAAGGTGGCTAAAGCAGAATGGGGAATGAAGCGGATGTGCCCGAATTGTGGCACACGCTATTACGATATGCGGCGCGATCCGATCATCTGCCCGCATTGCGGCTCGCCTTTCGATCCCGAGGCGTTGCTGAAGACGCGGCGTACGCGCGCCGCGGCGGCGCCCGTGGCGGCCGAGCCGGAGACCGATGAGGAGATTGAGCCGGATCTTGGCGCCGAGGAGACACCGGAGCCGGCGGAGGCCGATGCCGCCTTGCCGAGTGACGAGGACGAGGAAGAAGACGCCGAAGAGACCGAGGGTGAGGAAGAAGAGGAAGAGGTCCTCGAGGATGCGTCCGAGCTCGGCGAAGACGAAGACGACATGGCCGAGGTGATCGAGAACGTCGACGAGGATGAGGAATAAGCCCTGAGCGAAGGGCGCGCCCGCTTAAAATAAGGTCGGGCAAAAAGTTTGGGGTCATAGCTCAGATGGGAGAGCGCTACAATGGCATTGTAGAGGTCCGGGGTTCGATTCCCCGTGGCTCCACCAAATAGAAAGAGCCCGGCTTAGATGAGCCGGGTTCTTTTGTTTTGCGACTTGCTCGTTTTCGCTTCGCTTTTCATTCGTCACTCCCGCGCAAGCGGGAGTCCATGACAATCCAAACGCGATGCATCATGGATTCCCGCTTTCGCTTCCGCGGGAATGACGAGCACTAACAAGCGCACGCGCCGCTACTGAATAATCAGCTTCTCCGGCGCGGGCGGCTGTTGCTGCAAGAGCTTCAACTGATTGAGCGCGCCGATCCAGAAATCGAAATCGGCGGGATGGAGCTCGATCTGCAGCTCGTCGGGCGTGCTCGCGGCGCCGATATATTTCGTCTGGATCGCTTTGGCCTGATCGGGGTGGTCGCCGGCGAAGGCGATTGCGTCCTCGAGCGAAGCGCGGAAGGCCTTCAGCGCGTCGCGATGCGATTCCGCCCAAGAGCGGCTCGACGCATACATCGACGCGAGGATATTCGGCTTGGTCGCCGAGAAGATATCGACCGATTTCTCCGCCGCGCCGCTATCGATGATGCGCGAGCGCAGCGGCTCGAGCTCAAACGCGGCGTCGATCTGCCCCGCCTTCAAGAGATCGCCCATCTGCGTGAACGGCGTTTCGACCAACGTCACCTGGTTCAGCGCGACGCCGTGATCGAGCAGCCACTTCTTCAAAACGAGGTCGATGGCGCTGTTGATGCCGGGACGGGCGATCTTCTTGCCGATGAAATCCTGCGCCTTGGTGGCGGTGAAGCCGGTTCGCGTGATGAGGCTCGAGCGCGGATGCTTCTCGTCCATCGCGGCGACGCCCGCAACGGCGACGAGATCCATGCCGCCGTCATTGGCGAGCAGTAGCAGCGGCGGCGAGCTTGAGGCGATCTGCAGGCTGCCCGACATCAGCGCCGGCGGGCCGAGCGACGTCGTGGCGAGATTGGTCAGCGTCACGTCGAGACCGTGCTTTTCGAAAATCCCTGCGTCTTTCGCGGTGAAGGCCGGCGAGAAATCCGCCGTCGCCGAATAGCTGACCGCGACTTTCGTCGGCTCCGCCGCGCCGGCGGTGCCGATGCCGGCGCCGATGATGAAGGTCGCAAGAAGACCGAGTGCTTTATGCATGTCCCGTTCCGATTTTTGGAGGTGGTTTATTTGAAGATGAGCGTCGCGGCGTCAACCGGGTGATGCAGCACGCCAACCTCGTCGCAGATATCGGCCCAGAATTTGAAATCCGCCGGGCTCACCAACAGCTGCGCATCGGGCAGCGTGGGCGTCGAATAGCCGATATATTTTGCCTCGATCTTATGCGCTTCTTCGGGATGTTCTTTCTCGAAGGCGATGCCTTCGGCGAGCGATTGGTTGAAGGCGACGATGGCGGCGCGATGCGCATTCGCCCATTCGCGCGTCGACGCATAGATCGCGCCCAGCACGTCGGGATTTGTCGACGACATGATATCGAGCGATTTGCTCGCCGAGCCGGCGGCGAGGATGCGCGACAGCAGCGGCTCGAATTGAAACGCCGCGTCGAGCTGGCCCGATTTCAGCATGTCGCCCATCTGCTGGAACGGCGCTTCGACGATCGTCACCTGAGCGAGCTTCACCTTGCCGTCGAGCAGCCATTTGCGCAGCACGAGGTCCATCGCGCTGTTGATCCCCGGCACCGCGATCTTCTTGCCGACGAGGTCTTTCGCCGCGGCGATGGTGAAGCCGGGATGGGTGACGAGGCTGGTATGCGGATGGGCCGCGGTGAGGCGGCCGACGCCGGCGACCGAGACCAGATCCATGCCGCCGTCATTGGCGAGGAGGAGATTGGGCGGTGTCGCTTGCGAGATCTGGAGGCTGTTGCTGACGAGGGCCGGCGGGGCGAGCGAGCTCGACGTCACCGCCTTCATATCGACATCGAGACCGTGCTTGGCGAAGATGCCGTTCTCTTTGGCGATGTAGGCCGGAAGGTAATCCGAGGTGAGGCCATAGCCGAGCGCGAGCTTCGTCGTTTCCGCGGCACGGCTGGCCGCAGGCAGGGTCAGCAACATCGCCGCGCCCGCGAGTGCGATTAATCCTTCTCTCAGCATCGTCTCTCCCCGTTTTGCTTGTTCGTTATGTGCGCCGGTCAAAGCCGGCCGTTGCTCAGCGCGCTTCTCCCGAAATTTAGTCCCGATTCATCGAGATAGAGCCCGCGATGAGTGCAGACCGCGATGAGATCGCGCAACTGCCGCTGCAGCGGATTGTCGGTGAAAATCGCATGCCCCCCCGCAGCAGCGAACAAAGCTTCGACGGCTTCGAGGCATTGGCGCGCGATGAACGCGGCCTCGAACCGCGCTTTCAGCTTCTCATGGGCATCGAGCTGGCCGCCCGCTTCCATGCGCTCGACCCAATGGCGCAATGCCGCCGTCATATGCGAAGCAGCGCCCGCGATCTGTCCGGTCGCTTTGGCGAGACCCATCTGCGTGCTGCCGAATTCGGCGACGGCGAGGCCGCGGCTATTGCGCGCCCGCGTATGCGCGAGATAGGTCGCGAGGAACGCCTCGGCGATGCCGAGAGCGAGCGCGGTGAAGCCGAGCGCCGCAACCGAGGCGCGCGGTGTGCGGAACACCGAAGCGCGGTTGATCGCGGTGCCGGGGCCAGTGCCGTCATCGCTATGGATGTGGTCCTGAAAACGATGCGGCGGGATCAGTACGTCGTCGACGACGAAGCTTTTGCTGCCGGTGCCGGCAAGGCCGGCAACGTGCCAGTCGTCGATCACCGTCACCGACGCTTTCGGTACCAGGAAATCCCACCATGCGGGCGGCCCTTCCGATTTTGTTGGCCCGTCTTCCTCGAGAAATGCGCCGCAGATCAGCCAATCGGCATAATCGATGCCGCTGGCGAAGCCGAATTTGCCCGACAGCCGGGCGCCGCCCGGCACGCGCTTGGCGCGACCCGAAGGCGCGACGCTGGCGGCGGTGCGGGTGCGCGGATTCTTGCCCCAGATTTCTTCCTGCGCCTCGAGCGCGAAGGCACCGACGAGTTGGGTGTGATCGTTCAAGACATTCGCGACCCAGGCCTGCGAGCCGCAGCCGCGCGCAAGGATGCGGTTGACCTCGCTCAGCACGTCCCAGGCATATTCGTAGCCGCCGTAGCGCGCCGGACGGCAGATCTGCAGCAGCCCTGCCTGTTCCAGATCGCCGATGGTTTCGGGCGGGCAGTGGCGCAACTCCTCGCACCGCGCGGCGCGGCCGGCGAGCACGGGGATCAAAGCTTCGGCACGGCGGTAAAGCTCGGCCGGGCTCGGGCGATTGTCGCTCATTTTCGGGGGATTAGCCGGGAGGTCCGGCGGTTCGACGGCTGTTTCATGCCTCCCCTGACCCGCCATGCCGTTTTTAGCTGGCTTGGGGCTCGCCGATCGTTGGTTCTGACGCTAGAATTAGACCTTAAGTGCCTGCGGCGGCCACTTTGGGGTCATAGCTCAGATGGGAGAGCGCTACAATGGCATTGTAGAGGTCCGGGGTTCGATTCCCCGTGGCTCCACCAACCTTCCCGGGTCAAGCCCGCGGGCTTGACCCGGGAAGGTTGCCCTCCGAAGCCCTAGCGAAGGAGGGCGCACGCCGCGAAAATAAGAGGGCCCGGCAGCCGCATACCGGCAGCCGCATACCGGGCTGGGCCCTTCGGGCGGATTTGCTTCAAGCAGGGTTGGGCGCCATCACGCGCCGAAGCCATTCCGCAAAACCCGCCTCGTCCAACTTCCCGGCCGCGAGCGCCGTCACTGTCGTGACAATCTCCGCATCGCCGGTTGCGATCTCGTATCCATGGTCGAGCAAAAAGACGTTCGCCACGATGAAAGCCGTGCGTTTATTGCCGTCGATGAACGGGTGATTTTTCGCGATGCCGCTGGCATAGGAGGCCGCCAGCGCGGCTAAGTCCGGGCTTCCATAACTCGCCAGATGCCGGGGGCGGGCGAGGGCGGACTGAAGCAGCCGCATGTCCCGAACGCCGGCACCGCCGCCATGCTCGGCCAGTTGTTCGTCATGGATGGCGAGGACGACGCTCTCGCTGATCCAACGCCACGGGCTCACTTGGCCAGTTCGCGAAGGGCATTCCGGCGTTTCTTGGCAACGCGGCGCGCGAGCGCCATTTGACGCTCGAAATCGGGATCGTACGGGGTGATGCGCATCCCTTCGGCGGCTTCCGTCAGGTAGACCGTGTCGCCTTGCTCGACATTCAGCTTGGTCAGGACCTCTTTGGGCAAAACGACACCGGTCGAATTTCCAATTTTAGTCAGCTTCAGTGCCACCATGGAACATCTCCTGTTTGTACAAATGTAATAACATCGAGAGAGGTGGTCCATAAAAAGGCGATGCTGGCGACACGTCATCATCTGCCTGAATTTTGAGCAATCGCACGACGCTTTGACCGGCCGCGCGCCGGTTTCTTGCCGCTTTTCTGAGCGCGGGGTGGTTGGCGCGAGCTTTGCTAGCGGTAGGGCATGAAGGACGAACCGGTTTCGCCGCCGGCGAGCCTTGCCCTGGCTTTCGACGAGACCGGTCTGCCGGGCGAGTGCCTGCCGCATTACGAGATGATCAAGCGCTGGCTTGATGAGACGCCGCGCGACGCCGTCGAATTGAAGCGACGCGAGGCAGAGCTGCTGTTCCGCCGCATCGGCATCACCTTCGCCGTCTATACCGAGGGCGGTTCGCCCGAGCGGCTCATCCCCTTCGACATCATTCCGCGCGTCCTCGCGCCGGACGAATGGAGTCGCTTGCAGCGCGGCCTGACGCAACGCGTGAAGGCGCTCAATGCCTTCATCCAGGACGTCTATCACGACCGCGAGATTCTCCACGCCGGCAAGATCCCGCCGACGCTCATCCTGCACAATGACGGCTTCCGCCCCGAGATGCAGGGGTTCGTTCCGCCGCAAGGGGTCTACGCGCATGTCGCGGGCATCGATATGGTGCGCGTCGGTCCTTCGGACTTTTATGTGCTTGAAGACAATTGCCGTACGCCCTCCGGCGTTTCCTACATGCTGGAGAATCGCGAGGCGATGATGCGGCTCTTTCCCGATCTCTATGCGCGTCATCGCATCGCGCCGGTCTCGCATTATCCGGAAGAGCTGCACGATACGCTGCGCTCGGTCGCCCCCGAGAATTGCGAGGGCGAGCCGACGATCGTGTTGCTGACGCCCGGCGCCAATAACAGCGCCTATTACGAGCATTCCTTCCTCGCCGACGAAATGGGGATTGATCTGGTCGAAGGCGTCGATCTCGTGGTTGAGGACAACATCGTCTTCATGCGCACGACCGAAGGGCTGCGCCGCGTCGACGTGATTTATCGTCGGCTCGACGATGATTATCTCGATCCGCTGACCTTCCTGCCGGATTCGCTGCTTGGCACGCCCGGGCTCTTTAGCGCCTATCGCGCCGGGAATGTGACGCTCGCGAATGCAGTGGGCGCCGGTATCGCCGACGACAAATCGATCTATCCTTTCGTGCCCGACATGATCCGCTTCTATCTCGGCGAAGAGCCGATCCTCGCCAATGTGCCGACCTGGCGCTGCGCCGAAGAGAAGGATCTGCTCTACGTGCTCGATCATTTGCCCGAACTCGTCGTCAAAGAGACGCATGGCTCCGGCGGGTACGGGATGCTCGTTGGTCCGCATGCCTCGCGCGCCGAGATCGAGCGCTTCGCCGCGCGGTTGAAGGCACGGCCGCATGAATACATCGCGCAGCCCACGCTTGCGCTCTCGACCTGCCCCACTTTCGTCGAGAGCGGCATCGCGCCGCGCCATGTCGATCTTCGCCCTTTCGTGCTCGCGGGCAAGGAAATCCGCATCGTGCCGGGCGGGCTGACGCGCGTCGCGCTGCGCGACGGCTCGCTGGTCGTCAATTCGAGTCAGGGCGGCGGAACGAAAGACACGTGGGTACTGGAAAGCCTCGGCCATGCTCAGCCGTACCGCCGATAGTCTTTACTGGCTGGCGCGTTACGTCGAGCGCGCCGAGAATGTCGCCCGCATCGTGCTGGTCGGGCATCGCATGGCGTCGATGGCGCGCTCGCTCGGCGCCAGCGGCGACGAATGGCTCTCGACGCTCATCGCGACCGGCCGCGAGCCGGGCTTTTTCGCCAAATACGCGTCGCCCGATCCCAGCGCGGTGATCGATTACCTGGTGCGCGATCCGGATAATTCGTCGAGCGTGTTCTCTTGCCTCGAGACCGCGCGGCGCAATGCGCGGGCGGTGCGCACGGCGCTCACGACCGATATGTGGGACGCGCTCAACGAGACCTGGCTCAAAGCGCGCGATTTCGCGTCGCAGCCGATGACGCTCGATACCGCGCCGGCGTTCCTCGAATGGGTGCGCGAGCGTTCGCAGCTCTTCAACGGCGCCTACGACTCGACGATGCTGCGCAACGACGCGTTCTATTTCACGCGGCTCGGCACCTTCCTCGAGCGCGCCGACAACACCGCGCGTATCCTCGATGTGAAATACTATGTGCTGCTGCCGCAGGATGAAGGCGTCGGCGGCGCGCTCGATTACTATCAGTGGCAATCGATCCTGCGCTCGGTCTCGGCATTGCGCGCGTATCATTGGGTTTATCACGACCGGTTGCAGCCCTGGCTGATCGCCGAGTTGTTGCTGCTCCGGCGCGAGATGCCGCGCTCGCTCATCTCGTGCTACGACCAGATCACGCGCTATCTCGATCTCATCGCCGAGGCCTATGGCGGCGATCGTGGCGAATGCCATCGCCTCGCCGGTGAGGCGCATGCACGGCTGCGCTACGGCAAGATCCAGAAAATATTCCAGGGCGGCCTGCACGAATTCTTGACCGATTTCATCGATCGCTCGATCCTCCTGGGCGGCGAAATCTCCAACCTCTATCTCACCTGATGCGTCTCGCCATCCGCCACACGACCGCTTATCGCTATTCGCAGCCGATCACTTATGCGATCCAGGCGCTGCGGCTGACGCCGCGTCCGTATGAGGGTTTCAACGTCATTTCGTGGCGCGTGCGCGGCGAAGGCAGGCACGAATTGCCGAGCTTCGTCGACGGCTACGGCAACATCGTGCACTGCCACACCGTGAACCGCGCGCATGATCATGCGGCGATCGTGGTCGAGGGCGACGTCGAGACCTCGGCGAGCGACGGCATCGTGCGCGGCGCGGTCGAGACGCTACCCCCGCTTTTCTATCTGCGTCCCACGCGGCAGACCGCGATCGACGAGGCGATCCGCACGCTCGCGCTGTCGGTTTCGGGCAAGGGCTACGACCGGCTCCTCGCCTGGATGGAGGCGGTGCGGGCGCAAGTCGATTATCGCACCGGCACGACCGACGCGGCGACGACGGCGGCCGAGGCACTGCGCGCCGGCGCCGGCGTGTGTCAGGATCACGCGCATCTCTTCATCGCCGGCGCGCGGGCGATGGGAATTCCGGCGCGCTATGTCGGCGGCTATCTTTGGACCGGCGGCGATGGCGCGGGCGAAGCGAGTCACGCCTGGGCCGAAGCCTATCTTGCCGATTTCGGCTGGATCGGTTTCGATCCGTCCAATCGCTGCCTGCCGGGCGAGGCTTATGTGCGCGCGAGTATCGGTCTCGATTATTGGTCGGCGGCGCCGGTGCGCGGCGTGCGGCGGGGGCCGGGCGAGGAATCGCTCGCGGTTGAAGTGAAGGTTCGCGAGTCGAGCCAGCAACAACAATAATATCAAGGGACGGACAATGACCTATTGCGTGGGGCTCTGCCTCAAAGACGGACTCGTGATGCTCAGCGACACGCGTACCAACGCCGGCGTCGACAATGTCTCGACCTTTTCAAAGATGCACATCTTCGAGATACCGGGCGAGCGTTTCATCGTCGCGATGTCGGCCGGCAATCTCGGCGTTAGCCAAGCGGTCGTGAACATGCTCCACGAAGGCATCGAGACCGACGGCCGCATCGATACGATCTTCACCGTGCCCAGCATGTTCGCGGCGGCGCGGCTTTGCGGCGAGGCTGTGCGGCGCGTTTATCACAGTGACGGCCCGACGCTCGAGGCGCAGCAGATCAAGTTCGATGTCTCGATCTTGCTCGGCGGCCAGCTCAAAGGCCGCGGCGTGCGGCTGTTCCAGATTTACGCTGCCGGAAATTTCATCGAGGCGACGCCCGATACGCCTTTCCTGCAAATCGGCGAGACCAAATACGGCAAGCCGATCCTCGATCGCGTGCTGCAATACGACACCGATCCGCGCGATGGGGTGAAGCTCGTCATGGTGTCGATGGATTCGACGCTGCGCTCCAACCTTTCGGTCGGGATGCCGCTCGATTTGATGGTCTATCGGCGCGATGCGCTCAAGGCTGAGATCCGCCGCCGGATCACCGAGAACGACGCTTACTTCCGCATGATCCACGAAGGCTGGTCCGAGGCGCTGCGCGACGCCTACCGCGCCATGCCCCGCCCTGATTGGATGGAATAGCAAGATATATCAGTGTCTTACCGAGGCTTGATCGGGGCGCTGTCCGACCCCACCTAATACAACGGGCGATGCCGTCAGGGTCGCCCGCGAGGTTCAGGGGCCGCCATCCGGGGCTCGGAATCGTCGACTCGCTCGTTTGAGGAGGTTCGATGTCGCGTCTATCGCTGTTCAGCTCGCCGCTGCTCTTAGGCTTCGACCAGTTCGAGCGTGCGCTCGACCGGGTCAGCAAAGCGACGGCCGACGGCTACCCTCCTTACAATGTCGAGCAGGTCGCCGAGAACGCGCTTCGGCTGACGCTGGCTGTCGCCGGCTTCAAGCCCGAGGAATTATCGGTCCAGATCGAGGACAACCAACTCGTCATCCGCGGCAAGCAAAGTGACGAGACGGATCGCATCTACCTTCACCGCGGCATTGCCGCGCGTCAGTTCCAACGGAGCTTTGTGCTGGCCGACGGCATTGAAGTGGTAGGAGCGGCCCTCGACAGCGGGCTCTTGAACATCGATTTGCGCCGGCGCGTCGCCGAAGGAACGGTGCGCGCCATTGAGATCAAGACGCCGGCTGGAAACGGTGTGAAGCCGATTGGCGGCGAAAGGAGTGGAAGATGAATACGCTTGAGAAATTGCACGAGATGTCGGATCAGGATTTCGCCCTTATCGGCATGCAGCAACTCGCCTACATCAAGCCGACTGTCGTCAACGGCGTGACCGGCTTCTCGATCCATGCGGCCGACGGTACGCAAATCGGCATGGCGCCGTCGCGCGATATCGCCTTCGCGGCGGTGAAGCAGCACGAGCTCGAACCCGTCAGCTTGCAGTAGGAGCTTTATGAGGCTCAGGTCGCGCGCGCAGGCGCGACCTGAGGGACGAGCTACGCCGCGTGGCTCGCGGCGCGATCAATCAGCAGGGCGTAGATCGCATCGGCGCTCTCGGTGCCGCGCAGCTTCGAGCACATCGCGCGATTGCGCAACAGGCGCGAGATGCGCGCCAGCGCTTTCAGATGATCGGCGCCGGCATCGGCCGGGGTCACCAGCAGGAAAATCAGATCGACGGGCTGGCTGTCGATGGCGTCGAACTCGATCGGTTTCTCCAATCGCGCAAACATCGTCAGCGTGCGCTTGAAGCCCGGAATGCGGCCATGCGGCACCGCGGTACCGTTGCCGATACCGGTGCTGCCGAGCTGCTCACGCTCCCATAGCGATTCGAAAATCTTGTACTCATCCTCGCCGCTCAGCATAGCCGCGCGTCGCGCCAGTTCCTGCAGCGCCTGGCGCTTACCGGTGACGCGAAGATTCGGAATAATGCCGGAGGGATCAAGGAGATCGGTGACTTCCATCACGGATCCTTATGCCATCAATGCGCGCGGCACCGTACGAACGCCGTGCCGCTAAGTCAAGCAACCCGCGATACGTAAGTACATTAAAGCCGTCCCTTGACGAGACTTGGCGGGGATTAAATTTGGAGCGCCCGCTCACGCCGCCGCTGCACCGATGACGGGATGTTCATCGCCTCGCGGTATTTCGCCACAGTGCGGCGCGCGATATCGACGCCTTCCTTCATCAGGATATCCACAATCTTGTCGTCCGACAGAACATTGCTCGCTTCGGCGTCGATCAGCGACTTGATGCGGAAACGCACGGCCTCGGCCGAGAGCGCATCGCCGCCGCTCGAGGCGGCGATCGCCGAGGTGAAGAAATATTTCAATTCGAAGATGCCGCGCGGCGTCAGCATGTATTTGTTGGTGGTGACGCGGCTCACGGTGCTTTCGTGCATGCCGATCGCTTGCGCGATGTCGCGCAGCACCAATGGCCTCAGATATTGTACGCCGTGACGCAGGAAGGCGTCCTGCTGGCGAATGATCTCGCGCGATACTTTGAGGATCGTCGTCGCACGCTGGTGCAGTGCCTTCACCAGCCAATTTGCCGATTGATATTTCTCGGCGAGATAATCCTTCGCCGCCTTGTTGCGCGCCGAGGCGCTGACTTCGGCGTAATAGCGCGTATTGATGAGTACGCGCGGCAGGCTGTCGCTGTTGAGCTCGACGATCCAATTCGCGCCTTGTGCACGCACGAACACATCGGGCACGACCGGCTGCGCGATCGCGCCGTCGAATTGCAGGCCGGGCTTGGGGTCGAGCGCGCGAATCTCCGCCGCCATCTCGGCAAGGTCGGCGGCGTCGACACGGCACAGCCGCAGCAGCGCCGGAATATCGCGACACGCGAGCAGCGAAAGATTTTCGACCAGCGCCTGCATCGCCGGGTCGTAGCGATCGCGCTCCTTCAGCTGAAGCGCGAGGCACTCGGCGAGATCGCGCGCGAAGATGCCGGTCGGCTCGAAACGCTGCAATTGCTTCAGCACCGCTTCGACCCGCGCGACGTCGCAGCCCATGGTCTCGGCGACGCTGTCGAGCGCAACGGTGACGTAGCCCGATTCGTCGAGCTGATCGACGAGGTAGGCGCCGATCACGCGGTTGACGGGATCTTTGATCTCTTCCGCAAGCTGTGTGAGAAGATGCTCGCGCAACGTAACGGTGCCGGCGAGCGTCTGCTCGATGCCGGGAAGATCATCGCCGCCAGCGCCTGTGCCTGCGCTGCGCGTCTGCCAATCGCCGGCGTAATCGGCCGAGCCGTCGCCGTCGCTGCCCGCGATCTCGTTATAGGTCTCCGCGGTTTCCTCGTGGCTCGCGCCGTCGACCGCGGCGTCCTCGGCAGAAGCGGGCGCCTCCGCGGCAACCGGCTCCGGCGTATCGGGGGAAGATTCGTCGCGCTCGAGCAGCGGGTTCTGCTCGACCTCGCCCTCGACATAAGCGGTGAGCTCGATATTCGAGAGTTGCAGCAGCTTGATCGCCTGCTGCAACTGCGGGGTCATGACAAGGGCCTGGCCTTGCCGAATATCGAGCCGCTGAACGAGTGCCATGGTACGGGTTGAGACTGCTTTTAGAGGAAGGGCACGAATGGTGCAAACTTCGTACCAACTCCCTTATTTTCCGTTAAGCAGGTAATGACCCAATTTGGAATTAACCACAAGGGCCTAAGAGTTCCAATAGGTTAGTCCGCCCAAAAACTCGGCAGGTGGTTAAAATTTGAGTTGGATCGAGCCCGGGAAAGGCGCGGGAACAGCTTTTCGCCGGGCGGGGTTTTATTGCCGCGGTTAGAGACTGAAACGCTCGCCCAGATAGACCCGGCGGACATTCGGGTCGTTGACGATGTCGTCGGGCTGGCCGTCCATCAGGACCTGGCCTTCGTGCAGGATATAGGCGCGGTCGACGATGCTCAGCGTCTCGCGGACATTGTGATCGGTGATCAGCACGCCGATGCCGCGGTCCTTGAGATGGGCGACCAGGTCGCGGATATCGCCGACCGCGATCGGATCGATGCCGGCCAGCGGTTCATCCAAAAGGATGAAATGCGGCTGGGTGGCTAGGGCGCGGGCGATCTCGACGCGGCGCCGCTCGCCGCCCGATAGGGCCATCGCCGGGGCGCGGCGCAGATGGCTGATCGAGAATTCGGCCAGCAGATCGTCGATCGTCGCCTCGCGCAACTCCGGCTCCGGCTCGGAGATCTCGAGCACGGCGCGGATGTTCTGCTCGACGGTGAGGCCGCGGAAGATCGATGCCTCTTGCGGCAGATAACCGATACCGAGTCGCGCGCGTCGATACATCGGCAGATCGGTGATGTCTTCGCCATCGAGGGTGATGCGGCCGACATCGGCGCGGATGAGGCCGGTGATGATATAGAAGCAGGTCGTCTTGCCGGCGCCGTTGGGGCCGAGCAGCCCAACCGCTTCGCCGCGCTGAACCGAGACATTCACCTCGCGTAGCACCGGACGCTTCTTGAAACTCTTGCCGAGATTGAACGCGGCGAGGCCGGCATTGCTCGCGACCAGCCGCGGACCGATATGCGGCGCGGCGGCTTGAGTGGCAGAAGTGCGGGGCGGCGTCGACATTACGAACGAAGCCCTAGGGCCGCATAGTGGGTTGGGAGGAAGGCTGGGTTTGCGCCGGCGCGGCGCCCTGTTGTCCTAATGGGGCTTGTTGGCCGGGTTGCCCCGGTGTCGGCGCGCCCGGCTGGTTTTGGCGCGGGATCAGCAGGCCTTCGACGCGCGGCTTCGGACCGGTCGCTTGCGCGGAGGGCGGCGCCGCCAAGAGGCGCGCGACATTCGTGTTCGTATCGACGACGGCATATTGCCCGCGCAACTGGTTCTCCCCCCGGGTCAACGACACATGCCCGCTCATCGTCGCGATGCCGGTGTCGAGATTGTACACCCCCGTATCGCCGCGCGCGATCTGATCCTCGGAGACGAGGATGACGTGACCTTGTGCATTCACCTTGCTGATCTTCGACGGTTGATTGGCCGGCTTGGTCACTTCGGCGGTCAGCACGTCGCCGCGGATCGATTTATGCTCGGGGCCTTGGCGAACCGCGATGGCGTCGCCGCGGGCGACGCCGATTTGCTTCTGGTCGTACCATTCGAAACTGTCGCGTGCGGTGACGATGTCCTGCTGCGTCACGATCTTCAGATTCTTGCCGGTGACCACCAGCATCGCTTCGTCGACGCTGTAATCGGCTTGATCGCCATAGGCGGTTTGCGAGGGCGTGGTGAAAACGACGTGGCCTTGCGCGACCAAGCGATAGACCTGCGTCGAGCCGCTATCAAAAGGGCTTTGCTGACCCGATTGCGTGTTGGAGCGCAATTGCGGCGACGCCGAAGCGGCTTGTTGCGGCTGCTGCGCGTCGCGGTAATAGGCGTAAAGCGTGTCGGCGGTGACGGCATCGTCGCCGCGCGTCGCTTTCGCATTGCCGCGCGCGATGTAGACCTTGTTGTTCTGCTGCCATTCGATGCCGTTTTCGGCCTCGATATTGACGGGCTTATTGTTGTTGTCGTCGCCGGCAAGACCTAACGCATTCGATTGGGGCGCATTCGATTGCTGCCCTTGCGCGCGCGTGTCCGATGCCGCGATCACCAAAGCGAAAACGGCAAGGAGCGCAACGGCGCCCCTTCTCATTCCGCGTCCTTGGGCCGCGGCAGCAGCGTGAGATTGGTCTTGCCGTTGAACTGGATGACGGCGCCGCGATCGAGCATCGTGAAACCGTCGGCGGCGGTGACGTGGCCGAACGGGCCTTGGCCGCTCATCGGCTGATCGCTTTTCGCCGTACCGTCGGCGATATCGATGCGCGCGCTGTCGGTGTGAAACTCGTTGCCGCGATCCTGATAAAGCTCGACATCGCCGTAGAGATCGAGCAGCTGCGGCTGCGGCTGGTAGGTACCGGTATAAGACGTCACCTCGACCCAATTGCCGCTATTCGTGGTCATATCGGCTTTCGGTGCGGCGAGCGAAACGATGTCGTCGGAACCCGAAGCCTGCGTTGCGGTCGATGCCGTCAGCACGTAAGGCCGGTTCTGCTTGTCGATGCCGCTGTAGCGCGGATCGACCATGCGTAGATTGCGCGCGTCGCTGACGTCGATGCGCGGCGCGCTGAAGTGCAGACGATCGACAACCGATTTGAGCTGCGGCCAGGTCGCGACCAGCAGCAACAGCGTTACCGCGAGGCTGGGCAGAATCCACTTGCTGCGTTGGACGAAGCGGCTGTGGCTGCGCGTGTCGCCGAAATGCAGGCGGCGGCGCAGCGCGCGCAGGGCTTCGGTTGTCGAATCGGCCTGGCGAGCGCTCATGCGATACCTGCGCGTAAGCAATCATGAATGCGAACGATGCCGAGCGGCCGGCCCTCGTCGTCGACGGCGAAGAGGCTAGTGATCGCCTGTTGGTTCATGCGGCCCAGCGCCTCCGCGGCCAGCGCCTGCGGCCGGATCGTCTTCGGCTGCTTGGTCATCACGGCATCAACGGTCGAGCGCAGCAAATCATCCGCCATGTGACGGCGTAAATCGCCGTCGGTGACGATCCCGGCGAGGTGCCTGCCCGCATCGACCACGCCGACGCAGCCGAAAGTCTTTTCCGACATGGTGAGGATCGCGTCGGCCATCTTCGTGCCCAACGCCACCAGCGGCATAGCGTCGCCGACATGCATCAGATCGCGTACCGTCAGCAATTGCCGGCCGAGTTGGCCGCCGGGATGGAGGCTATGGAAATCGGCGCTCGAGAAGCCTTTGCGCTCCATCATCGCCGCCGCGAGGGCGTCGCCCAAAGCGAGCGTCATCGTCGTCGAACTCATTGGCGCAAGCCCCATCGGGCAGCCTTCCTCGATGTCCGGCAGAACGAGCGTGACATCGGCGGCGCCGCCGAGGGCGCTGCCGTCGCGGCGGGTGACCGCCACCAGCGGGATGCGGAACCGCCGGGTATAGGCGACGATATCGGCGAGTTCGGCGGTCTCGCCCGAATTGGAAAGCGCTAGCACCGCATCGCCCGGCGCGATCATGCCGAGATCGCCGTGGCTCGCTTCGGCGGGATGGACGAATTGCGCCGGTGTGCCGGTCGACGCGAATGTCGCGGCAATCTTGCGCGCGATATGGCCACTCTTACCCATGCCGGTCACGGCGACCCGGCCCTTGGCCGCGGCGAGCAGATTGACTGCCTCGGAGAAGCGGCCGTTCAACTCGGCGGCAAGTGCCGTCAGGCCGGCGATCTCGGTCTTGAGAACGCGGCGGGCGACGGCCAGCGTGTTATCGACTGCGTCTTTTGGCATCCCCGCGGGACCAGGCCTTTTGCTGCTGCGGATAAAGGGCCGGCCACAGCCAGCCCGGGATACGGCACCCTGCCCCTTCTATAGGGCTAACTATGCCGTCTCCTCCCTGGCGCGGTCAACGCGGGGAGAGCCGGGGCGGTGTTTATGCCGCAGTGCAGCAAAAACCCTCAATGTTCGAAAATATCGGCGTTTTCGTAGCCGGTCAGGTCCAGGAAGGCCCGAGTGGGCAGAAAAGCGAAGCAGGCGGCGGCCAATTGTGCCCGGTTTTCGCGCACCAGCATGGCGTCCAGCTTGGCCTTGAGCGCATGGAGATGGAGCACGTCCGAGGCGGCGTAGCGTTTCTGCTCGTCGGTCAGCACCGGCGCGCCCCAATCAGAACTCTGCTGCTGCTTCGAGATCTCGACACCCAGAACCTCGCGGCAAAGGTCTTTGAGCCCGTGCTTGTCGGTGAAAGTCCGCGCCAGTTTCGAGGCGATCTTGGTGCAATACACCGGCGCCGCGACGACGCCCAGATAATGCGCCATCACCGCGATGTCGAAACGCCCGAAATGAAAGAGCTTCAGCACTTTCGGATCGGCCAGCAGCGCGCGTAGATTGGGGGCGTTGTATTGGCCGGGCATGAACTGAACGAGATGGCTGTCGCCGTCGCCGGCCGAAAGCTGCGCGAGGCAAAGCCGGTCGCGCAACGGGTTGAGACCCATGGTCTCGGTGTCGATGGCGACGCTCGCCCCGAAACTAAGGCCAGCCGGAAGATCGCCTTGGTGAAAATGGATCGTCACGTTCTGCCGCTATTGTCGGTGGGGCGTGCCAAAAAGGCTTGGTGCCCTGGAGAAGACTCGAACTTCCACGACCTTTCGATCACTAGAACCTGAATCTAGCGCGTCTACCAATTCCGCCACCAGGGCCCCGCTCGTGATTAGGCGGCAGGCCGCGTTCTGTCAATTGCGGGGACGGTTTTCTGCGCCGGTTCCCGCCGATTCGGGTGCTCGCACGCGCCGCTTTGCTATTGTATAGAACACGACATGACGTCTCGCCGCATCGCCGTTTTCGGAGCTTCGGGTTTTGTTGGGCGTTATGTCGTGCGCGACCTAGCGCGCGACGGCGCGGTCATCGCGGCTTGTGCACGCCACGCCAGCAGCGCCGGGTTCCTGCGGCCGATGGGCGATGTCGGTCAGATCGCGCCCTTCAGCGCCGACCTGCGCGACGAGCGCGCGCTTGCCGCAGTCGTCGCCGGCTGCGACGCGGTCGTCAATCTCGTCGGTATTCTCTACGAGCGCGGCAGGCAGCGTTTCGAGATTGCGCATCATCGCGGGGCGGGGCAGTTGGCGACCCTCGCCAAGAGCGCCGGCGTCAAACGCTTCGTCCAGATCTCGGCGTTGAGCGCCGATCCGAATTCGAGCGCTGCCTACGCCCGCAGCAAGGCCGAGGGCGAGGCGGCGGTGCGCGCGGCTTTCCCGAGCGCCACCATCCTGCGCCCGTCGTTGGTCTTTGGGCCGGAGGACAATTTCTTCAATCGCTTTGCCGCGATGGCGCGGGTCTCGCCGGTCTTGCCGCTGATCGGCGGCGGCGCGACCAAGTTTCAGCCGGTTTATGTCGGCGATGTCGCGGCGGCGGTGTCGGCCGTGCTGTCGCGCGACGACGGCGAAGGCAAGACCTACGCCCTCGCCGGACCAGCGGTCTTTTCAATGCGTCAGCTCTTCGAGATGATCCTCCAAATGACGGCGCGCAAGCGGCTGCTGATGTCGATACCGTTCGGCGTGGCGTCGCTCGAAGCGTGTTTCCTCGAATGGCTGCCGAATCCGCTGCTCACCCGCGATCAAGTGCGGATGTTGAAGCATGATGCGATCGCGACGCCGGGCATGCCTGGTCTCGCCGAGCTCGGCATCACGCCGACCGCGCTCGAGCTGATCCTGCCGACCTATCTCGATCGCTTCCGTCGCTTGGGCCGGCTCAAGCCCAGCCCGATCTGACGCGCTTGCCCAACTCAGAAAGACGAGTTGGGTTCCTTCAGAAAAGCTTCCTCTTCCGCGGTCGATTTCCGGCCGAGCGCGGCGTTGCGATGCGGGAAGCGGCCGAAGCGCGCGATGATCGCCTGGTGGCGCTGAGCATAATCGAGTGTCCCGGCGAAGGCGGGGTCGCGCGCCAAATTCGCGGCGAGCTTTACGCTAAGCTCCTGATCGGCGAGGTCTTCGCTGTGCTCGAAGGGCAGGTAGATGAATTGCCGCCAGCTCGCCGGCAGCGAGCGATCGAAGCCGCGCGACAGGGCTGCGCCCGCCGCTGCGCGCGCCATCGCGTCCGTGGCAAAAGCTTGGGCCTGGCCGCGAAAGAGATTTCGCGGCAGTTGATCCAGCAGCAGGATCAGCGCGAGGCAGGGCTCGGCTTCGAGCATCCAATCGGCGCACGCGCCGGCCGCGGCGCGCGCGCGCAGCGTGCCGAACCGGTCACGGATTTGCTGATCGAAAGCCGGATCGACCTTGAACCAGACGTCGCGCGGGCCGAAGCGGTGCGGCGAGCGCGGCGGGCCGAACCAGAAATCGATCAGTGCGGTGGCTTCCGTGCGCTCGACAGCCGTCATCATCCCCACCCCATATCGCACCGATCCGCCGAAGACGAGCGGCAAACTGTCCTCTCGGCTTTACCGTTCCCTGGCGCTATGAGACAGTCCATCCCATGCGCCTTCTTTATCACCTTTGGCTGTCGCCGCTGTCGCGCAAAATCCGCTTGGTGCTGCAGGAGAAGAATCTCGAATTCTCGATGCAGATCGAGAAAGTATGGGAGCGCCGGGCCGAATTCGTTGCCCTCAACCCCGCTTGTGACGTGCCGGTCCTGATCGAGCCCGACGGCACGGTGCTCGCCGAGGCGGGCGCGATCGCCGAATATCTCGACGAAGTCTACCGCGAGAAATTGCTGTTGGGGCTCAACCCGGCCGATCGCGCCGAAGTGCGCCGCCTCGTTGCCTGGTTCGACATCAAGATGAATCGCGAAGTGACCGAGCCGCTGGTCACGGAGAAATTCATGAAGCGATTCCTGGGCTTCGGCGCGCCCGATTCGGCGGTGATCCGCGCCGCCAAATCCAACCTCAAATACCATCTCGACTACGTCGCTTATCTGACCGAACGATACCGCGGCTGGTTGGCGGGGGATTATTTCTCGCTCGCCGACGTGACCGCGGCGGCGCATCTCTCGGTCCTCGATTATCTCGGCGATGTCGCCTGGGACGAGTTCGAGCCGGCGAAAGAATGGTATGCGCGGGTGAAGTCGCGGCCGAGTTTCCGGCCGATCCTCGCCGATACGGTGCCCGGCGCACCGCCGCCCAAGCATTACACCGATCTCGATTTCTAACGCCCAGCCGCAATTAATGCGCCGCTAGGGCTTGGTGCTTGGCGCCGCCGGGCCGGTGAGCGGGCCTGGGCCGTTGCTCGCGGGCTGTTCGTTGAGATGCGCGATATTGTCCTGCGCCGAGGCGGCGGCCGGCGTGCCGCGGCCGAGCTTGATCACCTGCAGCCAATCGGCCCGGGCGCCGGCGTCATCCTTCTTCAACCGGCGCAGATTGCCGCGCTCGAGAAAACCCGAAACCGAATTCGGATCGAGGCGCAACGCGCGGTCGATATCGTCCGAGGCGAGATCGAGCGAGCCGAGCTGGCGATAGGCCGAGGCGCGATAGACCAGCGCATCGACGCGATTGGGCGACTGGTCGAGCACGGTGTTGAGATCGTCGATCGCATCGAAGAATTTGTTGTCGAGGGCGAAGGCTTCGGCGCGGTCGATCAGCAATTCGGCATCCTTGGGCCGGAAGCCGAGCGCGCCGTTGAAAGCGACTTTCGCTTCGCTCGGCTTGCCGGCGAGCAGCCAGGCCTGGCCGGCTTGCTCGAGCGCGTCGCCCCGCATCTCGGGCCCGGCCTGCATCATGGCATTGGCCAGCGCTTCGAGCTGCGTTGCCGCCTCGGCGTATTTCTTGAGACCGACCAACGCGATGGCAACGCAATGCTGCGCCGGAAAGCCGCCACCCACATTGTGCCAGTCTTGCGCATCGTCGAGCGCTTTTTGCGGATCGCTGTGGGCCAGCGCGAGGCAGCGATCGTAATGCTGTGCCTCGGGAATCGGCGGGGGCGGCAGCTTGTTTTGCGGCCCCTCGCTACGACCGGTCGCCGCACCGGCGGCGCCGAGGCCGAGATCGAGTGTCAACGCCGCGGCGACGAGAGCGGCGGCGATGTGGCGCTTATTCGCCGGCTTCACGCACGGGATGTCCGTCAGGTGCACCCAGCGCGGGCACGGTTTCGCCGCCCCGCGCAAAGAGGAGCCGGAATTTTTCGAGATAAAGGAAAATCACCGGCGTAATGAAAAGGGTCAGCGATTGCGAAACGACCAGGCCGCCGACGACGACAAGCCCCAGTGGCCGGCGCAGCTCGGCACCTTCGCCCCAGCCGACGGCGATCGGCAGGCCGCCCATGATCGCCGCCATGGTGGTCATCATGATCGGCCGGAAGCGCAGGAGGCAAGCATCGAAGATCGCCTCCTCGGCGCTCGCTCCGTTACGCTGCCGATCGAGCGCGAAGTCGATCATCATGATCGCGTTCTTTTTCACGATGCCGATCAGCATCACGACGCCGATGATGGCGATGACGCTCATATCCTGATGGAACAGCATCAGCGTCAGCAGGGCGCCGAGCGCCGCCGCCGGCAAGCCGGACAAGATCGTGATCGGATGGATGAAGCTCTCGTAGAGAATGCCGAGCACGATGTAGATGACGATCACGGCGGCCGAGAGCAGCAACCCTTGGCCTTGGAGGGCTTGCTGGAAGACCTGCGCGTTGCCCTGGTAGCTGCTGCTGACCGACACCGGCAAATCGACGTCGTGCTCGAGCTGCTTGATCTCGTCGATGGCGGTGCCGAGCGAGAAGCCGGGCTGCAGGTTGAACGAGACCGTGACCGAGGGAAGCTGGCCTTGATGATTGATCGTGACCGGGCCGATGCCCTCGCTGATCGTAGCCAGCGCGGCGAGCGGAACCATCTGGCCCGATGATGCGCGCACATAGATCTTCGAGAGGTCGGTCGGCGCCTGCTGATCCGCCGGATCGAGCTCGATGATCACCTCATAGCTGTTAGACGGCTGGTAGATCGTCGAGATCTGACGCGTACCGAATGCGCTGTAGAAGGTGTTCTTCACCTGATCGATCGTGATGCCCATCTGGGCCGCTTTGTCGCGATTGATGTCGATCATCGCGAGGCGGTTGCGCAATTGCAGATCGGAGGTCACGTCCTGAACGCCGGTTAGGCCGCGCATGCGGCTCTCCATCGTCCCGGCGAATTTGTAAAGCTCGTCCGTGTTGCCGTCCTGCAGCGTATATTGGAACTGGCTCTTCGACGGACGGCCGCCGAGATTGATGTCCTGCAAGGGCTGGAAGAAAGTGTTCGTACCGGCGACGCGCGCGACTTTGGGGCGCAATTCCTGAATCACCTGGGTCGCCGACAATTCGCGCTGATCGCGCGGCTTGAGCTGGATGAAGAACCGCCCTTGATTGAGCGCCGGGTTCTGGCCGCCGGCGCCGACGAAGGCGGTGACGTCGCTCACATTCGGATCGGCCTTGATGACGCGCGCGACCTCCATCGTGTGCTCGGACATCGATTTCATCGAGATGTCCTGGGCCGCCTCGATCGAGCCGATCAGCACGCCGGTGTCGACAACCGGGAAGAAGCCCTTCGGCACGACGGCAAAGAGGTAACCCGACAGCGCGATCGAACAGACGGTCAGGAGCAGGGTGACGAAGCGCCAGCGCAGCACGAAGCCCAAGCCCGCCTTGTAACCCGCGAGCAGCGCGTCGAAGCCGCGCTCGAATGCGCGATAGGCGAGATTGTGATGCTCACCGTGATGCGCCTTGATGAGCCGCGAGGCGAGCATCGGCGTCAGGGTCAGCGAAACGAAGCCCGAGATCAGGATGGTCAGGCTGATGGTGACGGCGAACTCGCGGAAGACGCGGCCGACCACGCCGCCCATGAACAACACGGGGATGAACACCGCGACCAGCGACAGGGTGATCGACAAGATGGTGAAGGCGATTTCGCGCGAGCCGCGGAACGCCGCGTCGATGACACGCTCGCCGCCTTCGACATGGCGCATGATATTCTCGAGCATGACGATCGCGTCATCGACGACGAAGCCGACCGAGAGGGTCAGCGCCATCAGCGAGAGATTGTCGATGCTGTAACCCAGCATTTCCATGCCGGCGAAGGTGCCGATGACCGAGACGGGCAGCGCCAGCGCGGGGATCAACGTCGCGGTCACGTTGCGCAGGAAGATGAAGATCACGAGGACGACGAGCGCCGCCGTGATCAGCAAGGTCGTCTGGACGTCGCTGACCGAATTGCGGATCGAAACCGAGTGGTCGAGCAGGACGTTGAGCTTGACCGACGCGGGCAGCTGCGATTCGAAGAACGGGATGAGCGCCTTGACCGAATCGACGACCTCAACGGTGTTGGCGTCGGGCTGGCGCTGGACGGCCAGCAGGATGCCGAGATTGCCGTTGTACCAACTCGCCTGACGATCGTCCTCGACGCTGTCGACGGCTTTGGCGACGTCTTTCAACCGTACCGGCGCGCCATTGCGATAGGCGACGATCAGGTTTTGATATTGAGAGGCATGCGGCAACTGCCCGTTCGCTTGGATCGTATAGGCCTGATTTTGCCCCATCAGCGTGCCGACCGGCGTCGAGGAATTGGCGGCGGCGACCGCGTTTTGCAGATCATCGAGCGTCATGCCCTTGGCGGCTAGCGCCTCGGGATTGGCCTGGACGCGCACGGCGAATTTCTGTTGGCCCATGACCAGGACCTGGCTGACACCGCTCAAGGTCGAGAGGCGCTGTGCGATCAGCGTCTCGGCATATTCGTCCACGTCCGACAGCGGCATCGTCGACGAATTGAGGTTGAGAAAGATGACAGGCGCGTCCGCGGGATTGGCCTTCAGGAAGCTGGGCGGCGTGGTCATCTGGATCGGCAGCTTGCGTGCCGCCGAGGTCAGAGCCGATTGAACGTCGAGCGCGGCGCCGTCGATGTCGCGGCTCAAATCGAATTGCATGGTGATTTGAGTGACGCCCAAACCGCTCGACGACACCATCGAGTTGAGGCCGGCGATGGTCGAGAACTGCCGCTCAAGCGGTGTCGCGACCGAAGCCGCCATGGTCTCGGGCGAGGCACCCGGGAAATGGCCGGTCACGACGATGGTCGGGAAATCGACCTTCGGGATCGCGGCGACGGGAAGCAGGCGGTAGCTGAAGAGACCGAAGATGACGAAGGCCAGCATCAGCAGCGTCGTCATCACCGGACGGCGGATGCATAACTCAGGCAGGCTCATGATGCGTCACCCTTCGGGGCGTCGCTGACAATTTGGACATGAACGCCGTCGCTGAGGCGCAACTGGCCGTCGGTCACGACCTTCTCGCCGGCACTCAAGCCCTTGGTAATAACCGCGAGACCATTGACCGTGCGGTCGACGGCGACGGGCCGGGACTCGGCGGTGTTGTCGTCCTTGATGATAAAAACATAAGTGCCGTTCTGTCCCGCCTGGACCGCGGCGGGCGGGACGACCAGCGCGTTGGGATCGGTGCGCACCAGCACCGAGACATTCACGAATTGCCCCGGCCACAATCGCTGATCGGTGTTCTCGAAGGTGCTGCGGACATTGATCGTGCCCGAGGTCGAATCGATCGAGTTGTCGAAGAAGGCGATCTTGCCGGCGATCGGCTCGCCCTTGTCGCCCGCCGGCCGCACTTGAACGGCGACCGGTCCCTGCGTCATCGCGCTGCGCAGCTCGGGCAGGTTGTTCTGCGGCAGCGCGATCGAGACATAGATCGGCTGCACCTCGTTAATCGTGGCCAACGGTACGTCGTTCGACTTGATGCTGTTGCCTTGTTTGATCGCGATCATGCCGACGCGGCCGTCGAGCGGCGCGACGATCGAATAGTAAGACAGCAAGACCTTGGCATTCTCGAGCTGCGCCTGATCGGCTTTCACCGTTGCCTCGAGCGCGGCGGCGGTCGCGGAATCGGTATCGAACTGTTGTTGCGAAACGAAATTCTTGGCGATCAGCGATTTATCGCGATTGGCGTTGCGCTGCGCGTTGGTGAGCGTCACCTGATCGCGCGCCAGCGCCGCTTCCGCTTGATGCATTGTCGCCAGCGCCGCGCGTGAATCGAGCTGGAACAGAACGTCGCCCGCCTTCACATACTGGCCATCCTTGACGAGGACCTGATCGATCACCGCGTCGATGCGTGATTTCACCGCCACCGATGCGATGGTCTGCACGTTGCCGATCGTGTTGAACTCAACCGGTGTCGACTTCGTCATCGCGGTGGTGACGCGCACCGGAACGCCGGCTTGCGGTCGTTGTTGTCCTTGGGCTTGTTGTGAATGGGCATCGGAAGGGGCGGCGATCTCATACAGAACAGCGCTGGCCGCCACAGAGCCCAGCAGGGCCGCGGCCCAAATCACACGTCTCATTTTCGACCGCCCGCTGTTCTGTCCGTTGTTTTAAAAGGCGCTTTCTGCGCCCAACTTGCCCGCCCGAAAAGGCGCACGATCATACTATATTTTTTTGGGCAAACCAGCGCCTAACGTGACCGTGAGCAGTCACGACTCGTTGCAATCCAAGGCTTTGGCATAGCTAACATCTTTGTCACGCAATTGTTTGTGGGCCGGGCGGGAACGTTCGATCAAAGACGCACCTATTAGGGCTTAAAGCTCTTGTGCATTGCGAAAGAAGGATGTTCCGCGCGTGGATCGTCGGTATTGGCCAATCGTTACATTGGGTGGCGTTGCTCTTCTCGTCGTCGCGGGGTTGGTATTTCACAGCACAAAACACGGCGCGGCTGCGGCGCAATCGCGCAGCGCGTCCGCGCCGACGGCGCCGGTTACGGCAGAGACCGCGGCTTCCCGCGACATGCCGGTCTATGTCCGCGGCTTGGGCACCGTTCAAGCCTATAACAACGTCAGTGTGAAAAGCCGCGTCGACGGCACGATCGTTAAAGTCGATTTCACCGAAGGCCAGGAGGTGAAGAAGGGCGATCCGCTGTTCGAGATCGATCCGCGTCCGTTTCAGGCGGCTCTCGCCCAAGCGCAAGCCAATCTTGCGCGCGACCAGGCGCAGCAAGCCAACGCCCAGCGCAACGCCAATCGCGACAAGCCGCTCGTCGGCAAGGAATTTATCTCGCGCCAACAATTCGACACCGACAGCACAAACGCGACAGCGCTCGAGGCGACGGTGGCGTCGGATAAAGCCGCGATCGAGGCGGCACAGCTGAACCTGGACTATGCCGATATTCGCTCGCCGATCGACGGCCGCACCGGCGCGCGGCAGATCGACATCGGCAATCTCGTTCATGCCAGCGACAACACCGCGCTGGTGACGATCACGCAGTTGAAGCCGATCTATGTCAGCTTTACCGCGCCGCAGGGTGAACTCGACGCGATCCGCCAGGCACAGATCAAAGACGCGGTGTCGGCGGAAGCCTGGTCGCAAGGCGAAGGGCGGCAGATTGCCAAGGGTGGACTAACGCTGATCGACAATCAGATCGATCAGTCGACCGGTACCATCCACCTCAAGGCCAGCTTCGATAATCAGGACGAGGCGCTGTGGCCGGGCGAATTCGTCGACATGCGCTTGCAGGTCGATACGCTGAAGAACGCCGTGACCGTGGCGGCGCGCAGCATCCAGGCAGGCCCCGACGGCAGTTTTCTCTTCGTCATCAAACCCGACGACACGGTCGAGCAGCGTATCGTGACCGTGGCCGAGAACGAGGACGGTCTCGCCGTCGTCTCGAAAGGGCTGAGCGCCGGCGAGCAGATCGTGGTCGACGGTCAGTATCGGCTGCAGCAGGGCACCAAGGTCTCGATCCTGCCGCCCCAATCGCAGCAACCCGCACCGGCGGCGAAGGGCGAAGGCTGAAGACGCCGGAATGTTGAAGATCGCTGTATGTTGACGATTAGGGGCAGTGCCGGATGAGCATTTCCGAGCCGTTCATTCGCCGGCCGATCGCGACATCGCTGTTGATGCTCGGCATCTTGATCTTCGGTCTGGTGGCTTACTCGTTGCTGCCGGTCGCGGCCCTGCCGAGCGTCGATTTTCCCACCATCCAAGTGACCGCGCAGCTTCCCGGCGCCTCGCCGGATACGATGGCGTCCTCGGTGGCGACGCCGCTGGAGCAGCAATTCGCCGCGATCACCGGCCTGACGCAGATGACCTCGACCAGCGGTCTCGGTGCGACATCGATCACGCTGCAATTCGATCTCGATCGCGATATCGACGGCGCGGCGCAGGATGTACAGACCGCGATCAACGCGGCGGGCGGGTTGCTGCCGAAGGATCTGCCGAACCCGCCGACCTACAAGAAGACCAATCCGGCCGATCGCGCGATCTTGATCTACGCGATCTCTTCGAAGACCTTGCCGATGAGCAAAGTCGACGATTACGCCTACACGATTTTGGCTCAGCGCATCTCGACCGTGCCGGGCGTCAGCCAGGTGAATATCGGCGGCGAGCAGAAATACGCCGTGCGGGTTCAGGTTAACCCGGAAGCGCTGGCATCGCGCGGCATCGGCCTCGAAGACGTTCGCACCGCGCTGGCGAATGCCAGCATCAATGCGCCGAAGGGCAATCTCGAGAACACCCATCAAGCAATCACGCTCGACACCAACGATCAGCTTTATAGCGCGAAGTCCTTCGACGACGTGATCGTTGCCTACAAGAATGGGGCGCCGGTGCGGGTGAAAGACATCGGCGGCTCCGTCGATTCCGTCGCGACCAACCGCGTCGGCGCCTGGTTTAACGACAAGCCGGCCGAGTTGCTGATGGTGCAGCGCGCGCCTGGCGCCAATACGGTCGCGACCGTCGATCGTATCAACGCGCTCCTCGATCAGCTGCGGCCGTCGATTCCGGCGGCGGTGAACATCGATCTGATGTCAGATCGCACGGTGACGATCCGCGCCTCGGTTGCCGACGTTCGCTTCACGCTCCTTCTCACCATGTGCCTCGTGATCATGGTGATTTTCGTCTTCCTGCGAAAGCTCTGGGCGACGGTCATTCCCGGCATCGCCGTGCCGCTCTCAATTATCGGCACCTTCGCTGTGATGTATGCCTGCGGCTACAGTCTCGACAATCTCTCGCTCATGGGACTCACCATCGCCGTCGGCTTCGTCGTCGACGATGCGATCGTCATGATCGAGAACATCGTGCGTTACATCGAGGCCGGCGAATCGCCGTTCGATGCCGCGATCAAGGGCGCGGGGCAGATCGGCTTCACCATCATCTCGATCACATGCTCGCTGATCGCGGTGTTCATCCCGCTGATCTTCATGGGCGGCATCATCGGCCGGCTGTTCCGCGAATTCGCCATGACGGTGGCGATCGCCGTCGTGATCTCGGCATTCATCTCGCTGACGCTGACGCCGGTTATGTGTTCGCTGTTCTTGAAGCACGAGGATGCGCATAGGCGCAACCGCGTCAGCCAATGGGCCGAGGACATGTTCGATGCGATCATCCGCTTTTACGATCGCGGCCTGACCTGGGTCCTGAGGCATCAATTCATCACCTTGCTGCCGACGATCGCGCTCATCGCGTTGACGGGATTCCTCTACGTAATGATCCCGAAAGGCTTCTTCCCGCAGCAGGATACGGGCTTCATCTTCGGCGAGGCCGATGCGCGGCAGGACACGTCCTTTGCCGGTATGTCGCAGATCATGCGGCAGCTCATCGACAAGATCAAAGCCGATCCGGCGGTCGATAGCGTCACCGGCTTTGCCGGCGCGACCGGCGGCAACGCGTCCGAAAGCACCGGGCGCATGAATATCCAGCTCAAGCCTTTCGATCAGCGCGACGTAACCGCCGACCAAGTGGTCGCGCGGCTACGGCCGATCGTGGCGCAAGTGCCGGGCGTCAAATTCTTCATGCAGGTCGGGCAGGACATCAATGTCGGCGGCCGCTTGAGCCGCACCCAGTACCAATACACGCTCACCGACACGGATTCGAACGAGCTCAACGAGTGGGCGCCCAAGGTCGAAGCGGCGATGGCGAAGCTGCCGGGGTTGCAGGATGTCGCATCGGACCAGCAGGTCGCGGCGCCGCATCTCGATATCGAGATCGATCGCGATGCGGCGGCACGATTGGGCATTTCGCCGGCCGCGATCGACAACACGCTCTACGACGCGTTCGGCTCGCGCGTCGTTGGCGACATGTACACGTCGACCAATCAATATTGGATCATTCTCGAGGTGCAGCCGCAGTTCCAAACCGATCCGACGGTGCTCTCGAAGCTCTATGTCATCGGCGCCAACGGCGCGCGCGTGCCGCTCGGGAGTTTCGCGCATTTCGTCAACAAGGTCGAAGCGCTCTCGGTCAATCACCAAGGCCAGTTCCCCGCGGTGACACTTTCTTTCAACCTCGCGCCCGGCACTTCGCTCGGCGTTGCGGTCGATCGCATCAATCAGATGCGTTACGATTTGCGGGCGCCGGCAACGCTGCAGGGCACGTTCCAAGGCACGGCCCAGGCCTTTCAGCAGTCCCTGGCATCGACGCCGTTGCTCGTCGCTGCCGCGATCCTCGTCGTCTATATCGTGCTCGGTGTGCTCTATGAGAGCTATATCCATCCGATCACGATCCTCTCCGCGCTGCCTTCGGCGGGTGTCGGTGCGCTCGTCTGGCTGATGCTCTTCGGCTACGACCTCAGCGTCATCGCCATCGTCGGCATCGTGCTGCTGATCGGCATCGTTAAAAAGAACGCGATCATGATGATCGACTTCGCGCTCGAGGCGGAGCGCAATCACGGCAAATCGCCGGTCGACGCGATTCATGAAGCCTGTCTTCTGCGCTTCCGGCCGATCATGATGACGACGATGTCGGCGCTGTTCGCCGGATTACCGCTGGCGCTCGGGACAGGCGCCGGCTCGGAATTGCGCAAGCCGATGGGCGTCGCCATCGTCGGCGGCTTGCTCGTGTCGCAGCTTCTCACGCTCTACACGACGCCGGTGATCTATCTCTATCTCGATCGCCTCAACCGCCGGCTCGGCGCGCGTTGGAACAAGCGACCCGTCGGCCAGCGCCAATCCGGCTCGCAATCGCACCCGGCGGAATAGATCAGCGTTCGCCGATCAGCGAATCGCAATCCGTATGCTGGGCGAGGAGACAATCCTCGATTTGCGCGACCGCGCGCAGATGAATGACGAGGTAACAGCCCGCGAGGGCGAGGGCGAGGGTTAGGGCGAGACCGGCCAGCGCTTTGGTCTGGCGGTCGGCGTCATCGTCGGCGCGCCAGTTCTCCGGCCAATCATCATGTTCGTCGCGCAGGCTTTTGCGCATAACAGCATGGTGCGCGCGGCCCGCGAGTTTGTAAATCGTTTTGCTAGTATCGAGCCATGCAGCGTGCACTCTTTTGCTTTGGCCTGGGATACAGCGCCGGCTTCCTCGCCCGCCGCTTGGCGGAGCAAGGCTGGGCGATCGGTGGCACCAGTCGGGACGGCGCGTCTGCTCCCTTCGTGCTGCAGCGTTTCGAGCGCGCCCATCCGTTGGCCGACGTTGCGCAACGATTAGCGGATACGACACATCTTCTCATATCGATACCGCCCGACGAAGTCGGCTGCCCGGTCTTCGACGTCCATGGCACGGACATCGCCGCGCTGCGGCAGTTGCGGTGGATCGGCTACCTCTCCTCCACCAATGTCTACGGCGATCAGGCGGGCGGCTGGGTCGACGAGGCGACGCCGGCCGCGCCGAGCGGCGAGCGCGGCCGCCATCGTGTCGCCGCCGAAGCCGCCTGGCGCGGGCTTGGCGAGCGCAGCGGTATTCCCGTGCAGATTTTTCGCCTCGCCGGCATTTACGGCCCTGGCCGCAGCGCGCTCGACGCGCTGCGTGCCGGTACCGCGCGGCGGATCGTGAAGCCGGGCCAGGTATTCTCGCGCATCCATGTCGCGGATCTGGCGGCGGTGCTGGAAGCGTCGATTGCCAAGCCGGGCGCGGGCGCGATCTACAACGTCTGCGACGACGCTCCCTCGCCGCCGGACGAGGTGATCGCTTATGCCGCCGGACTGCTCGGTGTTGCGCCGCCGCCGCGCGAAGATTTCGCCGCGGCCACGCTCTCGCCGATGGCGCGCAGCTTTTATGCCGACAGCAAGCGCGTCGCCAATCGGCGGATCAAGGACGAACTTGGGGTGATCCTGCGCTATCCGAGCTATCGCGAGGGCCTGGAAGCCTTGGTCTAACGGCCGCGCTGCTCACGTAAGCAGCGACGTTACGGTTCGCAGCAGCAGTTCGAGATCCTGCGTACGCGACAGGCGGTGATCGCCGTCCTTGACCAGCGTCACCTGCACGTCGTCGCCGGTCAGCCGGTCGGCGAGGGTGAGGCTGGTCTCATACGGCACGTCGGGATCCATCATGCCGTGCAGCAGCCGCACCGGCCGGTCGATCGCCAGCGGCGCGCGCATGACGAGATGATCGCGCGCCTCCTCGATCAGCTTGCGGGTGATGAGATAGCCGGCTTCGCTGTATTTCGACGGCACCCGCACCGCGCCCTTGGTGATGACGTCCTCGCGCAGCTCGAAGGGCATCCGCTGCCACATCAGATCCTCGGTCGCATCGGGGGCGGCGGCGATGCCGATCAGCCCTTTCACCCGTTCGGGCCGCGCCAGCGCCGCGAGCAGCATCAGCCAGCCGCCGATGCTCGAGCCGACGAGCACCAGCTTGCCCTCGCTCTGCTGGTCGATCACGGCGAGCGTATCTTCCAGCATCCGCCCAACGGTGAGATCCGCAAAATCGCCCGAGGAGACGCCGTGGGCGGAATAGTCGAAGCGCAGGAACGCATTGCCGCGCGCGGCGCAGAACGCGTCGAGCGCTTCGGCTTTGGTGCCGCTCATGTCGGAATTGAATCCGCATAAGAAAACGACGCACGGCGATTTGCCGTCGCGGCGGCGGTAGCCGATTGTCGCGCCATCGTCGCGTGTTAAGATGGAATGCGCTTCACTCATATTCGCACGATCCTCAAACTTCGCATGTCACAACCCGACACTAACACCGCGACGAGCCGCCCCGAAAGCGGCAAGGGCACGGTGCTGCAAGTCTTGCCGCGGCTGGTGATGGGCGGGGTGGAGCGCGGCACGCTCGATGTCGCGGCGGCACTGGTCGCCTATGGCTGGAACGCGGTCGTCGCGTCCGAGGGCGGCCCGATGGTGCGCGAACTCGAGCGCGTCGGCGCGACCCACATCACGCTGCCGCTCGCGTCGAAGAATCCCTTCGTCATGCGCAACAATATCGATCGGCTCGCCAAGGTCGTCGTCCATCATGATGTCGATATCGTGCATGCACGCAGCCGCGCGCCGGCGTGGAGCGCGCGGTATACGGCAGAGCGCACCGGCCGGCATTTCGTCACGACGTTCCACAACGTCTACGGTCACGGCTCGATACTGAAGCGGCGCTACAACGCGATCATGGCGACGGGCGAGCGCGTGATCGCGATCTCGCAGTTTGTCGCCAATCATGTCGCCGCGACATACGCGGTCGGCCCGGATCGCTTGCGTCTCATTCCGCGCGGCGTCGATATCGCCCGCTTCGATCCGGATTCCATCTCGCCTGAGCGGATGCTGCGGCTGATGCATGCCTGGCGCCTGCCGGAAGGTGCGCAGACGGTGCTGCTGCCTGGCCGACTGACGCGGTGGAAAGGCCAACTCGTCTTCATCGAAGCGATGGCGCGGTTAAAGCGGCCGGATGTGCATGCCGTGATCCTCGGCAGCGGCGATGCCGGTTATCGGCGCGAGCTCGAGAAAGCGGTCGCCGCTTCGGGCAGTACCGCGACATTCCGCTTCATCGACGATTGCCCCGATATGGCCGCGGCTTACATGGTCGCCGACATCGTCGTCTCGGCCTCGACCCAGCCGGAAGGCTTCGGGCGCGTCATCATCGAGGCGCAGGCGATGGGCCGGCCGGTCGTCGCGACCGCGCATGGCGGCGCGCAGGAAACAATCACGCCGGGCGATACCGGCTGGCTGGTACCGCCCGGCAACGCCGAGGCGCTGGCGGCGGCGTTGGCGCTGGCGCTCGATGAGGATTCGACGGCGCGGCTGGCGATGAGCCAGCGCGAGATCGCGCATGTGCGCACGCTTTTCACCAGCAGGCTGATGGCGGCGCGAACGCTGACCGTCTATCGCGAGCTGCTGCCGCAAACCGCCGCGGCGACCGTTGCCGCCTAACCCCTTATCGCCCGGGCTGGAATCCGCGCGCGGCGCCTCGGCGCGGCTGCGCATCCTCGTCATTAAACTCGGCGCCCTCGGCGATTTCGTGCAGGCGATGGGGCCGGCGGCGGCGATCCGCGATCATCACCGGGACGCCGAGATCACGCTGCTGACCTCGGCGCCGTTCAACGATATCGCGCAGATGTCGCCCTATTTCGATCGCGTCTGGATCGACGAGCGGCCGCGCGGCCTCGATATCAGCGCGTGGCTGCGGCTGCGCGGGCGGCTGCGCGAGGGGCATTTCGATCGCATCTACGACCTTCAGACGTCGTCGCGGTCGAGCGGCTATTTCCATTTGATGCGACCCGGCAGGCGGCCGGAATGGTCGGGGATCGCGCGGGGCGCATCGCATCCCCACGCCAATCCGCAGCGCGACTCGATGCATACGCTCGATCGCCAGGCGGATCAGCTCGCCATGGCGGGCATCGCTGCCGTATCGCCCCCCGATCTCTCCTGGGCCGCCGCCGATATCGCGCGCTTCAACCTGCCGCCCGATTTCATGCTGCTGGTTCCGGGCGGCGCCGCCCATCGTCTCGATAAGCGCTGGCCGGCACAGCATTACGCCGAACTCGCCGCGCTCCTCGCCCGGCATGGCATCACGCCGGTAATGATCGGTAGCCGTAACGAGGCCGAGGTGACGCAGGCGGTGTCGCGCGGTATCTCGCTGGCCCGCGACCTTGCCGGCCAGACCAATCTCGCCGAGATCGTCGGGCTGGGCGCGGCGGCGCGCTACGCGGTGGGCAACGATACCGGACCGATGCATCTGATCGTCGCCGCCGCTTGCCCGGCGACGGTGCTCTATTCTTCGGCGTCCGATCCGGCGCTGACCCAGCCGCGCGGGCCGGCGGTCACCATCCTGCGCCGGGACGCCCTGGCGGCGCTCGGCGTGGCCGAGGTTGCCGCGACGCTGTCCTTCGGATAAACCGCTGCAAATGGCTCCCGATTCCCAAGACCAGATCGCAATCACCCTGCCGGATGGCTCGGTGCGCCGCTTCGCGCGCGGCGTCACCGGCGGCGAGATCGCCGCTTCCATCGGCGCCGGACTCGCCAAAGCCGCCGTCGCGGTCAAGCTCGACGGCGAAGCCCGCGACCTGACGCGGCCGATCGAGCACGACACTAAGCTCGCGATCCTGACGCGCGATGCGCCCGAAGCGGTCGAGATCATCCGTCACGATGCCGCGCATGTGATGGCCGAGGCGGTGAAAGAGCTCTATCCCGAGACGCAGGTGACCTTCGGTCCCGCGACCGAGACCGGCTTCTACTACGATTTCGCGCGCGCCACACCCTTCACGCCGGAAGATCTGGCGAAGATCGAAGAGCGCATGCATCAGATCGTCGATCGCGACGAAGAGATCACGCGCGAGGAATGGGAGCGCGATCGCGCGGTCGAATTCTTCGCCGAGATGGGCGAGAAGTATAAAGCCGAGTGGATTCACGAAATCCCGAAGGACGAGGCGATCAGCCTTTATCGCCAGGGCAATTTCGTCGATCTCTGCGCCGGGCCGCACCTGCCTTCGACGGGCAAGCTCGGTCACGCGTTCAAGCTGACGAAGGTCGCCGGCGCTTACTGGCGCGGCGATGCGCGCAACGCGCAGCTTCAACGCGTCTACGGCACCGCCTGGGCGAGCGAGAAAGAGCTGAAGCAATATCTCTTTCAGCTCGAAGAGGCGGAGAAGCGCGATCATCGCCGCTTGGGCCGCGAGCTCGATCTCTTCCACCAGCAGGAAGAGGCCGTTGGTGCGGTGTTCTGGCATCCAAAAGGCTGGACGCTCTATCGCACGATCGAGAATTACGTCCGCGATCGCATCGAGAAAGCGGGCTATGTCGAAGTGAGGACGCCGCAGCTCGTCGACCGCTCGCTCTGGGAAGCTTCCGGCCATTGGGAGAAATTCCGCGAGCACATGTTCACCATCGAGGACGCGGAAGCGAAGCGCGTCCTTGCGGTGAAGCCGATGAACTGCCCCTGCCATGTGCAGATCTTCCGCCAGGGGCTGCATTCCTATCGCGAGCTGCCGCTGCGCATGGCCGAGTTCGGCTCGTGCCATCGCAACGAGCCGTCGGGCGCGCTGCACGGCATCATGCGCGTGCGTGCCTTCACCCAGGACGACGCGCATATTTTCTGCACCGAAGACCAGATCACAAGCGAGAGCGTTGCCTTCTGCGCATTGTTGCAGAGCGTCTATCGCGATTTCGGCTTTGAGGAGGTGAGCGTCAAATTCTCCGACCGGCCGCCGACCCGCGCCGGCACCGATGCGACGTGGGACCGGGCCGAAGCCGCGCTGAAGCATGCCGTCGAGGCGGCGGGCCTGCCTTATACGATGAATCCCGGCGAAGGGGCCTTCTACGGGCCAAAGCTCGAATTCGTGCTGCGCGACGCCCTCGGCCGCGATTGGCAATGCGGCACGCTGCAGGTCGATTTCGTCCTGCCCGAGCGGCTCGATGCGAATTACATCGGCGAGGACGGACAACGTCACCGGCCGGTCATGCTGCACCGCGCCATTCTCGGCTCGCTCGAGCGCTTCATCGCCATCCTGATCGAGGAATATGCCGGCCGCTTTCCGCTCTGGCTGGCGCCGGTTCAAGCAGTTGTGGCTACGATCACCGATGAGGCCAATTCCTATGCCGAGGAGGTCCGTGCCGCCTGCGAGGCCGCGGGGCTGCGGGCACGCGTCGACCTCACCAACGAGAAAATCAATTACAAGGTGCGCGAACATAGTTTGGCGAAAATCCCGGCGCTGCTCGTTGTTGGTAAACGGGAAGCTGAGAACCGGACGGTCGCCATCCGCCGTTTGGGCGCGAAAGACCAGGAAATTCTTGAACTCGGCCAAGCCGTCGCTAGATTGGTAGGAGAGGCCCGTCCGCCCTCCGCGGCGGCCGGACCCGCTGCAACAAACTAAGGAGTCGCCGCATACCCCGTCCAACGCAAGCGCCGCCGCCCCCTCGCAACGATGGGCCGCGGATCAACGATGAGATCAACGTCCCGCGCGTCCGCCTCGTCGACGAACGAGGAGAGATGCAGGGTGTAGTCCCCCGAAACGAAGCTCTTGCCCGCGCCATGGATGCCGGCCTCGACCTGGTCGAGGTGTCGCCCAATGCCGATCCGCCGGTTTGCAAGATCCTCGATTTCGGCAAATTCAAATACGAAGAACAGAAGCGCAAGAACGAAGCGCGCAAGAAACAAAAGGTCATCGAGGTCAAGGAGATCAAGCTCCGGCCGTCGATCGACGATCACGATTACGACGTGAAGATGCGCTCGATGAAAAGCTTCATCGAGGAAGGCGACAAGGTGAAGGTCACCATGCGCTTCCGAGGTCGCGAGATGGCGCACCAAGAACTCGGCATGAACGTGCTGATGCGCGTCAAAGACGATCTCGACTCGGTCGCCAAGATCGAAGCCTATCCGCGCATGGAAGGCCGCCAGATGACGATGGTGATGTCGCCCAAATAAGGGCGCCGCTAATACGGTCGTTCAGACAAGGGCGCGAGATTTCTCGCGCTCTTTTTCTTTGGTCTTAGAAGAGCGAATCCTGGACCCAGGAAAGCACCAGTGGGTCCGGCCACATGACGTTGAGCATCTGATCGAAGAGGCCGATCACCACCGCGGCCATGATCGCCCCGGTGATGAGGCCCGACAGCCACGGGCGTTTGCCGGCGCCCAGCGCGACCGGCGTCGCGGCGGCGAACGCGATTGCGCCGTATTGCAGGCCGATGGCGGTAGCGATGACCAGGAACATCGCGATCAGCCCTAAGATGATCGGCGCGGTTTGCCGCGTCGTCGCCATGCCTTTGCTCATCATGCCGATATCGAGCACTTCGGCCTCGCCCCGCTGCCAGCCGTTGCGGACGAATTGCAATAGCGCGAGCAACAGCAGGATAATGCCGAGCGCCATCGGGAACGTCCGCGCCGCGAGGCGGAAATTTGCGGCGCCGATCGCAAAGAATGCGCCGACCAAAGCGAAGAACAGCGCGACGTAATTGTCGGGCTGCCAGCGCCACGGCTGTTTCTCGGCCGTTGCTTGCACGCCTGCCTGCTGCATCGCCGAATTGCCGATGCGGGTCAGGAACTCGGCGATGACCACGGCGCCGATGATGAGGCCGACGGTGAGCGGCCGCTCCAATACGCCGACCACGCCGTACAGCGATATCGCGGTCAGCATGTTCTGTTCGACGATCTTGCCGAGGATGAAGCCCAGCACCAGCGGCGGCCGCGGCCAGCGGAAATATTTCATCACGAAGCCGAGGCAAGCGAAGCCCAGCACGATCGGTACCGCCGTCCAATGCCGCGTCTCCTGGAAAGCCGAGAGGATGGCGAGGGGCACGATCACGGCGCAGAGCATCGGATAGGGCAGGCGCGACAGCTTCGCGAGGCGTCCCGACCACAGCATGCCAATCGTCGCCAGCATCGCATTGCCAAGCACCAGGCTGACGACGATGAGGACGACGATATCGGTGTGCTGCGAGAGGAATTGCGGCCCGGGCGAGACGCCATAAGCGATCATCGCCACCAGCACGAAGACCCAGGCCTGTCCCGCCGGCACACCCAGCGCCAAAGTCGGGATGGCGTGGCCGCCTTCTTTCGAGCTTTGCACGGCTTCGGAAAACACTAGGCCGCGATAGGAACCGCGGCCGAACTGGCGGCGGTTCTTGGTCATCGAAATGCCGATTCCGTACGAGAGCCACGACACGACGCGCGCGCCGATACCCGGGATCGCGCCCAGGAACACGCCGAGCAGCGAGTGGCGGATGATGAGCTTCCAGTATTTGAGCGCGATGCGCGCGCCCTTGAAGACTTCGCGCGTGCCGAACGTTGCGTCGGCGGACGACACGGTCTGTCGCGTCATCAAAAGATCGGCCATCTCGGGCAAGGCGAAGAGCCCGACCACGGTTGCGATCAGCGGCAACCCTTCCTGGAATTCGAGCTGGCCGAACGTGTAGCGTGCCTCGCCGGTGAAGACGCTCAAGCCCACCGCGCTGAGCAGCATGCCGAAAGCGCCCGATGCGATGCCTTTGATCATCGCGCCGCGGCTCAGCGCGCCGACCATGGCGACGCCGAAAATGCCGATGGCGCCGATCTCGGCGAAGCTGAATTGCAGGATGAAGGGCTTAATGATCGGGATGATGAGCAACAGCGCGATCGCCCCGATCAGCCCGCCGCACGCCGCGACGACATAGATGAAGCCCAGCGTGCGGGCCGCATAGCCGCGCGCCACCAGTGGCCGCGCTTCGAGGAAGGTCACCTGTCCGACGCCGGGGTAGCCGAGCGCGACGATCGGCAGGACATCGAGAATTTCCTCAACCGCCGTGATCGTCGCCAGCATCACGATGCCGATGACGGGATCCTGGATGTTGAAAACGATAAAGGGCACGGCGAGCGCCATCAGCAACGTCGCTGACAGACCGGGAACGAGCCCGGCGGCAGCGGCCATCAGAACGGCGGCGAAGAAAGCGAGCCAGTAGGATGTGGTTCCGAGCCAAGCGAGCCCAGCCAGGATGCCATCCATCGCGCGCTACAAGCCTTTCACATAGCGCTCGAAGATCTGCTTCTGCAGCGCTTTGTATTCGGGGAGGCTGGCTTTGAATTCGGCGAGCGACGTTGCGACCATCTCCTGCAGCTTGTCGCCGGGAATGACATCGGCCGGCTCCTGCTGGATCTTCTCGACGCCGGCGACGAAATCCGGGTCCTTGAAGGCGGCGACATAGGCCTCGCGCAAGACCTTCACGATTGCGGGTGGCGTGTTCGGCGAGGTCGCGAGTGCCTTGCCGGTCAGCACTTGCGAGATGACGAGGGCACGCCAGATTTTCTTCTGATCGTCGCTCAGCCACGTGATCGCGTTTGGGATGTCGAGGCCCGTCTCGGCATTGGCGTGCGGCTCGGTATTGGGATTGCCCATATCGGCGATCGGCTTGAGATAGCCGCTTTTCAGCCAGCCCGGGCGCAGCTTCGGCAGTGTGTACCATTGCGCGCCGCCGACCCAGCCGTTGATGTCGCCGCGCTCCAGCATCAGCAGCGTGTCGCTCGATCCGGTCTGCGCGATCGGCGTGATTTTCAACGGCGCATCGAACCACATGGACAGCAAGGCCGTCGCGAGGCCGATACCCGAGAGATCGTCCGGCCGCGAAATCGGCAACGCGATGCTGATCGGCATGCTCCCGCCTTTGGACTCTTGCAGGGTCTTATAAGGCACGGTGTTGCGGACATAGAGGATCAGATCGCGCGCGGTGTGCGAGCCGATGTATTCGAATTTGCTGCTATCGAATTGCGCCGTCGGATCGATGAGCTCGGTGCCGACATCGGCGGCGGCAAGGAACGAGATCGCGAGGCCGTCGGGCTTTGCGTTCCAGACGAAATTGCGCCCGGCCGGAATCGGGAAGAGGTTGGTGACGACGATGCGCGGCTCGCCGGGGATGAACTTGCCGAAACGCGCCGCGAAATAGCGCGCCTGCACGTCGGTCCCGCCGCCCGGCTTGAAATCGACGACCATGGTGATCGTCTTGCCTTTGAAATAGGTCGCGGGATCGATATCGGCGGCGCGGGCGCTCATGATGATCCCGATACCCGTCAGGATTGCCATCGCCGCCCAGACGAGGAGCCGCGTTCCATTCATCATCGCCTCCCTAATAACCCCAAGAACCCCGCTGCCGCCGGCTATTCGGCCGCGGTGGCGTCCATCTTCTTCAGGATCGGACTGTATTTTGCCGTGTTGCCCGTGCGATCGCCGTTGAGGATGTTGGTCTTGATGTTGAGGAAGACTTTCTCGACCGGCAAGTCAATCTTTCCCTTTGCCGGGTCGCGGAAAACGTTACGCGGATCCTTGCCCTCGGCGATGGCCTGCAGCCCTTCTTCGAGCTGCTTGCGATAAAGGATGACGCCGCGGTCGGAGCGGCCGAGCGTTTCCTTGGTGCGGTCGGTGATCGCGCCTTGGGTGATCCAGGCGACGAGGTCCTGGCCGCTGTTGTTGTCGAGCACATCCCATTGCGGCCGCCCCGCCGGGTCGAGCTGCGGCACCGGGGTCGTATACATCGGGATGTCTTCGGGCGCTTGCGGTTCGATCGTCACGCCCGAATCTTTGGTGAAGCAGCGGTACCACCAATAGGCCGTCTTCTCGTCATCGATCGGCACGCGGATCTGGAACGTGTTGCCGGTCTTCAAATAGTTCGGGAAGACGACGGGATGGCCGATCGCCCAATCGTCGTCGGCCTCGCTGTTGCCTTCGAGGATACGGCGCTTGGTAATGCCGTATTCGAATTCGTCGAATCCGACCTTGGCGTGTTTGTCGACCGGGCGCTGCTTCTCGTGCTTGCCGAGCTTGCCAAGAACGTAGTTGCGCATATAGCGATGCAGCCACTCGACATGCACCGGGTCGAGCGAGTTCTCCATGATCTGCAGATAATTGCACGGCACGATCGCGAAGCCGATGTCGCGCACGCAATCTTCCATGACGAAAAGGTCCCATTGCGGCAGG
>DASZLU010000169.1:0-2788 GCA_035552195.1 Allostellaceae bacterium | reverse complement strand
CGGCGAGATGGAGCAGGCGATCGACCGGGTGGTCGACGACTTCACCGGCTCCGGCGTGGTGAGCGCGGCCGGCAACCGGCGCGCCATCCGCGTCGGCGAGGAGCCGCTCGACCTGTTCCGCCGCTACATGGCGGTCTATTGCCGCGAGCAGGCCTATTGTCATTTCTCGCCGGCGCTGATTGCCAATCTCGAGAAACACTGGAACGCGGCGCAACGAAAGCTCTGACCGTGCCCGGCCTCTTCCTCAAAGGCGCCGATCTGACGCCGCGCCGCGAAGCCCTCGAGCCGATCGAAATCGCCTCGCGCGACGAGATTTCGGCGCTGCAGCTACAGCGCCTAAAGTGGACGTTGGCGCACGTCTACAAGAACGTCGCGCATTACAAGCGGGCCTTCGACGAGGCCGGCGTGCATCCCGACGATCTCACGACGCTCGAGGATCTGCGCAGGTTTCCTTTCACCACCAAGGCCGAGCTGCGCGACAATTACCCGTTCGGGCTGATGGCCATGCCGCGCGAGCAGTTGCTGCGCGTGCATGCCTCGTCGGGCACGACCGGCAAGCCGACCGTGGTCGGTTACAGCCGCCGCGATATCGAGACCTGGGCCGACATCATCGCGCGTTGCATGCGCGCGGCGGGCTGCCGTCCCGGCATGCTCGCGCAGAATTCCTACGGCTACGGCCTGTTCACCGGCGGGCTCGGCTTCCATCACGGGGCCGAACGGCTGGGGCTGACCGTCGTGCCCGTCTCCGGCGGCATGACCGAGCGGCAGGTGAAGCTGATCGGCGATTTCAGGCCGGACGTCATTTTCGTCACCCCAAGCTATCTGCTCGCCATCCTCGATGAATTCCGCGCCCAGAACGTCGATCCGCGTGCCAGCTCGCTCAAGATCGCGATGTGCGGCGCCGAGCCCTGGACCAATGCGATGCGCGCTGAAATCGAGGACGCCTTCGACCTGCACGCCATCGACAATTACGGACTGTCGGAAGTGATCGGCCCGGGCGTGTCGGTGGAATGCATCGAGAGCAAGGATGGCTGCACGATCTGGGAAGACCATTTCTATCCGGAGGTGATCGATCCGACGACCGGCGCGGTGCTGCCGGACGGCGAAGTTGGCGAGCTCGTATTCACGTCGCTCACCAAGGAGGCAATGCCCGTCATCCGCTATCGCACGCGCGATCTGTCGCGCATCCTGCCCGGCACTGCGCGCTCGATGCGCCGCATGGAGAAGGTGATCGGCCGTTCGGACGACATGATGATCATCCGCGGCGTCAACGTGTTTCCCAGTCAGATCGAAGAGATCATCCTCAAGGACGAGCGGCTGGCGCCGCATTTCGTGATCGAGCTGCGCCGCGCCGAGCGGCTCGACGCCATCAAAGTGATCGTCGAGGCGCGGGCCGGGGTCGCCGATGCGGAATGGCCGAAGAGCGCGCTCGCACTCGCGCATCAGATCAAGAGCCAGGTCGGAGTGACGGCAGAGGTCGAAACCGTCAAGCCGGGCGGCGTGGAGCGCTCGGCCGGCAAGGCTCGGCGCGTCATCGATCTGCGGCAGAAGGATTGAGGCGCTACTGCGTGCGTTCGATCAACGCGATGCGCTTTGCCGCCACGCGCTTGTGGATGTGCACCATGAAGGCCATGGCGAAGACCGGCGTCGCCAGGTTGAGGACCGGGATCGACACGAACAGCGCAATGACCATGCCGGCGATGAAGACATAGCCGGCATTGCGGCGGCGCAGCGCCTTCGCCTCCCACGGCGGATAGAAGCGCATCGCCGCGAGCTCGAAGAAGTTGCGCCCGAGCAGATAGCTGTTGGCGACGAACAGGATCAGCACGCCGAATCCGGCCAGCAGGATGAATGGCAGCGCCACCAGATAGACGACCAGCGCGAGCAGTGCGAACTTGGCGCCTTCGATCACCGCGATGACAATCGACAGCGCGCGGCCCGCAGGCTCGGCGGGATAATGCCGCCGCTCGATGTCGTCGGCGACGTCGTCGACGAAGAAGCTGCCGACGAAGGCGGTCACCGCCGGCATCAGGAAAACCGCGCCGGTGAGGATGCCGATGCCGGCCATGATCGAGAGGAACCAGGCGACCGCCGACCAGACGGCATGCGGCGCAAAGCCGGAGGTCTGCTCCGCCCAGGTCGCGCCGTTTTCGGCCAGCGATGACAGCACGCGCTCGAGCGCGATGCCGATGACAGCGATCAGGGCCAGCGCGAGCAGGACGGACTTGATCAGCACCGCGCGCAGCGGCGGCCGGAGCATGTCGGCGAGGGCCTTGAAGGCGGCTTCGAGCATGCCGGAAGAGGTAAGCGGGACGGCGCGGGAACACAAGCGGCGCTGATCCTCGGCATCCGTTAGCGCGGCGTCCCCTGATTACGCCCTCTCGCCTCGTGGGAGAGGGCATCAGGGCGCGGAGTCATTAACGCGCAGCCTGCTTCGGATCGCAACATCATCGTCCGTGAGGTCGCAGCGCATGAGTCAAGCCCTCGCTTCGAAGCTTGAATCACGATCCAACGGCTGATCGCAACGAACCTTCATTCGCCGCCCTACGTCCAAGATCGTTTTTGGGGCGAACCGGACATGAACCGACAGGCAAAAACGAGGGTTTCGGTCGCGAGAGACCCGGAGCGGACATTCGCCGCTCGTCGGTCCGTTTTGCGACTTTCTTGGCTTTCCGAGCCTGAGCATGCCGCATCAACAACGGAAATGCGTCGCGCGCCTGAGATTACTGTTCCGAATAAGCGCACATACGGAGGCAGAGACGCCTACGGCTTCAGGTCGGCCTTTTTT
>DASZLU010000168.1:0-101623 GCA_035552195.1 Allostellaceae bacterium | reverse complement strand
TGCGCGGCCGCAACGACAGCGTGACCCAACCGGTCGTTTCGACTCAGATGGTCAGCCTCCCTGCTGGCGGGGTCGCAACTGCGCCTGGGGACGCGCTGCGTTTACCGCTGCAAAGCGAGAATGGGCTATTAGTTAGTCAAGTGCAATAATTTTATGTGGACCCGGTCCCCGCATAAAAGAAGGCCCGGTTGGGCCGACCGCTTTCGCGATCGGCGCAACCGGGCATGGAGTCCGCGGGGATAGATAGGGGAGGAAAGCTTACCAGGCGACTTGGGTACGCAACGCGATGGCGTCGAAGCTGAGGCCGATGTTGCTGCCAATCGGCGCGCCCGCCACACCCGCCGTGCCTTCCGGCTTGTCGATCTTGCCGTGGAGGTAGTTCAGCATGAAGCGGATGTTGTTGTTGACGTACCAGTTGGCGCCGAGCGTGAACACCTGCTGCTTGCTGCCGGCGATCGAGGTGCTGGCGCCGCCGGCGCTGGCCAAGCCGCCGCTGTAGTTGTCGTTCAGGTCGACGATGCTGTACCGCGCGCCGAGTTCGAAAGCGCCCCACGCACCGTCGCCGAGATGGGCGATGTCGAAGGGATGCGCCGGGCTGATGCCGGTGTAGGCGCCGGTCGCCGGATTGTACTTCCGATGCTCGCCGGTGAGGGTGTAGCTCGCTTCGATATAGCCGCCGTCGAAATTCGCGTCGTTCAGGCCGGTGCGGTTGACGGTGTAGTGGAAGTATTCCGCCTGCCCGAAGAGCGGGCCGAAGCCGCCGGCAAGCTCGGCGCTGAGAACATCCGCGCCGGTGACCGGATGGGTGACGCTGCCCCAGGCGCCGGTGCCGATGATGCTTGTCGGGTCGATGCGCAGCTCGGGACGATCGCTGAGCGAGCCGAGGGTACGGAAGCCGCCTGCCGCCGAGATCGGCGGCTTGATGAGCTCTTCGGCATCGGCGCCGATATGGAAGGACGCCTGATCGGTGTTCAACACCTGGAACGCGGCACGCTGGATCGCGCCGACTTGCGAGGCGATGCCGGTACGCGCCGTGCCGGTCTGCGGGCCGGTGAAATAGGCGCCGAGCCAGAACTGGTTGTTGTTCCAATGACCGCCGAAATTCTCGCGGAAGTCGCCGGCGGCGATATTCGCCGCGATTACCTGCGAGGAGGCGCGCTCGATGAACATGATGTCGTTCGAGCTGGTCGCTTCGTCGAGGGTGTACGGAACGTCCTGCGCGCCGCCTTCGATCACGAAGGGACGGAAGCCGGTGTAGCTGAGCTCGGCGGTTTCGATACCGCTGGCATTGATGCCGCCGGCGCCCGAATCGGTCGTGCCGCCGAAATCATAAATCAGCGAGTAGTTCCAGTCGCCGAGCACCTTGCCGGTGACGCCGAGACGCGCCCGGCGGAAATTCTCGCCGCTGTTCAGGTTGGTCGGACCGACATGCGAATTCTTCGGGGTGACGTTCAGATAATCGCCCACATCCCAATGGACGCGGCCGGTGATCGCGAGGGTGTTGCGACCATCGGCGCTCGAAAAGGTCGGGCGTCCGTTCGGCATCGACACGACGACGCCGCTGGACGACGAAGCTGCCGGCTGCGACGCCTTCATGTCGGCGACGGCGGCGCTGGTCACGGCGGTGTTGCGCTGGGTCTGCACGACCTGCGATTGCAGATTCTGCAATTGCTGGTTCAGGGCGCGCACTTGATCCTGCAGCGCTTGAATCTGGTTGTTGAGAGTGGCGCTACTTTGCGCATGCGCCGGCGCGATTGCCGACAGCGCACCGCAAATGGCGGCCCCGGCAAGAAGATACGACTTAAGAGACATCACTGATCCTTCGTTCTGTGGATTTCCCCGCGGGCTGCGCTTCTTTTTGCAGCGCAGCGATGCGATCCTAGGAAGGCTCGATGACACTTCTTGGTCGAACAAATGACAGTGCCGTTACAAGGCGCATGTTTGGGTGAGCTGTGGTATTTTTGCCGCAGATAAACGCAGCGTAATCTTCGGCTGTGGATAAGGCGCGGGGTGCGCGGCAAGGGAGGGCGATAGTGACAATGAAGAAGACCATGATCGCGGCGGCATGCGCCATCGGTGTGTTGTTATGGAGTGGTGCCGGTAGAGCGGATATCTCGCGCCTGCCATCGCAGGTGGTAAGTGGCATTGCCGCACTCGGCGCGACGCTCGATCGGCCGATGATCACCAAGACGAACGAGTTGATGAAAGGCCAGGCGCCGTTCACACCGCCGGCTTCGGTCACCGTCGCCGGCGATGTCGCTTACGGCGGCGATCCGCTGCAGAAGATCGACATCTATACACCGGCGAAAGCGCACAACCTGCCTATCGCGGTGTTCTTCCATGGCGGCGGCTTCGTGAATGGCGATAAGAAAGACTACGCCAACGTCCCGAGTTATCTTTCGCAGCACGGCATGGTGGCGGTGAATGTGAATTACCGCCTGGCGCCGAAAGTGACCTGGCCCGCGGCGTCGGAGGATGGGGCGGCGGTGGTCGCCTTCCTCAAGAAGAACGCGGCGGAATATGGCGGTAATCCGAAACGCATCGTGCTGATCGGTCATTCGGCGGGCGCCAATCTCATCGCGACCTATGTGCTCGATAAGCGAATCTACCCGAAAGGCGGGCCGGGCATCGCCGGGGCGATCCTGATCAGCCTGCCGGCGTCGCGGCCCTCCGGCGTGCGCGAAGCGGACCAGGTCTATTTCGGTGGCCCGGACGTCATCCCGTCGCGCGTCCCGGGTCCCTTTCTCGAAAAAAGCAAGCTGCCGATGATGATGATCACGGCGGAATACGATCCCGTGATGCTGGCGCCCGAGGCTTATGATTTCGCCGGCCGCATGTGCGTGCGCGACGGCAAATGCCCACCCTTCTTCTATGTGAAGGGCCACAACCACATCTCCGAGATCGGCAGCATCGGCAGCGCCGACGATCAGGTCGGTCGCGCGATCGTCGATTACGTGCGCTCGCTGCATTAGGCAAGACTTGAGGGCGGGGCGCCCGGGCCACTGAAAAGGCTCTCGATAATGTGTGTTGTGGGCCGCTCGCCGAGTGACCATAGCCACAACGGAAAAGGGGAGGGTTTCGCGATGAAACGCTTAGCAATGACTATCTTCGCGGCAGCGGTTATCGCTTTCGCCGGCAGTGCGCGCGCACAGCAGCAGGATCTGGCCAATGCGCAGATCACGACGAAGGATCTCGGCCAGGGCGCCTATATGCTCATCGGCCCGGGCGGCAATATCACCGTCGTCACCGGCAAGGACGGCATCATCATGGTCGATGCCGAATTCGCGCCGCTGCACGACAAGATCCGCGCGGCCATCGCAGCGGTCAGCCAGCTTCCGATCAAATATATCGTCAACACGCATTTCCATCCCGATCACAGCTCGGGCGACGCGCTTTTCATCAAGGAAGGCGTCACGGTGGTTGCGCAGGAAAACGTGAAGAAGCGCATGCTCGAAGGCTCGACCAACGGCCTGACCGGCAACCACACGAACGGCGTGCCAGCGGATGCGGTGCCGACCAAGGTTTATAAAGGCGGCACGCTGACCCTGCGTGTCCGCGGCCGCATCGCGACCGTCGGCCATATCGCCAACGCCCATACCGATGGCGACAGCTATGTTTGGTTCCCGCAGATCAACGTGCTGGCGACCGGCGATATCGTCACGCTGGCGCGTTATCCCAACAGCGACTTCGCCAACGGCGGCAATATCAAAGGCATGATCGCCGGTGTCACGCAGTACCTCAAAATGGTCAACGACAAGACGGAGATCGTCCCCGGGCATGGCCCGCTTGCGCATAAGGCCGATCTTGTCGCTTATCGCGCGTTCCTGATCGATGCGCGCAACCGCGTCGCCAGGCTGATCAAGCAAGGCAAGAGCGAGCAGGATGCGGTCGCGGCGCATGTCTTCGCCGATTGGGACGCAAAGCTCAATGCCAACGAGCAGGCGAGCGCCAATTTCACGCGCGTCGTCTACAACTCGCTGAAGCCGCCGAAGGCGAAATAACGCAAGCCCGCCCGCCGGCGCCGGTCAGCTTTCTCGCCGAGCCAAGCTGACAGGCGACGACGGGGGCGTTACCCTGATCCTCAGGGAGGCGCCTTTGGTGAACGAGTCTTTTGTCGACGTACGCGGCGCGAAGCTTTTTCTGCGCCGGGCCGGCGCGGGCGAGCCGTTGCTGTTCCTGCATGGTGTGCAGGGGATGCCGGGCTGGACCGACGCGCTGGAAAATCTCGCCGCGCATTTCACGGTGATCGCGCCCGATCATCCCGGTTTCGGCCATAGCGATACGCCGGACTGGATCGACGATGTCGGCGATCTCGCTTATTTCTATCTCGATTTGCTCGGCGCGCTGGCGAATGGCCGCGTGCATGTTGTCGGCCATTCGCTCGGCGGCTGGATCGCGATGGCGATGGCCATCCGCTCGACGGCGCAGATTCAGAGCCTGACCCTCGTCGATGCCGCCGGCATCAGCGTCAACGGCGTGAAGCGCGGCGACATGTTCATCGGCTCGGCTGCCGAAACCGGCAAGCTGCTCTTCGCCGGGGAGGAAGCGGCGACGCGCTGGGCCGCGCTCTGGCAGGCGAGCGACGAGATGAAAGAGCTCTACGACAAGAACCGCGCCGCCGCCGCGAAATACACCTGGCAGCCGCGGCTCTACGATCCGAAGCTCGCGCGCTGGCTGCATCGCATCAACGTGCCGACGCATATCGTCTGGGGCGAGGGCGATTTCCTGATCCCGCCGGCGCATGGCGAAGAGTTGCGGCGGCTGATCCCCAGCGCATCGCTGACGCGCATCGCCGGTGTCGGGCATCTTTGCGATATCGAAGCGCCGGCGGAATTCGCGAGCGCGATCGTTCCTTTCATCGCGGGGCTCGCGACGCAGGGAGAGGCACCATGAAAGTCCTGTTCTTCCATCTTATGCCCTATGCCGATCTCGATCTGAATTATCAGGAAAAGTATCGAACCGATTGGGTCATCCTGCCGAACACCTATTTCGATCCGCAGAAAGGCCACGCGCTTTACAACCGCTATCTCGATGAGTTGGAATTGGCCGCCGAACTCGGCTTCGACGGCGTCTCGGTGAACGAGCATCACCAGAATGCTTACGGGCTGATGCCGTCGCCGGTCGTGACGGCTTCGGCGCTGGCGCGGCGCGTGACGAAGGCGAAGATCGCAATTCTCGGCAACGCTTTCGGGCTGCGCGACAATCCGCTGACGCTCGCCGAAGAGCATGCGATGATCGATGTCATCACCGGCGGCCGGCTGATCACCGGTATGGTGCGCGGCATCGGCGCCGAATATTACTCGATGGGCGCCAACCCGGCGTTCAGCCACGAGCGCTTCCACGAGGCACATGATCTCGTGGTGCAGGCCTGGACCAAGCCCGGCCCGTTCAGTTTCGAGGGCAAGCATTACCGCTTCGAATACGTGAATGTGTGGCCGCGACCTTATCAGCAGCCGCATCCGCCGATCTGGTGTCCGTCCTTGGGCTCGGGGGAGACGGTCGATTGGGCGAGCGCGAAAGAGCGGCGCTACGTCTATATCCAGAATTTTTCGCCGGTCGCATCGGTGATCCGGTACCTCAATCTTTATCGTCAAACGGCGGAGCGGTTGCATGGCTACACCGCGGGCTCAGACCAGATCGGCTGGGCGGCGCCGATCTATGTCGCCGAGACCGACGAGCAAGCGCGCGCCGAAGCGAAGCTCCATATCGAGCGCCTGTTCAGCAAATACCTCAACCTGCCGTTCGAGATGATGTTCCCGCCGGGCTATCTTTCGATCAATTCGCTGAAAGCGATGCGCGCGATCAAGCGGCCGGCGCTCGCCGCCGGCTCGATGACCATCGATCACCTGATCGACGCCGGCATTTTTCTCTGCGGCAGCCCTGACACCGTGCGCGACCTACTCGTCGCGGCGCATAAGAAGCTCGGCTTCCAGAATTTCCTCGCCAATCTCCATTTCGCGACGTTGCCGGCGGTTCTGACCGAGAAGAATCTCCGCCTCTTCGCGCGCGAGGTGATGCCGGCGCTGCAGGCGCTCAGCGACAGGGAATGGCAGGGCATGGAAGCCGCAGCAGCGGAGTAGATTGCCGCTTGCATCGCGGGGGGCATGGAGAAGGTCGATGGGCAGACGGTCGATCTCTCGCCGTATCCCGGGCGCCGGCAGCCTAGCCTCGATCGCGGCGAAGACGGCGCGCGTGCTCGCGTCGCGGCGGTGCCAGAGCCTACGCCGCAGCCTCCACGGCAGGCGCGGCGCCATGCGGCAGGTGGATCGTCACCTTGGTGCCTTTGTTCGGCGACGAGCTGATATCGATCGTGCCGTCATGCTGACCGACGATCTGCTTCACCATCGGCAGGCCGAGGCCGGTCCCGAAGCTCTTGGTGCTGAAGAGGGGTTCGAAAACTTTGGCGAGGTTCTCGGCGGGAATGCCGGGGCCGTTATCGGCGATCACCAGCTCGAAGGCGTTGAGCCGCGCCGCGGTCGTCACGACGATGCGGCCGTCGCGGGCGGTTTTGTCGGGCCCGCCCATGGCCTGGGCGGCGTTGTCGATGAGGTTGATCACCACCTGCCGCATGCGCTCGCTATCGAAATTGATCGCGTGACCCTGGGCGGAAAGATTGCGCACAAGCGTGATGCCGGGCGGCAGCTTCTGGTCGTTGAGGACTTCGTCGAGCCACTTATCGAAAGACGAGACGTTTCTTTTTAATTCGCGCACCCGCGTGAAATCGAGCAACTCGCCGATGATGCGATCGCAGCGCGAGATGCTGCGCTCGACGCGCTCGATCGGGCGGTCGAGGTTAAGGCCCTTGTTCGCGGTCAGCTCTTTGAATGTATAGACCGTGTTGCGGATGGCGCTGAGCGGATTGCGCAGCTCGTGCGCCACTGTCGCGGTCAACTGGCCAAGCGCCGAGAGCCGTTCTCGCTGCAAGAGCTCGGTCGAAAGGCGCCGGTTCTCGCGGCCCTTGTCGCGGAAAACGTGCAGCGTGCGCGCGAGCTCGCCGATCTCGTCATGACGCTCGACGAAAGGCGCGGTGCGGTCGAGATCGCCGTCGGCGACGGCGCGCATCGCGGTGGTGATATCCGTCATGGGTTGGGCGATACGGCGGATCACGAAGCTGATCGCGAAAAGCCCAAAGCCGAGGAAGAAAAGGGTGAGGAGCAGCGCGCCGATGAGATTTTGGCTCGCCTGGCGCGCATCGCCGGCCGCGCGCTTATCGCTTAGATCGTACGCAGTGTTGGCAACATTCATGAGCGCGTCGAGCGCGAAATTCGAGAGGTTGATCCACTCGACCCCGCTGATCGGGGATGGCTTTCCGTCGGCGAGATCTTCGAACAGCGCCTGGCGCCGCGCGCGCAGATCCTGGAAATAAAGCTTCTGGGCCCTAGCGATGGCATCCTGCAGAACCGGGGGCAGATTGAGCCAGCGTGCGTCTTCCGAGATCACCTGCCAGCCGGCGTCCATACGCCCACCCAGCATGGCGAAGCGCGGTTGCAGCTCGGCCGGAATGCCGGTGCCATTGCCGTTGACGATGACCGAGGCGAGATAGAGACGGTCGGCGCCGGCTGCATCGCGAACGATCCAGGCGGTCTGCTTGATCTTCATCATCTCGGCGATGAAAGGATCGGCTTGATTGATTTCGGCGGAGAGCCGCTCGGACATCGCGTCGATGGCTTCGACGAACTTGCCGCCGCCGGCGACCCAAAGCCCGCTGATGGCCGGAGGACGATAGGCTTTCGGCACAACCATCGCGGCATCGACGCTCTTGCGCATGCGATCGAATTCCGCACGCGCATTAAGGATGCTGGCGATATCCGTATCCGCCTCTGGAATGCCCATCGCCTTGAGCTTGGCCAGGGCGGAATCGAGTGCCGCGTTGGAGCGTGCGCGCAGCGTCGCAATATCGCCCCGCGTTCCGGCATCGATCCGTGTCGCCATCTCGATGCCGGTGTTGACCGTGCCGCGCTCGATGCGGATCGTCTGCATCGCCGCGAAAAGATCGCGCGAGACGCCAACCACGGCTTGGATACGCTGCGCGGTCACCTGGCGATCATGCGCATGCTCTGCCGCCATCGCGAAGACGACGACCAGCGCAAGCACCAGCAGGCCGGTTACGGCCTGAAGCTGAATCTTGATCGATGCGAATTTTCGCACGGGAAAATCGGCCAGGGAAAAGGGAAAGGCGCCCAAAACTACCCCCCATAGTGCGATTCGAGCGTAAGAGACCGGTTAATTCGCCTGTGGGATAGCTAAAATGCGACGAGAAACCTGCTGCTAAAGCGGTAATCGCCGCCTAATCGGCCGCCATCGCGCGCGGCTCGGGCTCGGTTTCGAGCGCCGCCGCCAGCGGCACCCGCAGCCGCCACGCCCAGGCCCAGAGGAGGCCGACGATGATCGCGCCGATCGCGACCGGCGTGCGCAGGCCAGTATGGGCGGCGACCGCGCCAATGGTCAGCGTCCCGAGCGAGGGAACGCTTTGCGCGATGATGCCGTAAATGCTCATCACCCGGCCCCGGACGCCGGGCTCGATGGCCGATTGGATGAGCGTCTGATTGCTTACGCTTTGGACGATGAAGGCGAAGCCGATGAACGCGTTGATCGGCGCGGCGATCCAGAAATTCGTCGTCTGCGAGAAGAGCAGGATCGTCACCGACATCAGCAGGATGTTGGCGAGGGTGATGCGGGTGAGGCCGACGAGGCTGGCGCGCGAGGTGAGCCACGTCGCGCCGACGAGGGCACCGATGCCTTCGCATGACAACAGCATCGCAAGGCCGCTCGAGCCGCGATCGAACACTTCGCCGGCAAAGCCGGGCATCAGATCGGGTAGGGGCTTGGCGGCGAGCGAGGTGACGACCAGCAGCAACAACTGAAGCCGGATGCCCTCGTGACCGAGGATGTAGCGAATGCCGCCGATGGTTTCGTGGAGAATGGAGCGATGATGCGCTTGGGCCGGCGGCATGGTCAGGCCGGCGCGCTGGATCTCGCGCAGCGCCAAGGTCATCACGCAATAGAGCACGAAAGCGAAGACGAAGCTCCAGCCGGTGCCGGCGAAAGCGATGATCGTGCCGCCGATCGCCGGGCCGAGGAAGCGCGAGCTGTTGAAGATCATCGAATTGAGAGCGAGCGCCGAGGGCAGGAACTCGCGGCCGACGAGGCCGTAGATCACGGTCGAGCGCGTCGGGCGATAAAACGCGATGACGACACCGCGCATCAAGACGAGCGTCGTCAGCATCCAGATATCGATGATGCCGGTCAGGGTGAGGATCGCGAAGGCCGCGGAATAGATCAGCGACCAGAGCTGGGCGATGCGCAAGAGCTTGAACTGGTCGACGCGGTCGATGATCGCGCCCGCGAACATGCCGATGACGATGCTCGGCCCGGCTTCGCAGATCGCGTTGATGCCCAGCCACGCCGCCGAATGGGTCAGCTCCCAGGTGAGCCATCCCATGGCCACACGCTGGGTCCACATACCGAGATTCGAGGTCACATTGCCGAAGACATAGAGCCGGTAATAGCGGAGCGTCAGCGTCTGCCGCAAAATCTCGAAACCGACGGGAAGCCTCATCGGTCGTTAGCTTGTGTCATCTGCATTTGAGCAGTGTACATCTTAATTCCACCGCCGCAGGCCGCAAGGCCAGCAGGCAAAAATCGACGCCTCAAGCCGCCGCGCGCGCTGCCGATTCGCGATGGAAGAGGAATTGATCCAGATAGGCGATCAGATTCTCGTCGCTGTAGCGCTCGGCGAAGAACGCGGCGCCTTCCCGCCGGATTGCTTCGGCCCGAGCCGGCTCGGTCGCCAGCAGATGCGCGATATCGAAGAGGTCGGTCAGCGTCTCGAAACGGAGATAATGACGCCCGGCGGTGAAGAAAAGATCGATGTCGTCGGAGCGTTCCTGGATCAGCAACCCGCCCGTCGCCAGGGTCTCGAAGGTGCGGCCGGTCAGGGTGCACGTGCCGTTCGAGCGGCGCGCGAAGTTGAGGCTCGCTTCGCCGGTTTGCGCGCGCAGCATATAGGCGCGGTAGCTTTCCAGCGGGTCGCGATTGTCCTCTTGGTGCTGGCTCGCCTCGATGCGTTGCGGCAGGGCCGCCTGAGTGATCGCCGCGGCCCACAAGGCGCGGTCCCAATTCGTGTATTGCACGCCGCCGCCGAAGCGAAAGCTGGGCTTGAGCGGGGGCGGTGCCGGATAGGCGCCGCCATGCGGGAAGGGCAGGAAGAGAGTCTTGCCGGCGAAAGCCGGCCGTTGCCAAACTGGCGTCACGACCAGCGACCAGATGCCGTCGAGCAAGCTGGCGCCATCCTCGATGTCGTTCCAGCATTCGGGCTGCCACGGATCGAAGTAGAGGCTGACGATTTTGAGCGCGGGGCGATCTTGGCGCAGCGCGGCGATGATCCGGCCGGCGGCATGATCGCCGCGCTGCGGTTGGAAATCGTCGAGGATCAGGAGATCGGCGTCGGTCTCGCGACAGAGTGCGGCGATTGCTTCGAAGTCTTCGGCGACGATTTTCGCGTCGGCGAGGCTGCGCAAATCGTGGCGGTGCGTCCGCCAGCCGTAGGATTCGAGCGCCAAGATATACCGCGCCGGAATGTCGTGCGCGCGTGAATCCGGTTGCTCGGGACTCCAACGATGACGGATGCCGAGCACGGCGCGGCGTTGCACGCGCGGATGCCCAGCGGCCGGCGCCGCAATGTTGAGGAGCTTCGCGCCGTCGCCCGGCTGAAGGAAGCGTGCGAAATCGGGGACGCGCTCGGCGGACGGCCGCGCCAAGCGGCTCGCGGCAGCCGGATCGATCGCGCCCCACACTTGCGCGTAGGCGCTGGTCAATGCGTGGTTGCCGGTATGGAACGCCATGATGGCGTCGCGCTGCAGGAACGGATCGAGCAGCTGCTGCGCTGCTGCATGCTGCGCGTCGGCTGTGGCGAGGAGCTGCGCCAGGCGCGGAATGCAATGCCGGGCCACGTCGTCTTGGCCGAGGCGGATCGCGAGATGCGAAGCGATCGCATGCAGCATCCAATTCTCGATGCCGGCCTCGAGCAGCTTTTGCACGATGAGGAAAGCAAGGGCGCTCAAATCGCGGCGGTAGAGCGAGATGGCGATGGTCGCGAGGCTGTTGGGCGTCAAAGGCTGCGCGCCGAGAAGCCGGAAGGCGGCGGGGAGATCGTTGGCGCGTTCGAGACGCGCGAGTTCATCGATCAACGCATCTTCGGTAGGCGGCACGCGGCTGGCTCCAGGGTGATTCGGGTTAAAATTAGCGGCTCATTAGCTATGATTTCGTTAAGAAACATGAAAGCGAGAGAATTCATTAACCATAAACGCCCTAGGATCGCTGGCTGAACAGCCGGTAGGAGCGATTTCAATGGATGGCGGTCATAGTCAGGCCGCGGGACTGATGCGCGCCCAGCGTTACGGCGACGCGATCCCGCTGCTGATCGCCGCTTGCGGTGTAAGCGAGGCGGGTCGCCCATGCTGGGCCGATCTCGGCCGCTGCCTGCTCGAGACGGACCAGATCGCCGGCTTTTTGCGCTTGGTCGATCAGCGTCAGGCGATCGCTTCCGATGGCTTGCGCCTCTATCACGATTGCCTTGCCGGCTTGCTGACCGCCGGTCGGCATGCCCTCTTGCTCAAAGTCATCGGCGCGACGCCGCGCAACAGCGCGCTCTATATCGTCGGGCTTTATCTATCGGGACTTCTCGCATGCCAGGGCCCCGAAGCGCGGCGCGGCATCGAAGAAATCAAGCTCGCCGCGCAGGTCGGGCAAACCTGCGCCGCGCTCTTTCAGGACGATCCGATGCTGAGCGCAATCCTCTATGAGGGCGACGTGCTCGAGCCGTTCGAGACCATTGCCCGGCTCGAAGCGACGGATCGCAGCCAGATTTTCGGACTGTCGACGGATATCGCGCCGACCGCCGATTTCGTCGCCGGCACGGACGCGCCGCGCATCGACGCACCCTGCATCTTTCTCGCCGGCTGTTCGGAGCCCTATCTCGATCGTTTCGGCGCAGGTTTGGTCGCCGCTCTCGATCGCACGGAGCTGCGCACCGTGCTGCATTTCCATGTCGCCGATCCGTCGCCCAAACTTGCGGCGAAGATCGCGAGTCTCAAAGACATGTGCCGTCATCTTGACGTGCGCTACAGCACGGAGATTTACGGCCACGCGCGCGAAGGCTACAGCCGCGCCAGCTTTTATGCCTGCAGCCGGCTCATCCGCCTGCCGGAAATTTTCGCGCATTACGATCGCGACATCATGATGTGGGATATGGACGCGTCGGGCGTCCATGATGTGGACCGGCTCGTCGCGGCCATGAAGGGCTTCGATCTCGGCTATTTCGAAATGGGCAACCAGCGTCCGCCGCTGATCTGTCATCTCGCCGTGGCGTATTACGCGAATACCGCAGCGATGCGGCGCGCGGCATCGCTGATCTCGACCTATGCCGTCTGGAAACTGCACGAGACGCCGTATTGGTTGCTCGACCAGTCGAGCGTGTTCTGCGTGTCGCGCTATCTGCGCGAGATCGCCGGGTTGCGGATCAACGATTTCACCGGCAATCCCGGCGGTGCCTTCGAGCGCTATTTCGATATCGAAGGCAGCGCCAGCGAGAAGCAGGGCATGCGCAACCGGGCGGGCGGCGCGTCGCCGCAATGATTTCGGGATGATCGGGACGCACGCCGCCCGGCGGCGTGTCGCTATTTCGCCGGTGCCGTCTCTTTGACGCGGACGAAGCGATCGACGGCTTCTTCCATCGTCATCGCCGCCGGCACCGTGAAGCGCTTCGAGCGTACGCGATAGGCGCGCGGATCCATGCCGGGCAGGGACAGGCCGGGGTCGCGCTCGTGCCCTTTCACCGTGTCGAGCAGCAAGCGGCGCAGCTTGATGATTGCGGTATCGGAGACGCCGAGATGCTCGATCGAGCGGTCGGCGATCGGGCCCATCGATTCCTGGATGCTGCAATCCTGCCGGCCGATGCCTTTGATACCGGTATAGGATTGGCCGCTCTTTTGTAGCGCGCGATCGATCAGATATTCGTTGTCGCGATTGGCGATCGGGCGATCGGTGCCGGGGATGAGCTGCGGGTGGATGAAGAAGGCATCGCGCGAATCCCGCAGATCCGCATCGCTCAGCGGCCGGTCCTCGCGATATTCGATGCAGTAATTCATCGTGTTCTCGTCGTCGACCGGAACCCAGGCATGGGCGCCGGCCGGCTCCGTCGAGATCAGCTTGTGAAACGGCATCAGCATGACGCTGCAGGTCCAGAAATTATTCTCGCCTTGCGTGCGAATGGTGCCGGAGACGAAGCCGAAATCGAACGGCATCACCTCATAGCGGTTCGGCAAGCTCTGCCGCACGCCGTCGGCGTTTCCTTCATCGCCGCGATGGAGGAAGGTGAGATGACTGGTATCGAAGCCGCCTTCGAGCGCTTGCAGCCAGTTGCATTCCTGCACATGGCGCGTGACGTAGCAATACGACGCCGGCACGGCGGTCCAACCGAGATCGGGGAATTCGGGTTTCAACGCGGGCGGGCCCATATAGGCCCAGACGAGACCGCCGCGCTCGATGCACGGGTACGCCGTGATCTTGATCTTGCGCTTGAAATCCTTGTCCCAAGGCTCGCTCGGCAGGTCGACGCAATTGCCTTCGATATCGAATTTCCAGCCGTGATAGACGCAGCGCAAGCCGCATTCCTCGTTGCGGCCGAAGAACAGCGACGCCGTGCGGTGCGGACAGCGCTCGTCGATGAGGCCGACACGGCCGAGCGTGTCGCGGAAGGCGACGAGCTTCTCACCGAGCAGCTTCACGCGGACGGGCGCGCCGTCGGGCTCGGACAGCTGGTCGGAAAACAGCGCCGGTATCCAATAGCGCCGCATCAGATTGCCCATCGGCGTGCCCGGCCCGGTCCGCGTCAGCAGCTCATTGTCTTCGCGCGACAGCATTTTCGCCCCCAAGAAAAGCCAAGGCGATTATCCCCGAGCGAGCGGGCAAAACAAAGCCCCGCGGAAGCGGGGCTTTGCCGATTACCAGTGATCCCGGATTACCGGAAACTGAAGCCGAAACCCACCGACGGCGGAGCGCTGTAGGCCGGCGCCGGGGGGTAGTAATACGCCGGCGGCGGCGGGGCGTAGCTGTAATCATAGTCATAGCTATACGGCGCGTAATAGCTCGGGCCGTAGCTGTAGCCGTAGGCCGGGGCGCCGACGCCGAAGGACACGTAGCCCCGCGCCGCTGCCGGCAATGCTGCCGCGCCGAGCACTGCGCCGGCGAGCACTGTCGCCATCGCCGTTTTGCGCAAGCTGAGCTTTTTGTCGAACGTCATCGGGCTCTCCTTTGAGAGTTGGACTGCCCTTAATAACACCCGACCGCCGACACGGTTCTCAGGCGTCAGCTTGGCCCTTATGACTGGGACTTGGCCTTAGCGTCACGCCGCGCGCGAAAAAGCTTCCTGCACCTCGCGCTCGTAAGCGAGGAGCTTTTGTACCGACGGCCGTTGCTGCATGCGCTCGAAATGCGCGGTGCAGTTCTTGAACTGCGATTGATCGAGCGGAAACAGCGTGCCGCGGCGGAAGCACCAATAGAAATGCGCATCGGCGGCGGTGAAATGATCGAAGAACCACTCGCGCCCGGCGAGCATCTGTTCGGCGACCGAGAATTTCTCGAAGAGCCATTGCTGCGCCAGGCGCTTCACCACCGGCTCGGCGTCCGGCAGGTCGCACACGAGCTGCGGCGAGTTGATGCGGAAGAGGTAAGGGTGGATGCCGGAGGAGCAGTAGGACAGGATCGAGACCGCCTTCACGAATTGCATCGGATCTTCGGGCAGCAGCCTCGCCTTGGGGAAGTTGCGCGCGATCCAGATCTGGATAGCGGGGTTTTCGGTGAGCGGCTCGCCATCGATCACCAGGGTCGGCACCTGATGCTTGGGATTGAGCTTCAGATAGTCCGGCGTCTTGTGCTCGCCTTTGCGCAGATTGACCGGCTTCGCCTCGAAATCGGCGCCGGCTTCGGTCAGGGTGATATAGGGCGCGAGCGCGCAGGTGATCGGGGCGTAGTAGAGCGTGAGCTTCATGTCCGTGGTCCTCCGTCTGTCGGCTGAGCTTATCGAACCGCGATCGATACCACTAGGCCGCGGCCCGCGGCAGACGCCGGTATTCGGCGAGACGTTCCGCGACGCGCGTGCGGAGCGCGCCGCCTGAGTTTCTCATCGCGGTGAAATCGGCTTCCGGCACTTTGTCCGGGATCGAGGCGATGAAGCTGGGTCGGGCCTGCACGCGCGCCCACCATTCACGGCAGGCCGGCCGTTCGGCGATCCACACATCGAGAAGATCGAGATAGGCCATCCGTGCGACGAACGGCATCATGTTGATGTCCGCCAGGCTGATCTCGCTGCCGAGCAGCCAGGGCCCGCCGGCGCGCAGATCCTTCTCCATCTTCTCGAAGGCCATTTCGAACGCCCCGATACCCTGGAAGACATAGGGGCTGTCGACGCCTTCTTCATAGGTCGAGATCAGCCGCGCGCGCTTGATCGGATCGCCGACGTTCTGATACCGGCCTTGGCGCTGCTCTTCGGTCATGCTGCGCATGCGCTCGCGGAACATCGCCGAGAAGCTGAGCTCGCGCGTCGCCTCGAAAAGCTGCTCATCCACCGCCTTGCTCCATAACCGCATGTGCGCGCGCAGGAACGGATCCTGCGGCACGAGCCGCGGCGCCGGAAAGCAATCGTCGAGATATTCGCAGATCAGGGTCGATTCGATGACGACGCTTCCGTCATGATCGAGAGCTGGTACGACGCCTTTCGGATTGATCTTGAGATAGGCGGGCGAGAATTGCTCGTTGCGGAAAAGATCGACATTCTGCGTTGTGTAGTCGATGCCTTTCTCGGTCAGAGTGATGAAGACTTTTTGCGTGCAGATCGAATTGAAATAGCTGTAGACCTTCAGCATCGATGGTTCTCCGGATGTGACTTCGGTAGTTTAAGGAAGAGCGGCGAGCTCGGCGAGCTTGCGGCGGGCGCGCAGCCCGGCAACGTCGGCGTTGACGCTCCATTCCGGCAGATCGGGACCGTTCTCGTCGTAAAGATTTTGGATCGCCTCGAGCACGACCCGATCCTCGTCGAGCACGGATCGCATCCCCTCCACAAGCTCGGGCGGATGGTTTTCGGGATAGGATGTGGTCATCGTCAGAAATTGATAGAGCTCGTTCTCGCGCGACGGCGTGATCGGCATCACGTTGATCCGCACATGCGGTGGATGGCCAGGGCGATCTGGGAAGGTGAAGGTGTTGCGGATGATGTGCAGGTTCGGCAGATAGGCGATCGATTCCAGCTTGCGATCGAATGTCGCGACGCCGTGCAAGCCGTATTGTCTGGTGTTGCTCGGCGTCGGCGTGTCGCCGGCGAGCGCGCGGATGAGACGGACGGTCTTGCCCTCACTCTCAAGGCGGAAGGTCGAGCTCGCCATCCGCCCGCCATCCAGCGCCGTCCCATGCAAGAAAGAGATATGCGAGGTGTCGAGGAGATTCTCGAAGAGCAGCGAATAGTTCGATTTGATCTCGAGCATGAGGTAGGGCTTCGCCGTCCAATCCGGGCGATCGAGACCAAATTCATGGCAATCGGGCAGCGTCGCCGGATCGGCGCGCTCGGGGCTACCCGGCCATAGCCAGATAAAGCCGCCTTTCTCGATGACGGGGTAGCTGCGCACCGCGAGCTCGGGGATGATGGCGGTCTGGCTGGGTACGCGCACGCAGCGGCCAGTGATGCCATAGCGGAAGCCGTGATAGGGACATTGCAGCGTATCCTCGGCGATTTTGCCGAGCGACAGCGGCGAGCCGCGATGCGGGCAGCGATCGTAAAGCGCAACCGGCGCGCCTTGCGCCGTGCGGAACAGGACGACGCGATGGCCGCAGCAATAGCGCGACAGCGGCCTCTCGTCGTCGACCTCATGCGCGAAGGCAACGACATACCATTCATCGCGCAGGACCGGCTGCGTCGCCGGGCAGATCAGGCGCGGGCTGTGGTCATCCATGGCGGCCTCCCAAGCATATTATGTATTATACGATACGTTCTCTATTATACGACGTCAACGATCGGCGGAAGAGCGGTCGAGGGACACGGGGGAAGCGCATGCCGGCGAGACAGCGTCTGGGAATTCAATCGGTCGAAATCGCGAGCCGCATCCTGGCCGCTATGGCCGATGCGCTTCAACCCTTGCCGCTGAAAGAATTGGCGCGGCGCTGCGGCATGCCGGCGGCCAAGGTTCACCGTTATCTGGTCAGTCTGACGCGCACCAAGCTTGTCGCGCAGGACAATATCGATGGCCGCTACAGCATCGGCCCGGCTTCTGTTGCGCTCGGCCTGGCCGGGCTTCATTCGCTCGATGCGGTCAGGATCGCCTCGGCTTGCCTCGGCGATCTCCGCGACGACAGCGGCGAGACTGCGGTTCTTGCCACCTGGAGCGGCACTGGGCCGGTGATCATCCGCATCGAAGAAAGCAGCCGGCCCGTCTTCATGAATGTGCGGGTCGGGTCGACGCTGCCGTTGCTGCGCAGCGCGGTCGGTCTCGTCTTCGCGGCTTATCGCGCGGATGAGGAGGTGCGGAGCCTGATCGCGCAGGAACGCCGCGCGCTCGGGCGGGCGCGGGGCGGGCCATCGACCGAGGAGCGACTGGTGCGGACACGCAGGCTCGGCATCGGCGTGGTCGACGGCAATCTTGTTCCCGGCGTGACGGCGCTGGCGGCGCCGATCTTCGATCACCGCGCGCGCATCGTCGCCAGCATCGCGCTGCTCGGCGGCCCGGAGCATCTCGAGCCGCGCACGGATTCGCCGGCGGCGCGCGCGCTCAAGAAAGCCGCGGCGGCAATCTCCGAGCGCCTAGGCTATCGCGCGGCGGTGTAAGTCGCGCGGCTTAGCGCACGGCCAACATCAGGCCCGTCTTATTATTGCTGTGCAATCACCGAATTCGGATCGATCGGCGCCTCTGGATGAGTCTCGTGATAGGCGAGGCCTTCGACGCGCGCCGCGCGAAAGCCTTTGATCACCTCGGTCCCCGCTTTCGCGGGGAAAGCGAGCTAGGTTGGGTTCCGTGCCGTTGGTAAAGCGCTTACCCCAGCGGTCCGAGGAATGGCTCGCCGGCATAGCTGTCGGCGTTGGCTTCGAGGACCTTGGGCCATTTGCCGGCAACGATCTTGCGGCGGCAGGCAGCAGGGCGCGGCTTGCCGTCCCAGCCGATCTGCTCCATCGACCAATAGAGCTGGATCGCATGGCCGTCGGGATCGAGGGCGCAGATCGTGTGATCCATGCCAGGCGTCATCTCTTGCGGCAGTTCGCGGAATTCGACGCCATTGGATTTGAGGAAGTCGATCGCCCCGAGGAGCTGCTGATAGGAGCCGAGTTGCACGCCGAACGCCGCCATCGTCGTATCGCCGCGCAAGCCGAGCTTGCCGCGCAACGCGACGGGGAGGAGGGCGAGCGAGTGGTGCTCGGTGTTGTTGCGAAGGAAAACGCAGCGCTCGCCCTCGCAGCCCGTTTCCTCGCTGACGATGAAGCCGAGGGTGCGCACGTACCAATCGACGGCGCGGTCGATGTCCTCGACGAAGAGATTGACCGGGCCGTGCTTAACGATCTTGAACGGCCTTGCCAGCAGGATGCCCTGCACATCGTATTTCAGCGGCAGATTCTCTTTATCGCGAAAGCCGGTGGCGAAGTCGCTGCCGCGCGCCAGTGCCTGGTTGACCTCTTCGTATTCCGAGATCTGCGGCAGCTCGGCGGCGTGATCGAATTCGCGATCGTGCATGTCCCACGGCTTGGAGCGGCCGTCCCAGCCGATCTGCTCCATGCCGTAATAGATCTCGTTCTTATGGAGATCGGGATCCATCAAATAGGAATGCCAGTTCGAGCCCGGCATGTCTCGGCCCGAGCGCACCACCTTTTGCCCGGTGCGCTTGAACCACGCATCGCCTTCGACGACCTCGGCGAGACTACCGACCTGCCAGGTGATCTGATTGACCATCACGTCGTCTTTGTGAAAGCCGGTGTGGTCGGTCGCCTTGCGCAGGCGATGGTTATAGAGAACGAAAGCGTGATGATCGCCGCCGTAGCGGAAGAAATAGCCGTTGGTATCGCCGAAATCCTTGAAGGCCTCGGGCGTCTTGCCGGCCATCGGGCGCACGTCGGTGATGCGGAAACCAAGCAGGTCGTTATAGAAGCGCAGCGCGTCGCTCATGCGATAGGCATTGATGCCGAAATGGCCGAGCCGCCGGATCTTGAACGGCTGATCGAAGAGCACGCCGCCCACGCTGTATTTCGCTTCCGTCTCGATCGCCATCGCAATTCTCCTAATCTACGGGCCGACCTCCGTCACGCCCGGCATCACCAATCTCTCGGGCGGCAACACGGTCTTGATCTCGCCCATCTGCTGCAATACCGAAATCAGGCTCTTCAATGCCGCGGTCGATACGACGGCGTCGTGAGCAAAGAAGCCAATCTTGCGATAATAATCGTAGCTCTGGGCGTTGTCCTCGGGGCTGGTCTTGCTCGCCGTCGCCATGATCGCGACGGCGCGGTCGCGGTTCTTCTCGTCATAGAACCAGGCGACGCTTTTGAGATAGGCGGCCATGAAGCGCTTGATCTGGTCGCCATGCGCGGCCGCCCAGTCGCGGCCAACATTGATCGTGCCGAAGGGGAAATCCTTCACGTAGTCGGCGGCGAGGCCGAGCGTGACGAAGCCATCGGACGCGGCCTTGAAACTCGCCGGTGCCGAGAGCATCGCGGCATCGACAGCTTTCGATTCCAGCGCGGCGAGCCGCGCCGCCGTGGCGTTCGTCGGCAAAGCGTCGACGTCGCTGTCCTTCATGCCGTTGGCGATCAGCATGCGGTCGAGATAGACGCGTGCGATATCGGTGGTCTCGCCGACCGAGATGATCTTGCCTTTGAGATCCTTGATCGATTTAATCTCGGACTTGGCGAGAAGCGAGAAGGGGCCGGGACCGGCTTCGATGGTGAGGATAGCGACCGCCGCGCCTTCATTGACGCCGCGAACCGGATCGAAAGCGCCGGTGTCGCCCATGCCGATCGCGCTCGCGGCGAGTTGTTGCAGCACCTGCGCGCTCGAGCGGGTGAAGACGATGTCGAGCTTGATGCCGTTCTCGGCGAGGAAGCCTTGATCGAGACCGATATAGATCGGCCAAACGATGGCCGACGGCGCGCCGACATGGCCGAAGGTAATGGTGTCCTCGGCGCGGCTGGGCGCCGCGGCAAGGCTCAGCACCGCGGCGACGGCGACAACGAGAGCCGCGCGGTGGCGGTTCACGACGCCACCTTGCCTTTGAGCGTAAGCGCTTCGTTACCGAACAGCGATTTGTTGTCGAGCACGCGCGTCATCCCTGATGTGTGCCTGAGATTGAAGCCAGTGGCTGGGCAAATCAATCCTGGGGAAGAAAGTGCGTCGGGGCTCGCGCGCGTTGTGGACCGGGTCTAGAAGGGGAAACCAGACAAGCAAGCACGGGACCCTCCATGAGCTATCCATCCATTCTCGCGAAAATGAACGAGCTTTGTGCGACCGCTTTTATGATGGGCGCGCTCGGCGCCGAATTGCGGCTGCAGCAGGAGGGGGTGGCGGGCGATACGCAAATCCGTGCCGTCCTCAAAGATGCGGTTGGAGCGCTTGGCCTCGATGGTATCGACGCGCTCGAACCGGCCCAACGTGCCGTCGTCATCGGGCAACTCACCTATGCCCTCCAGGAAGCGCTTGATCTCATCCGCGAGCCGCAGCGAGCGGCAGGTTGGGCCTATCAGGATGCGGCGATCCTCCAGGACCGGGGTCGCGGCTCGCGCGCCATGGGGCAGGTCATCGCCGGCCTCGCGCGGCAGTATCCGCCACTAGCCGCCGTGTTGGATGCCGGACCGAGATTCCTCGATATCGGTACCGGCGTCGCTTTCATCGCGATCGAGGCGGCGAAGCTTTGGCCGAAGATGAAGGTGACCGGAATCGATATTTGGGAGCCGGCATTGAAGCTGGCAGCGAGCAATATAGCGAACGAAGGCGTGGGAGATCGTGTCACGTTGCGGCGCCAGAGCGTTGCTGAACTCGATGACGAAGAAGCTTTCGACCTCGTCTGGATGCCGAGCATGTTCTTGCCACTGCCCGTGATCGAGGCGGCCTTGCCGCGCGTCGTTCGCGCACTCGCCCGTGGCGGCGCTCTCATCCTCGGAACCTATGCGCCGCCGCCCGGCCCGTTCGGGCGTTTCACAAGTAAGCTCCTGACGGTGCGCAGCGGCGGGCACGCTTGGGATCAAGAAGAGATGACGGCCCGTCTCCGGCAGCTCGATCTCGTCGATATCGAGCCCGTCATGCTGACTTCGACAACACACGGCGTTCTTGCGCGCAAACCTTGACCGCGCTCGGGACAAGGCTATCGCGGCCCACGCAACCATTCACGGCTGCGGCCGTGAAAATCAATCGCGGGGCAAGCGCCGGCTCGCTTAGGGGAGGATATCGAGCTTAGTGTAGGATATAGGGAGAAACTGTGGCCGCGTGCTGCATATGCGCGATGGCGCCGGGGACGAAGGTGCCCAGCAGCGCGAGCAAATACAAGATCGCGCCACGCCGCTCGGCCGGGGTCCAACGCCGCCATGCTTGATACGGGTTGTGCATTGGCTCGCTCAGCGCATGACCTGTTGGACGGGCTGGGTCTGATGGCTGAACTCGATGGCTGCCGGGACGATCACGGTAATCATCGCGGCGAGGATGATAACGGCGCTGAACCGTTCGGTTCGGGTCCATTTCAGCCAGTCACGGTGCAGGTCGCGGCTCAGGTCACGCATCGGGGTACTCCGCGGCGTTATCAGGCTTGGGCAATAACGGCGGTGGGACGACCAAAATTCCGTCCGTTGCGGGCGATGTCGTCGTTGAAGCCTTCGGCGACGTGATCGTCGCCGTTCGAGACGAGGCAGAGGCTGGCGTTAATGGCGGCGAGGATGGCGTCGTCGATACGATCGGGCGAGAGCGAATAGCGCGTGATGGTGCGGAGGCTGCGACACACGGAAGAACTGATGGTCGAGGAATTGTCGACGTTCATGAGCATCTCGAGGGCGTTGATGATCCGGGTCGTGGATGGCGGCTGCATGATGTTTCCCCCTATGTGCTGCTACGGTGTTACGCGGCCTTGGCTGCTGTCGGACGCATTGGCTCCGTGTCGATGCAGAGTGGCGGGACATCGGTCGCCAGGTTCTCGTCGTCGAGATCGATGCTTGCATTGATCGCGGCGAAAAGGATCTCGTCCACCTGCTCGGGTATGATCGCAAATTGCTTCAAGGTCTCGAGTTCGCGCGCGATCGAGCGGCGCTGCAGCATCGCGGAAAGGCTTTCGACGATCTGATCGATGCGGCTGGGATCGAAGGCGGCGAAGGACTTGGTCGACATGATTGGCGTGTTCCTCAGGCGGCGATTTGCTTCGGGGCGCGGAGCCAGGCGGTAACGACGAATTGGTTGCCGTCGAAATCGAGGTCGGCGGCCCAGCGGCCGTTTTCCCAGCCGGCCGGCATGAAGAGGAAGCCGCGCAGGGTGAGATAGGCGAAGGCGTCTTCACGGGTCGGGAAGAGGCGTTTGATGCGGGTGGTTAGGGTCATGAAGCGCTCCTCGTTGGGTTGGGCTCGCATGTGCTTGCCATCACCTGGCACCATGACGATGCTCCCCGTACGCGGGAAAAAATATTAGGTCGATTGCGTAAGGGCCTGGCCGTACGGGCTTTTGCGTAGCCGGGGGCTTGGCCGTAGGGCCTTTCAATTCGGCCCAAAACTCGCTATTTCTGCGGTATCCGGAGAGGGGGCGAGGCCGTTTGAGCCAGGCCTCGCCCGAGACCCGGCAAGGTCACGAAGATGCAGAAGAAATGGTCGCCCGAGAGTTGGCGGAGCATGCCCATCCGCCAAGTGCCGGAATATCCCGACGCCGCCGCGCTTGGCGCGGTGACCGGGACGCTGCGCAACTTCCCGCCGCTGGTTTTTGCCGGCGAGGCGCGCAGCCTCAAATCCAGCTTGGCCAAGGTGGTCGAAGGGAAGGCCTTCCTGCTGCAGGGTGGCGACTGCGCCGAGAGCTTTGCCGAATTCCATCCCAACAACATCCGCGACACTTTCCAGGTGTTCTTGCAGATGGCGGTGGTGCTGACGTTTGGCGCGGCCTGTCCGGTGGTGAAGGTGGCGCGCATGGCCGGGCAATTCGCCAAGCCGCGCAGCGCCGATAGCGAGACTCAGAACGGCGTCACGCTGCCGTCCTATCGCGGCGACATCATCAACGGCATGGAATTCACGCCCGAGGCGCGCCATCCCGATCCGCAGCGCATGATCCAGGCCTTCAGCCAGGCCGCGATGACGCTCAATCTGCTGCGCGCCTTCGCTCAGGGCGGCTATGCCGATCTGCACCGCGTCCATAACTGGACCAAGGGCTTCGTCGCCGACAGCCCGGCGCGCGAGCGTTACGAGGAATTGGCCGATCGTTTGACCGAGACGCTCGAGTTCATGGCTGCTTGCGGCCTGACCTCGGAGACGACGCCGCAGCTGCGCGAGACGGAATTGTTCACGTCGCACGAAGCGTTGCTGCTCGAATACGAGCAGGCGTTGACCCGCGTCGATTCAACTACCGGCGATTGGTACGATGTCTCGGCGCATATGCTGTGGATCGGCGATCGCACGCGTCAGCCCGACGGCGCGCATGTCGAATTCCTGCGCGGCGTTAAAAATCCGATCGGCCTCAAATGCGGCCCGACCATGCCGGTCGACGATCTGTTGCGGCTGATCGAATTGCTCAATCCCGACGACGAGGCCGGGCGGCTGGTGTTGATCACCCGCATGGGCGCCGACAAGGTCGAGAGCAAGCTCGCGCCGCTGATCCGCGCCGTCGCGCGCGAAGGCCGCAAGGTGTTGTGGTGCTCGGATCCGATGCACGGCAACACCATTACCTCGGCGAGCGGCTACAAGACGCGCATGGTCGATTCCATCCTGCGCGAGGTGAAAGGCTTCTTCGAAGTGCACGAGGCCGAAGGAACCTATGCCGGCGGCGTCCATTTCGAGATGACCGGGCAGGACGTCACCGAATGCATCGGCGGTTCGCGCGCGGTCACCGAGACGGCGCTCGGCGATCGCTATCACACGCATTGCGATCCGCGGCTCAATTCCAGCCAGGCGCTGGAGCTCGCCTTCCTCATCGCCGAAGAGCTGAAGAAGAAGCGCCTCGCCGCGCCGAAGAAGCAGGCCGTCGCCGCAGCGCAGTAGGCGTCCTATGGTCGAGCTTCTTGCTGTCGACTGGTCGAAGATACCGGCGCCGGTCGATGACGGCGCCGCGACGCATCTCGTTGGTCGGGCGTTGCCGCCGCTAACTCAGGCGCGGGCCGCGCCGGGATGCTGACCGGCGCGCTGCGGTAGGATCAGGACCAATGCGATCAGAAGCGCGGCGATTACTGCCGAAGCGAGCGGCCGGCTGAGATTGAGGCCGCCACTGGCGAGGGGCTTGTCGAGGAAATCGCCGACCGTTGCGCCGAGCGGCCGCGTGAGGATGAAGGCGGTCCAGAACAACGCGACGCGCGAGATGTCCGTCCACCAGTACAGCATTGCGAGCAACAGCAGACCGGCGCCGAAGACGAGCGCGCCGCCGCCATAGCCAGGCCCGGCATCGGCGATCCAATCGCCGAGCGCGGTGCCCAGGGTTTGCGAGAAGGTGATGGTGATCCAGTAGAAGGCTTCGGCCTTGCGTGTCGTCACGGTGTTCACCGACACGGTGCCTTCGGACCAATACCACGCGGCGAGGCTGGCGATGACGCAAGCGAGCAGCAGCAGCGAGCCGCCCGGGTAGCCGATGCCGAGCGAGCGATCGGCGAAATCGGCCATGGTCGTGCCGGCCGTCGTCGAGGCGACGATCGTCGCCCAATAAAGATAAGGATGGAATTTCTTCGTCGCGATTTGGCCGATCGCCAAGATGACGAATAGGCTGAGAAGGATCGCCGTGCCGATGAGATAGCCGTAGGGATTGGGATGGGAGGTCGTCTCTCCCAGCCAAGTCATCGTCACCGTGTCGCCGCCGGTCTCGCCCAGGGTCGTCGCGAGGATCTTGATGATCCAGAACCCCAGCGTCACCGCCGGCACTTTGCTCATCGCGTCGTTATTCAAGGGGGGTCGGCCTTTCGAAAAGCGCTTTTGTTGTATATACTACACAATAACAAATGTTCCGTAGCGTTTACAACATGGCGGCGGGTGGGTCGTTACCGGCATGAATTTCGATGAGCGCATTGCACGGAATTTTGCGACGATGACTCCGGCCGAGCGGCGGGTGGCGCAGTTCTTTCGCCGTCATCGCGAGGAAGTGCTGATCGCGTCGGCCGCCGCCATGGCGGCGAAAGCGAAGACCAGCGATGCCACGGTGGTGCGGACGGCGAGGGGGCTCGGCTATTCCGGGCTCGACGCCTTGCGCCGGTCGCTCGCCGAGGAAATGCGCCAAAGCCCATCGCCCGCCGATCGGCTCAGCCGGACGCTCAACGCCGTCGGGGATAGCCCGGCGGCGGCGTTTCAAGCGGCAATCGACACGCATCTTCAGTGCCTCCAATCCTTGTCGGCCAATATTATGCCCGGCCAGTTCGAGAAAGTCGTGGATGCGCTGGCCGCCGCGCGGCGCGTGGTCGCGTTCGGCATCGGCCCGTCGAGCGCGATGGTCGATTATCTCGCGATCCAGCTCGGCCGGTTCGGCATCGAAGCGCTCACCCTGACCCATACCGGGCTTCTGTTTGCCGACGATCTGCGCAAGCTGCGCGACGGCGATGTCGTCGTGATCTTCGCCTACGGCCGCGTCTATGCCGAGTTCGCGGCTTTGCTCGACAGCATTGCGGCGCTGCGGCTGCGCGCGTTCCTGGTGACGGATACCCTCGCGGACGCCCTCAAAAAGCGCGTCGAGATGGTGCTGTCGGTGCCGCGGGGGCGTTCCGACATGCTCAGCATGCACACGGCGACGCTCGGCTTTATCGAGGCGTTGCTCGTCGGCATCGCGACGCAGCGGCCGCGCGAAACCCTCGGCAGCCTCCAGCAGCTCAATCAGGCACGTACGCGGCTGGCCGGCAAGGCGATGCAATTGCCGGCGAAGGGCTGAGCGATGAGGGCGCAAAACCTGCCGACCATCAACGAGCGCTATTGGTGCGCGATCGCGGTGGCGAGCATGGCCGGCGCGAATACCGGTGATTTTGCCGCGCGGTATCTCCATTTGGGGCATACGGGCGGTCTCTTGCCGTTGGCGCTGGCATTCTTCGCTATCGTCTGGGCCGAGACATGCGCCCGTCGCGCGACCGAGGCTTATTATTGGCTCGCGATCATCGTGCTGCGTACCGGCGCGACGAATCTCGCCGACTTGATGACGCACGATCTGCATCTCGGCTATCCGCTGACACTGGCGGCGCTCGCCGCATTGATCGTCGCGATCTTGCTCTTCGTTGCCTGGCGCAATAGGAGCGGGCGCGATGGGGACGCGTCGGCATCGAGCGACGGGCGCAAGCTGCCGGCGACCGACAGCGCCTATTGGCTGGCGATGCTCACCGCGGGAACGCTGGGCACCGCCGGCGGCGATTTTACCGCCGACGAGCTCGGACTCGGCGTGGGCTACGGATCGCTCGCGCTTCTCGCCGTGTTCCTGATCGTGCTCGTCGGCGCAGTGCGCCTCGGCAGGATGTCGCTCTTCTGGTACTGGGCGGCGATCGTCGCGGCCCGCACCGCCGGCACGACGATGGGCGATTTCCTGCCGAGCCGCCGCGGCCTCGACCTCGGACTGCCGCTCAGCACCGCCATCACGCTGACGACGCTCGCGGTCGTCGCGATCCTATGGCGCGATCATGCTGGGCGAGCCGCCGATCGCGGCTCGGCTTAGCGCGAATTTTTCTGAGCTTGATCGCCGCTATTCAGCTGCGCCGCCTTCTTCGCGTTTTTGTTCGCCTCGTGATGTCCGATCGCGCAACCGGCTGCGGCGCCGGCCACGGCATGACCTTTGCCGACCATGTGACCCGCCACGCCGCCGGCAGCTGCGCCTTTGAAACAGCCCTTTGCGTCATGAGGAGGAGTTGCCGCGCGCCGCGATCGTTCCGTCGGTCGCACGACAGGGTCGGTTAGCGCGCGAGCGGCGGCGTGATCGACGGCGGCTTGCGGTGATGCGTCGCTTGTTCGTAGGCGTAAGCGATCTCGATCAGCACCGGCTCGCTCCACGGCCGGCCGACGATCTGCAAGCCGGAGGGCAGATTTTCGTAGGTGTAGCCCATCGGCACGACCGCGGCGGGCCAATGCAAGCCCGAGGCGATCCAGGTTGTGGCGCCGGTCGGCGTCAAATTGCGGTCGCCGTTGATCTTCGGCGGGAAGGAGGCGACGGGCAAGATCAGCGCATCGACGCGCGCGCGTTCCATCGCCGCGAGATAGGCCTCGCGCATGCGGATCTCGAAGGCTTCGAGATCGCGCACGATCGGATCGCCGGCCGGGTCGGGCGCGACCGCGGCGGCTTTGAGGCCGACCTCGTGCAGCGGGTGGAATTTCTCGCTCGCGACGACGGCGGCGATGGTTTTCGGGAAAGCCGGGCCGGTGGTGGCGAGATAGCGCTCGATGGCGGCGCGCACTTCGCTTTGCGGATGCGCGCGCGCGGGGAATTGATTGAAGTCGGGCACGATCAGCGGATCGACAATCTCGGCGCCGGCTCGGCGCAGATCGGCGATGGCGCGTTCCATCAGCATAAGAACCTGGGGGTCCGAACCATCGGGAGGGAAGGCCTGACGCAAAACGCCGAGCCGCTTGCCGCGCGCGCCCTCCGCTTTGAGGAATGCCTGGTAGCTCGGCGGGATCTTGCCGGCCGCCTGCGCGGTGGCGGGATCGTCGGCATCGATGCCGGCGATGACGTCGAGCAAGGTCGCGAGATCGGCGACGCTGCGCGCCATCGGTCCCGCTGTATCCCGTGCATCATAAAGCCCGACCATGCCGGCACGCGAGACCAGCGCCCAGCTCGGCCGCAAGCCGGCGAGTGCGTTGTTCGACGACGGATTGCGGATCGAGCCCCAGGTGTCGGAGCCGAGACCGACGACGCCAAAGCTCGCGGCCAAGCCGCCGCCCGTGCCGCCCGACGAACCGCCGGTCGCATGCGCCGTGTTATAGGGATTGCGCGCGAAGCCGGGCAGGACCGAATTGATGTTGTCGAGTCCGCCGCGCGCCCATTCCGACATCGTCGTCTTCGCGAGGACGATGGCGCCGGCTTCGCGCAGCTTGCGCACGGCCGTTGAGTCTTTCTTGGGTATCCAGCCGACGAGGGCGCCGGAGCCGCCGGTCGTCTGCAAACCGGCGGTGTCGTAATTGTCTTTCACCAGCACCGGGATGCCGTGCAACGGCCCGCGGAACGTGGCGGTCTTCTGCCAATGCGTATCGAGCGCGTCGGCATCGGAAAGCGCCTCTCGATTGGTCACGATGATCGTGCCGAGGGCGGGGCCCTTGCGATCATAGGCGGCGATGCGGTCGAGATGGGCCTGGGTTACGCTTCGCGCTGTCGCTTGACCGTTCCGGTAGGCGGCGTGGATCGTCGCAATGCTCGCTTCCTCGATCGCAAAGCCGGATTTCACATCGCTGGGCATCGGAACCTCGGGAAAAGGACCATATGGTCATAGCAAGAACGAGGCCATCGGCGCGTGCAAATCTGCGCGAGGGCGCGTATGACGCGTGATCGTCCTGGCGCCCTAGCGTGTACAATCCTCCGATGCGATCATCACGTCGTGCCGCGCCCAGCGATCATTTCGATGGCCGGCGCTTTTTCGATCCCAGCGGTTCCGAACTGCGCAGCTTCGGCGATTTCCTGCGCTGGCGATTTACGAGCGAGAAGCCGGTGTGGCCGGAATGGATCATCGATGAAGCGGGGCCGCTGCCGCCGGCGCCACCGCGGTTCGGCGAGGTTGCCGCGACCTTTGTCGGCCATGCCACGTTTCTGTTGCGCTTAGGCGGTTTCGCCGTTCTGACCGATCCGATCTTTTCGCTGCGCGCCAGCCCGTTCGCCTCATTAGGGCCGAAGCGGATACGGGCGCCGGCTTACGCGCTTGAGGCGTTGCCGAAGATCGACGCGATCTGTCTCAGTCACAATCACTACGATCACATGGATCTGCCGAGCGTGCGCGCGTTGCAGGCGCACAGCAATCCGGTGATCGTCACCGGCGTCGGCAATGGCGCCTACCTTGCGTCGCGCGGCATCGCCAACGTCATCGAGCTCGATTGGTGGGCGAGCGCCGAGCCGCTGCCGGGCCTCAAGGTCACCTATGTCCCGGCGCAACATTGGTCGCGCCGCCGCTCTTGGGATACCAATCGCATGCTCTGGGGCGGGCATGTGGTCGAAGCACAAGGCGCACGCGCCTATTTCGCCGGCGATACGGGCTATCCCGCGCAATTCGCGGAGATCGGGCGGCGCTGTGGCGTGCCGGATATCGCGTTGCTGCCGATCGGGGGGTACGAGCCGCGCTGGTTCATGGCGCCGCAGCACATGAATCCGGAAGAAGCGGTGAGGGCGCATCTCGATCTCGGCGCGCGGCTATCGATCGCGATGCATTTCGCGACGTTCCGCCTGACCGACGAAGCATTCGGGGCGCCTGAAGCAGCCTTGGAGGCGGCGCGGGCGCAACTCAGTGTTCCCGCGGATGCATTCCGCGTTCCCGCTTTCGGCGAGACCATCGCCGCGAGCCAATAATACGTACATAAATTGTAAATTGATTTTATTTGACGAAATTTTCTGCGCAAATTATCACAGCAGCCGTTTAGACGGCAGCGGCGTTCTCCCAGTGCGTTCCCGAAAGGAGACCAGTTGCCCGAAAGGAGAGGTATGAAGAAAGTCATGGTCGGTCGACGATGTGTATGGCGATCTTTCTCCGCGATCGTCACAGCGGCAGTAGTGCTCTTGTCGCTCGCCACGGTTTCGCGCGCCGATGATACGGTTCTCCGTGTCGGACACTTTCCCAACATCACGCATGCGCAAGGTCTCGTGGCGCATGCGCTCTCGCGCCAAGGCAAGGGCTGGTTCGAGCAACGCCTGCCGGGCGTCACCGTGCAATGGTACGTCTACGGCGCCGGGCCGGCGGCAATGGAGGCGATGATCGCGAAGTCGATCGACCTCACCTATGTCGGCCCCAATCCGGCGCTCAATGTCTATGCGAAATCGGGCGGCACCGAAGCGCGCGTGATCTCGGGCGCGGCCGAAGGCGGTTCGTCGCTGGTCGTGCAGCCCGACGAGAATTTGAAAGATGCGGCCGATTTCCGCGGCAAGAAAATCGCGACGCCGCAGCTCGGCAACACGCAAGACGTGGCGGCGCGTTCCTGGCTGATCGCCGGCGGCTTGCGCATCACGCAGACGGGCGGCGATGCCCAGGTGATCCCGACCGCCAATCCCGATCAGCTTCTGTTGTTCAAGCAGAAGCAGCTCGATGGGGTTTGGACAGTCGAGCCGTGGGTGTCGCGGCTTGAGAGCGAGGCGGGCGGCAAGGTACTGGTCGACGAGCCCAAGGCGCTGACGACGCTGCTCGTTGCGCGTGCCGATTTCCTCGATAAGCAGCACGATCTCGTCAAAAAATTCGTCGCGGCGCAGCAAGAGCTGACGGATTGGATCATTGCTCATCCCGACGAAGCGCAGGCTTTGGTGCGCAGCGAGCTGAAAGCCGAAACCCAAGTCGATATGGCGCCCGACCTCGTCGCCAAAGCGTGGCAACGCATCCATTGGGTGCACGACGTGAAGCGCGAGCAGATCGATGAGGTGGTGAAAAGCGCACAGGCCGTCGGCTTCCTGCGCGGTGCGCCCGATCTTGGAAAATTCATCCAAGCGCCGTGACCGCCGATACCACAGGCCAGCTTGCCGTCGAGGGCGTGTCGAAGTGGTTTCGCACGTCGCGCACCACCGTGCACGCCCTCGACGACGTCACGCTGACCGTCGCGCCCGGCGAGTTCCTTTGTCTCGTCGGGCCGAGCGGGTGCGGGAAGTCGACCTTGCTCGACATCATCGCCGGGCTGACGCTGCCGGAAAGCGGCAGCGTCTTCGCCGATGGTCAGCCGGTAGCAGGGCCGGGGCGCCATCGCCTGGTGATGTTCCAGGAATCGGCGTTGTTCCCATGGCTCGACGTGTTCGGCAACGTGATGTTCGGGCTGAAGCGCGAGAAGAGCTTGAGCAACGAAGAGAAGCGGCGGGTGGCCGAGCATCATCTCGAGCTCGTCGGTCTGACCAATTTCAAGAAAGCCTATACGCACGAGCTCTCGGGCGGCATGAAGCAGCGGGTTGCGCTGGCGCGCTCGCTCGCGCCCGATCCGCGCGTCTTGCTGATGGACGAACCGTTCGCTGCGCTCGACGCGTTGACCCGCGAGCGGCTCTACGGCGATCTCCAGGATATCTGGAAGACCAAGCGCAAGACGATCGTCCTCGTCACGCATAACGTGCGCGAAGCGGCGTGCCTCGCCGACCGCGTGATCCTGATGTCGCCGCATCCGGGCCGCATCCGCGAGGAATTTCGTGTCGATCTGCCGCGGCCGCGCGACATCAATTCGCCGCTGCTCGCCGAGCTGGCACAAGAGATCACCATGGCGCTCAAGCGCCACGATCCGGAGCTGGGGCGGGAATGAAACGCGCGCTGGTCGTTATCGCCTTTTTCGCCGGGCTTATCCTGTTGTGGAAAGCCGCGACGATGTTCATGGGCTGGTCGCCGCTGTTGCTGCCGCCGCCGGAAGCCGTCGGGCGCTATCTCTGGGGCGCGCTGCTCGACGGCACGCTGGTCTCGGCGTCGATCGTCACGGTGAAGCGGCTGCTGATCGGCTATGTCATCGGCGTGGCGATCGGCATGGGCCTGGGCCTGATGGTCAGCACCTCCGATCTCTTCGAGAGCACGATCGGCGCGCTCGCCCTCGGCTTGCAGACCTTGCCGAGCGTCTGCTGGGTGCCGCTCGCGCTGCTGTGGTTCGGCCAGACCGAAGGCGCGATGCTGTTCGTCGTCATCATGGGCACCGTGGGTTCGGTGATCATCGCGACGAGCAACGGCACGCGCTCGATCCCGCCGATCTACGCGCGCGTCGCGCGCACCATGGGCTCGGAGGGGTTCGATAAATGGACGCGGGTGATCCTGCCCGCGGCGCTGCCATTCCTCGTCACCGGCATGAAACAGGGCTGGGCCTTCGCCTGGCGCTCGCTGATGGCGGCGGAAGTCTATGTCACGATCCTTACCGGCTTCGGTCTCGGCCATCTCCTCGAATACGGCCGCGAGCTCAGCGCGATGGATCAGGTGATCGGCGTGATGATCGTGATCGTCGTGATCGGCCTCGTCACCGACAAAGGCTTGTTCGCGCCGTGGGAGCGCTTCATGCACCGCCGCTGGGGTACGGGCGCGTCGGTCTCTTAGGTCAACGGCGGCGGAAAGCGGCGTATTGGAATTGCTGCGTCGTGCCGAAAGGCGTGGCGTGGCTCTCTTCGCCTTCCGCATAGAGTGCGAAATCGCCGTCGAGCCGGCTCGCGAGGGTTGCGGGGCTATAACGCTGCACCGGCAGGCCGCTGCAGCGTTCCGGTCCGTTCAATGCGAAGGTAGCGATGATCACGTTCGATCCCGCCGCCGTGCCGCGTTTCAGCGCCGCGATGTAAGCGTCCTGTGCCGCTGGTTCGGTGAGGAAATGGAAAACCGCACGGTCGTGCCAGACCTGCCAGGTGCGCGCGGGCTGAAACCGTGTGACGTCGGCGACGATCCACGCGATCTTGTCCGCCTCGGCGCCGAGCCGCGCCTTGGTTTTGCCGAGACCGGTCTCGGCGATATCGAGCACGGTGAGATCGCGATAGCCCTCAGCCAGCAATGTATCGGCAAGACGCGAGGCGCCGCCGCCGATATCGATGATCGGCGCGCTGTGATCCGGCGCGGCTGCACGAATGAGCGCGAGCGATCGCGCCGGATTCACCTGAAACCAGCTCACCTGGTCTTCGCCTCTGCTGCGGTAGGTGTCGTTCCAATGCGTTTGGCGATCGACCATGGCCCCTCCTTAGAGGCGCGTTAGGCGCAGCCGCAGCGCGTTCGAGATCACCGAGACCGAGCTGAGGCTCATCGCCGCCGCGGCGACCATCGGACTCAAGAGCAAGCCGAAGACTGGGTAAAGCACGCCGCCGGCGAGCGGAATACCCAGCGTGTTGTAGATGAAAGCGAGGGCGAGGTTCTGGCGGATGTTGCGCATCGTTGCCCGGCTGAGATGGCGCGCGCGGACGATGCCGGCAAGATCGCCTTTGACCAGCGTGATGCCGGCGCTCTGCATCGCGACCTCGGTGCCAGTGCCCATGGCGATACCGACATCGGCGGCGGCGAGGGCGGGGGCATCGTTCACGCCGTCGCCCGCCATCGCGACTTTGGCGCCTTCGCCGCGCAGGCGTTGCACGATCGCATGCTTCCGCTCGGGCGGGATCTCGGCTTCGATCTCGGTGATGCCGAGCTTGTCGGCGACGATTTGTGCCGTGGTGCGGTTGTCGCCGGTCAGCATGACGATGCGGATGCCCTCCACACGCAACGCGGCGAGCGCATCCGGCGTGGTCTGCTTGACCGGATCGGCGACGGCGATGATGCCGGCGAGGTCGCGGTCGAGCCCGACGTAGATCACTGTTGCGCCATTGCGCCGCAGCTCTTCGGCGCGCGCGTCGAGCGGTGCGGTCGATATACCGAGCTCTTCCATCAACGGGGCGTTGCCGACGAGGGCGCGCCGCGTGCCGATGATGCCCATCACGCCCTTGCCGGTGCGCGATTTGAAGTCGGCGAGTTCCTGCTGCGCGACCCCGCGCTCCTTTGCGGCGGAAACGATGGCGGCGGCGAGGGGGTGCTCGCTCCCGCTCTCGAGGCTGGCGGCGAAGGAAAGCATCGTGGTTTCGTCGCATTTGTCGGTGACCGCCAGCGCGACGACGCGCGGCTTGCCTTCGGTGAGCGTGCCGGTCTTATCGACGACCAGCGTGTCGATGGCTTCGAGCCGCTCCAGCGCCTCGGCGTTCTTGATCAGCACGCCGGCGCCCGCACCTTTGCCGACGCCGACCATGATCGACATCGGCGTCGCAAGGCCGAGGGCGCAGGGGCAGGCGATGATCAGAACCGAGACCGCCGCGACCAGCGCATAGGCGAAAGATGGCGCGGGACCCGAGACGAGCCAGGCGAGAAAGGCGAGCGCCGCGGCAACGATAACTGCCGGCACGAACCAGGATGAGACGATATCGGCGAGGCGCTGGATCGGGGCGCGGCTGCGCTGCGCGTCGGCGACCATCTGCACGATGCGCGCAAGCATCGTCTCCGCGCCGATCTTCTCGGCACGCATGATCAACGAGCCGGTGCCGTTGATCGTGCCGCCGATGAGCTTGTCGCCAGGCGCTTTTTCGATGGGTAGGGATTCGCCGGTGACCATTGCTTCATCGACCGCGCTCTTGCCCTCGATCACGCTGCCATCGACGGGCACGCCGTCGCCCGGCCGCACGCGAAGTCGATCGCCATGCTGCACGTGATCGAGCGCTATTTCTTCGTCGCTGCCGTCGGCGCGGAGACGGTGTGCGATTTTCGGCGCGAGGCTGAGCAAGGCGCGGATCGCGCTGCCGGTGCGTTCACGGGCGCGCAGTTCGAGCACCTGGCCGAGCAAGACGAGCACCGTGATGACCGCAGCCGATTCGTAATAGACCGGCACCATGCCGCCGGGCTCCTGCAGGCTGGCCGGGAAAAAGCCGGGCGCGAAGGTCGCGGCGAGGCTGTAGAGATAGGCGGTTCCCGTGCCGAGGGCGATGAGCGTGAACATGTTGAGCGAACGGTTGCGCACCGACGCCCAGCCGCGCACAAAAAGCGGCGCGCCGGCCCAGATCACGACGGGCGAGGCCAGGGCAAATTGGAGCCACATCGAGAGTTCGGGCGCGACGATGCGATGAAGATCGAGCGCGGAGAGATGCGCGCTCATTTCCAGGAAGAAAACCGGTAGTGCGAATGCAAGGCCGATCCAGAAGCGCCGCGTCATATCGACGAGCTCGGGATTGGCGCCGGTATCGACCGCGATGCCGACGGGCTCGAGCGCCATGCCGCAGAGCGGGCAGGCGCCGGGCTTGTCTTGCCGGATTTCGGGATGCATCGGGCAAGTCCAGATCGTGCCCGGCGCGATGGGGACGGGCGGCGGTGCCTCAGCCGGTTTCGGCGCCAGGTATTTCGCCGGGTCGGCGATGAATTTTTCGCGGCAGCGTGGATTGCAGAAGAAGTAGTCGACGCCGTCGAGCTGCGTGCGATGCTGCGTCTTCTGCGGATCGACGCTCATGCCGCAGACCGGGTCTTTGACCTTCACGGCGCCGCTATCGGCGGGGCCGTGATCGTGGTGGTGATGATGCTGGCTGTGATCGGTCATCGCGCGTCGCTGGACATATACCCCCCATGGGTATATAGAAAATAGGATGAGAGACGAAGTCAAGCAAGCGGCATCGAAGCGCCTCAGCCGGATCGAAGGACAGGTGCGCGGCGTCGCGCGGATGATCGCCGACGACCGCTATTGCATCGACGTGCTCAATCAGATCGAAGCGGTGAAGGCGGCGCTGAAAAAAGTGCAGGACGAGATCCTGCGCGATCACATCGGCCATTGTGTCGAGCACGCCATCACCTCGGGTAACGCGAAGGATCAGCGGCAGAAGGTCGCCGAGCTGGTTCAGGTGCTGAGCCACATCACGTCGTAGAGCGCTCTTGCCAAGCGGCGATGCAGCGCAAACATCATCCTCATGTCGGATTCTGCTCGCACGCTGCCGCAGATCGTGATCGTTGGGGCCGGTTTCGGCGGCCTTTGGGCGGCGAGCGCGCTGGCCCGTGCGCCGGCGCAGGTCACCGTCATCGACGAGCGCAACTATCATTTGTTCCAGCCGCTGCTTTATCAGGTCGCGACCGCGGGCCTATCGCCAGCCGATATCGCCGCGCCGATCCGCGGCATCCTTTCGCGGCAGCGCAATGCGCGCGTTGTGCTGGGCCGCGTGATCGGCATCGACAAAGCCCGGAAGCTGGTGCGGCTGCGCGATCGCGAGGTCGCCTATGACTGGCTGATCGTCGCGACCGGCGCACGCCATGCCTATTTCGGCCACGACGAATGGGCGGCGTTTGCGCCGGGGCTCAAGAATATCGACGACGCGACGCGGCTGCGGCGCAAGATCCTCACCGCCCTCGAGCGCGCAGAGCAGGAGCCGGATGCGCAGGAGCGTCAGCGCTTGATGACCTTCGTTGTGGTCGGCGGCGGCGCCACGGGTGTCGAGACGGCCGGCGCGATCGCGGAGCTGGTAAAGGTCGCGCTCGCGCGCGACTTCCGCGCCATCAATCCGAAGATGTCGCGCATCATCCTGATCGAAGCGGGGCCGCGCGTGTTGCCAAGCTTTGCCGCGAAGCTCTCCACCGCGGCCCAGCGTGCGCTCGAGAATCTCGGCATCGAGGTGCGTCTGGGGCAGCCGGTCACACGCTGCGACGCGGCCGGCGTGATGCTGGGTGAGGAGCGGGTGGCGTGCGGTGTCACGATCTGGGCCGCCGGTGTGATGGCGTCGCCCGCCGCGCAATGGCTCGAGGCCGAGCGCGATCGTGCCGGGCGCGTGCTGGTCGAGCGCGATCTCAGCCTGCGCGGCCATCCCGAGATTTTCGTCATCGGCGACACGGCCTCGGTGCACGACGCCAACGGCAAGCCGCTGCCCGGCATCGCGACGGTCGCGAAGCAGGAAGGCAAATATCTCGCGCGCGTGTTGCACGCGCGGTTATCGGCCCGTGCCGCGCCGCCGCCGTTCCGCTATCGCGATTACGGCGAGCTCGCGACGGTCGGGCGCAATTTCGCGGTGGTCGATTTCCACTGGCTGCGCTTGACCGGCCGGATCGCCTGGTTCGTCTGGAGCGTCGCGCATATCTATTTTCTCATCGGCTTCCGCAATCGCCTTGTCGTCGCGATGGATTGGATCTGGGCCTATCTGACCTTTCAGCGCGGCGCGCGTCTTATCACCGCGAGCGCGTCCGACGAGGAAACGCCGCGCGGCTAGTGCGCTCACCGCCCGCCCGGTATGATCGGGCGAAAGCAGCCTCCTGCCGGGGGCGAAGCGCGGGGCGAGTGGGGAGGGTTTTTCATGTCGGGTGTGTTCGCGCGCGTGGTCGCCGCGGTTTTCGCTCTTGCCCTTGGTTCAACTATAGGCGCCATGCCGGCGTCGGCCGCGCCGAAGGTCACGCTGCTCTTTACCCAAGGTGCCAATAATCTCGGCGCCTATGTCGCCAAGGATCGGGGGTTTTTCGACAAGCACGGGCTCGACGTCGATGTGACATCGACGCCGAACGGCTCGCTGATCTCGGCATCGCTGGTCGCCGATGCAGCGCAGATCGGGACGCTGACGCCGTCGATCCTGCTCGAAGCCGACGAGCAAGGGCTCGATATCGTCGCCATCGCCGGCATGACGACCTATCCCACTAATTCGCCGGCGGCGATCATGGCGCGCACCGGCAGCGGCGTGAAAACCGCGCAGGATCTCGTCGGCCGCAAAGTCGGCGTGCCGGGCCTCGGCGGCGCGCTCGATGTGCTGGCCCGCAATTGGGTGAAGACCAGCGGCGTCGATTATCACAAGGTGAACTGGGTCGAGGTGCAGTTTCCGCAGATGGTCGACGGGCTGACGACCGGCCTCGTCGACGCGGTGGTCACCGCCGAGCCGTTCAACACGCGCATCAAGGCGGTCAATGCCGGGTATTTCCTCGCCGAGGCGGAAGGGCCGAAAGGCACGACGACGCTGATCTATGCGGCGACGCGCGAATGGACCAAGAAGAATCCCGATGCGCTGAAGAATTTCCGCGCCGCGATCGAGGACGCTTATGTCTTCGCGCGCAATACGGCGAACGCCACAGCGGTGAAAGAGAGCATCGCCAAATATACGAAGCTGCCGCCGGCCGCGATGGCGTCGATCGTGATCCCGGATACGCTGCAGGAAAAGGTGACCGGCCCGTCGCTCGCCTTCTGGGTCAATGTCGCGCGCGATCAGGGCATGATCAAAGGCAACCCCGATCCGGCGAGCCTCGTTGCGCCGTAAGGCTTGCACTCAAAAGCGAGGGAGGCCGTCATGAAAAATGGGATGCGGATGTCGCGCCGCGGGGTGCTGACGGGTTTGGCAGCGGCGCCGGCCGCCTTTGCGGCGACAGCGACGCCAAGCGCGGCGCAAGGCGGCGGTATCGACGCCCGGATCGCTTCGGCGCACGCCGCGCTGCGCGGCGCGAAAGGCACGAAGCTCGTCCTGCTTGGCACCGGCGCCGGGCCCGTGCCGGACGGGGCACGGCATATGACATCCCATGTGATGCTCGCAAACGGCGCGGCCTATGTGCTCGATTGCGGTCTCGGCGTGACACGGCAATTCGTCCGCACCGGCATTCCGCGCCACGCGCTGCGCGCGATCTTCATCACGCATCACCATCCCGACCACAATATCGAATATGGACCGTTCCTGGTGATGGGCTGGCTCGGCGGCATGGCGCAAAACGTGCGCGCTTACGGTCCACCGCCGCTCAAGCAGATGACCGAGGATTATCTCCGCTCGGCCGAGACCACGATCCGCTTCTGGGCAGAGGATTTCCACACGACGCCGCTCGGCATGATCGACGTGCACGATCTGCCGCAGGCCGGACCGGTGATGCAGGATGAAAACGTCAAGGTGACCTCGGTGCTGGTGCAACACCCGCCGGTCACGCCCGCCTATGGCTATCGCTTCGATTTCAACGACCGGTCGATCGCTTTCTCAGGCGACACGATCGGACTCGATGCCGTCGCAGCAATGGCGAAGGGCGCCGATATCCTCGTCCACGAGGCGATCGATATGGCGGCGATCGAGGCCTTCATGAAGCAGCAGATTGCGCATGGTACGCCGGGAAGCCTCGACGCGTTCATGAAGCATATGCGCGCCGATCACACACCGACCGAGGAAGTCGGGCGCGTCGCTCAAGCGGCGGGCGTCAAAACGCTCGTGCTCTCGCATCTCGCGCCCGGCGATGCCAGCGTCGGCGACGACCGCTGGCGCCGCGCCGCCGCGACGCATTTCAAGGGCCGGATCATCGTCGGCCACGACCTCAGGGTGATCTAGTTCGGCTGCGTCGGCAGCTGGTCGTAGAAGCTCTTCGTGACCTTGGCCGGCAGCTTCTCGGGGATGAGGGTCGGCGCGACCAGCGCTTGCTGAAGCGCCGCCGGGGTCGGCTCGGTCTCGCGTCCACGCGGCGTCACATCCATTTGGATGCTGGTGGCAGAGGCCATCTGGATCGGCTCGCTCTTCGGCTGATAGCGTGCCAGCGTCCGGCGCAGCGTCGCCTCGTCCGCGCCGGGCGCATCGAGCAGCGCGGCATCGACGTCGCCCATCGCGATCTCGGCGAGGGCGCGGTTGGTGCGATAGCGATCATTGGCGTAAGGCGATTGCACGAGCTTCGTGAAGGTCGCGACCGCCGCTTTGTAGTCGCCCGATTGCAGTTGCATCATGCCATAATTGTTCTGTAGCGACGCGTAATCCGGCTTCAGCTTCAACCCAACTTCGAAGCTCTGCCGCGCCATGGTGTATTTGGCTTGCATGGTGAAGGCGACGCCCATGAGGTTGTAGAGCTTGGGATCGCTCTGCCGCGCATGCATGGCGGCGGCAAAATGATCGAGTGCCGCTTTCGCATCGCCGCGTGCCAGCTCGATCTCGCCGAGCCGCATTGACGCATCGGCGTCGTTCGGCGACAGGATCAGCGCCGCTTGGTAATTTGCATAGGCGCTGCCGTCGTCCTTCAGCGCCATCTGCGCATTGGCGAGGCGCATGCGTGCCTGCAGCGAATTGGGATTGGCGTTGGCCGCCTTGCTGTAGAACCACGCGGCGGTGACGAAATCGCCGCGCGCGCTAACCGAATCGCCGCCGCGCAGGAAATCGGCCTCGGTGACGATCTTCGGTGGGGCCGAAGCCTCGGCCGATCGAGGCTGCGCGTCGGACGGGTCCTTGAAGAAATTCGTGATCTTGTCGGGAAGTGAGGCAATCGACGGAATGCTGCCGAGAATCGCCGCGCCGGCCTCGATGGCGGGCAGGGCCGCACAGCCGCCCATCGCGCCGCACAGCGCGACAACCGCGACGGATTTTGCGAGCGTTCGCATCAATCTTTTCGGCTCAATCGAGGGCAGCGCATTTGAGGCCGGGGTGTTCACGGGCACGCTCCTAATTCTTCGGCGACACTGCCGATGACACCACCATTACGCGTTGGGCGTTAAATGATGGTGAAAGCGCTCGGAAATCGTAAACGGTACGCAGCGAATTGGACCTAAATTGACTTGGTCCAAGCTTGTCGCGATTTCGCGTGATAAATTCCGTTAAGAATCAATCGCGCAGCGGGTGATTTTCGGCAGTCTTTCCGGAAAAGCCTAAAGCGCGAATTCGAGGGTTGCCTCGCAGCCGGGGCGGCCGCTGGCATAGGTCACCGCGGAGCCGAGATTCTTGGCGAGGGCGTTGATGATGCGCGTGCCCATGCCGGTGCCTTGGATCGGGCCGACCCCGTTCCAGCCGACGCCGTCGTCCTGCACCGTCAGCTTCATGCGGTCGGCGTTGGTCTTTTGCAGGCGGACGCGGATCTCGCCGCCCTGATTGTTCGGGTAGGCGTATTTGAAGGCATTGGTCACCAACTCGGTGACGATCATGCCAAGCGAGACGGCTTTGTCGGTGCCGAGTTCGACTTGCTCGGCCTGGATGCGGGCATTCGCGGAGTGACCTTCCTTCATCAAGGTCGTTTCGAGATCGCGCAGCAGATTGGTCAGATAGTCGGATATCTCGACCGAGCGCACATCGTCCGAGGTGTAGAGACAACGATGAACGCCGGCGATGGCCGCGATGCGTGTATGCGTCTGCTCGAGAGCAGAGCGAGCGGCGGGATCGTCAACGGCCTTCGCTTGCATCGTCACCAAGGCCGCGACCAGCGAGAGGCTGTTGGCGACGCGGTGGTTCACCTCGTGCAGCAGGATCTCGGCGCGATCGCGCGCCTCGCGCACTTCTATCTCGGCACGATCGCGTGCGTATTGCAGCCGCGCCGTCTCGATCGCCTGATCGACCGCACTCGCGAGCAACTCGAAGAACTCCTCACCGACCGTCTTGATCACGTAGTCGCCGGCCCCCGCCTTAAGTGCGGCGACCGCGACGGCGGCATCGTCGGCGCCGGTCACGTAGACGACCGGCGGCCGGTGGGGCAGGGAACGCGTCGCGGTCAGAAAATCGAGGCCGGTGCCGGTCGGGAGGAAGTGATCGAGCACGATCGCATCGAACGCGTCGTCGTGCGCGAGCCGCTCCAGCCCGATCTCGCTCGAGCCGGCGTGCGCGACCGCATAGCCGCGGCGGCCGAGCGCGCGTGCGACGAGGTTCGCCAGCGCCGGGTCGTCGTCGATATGGAGAATGTGGCCGCGGTCGTTCGGCATCGTGTTCAGGTCGCCTCCGGCACCTGCATGACGGAAAAGAAGAGGCCGAGCTGGCGGATCGCGTTCGCGAAAGCGTCGTAGTTCACCGGTTTGGTGATGTAGACGTTGGCGCCGAGATCGTAGCAACGCTGGATCTCGCGGCTGTCGTCGGTGGTCGTCAGCACGACGATGGGCGCGCGCTTGGTGTGCTGATTGGCTTTCAGTTTTTCGAGGATATCGATGCCCGTCATGTCGGGCAGGTTGAGGTCGAGCAGGATCAGTTGATGCCGCCCGGCACTGACGTTGCCCGAGCCATCGTCGCCAAGAAGATACTTGAGCGCGGCCGTTCCATTGGTGAACGGTATGATTTCGTTGTTCACGCCGGCGCGGCGGATGTTCTTCTCGATGAGCAGGGCATGGCCCTCGTCATCCTCGACCATGACGATGCTGACGGGTCTCGCTTGTGGCAATTTAGGCACCTTGGGCTTGGGTTGCGAGAACGGTACGAAGATCGCGGGGCAGATCGACTCTCATGGTCGTGCCCTGTGCGACCTCGGATTGCAATGTGATATCGCCGCCGAGGTTGCGGACCATCGTCCTGACGTGGGCGAGGCCGATACCTTCGCCCGGCTGATCCGGCGCGCCGGAGCGGCGGAATATTTCAAAAACGCGCTCGTGATCCTGTTTGGCAATACCGCGGCCATTGTCCTTGACCTCGACGACGATGCGGTGGCCGCGGTCCTCGGCGGCGTGGATGCTGATATTAAGCGGCCGATCGCGATCGCGATACTTGACCGCGTTGTCGAGGAGATTGCCGAAAATCTGCTCGAGCGCGAGGCGGTCGGAGACGAGCCGCGGGACTTTCGTGTCGATCTCGACCTTACCGCCGGCCTCGGTGACCCGATGTTGGATGCCGTCGGCTGCGTTCTTGAGGAGGCCGTCGAGCTCGATCGGCTCTGGCCGCAAGACGCGCCGGCCTTCGCGCGACAATTTGAGGATCGCGTTGATCAACCCGTCCATCTTGGTGGTCGACGAGCGGATGAAAGTGATCGCCTCGGGCAGGTCCTTGAGCGCTGCGGTTTTGGCTTGCTGAGCTTCGTTCGTGTCGTCCAGCTGGTTCGCAATATAGGTCTTGATCGCGGCCAGACAGGCATCGAGCTCGGCGGTGAAGCCCATGATATTGACCAGCGGCGCGCGCAGATCGTGGGTTACGATATAGGCGAAACGCTGGATCTCTTCATTCGCGCGACCGAGATCGGAGGTACGCTGCTTCACCCGTTCTTCGAGACCGACATTGAGCGCGGTCACCTCGCGCTGCGCCGCGACGAGCTGCCGGGTGTAGGTGATCACCGTTCTGACCGAGCCGCCGACCACGATCAGGATCACAGCGGCGCCGATCAGCGTCACCCATTCGAGATCAGCGATGGCGTCGTTCTGATCGACGATGGCTTGCTGGATCGTCGCCTCGATCTGATCCTGCATCGCCGCGATCACGTCGCGGGCTTGGTCCATCAAGCTCTTGCCGAGATTGGTGTTGACCACGGCCAGCGCGGCGTCGTGTTGCCCGGCTTGCCACAAATCGATGGTTTGTTCTAGCTCGGTGAGCTTGTCGTTTGCCAGTCCGGCGAGCCTCAGCCATTCGTGATGGAGCCGGTCGTCGTTGGCAGTGAGGCCGCGCAAACGGGCGAGCTGATCCGGAAGTCCCTTGCGCGCGGCGTCAAACGGGCCGAGATAATTGACATCGCCGGTCACCAGGAAGCCGCGCTGACCGGTCTCGGCATTGATCAGAAGGTCGCGCGTATCGACGACCGCGCTGCGCAGCCCGCGGGCCGCGTTGAGCCTGTCGGCAAACACCGCCGCCCGGTGCACCAGCCAGAGATTGACGCCGACGATCGCCAGCAGCGCCACGAGCCCGACCAGGATGCTCGCGATCGTGATGCGGATAACGGATAATCGGGAAATCGGCATTGTCTGTTTGACGGTGCAGCGAAGCATTATAGCGGGCACTTTTCCGCCGTCACGATCGGCTAGGCGCTTTTCGCTTCCCGGCGCTAAGCTCGTTGGCGATGTCGACGAAACCCGACAATGTCGCCCAGCAGACAGATGTCTATTTTCTGCGCACGCAGGAAATCGTACGCCGCTTCGGCGACCGTGAAGCGACCTACGCACTCTTTCTGCGCCGGCCGGTGATCTCGACGCCGAAGATCATGGTCGACTTTATCGCAACCGCCGCGAAAGCGCGGAAGACAAAGATCGACATCCAGCTTAATTATCCGGAAGGTGCGCTGGTCGGCGCCGGCGAGCCGCTCGCGTATTTGACCGGCTCGCTCGCGCAGCTCGTCGATCTCGAGACGCTCTATCTCCAGAAGCTCGGCCCTGCCTGCGTCGCCGCCTACAACGCCTATGCGATGTGCCGCGAATTACCGCGCGTCGCCTTTCTGGCGATGGATGCGCGGCACTGCGCTGGCGCGGAGATGGCCGACATGATGGCCTACGCCGCCTCGGTCGGCTCGGAGGCCGCGAAGCGCGATGCCGGCGCGGTCGGCTTCGTCGGCAACGCGACCCACGCGACGGCGCATTATTTCGGCCAGGCGAAAGGCCTCGGCACGATGCCGCATGCGCTCATCGGCTATGCCGGCTCCACCTTGCGCGCGGCTGAGATGTATCGCGAGACCTATCCCAACGAGCCGATGACGGTGCTGAGCGATTATTTCGGCCACGAGACCAGCGACGCGTTGGAGGTTTGCCGACGTTTTCCCGATCTTGCGGCGTCGGGCAGGCTGTCCTTCCGCCTCGACACGCATGGCGGGCGCTACGCCGAGGGTCTCGACCTGCAAACTTCGTACGCCGTGCTCGAGCGCCGCGCGCCCGACGCCATAAGGCAATATCGCAGCGAGGGGGAGCTGCGCCATCTCGTCGGCACCGGCGTTTCGGCGGCATCGATCTGGTCGCTGCGCGAGGCGCTCGACAGCGCCGGCTTCAATGCGGTGAAGATCGTCGCCAGCTCGGGCTTCAACATCGAGAAATGCCGCATGATGGCCGTGGCGCACGCGCCGATCGACGTCGTCGGCACCGGCTCCTACTTGCCCGACCTCTGGAGCGAAACTTACGCGACCGCCGACATCATCGCTTATGATGGCCAGCCGATGGTGAAGCTCGGCCGCGAATTCCTGCTGAAGAAACGCGAGGGCTAGGAGGCGAAGCATGTTCGCAGGGCGGAGATTTGCGTTTGGTTTTGGGATCGCAGCTATCCTGGCGTGTGCCGGGATTATTCGGGGTGCCAGCGCGGAGCAGGTTCCGAGCGATCCCGATGCTTTCACGATCTATGTCGCCCATGCGTTCGAGAAAGCGCTCCCCGGCGCGAAGGTGAACATCTCGGCTCCGCTTTATCTGGCCATCGACGTACCCCAAGCGGGTAAGCATCAGGCTTATCTGCAGACGGTCTACGCTCAATGCCAAAAGGCGCCCGATCGATGCGACTTCTTTGTCGCGAACTGGGTCGACCAAATCGCGTCAACCGATGCGCACGGTATCGGACCGCTCGATCGCCATACGCTGCGAATGGTCGTGAGGCCGGCAGGCTACGTCGATGAAATGCGCAATGCGCAGAAACGCGAGCCGGTCGTTGCGCCTTTTATGGCCGGGCTTTGGATGATCTGCGTTGAGGACCTCCCGAAATCCATCGAATTTCCCAATGCGAAAGAGTTCGAAGACGCGGGCCTCACACGCGACGAGGCGCTCAGCCTATGCAAAGAGAATACGCGAAAGGCGCTCCGCCCGATCGAGGAAACAGGCCGGCCCAATTTCTTCGGCAAGGTCGGTCTGGTCGCGGACGATCCTTATGAGTCCAGCCGTTTGCTTTTTCCGGACAGCTGGCAGACGATCGTCGGTAAAGGTAGGACGCCTTTGCTTGTTTCTGCTCCGGGTTCGGACGCTGTTCTCTATCTGCACAGCAAAAGCGCCGCTGAAATTGCGCGTTTGCGCGCCGCAACGCTAAAAGTTGCGACTGATGCGCGGCGGATGATTTCGACAAAGATTTTTCGCTGGGCTCCCACCGGATTCGAAGAATTCAACGACTAACTGAGGACGGAATAGCTCATGCCGCATGAAGGCCCCCATCTTACCCGTACCAAGATCACGCCCGATCTCCTGGCTTTCGCGGTCTCGCATGAGCACGACGTGATGTTGCGCGTCGATCTGCCGGGCGAGGACGCGACCGTCATCCTGCAAATGAAGCCAACCGATGCGCGCGAGATCGCCGCGGCGCTGATCGCCAAGGCGGACGAGGCCGAGAAGCCTCACACTCACACGTAAACCGGCTCGCGGCGGCGGTCGAGCGCGTCGCCGCCGTCGGCAATGCCGTCGAGATAGCGCTCCCACACCATCAGATTGAGTTCGCAGGCTTTGACGACGGCGTCGGTCAAGCCGAGGTCGCCGGCATAGCGCGCGATGGTTTGCCAGCCGAGATTGGAATGGACGATATCGGCTTCCTCGTGCAGCTCGAAGAAATCGAGCTCGTCGTTGCTGAGCTTGAACAACCGGCCCCAGCGCTCGCGCTCCAAGCCGAACCAGCCGCGCCGGTGGATCAAGCCGGTGCCGTAGCCGGGAATATTCGTGCGCTCGGCGCAGGTATTGGCGATCAACCCTTCGAGCCAGTGCCGGTTCGACATCAGCGCCTCCCAGGCAAGCCAGCAAAGCTGCGTCGAGGCGAGGAGCGGTGCCTTACGCATGGTTGTACGGCTGAGCCCGATACGCGCGCCGAGATCTTCGAGGATCGCCCAATGCGGCCGTCCGCCGCCGTGTTCGTGATCGGCGATCACTTCCTCGCTGCAGGCGCCGATGATGCGCATCCGCGTCTCCCAATCCGGGCAATTGGTCGCGACGCGCAGCTTCAGCACCGAATTACGCTGCCGCGTGTTCTGCCGATGCTGCAGCACGAACATCTGCGCGCGACCGCGGGTGAGGGGCTCGCGGAAGAAGCGCGCGCGGCGCACGAAATCGTCGACCGCTTCGTCGAGCTTGCGGATCACGGCGCGGGAGGCAGCGGACGGGCGGGTTTCGTTCTTCAAGGCGCATCTCCAGGGTGTTGATTGGCACTTTTTGGTCGGCGCCATTGTAGCGGAACGCGCGCCAACGCGTGGGCAGCGGATCGCTTGCCATGCAGCCGCAAATCGGCGACAAAAAGGCCACTCAGGGAGGAAATGATGGTCGATAAATTCGAGGACCATTGCTGGCAGGACGTGATTCCGGCCGACGATCTCGCGATCTACGGGCCGTTCACGCGCGAAACCTATGTCGGTGCGCCGGCGGCGCTGGTCGCGATCGATCTCTACGAAGGGGTCTATCGCGGCGGCAACAAGCCGGTGCGCGAGTTGATCGGCCAACATCCGATGACTTGCGGCGAGCATGCCTGGAAAGCGATACCGCCGACGCAGCGATTGTTCGCTGCCGCCAGAGCGGCGGGATTACCGGTCTTCTATTCGACCGGCGATACGCGACCGGAGAGCAAACCGGGCTTCGTCAAAGCGACCAAGCGGCGGCGCGGCGGCGATGACCCATCGGGCTATGACATTCGGCCGGAATTCAAGCCGCTTCCGGGCGAGGTCGTCATCACCAAGCAGCGGGCCAGCATCTTCTACGGCACGCCGCTGCTGGCACATCTGACGCAGCTCGGCGTCCACACCGTCATCATGTGCGGCGAGACCACCTCGGGCTGCGTGCGCGCCTCGGCGGTCGATGCGTATTCCGCCGGCTATCATGTCGTCCTGGTCGAGGAATGCTGCTTCGATCGCGTGGTCCTGTCGCACAAAGTCAATCTCTTCGACCTGCACCATAAATATGTCGACGTGATGCATCTCGACGAAGTCGTCGCTGCGCTCGACAAGCAACCGCGAAAGGCAGCGGAATAACATGAAGCCAGGTGCATCCTACGGTCCGTTCGACTATTCGCCGATCGTCAACCGCAAGAAGCTGACATGGCCGAATGGCGCGCGCGTCGCGTTCTGGGTCATCCCCAATATCGAGTTCTTCGCGCTCAGCGATCGCATCCCGGCAAGCACGACCGGCAAGATGCCCGATATCCCGACTTGGGCGGTGCGCGATTACGGCAATCGTGTCGGCGTCTGGCGCTTCATGGACGTGTTCGACAAATACGGCATCCGCGCCACCGTCGCGCTCAATAGCGACATCTGCGTCCATCATCCGGTGATCATCGCCGAGGGCAATAAGCGGAACTGGGAATGGATGGGCCACAACAAGACCAATTCCAAACGCCTCATCGACATGACCGAGGACGAGGAGCCCAAGGCAATCAAGGAAGCGCTCGACACGATCGCGCGCGTCGCCGGCAAGCGCCCGACAGGGTGGCTCGGCTCGGGTCTGCAAGAGACATGGAATACGCTGGACCATCTCGCCGCCGAAGGCGTCGAGTATGTCTGCGACTGGGTGAATGACGATCAGCCGTACCAGATGAACCTGGAGAGCGGCAAAAAGATGTTCGCCATTCCCTATAGTCAGGACATCAACGACATCCCGGCTTTCGAGCGCCAGCACCGCACGGCGGAGGAATTTCGCGATATGATCTGCCGTCAGTTCGATACGCTCTATGCCGAAGGCGCGCAATCGGGACGGGCGATGTCGATCTGCCTGCACCCTTATCTGACGGGTCGGGCTTATCGCATCCATGCGCTCGATCAGGCGCTGGCCTATATTACCAGCCACAAAGATGTCTGGCTCGCGACCGGCAGCGAGATCATCGCCGCGTGTAAGGCGCAGTTGTAGGGAACGGTTGGGAGCTTTCTATTCGTCATTCCCGCGAACGCGGGAATCCAGGTGAGCGCCGTCCTGGACCCTGCGTTCGCGGAGGTGACGCCGAAATAGAAGCGAGTTGGTAACGGGGAGGTTGGGATGAGAAGCACATCGATGCGCGCGGCGTTGCTCGCCGCGGCGCTTGCGTTGCTCGGCGCGATGACGCAAAGCGCGCGGGCCGAGAAGATCGAGGCCGGCGCGGTCGGCGGACCGACCGCAACGATGTGGCTCTTCTATGTCGGCTTCGATGAAGGTTTTTTCAAAAAGCACGACGTCGATCTCGACATCATCTTCGCGCCGACCGCGCCGGGCATCCTGCAACAGCTCACCGCCGGCTCGCTTGATATCGTCGCCACCACCGGCACGGCCGAGCCGATCCATGCCGTCGACAAGGGCGCGAAGAACATCGCCATCGCGCGCATCATCGGGGCCAATTCGCCCTACGGGCTCGAAGCCAAGCCGACGATCAACTCGATCAAGGATCTGAAAGGCAAGACGATCGTGCTCGGTGGCCTCGTCGATATCACCGCGATCTATTGGAACCGCATGGCCGAGGCGAACGGGCTGAAGAAAGGCGATGTCGATATCACTGTTGTCGGCGCGACCGCCGGGCGCTTCGCCGCGCTGAAATCCGGCACCGTCGATGCGACGATGGTGCTGCCGCCTTATAATTTCCTTGCCGAGGCGGCCGGCTTCAAGAATATCGGTCTCGTCATCGATTACGTGAAGGATTATCCCTTTACCGGCCTCGAAGTGTCGAAGCCTTGGGCGACGGCGCATATGGACCTGGCCAAGCAGCTGCTTGCCGCGCTCGACGATAGCGCCGCCTGGTTCTATGTGCCCGAGCATCGCGACGATCTCATCAAGATGGGCGTCAAGAATTTCAAGATCGACGAGAAGGAAGCAGCGCAGAGCCTCGACTTCCTGCGCAAGATCCAATATTTCGCGCCGACCAGCAAAGTCTCAGGCAAGGATCTCGACGCGTTGATCAAGGTGATGCACGATTCAGGCGATGTTTCCAATCCGATCACGGCGAAGGATCTGGTCATGCCCGGGCTGACGGAGCTGACGGAGTGAGCCACCGCGGCTCTCTCGTAAGCCTGCTGTCGATCGTCGGCGGGCTGCTGATCTGGGAATTGGTCAGCCGGTTCGGCGTCAACAACGCGCTGTTCCTGGCCTCGCCGTCGCAGATCGCTTACGCCATCTGGAAGCTCGCGGTCAGCGGCGATCTTTGGAAACATGTCTATATCAGCGGCGTCGAATTCATCATCGGCTACGTCATCTCCTGCGTGCTCGGCATCGCGATCGGCCTGCTGATGGCCGAAAGCGATCGCGCCAAGGCGATTCTGCAGCCCTGGATCTCCGGCATCTATGCCACGCCGACCATCGCGCTCGCGCCGCTTTTCCTCTTATGGCTCGGCATCGGCATCTGGTCGAAGGTGCTGGTGGTGGTCACGCTGGTGATCTTCACCGTCATCATCAACACCGAGGTCGGGCTGCGGCAGACGAGCACGCGGCTGATCGAGATGCTGAAAAGCTTCGGCGCGACGCGCAGCCAGATTTTCTGGAAGGTGTCGCTGCCCTCGGCGATGCCCTTCGTGCTCGCCGGATTGAAGCTCGGCATCGGGCGCGGCCTGATCGGCGTCGTCGTCGCCGAGCTCTTCGGCTCGCGCGCCGGCCTTGGCCAGCTCATCAGCGCATCGGCCGACAGCTTCAATATGCCCAATCTCTTTGCCGCCGTTGTGATCCTCGCGAGTGCCGGCATCGCGATGACCTCCGGTTTCACCTGGCTCGAGAAAAGACTTGTTCCTTGGCGGAATGATTGATCGGGACGAATGACTGACATGGTCAACTAGAATGGCTGCGCCCAAGCTCACCGCCTCCAGCATCAACAAGCAGTTCGGCGATCTGCTCGCGCTGAACGACATCAACCTCGCGATCGAGGACGGCGAATTCATCTGCATCGTCGGCCCGTCGGGCTGCGGCAAGACCACTTTCCTGCGCATCGTCGCCGGGCTCGAGACCGCGAGCCAAGGCGAGGTGCGGATCGACAGCGAAGTGGTGAAGGCGCCGGGCATCGATCGCGGATTCGTCTTCCAGAGCGACAATCTCCTGCCGTGGCGCTCGGTGCTCCAAAACACGCTGATCGGGCGCGAGGTCTCGGGCACGGTCAGCTCCCAAACGCGCCATCAAGCTGTCGACCTGTTGAAGCTGGTCGGCCTCGGCGGCTTCGAGGATTATTTTCCGCGCCAGCTTTCGGGCGGCATGCGCCAGCGCGTCAATCTCGCGCGGGCGCTGGCGATCGATCCCAAAGTGCTGCTGATGGACGAGCCCTTCGCCGCGCTCGATGCGCAGACGCGCGAGATCATGCAGACCGAGCTGATCCGCATCTGGGAGCAGGGGCGCAAGACCGTACTCTTCGTCACCCACCAGATCGACGAGGCCGTGTTCCTTTCGGACCGGGTCTTCGTTTTCGCGCGCCGGCCCGGCCGAATTCGCGAGATCGTCAAGATCGATCTGCCGCGGCCGCGCGCCCTGTCGCTAAAACGCACGCCGGAATTCGTGAGCTATGTCGATCGCATCTGGAAGATGATCGAGGAAGATGTGCGCGAAAGCGTGCTCGTCGACAAGGAGTAAGAGCGCGGTCGCGACCCTCGGCGAAATCGCCCAGTTCGCGCCGCAATTTCGCGTCCGCTGCTGCCTAAAGCCCTACCGAGTCGACGGGCTGGCGGCGAAGATTCACGAGGTTCTTGAACGGCCTAACGCAGAGGCGATCAATCAACACTGATTGACAGGGCACGCCCTCGCCACCAATGTTAAGCGAATCATGACCGATTCGCTCAGTATTTTCATCGCCCAGCTCGATCCGACCGTTGGCGATGTCGCCGGGAATTTGGGCCGCCTTCGCGACGCGTGGCGCGAGGCCAAGACCGCGCATGCCGATCTCGTGGTCGCTTCCGAGCTTTTCGTTGCCGGCTATCCGCCCGAAGATCTGGTGCTGAAGCCGGCTTTCGTCGCCGCGTGCGAGGCGGCGGTCAGGGATTTCGCGCGCGAGATCAAGGACGGGCCCGCTTTGCTGCTCGGCACGCCGTGGCGTCAGGATGACAAGCTCTACAACGCGGCGGCCTTGCTCGAAGGCGGCAAGGTCGCGGCATTGCGCTTCAAGCACGACCTGCCGAATTACGGCGTCTTCGACGAGAAGCGCGTCTTCGCGGCCGGCCCGGCGCCGGGGCCGATCGTGCTCAAGGGCGTACGGCTTGGCGTAATGGTCTGCGAGGATATGTGGTCGGGCGATGCCTGCGAATGCCTGCAGGAAAGCGGCGCCGAGTTCCTCGTCGTCATCAACGGCTCACCCTTCGAGGGAATGAAGCAACAGCAGCGTCTCGACCTCGCGCGCACGCGCGTGAAGGAGAGCGGGTTGCCGCTGCTCTATGTGAATCAGGTCGGTGGCCAGGACGAATTGGTCTTCGACGGCGCGTCCTTCGCGCTCGCGACCGACGGCGATCTGCGCGTGCAGGCGCCGGAATGGCGGCCGGCGCTGATGCCGACACGCTGGACGCGCGATGCCAATGGCTGGAATGTGGAGAAGGGCATCGTCGCCGAGCGCGGCGATCGACTCTCGTCGATCTATCAGGCGATGGTGCTCGGCCTCAGCGACTATGTGCGCAAGAACAAATTCCCCGGCGTGGTGCTCGGCCTCTCCGGCGGCATCGATAGCGCCTTGTCGGCGGCGGTGGCGGTCGATGCGCTCGGCGCCGATCGCGTCCATTGCGTGATGATGCCGTCGCCCTACACCTCGACGGAGAGTTTGGAGGACGCGGCGGCGGTCGCGGAATTCCTCGAATGCGAATTGCGCGATATCAATATCGGCCCGGCGATGGAAGCCTATCGCACGATGCTGACGCCGAGCTTCGAGGGCCGTGATCCCGATATCACCGAAGAGAACCTGCAATCGCGCGCCCGCGGCGTGACGTTGATGGCGCTCTCCAACAAATTCGGCTGGATGGTTTTGTCGACGGGCAACAAATCGGAGATGTCGGCCGGCTATGCGACGCTCTATGGCGATATGTGCGGCGGCTATGCGGTGCTGAAGGACGTCTACAAGACCACGGTGTTCGAGTTGTCGCGCTGGCGCAACACGCGGCATCTGCCGGGTATGCACGGGCCGATGGGGCCGGTGATGCCGGAGCGCGTCATCACCAAGCCGCCCTCGGCCGAGCTCAAACCCAACCAGACCGATCAGGACACGCTGCCGCCTTACGACAAGCTCGACGATATTCTCGAATGCTTGATCGAGCACGAGATGCCGGTCGAGCAGATCGTCGCGCGCGGTCATGCCGAGGAGACAGTGCGCATGGTGTGGCGCATGCTCGATCGCGCCGAATACAAACGCCGCCAGGCGCCACCCGGGGTGAAGATCACCGCGCGCGCTTTCGGCCGCGATCGCCGCTATCCGATCACCAACGCGTTCCAAACAACCGGAGCGACGCCGCGCGAGGCGACCGATCCGGGCGAGATGCCGCGCGCGCCGGTGCCCTCGCGCACGGGCGGTGAGGGATGAGCGAGAAACCAGCCGCACCGGCCGCGGAAACTCAGGCCGGACGCGATTTCATTCGCGAGATTGTCGAGGGCGATCTCAAATCGGGAAAGCATAAGAACGTCGTCACGCGCTTCCCGCCCGAGCCGAACGGCTATCTCCATATCGGCCACGCCAAGGCGATCGCGATCGATTTCGGCATTGCCGCGGAATTCGGCGGCCACTGCAACCTGCGCTTCGATGATACCAACCCGGCGAAGGAAGAGCAGGAGTTCATCGATTCGATTCAGCGCGACGTGCGCTGGCTCGGCTACGATTGGGGAAAGAACCTCTTCTATGCCTCGGATTATTTCGATCAGCTCTATGAATGGGCCGAGCATCTGATCAAATCCGGCAAGGCTTACGTCGACGATCAGACGGCGGAAGAGCTGGCGGCTAATCGTGGCGATTTCAACAAGCCGGGCAAGGAGAGCCCCTACCGCAACCGCTCGGTCGAGGAGAATCTCGATCTCTTCCGCCGCATGAAAGCGGGCGAGTTCCCGAACGGCGCCCGCGTGCTGCGCGCCAAGATCGATATGGCCTCAGGCAATCTCAATCTGCGCGATCCGGTGATGTATCGCATCCTCCACGAGGAGCATCCACGCACCGGCGATAAATGGTGCATCTATCCGAATTACGATTTCGCGCATGGCCAGTCGGATGCGATCGAGCATGTGACGCATTCGCTCTGCACCCTGGAGTTCGAGGATCACCGGCCGCTCTATGAATGGTTCCTCGACAATCTGCCGGTGCCGTCGCGGCCGCGGCAGTATGAATCGGCGCGGCTCAATATCGGCTACACGGTCCTCTCGAAGCGTTTCCTGACGCGGCTCGTCGACGAGAAGCGCGTCAACGGCTGGGACGATCCGCGCATGCCGTCGCTCGCCGGCATGCGGCGGCGCGGCATTCCGCCGGCGGCGTTGCGCGATTTCATCAAGATGGTCGGCGTCGGCCGCGCCAATTCGGTCGTCGATATTCAGATGTACGAGCACGCGATCCGCGACCATCTCAACAAGGTGGCGCAGCGGCGCATGGCGGTGCTGAAGCCGCTGAAAGTCGTGATCGAGAATTACGACGGCCCGGGCGAAGAGCTTGATGCCGTCAACCATCCCGACGATCCCGCCGCCGGCACGCGGCGCATTCCCTTCGGGCGTGAGATCTATATCGAGCGCGACGATTTCATGGAGAACCCGCCGAAGAAATTCTTCCGCCTGTCGCCCGGCACCGAAGTGCGGCTGCGCTACGCCTATTTCATCACCTGCCGCGAGGTGGTGAAAGATGCGAGCGGCGAGGTCATGGAACTGCGCTGCAGCTACGATCCGGCGACGCGCGGCGGCAACGCGCCGGATGGACGCAAAGTGAAAGCAACGATCCATTGGGTCGATGCCGCGACATCGGTCCCGGCGGAAGTGCGCCTCTACAACCCGCTCTTCACCCGCCCCGATCCCGGCGCGGACGGCGACTTCATGGCGGATCTCAACCCCCATTCGCTGGAAGTGCTGACCGGCGCGCGGCTCGAGCCGTCGCTCGGTGACGCCAAAACCGGCAAGGCGATCCAGTTCGAGCGCCAGGGCTATTTCGCCGCCGACCCGGATTCAAAACCCGGCAAGCCGGTCTTCAACCGCACCATCGGGCTCAGGGATAGTTACGCGAAGGCGTAGGATTTTTCCGATGAAGCTCGCGATAAGCGGGGCGATCGTTCTCGCGGCAATTGGAGTCACAGCTTACGTTACCTCGGCGTTTATGAGGTCGCCAGACTATTACTGCACTACGAAGCCAATCACGGAATTATGGACGAGCGATCGTGCTTATAAAGCGACTTTATTTGAAAAGAACTGCAATTCGGGTGAATCGCTTTTTTATTCGGTGCGTGTCGATGCATTTTCCCCGCCACTTCGGAGAGGTTGGTTCAACAACACCGAAATTGAATATGATGCCCGGTACGATGTCGCCGACAGTCCGCCTGCGCTCCGATGGGCGACGCCGCGACAATTAGAGATCAAAATGAAGACCTATACTCTTTCTGGGACGCTCAAAAGCCACAATGGGGACGATCTAACGATGGTCCGCATATTTGAGCCCGAAGCTCCCGATACCTTTCCGGTATTTTGACGAACACGCCCGTTCTTTCGAACTTAACCAAGCGCGAGAATAGGGTTGGCCCTCAGAATGGCTTATCGCCTTTGATCGTCACGCGGTGCATGGTGCGGCGCTGGGGGTAGTAGTCGTTGGCGGCGTAATGCTGGAGCGGGCGATTGTCCCAGAACACCATCGAGTTCACTTCCCAATGGAAGCGGAATTGATATTCCGGAATGCGCGATTGCGCGTAGAGGAAATCGAGCAGGGCACGGCTCTCGTCTTCGCGCATGCCCTTGATGGCGAGGGTGAATTGATCATTGACGAAGAGGGCTTTGCGCTTGGTGATCGGGTGCGTGCGCACGACCGGGTGGATCGGGTTCGGCAGCTCTTCTTCCATCTCGGCGAGCTTGGCGTGCTTCTCGCGCGGCGGCAGATGATCGAATTTGTGGCGGAAATTCTTGAAATCGTGGACTGCCTCGAGGCCGGAGATGAAATTCTGCATCTTGTCGCTGAGGCCTTCATAGGCCGCGACCATATCGCACCAAAGCGTCTCGCCGCCGGTCTCGGGGCGGACGAGGCAGCGCAGGATCGAGCCCATCGGCGGCATCACGCGGAAGGTCTCGTCGGAATGCCAATGGTCGGTCGAGAAGACCGGATTGTCTTCGTGATTGTCGAGCACGACGACCTCGGGATAGTCGTCGAGATGCGGCACGAAGGGGTGGACGGTCAGCTCGCCGAAGAGCCGGCCGAAGGCGACGTGCTGCTCGGGCGTCATCGCGGCGTCGCGGAAAGTGATCACCGAATAGCGCATCAACGCGTCGTAGATCTCGCCGGCGGTCAAGGCGTCGACCGGTTTGGAGAAATCGACGCCTTTGATCTCGGCGCCGATGGTCGCGCCGCGTTGGATAATTTCGATCGCGCTCGGCTTGGCGGGAATTTGCAGGCGTTTCGTCGTGAGCAACATGAGTGGGCTCCCGGGGAGGGCCTTGTCTGGACCGATCCTAGCAAATCTGTTACGCCACCACATGGATTTCCCCCTCACCCCAACCCTCTCCCCGCTGGGGAGAGGGAGGGGCCCGACGCGAAGCGGCGGGAGGGTGAGGGGCTTCGGTTTAGAGACATCCCGTGCCACTGAAGCTCTACAGCACTCTTACGCGCACCAAAGACGATTTCGTCCCCATCGATCCGGGCAATGTCCGCATGTATGTGTGCGGCCCGACCGTTTACGACCTGGCGCATATCGGCAATGCGCGGCCGGTCATCGTGTTCGACGTGCTCTATCGGCTGCTGCGCCATGCCTATGGCGAGAGCCACGTCAAATACGTGCGCAACATCACCGACGTGGACGACAAGATCAACGCCGCGGCCAAGGCCAAAGGCGAGACGATCCGCGAATTGACCGAGCGTACGGCGAAGATCTTTCACGAAGATGTCGCATCGCTGCTTTGCCTGCCGCCCGATGTCGAGCCGCGCGCGACCGAGCATATCGGCGAAATGATCAAGATGATCGAGGGGCTGATCGCGGATAGCTACGCTTATGCCGCCGAAGGTCATGTGCTGTTCGCCGTCGGCAACGACAAGGATTACGGCAAGCTGTCGCGGCGCAATCGCGACGAGATGATCGCCGGCGCGCGCGTGGAAATCGCGCCCTATAAGCGCGACGCCGCCGACTTCGTCCTGTGGAAACCGTCGCCCGACGATTTGCCGGGCTGGGACTCACCCTGGGGCCGCGGCCGGCCGGGCTGGCATATCGAATGCTCGGCGATGAGCGAGAAGCATCTCGGCGAGAGTTTCGATATTCACGGCGGCGGGCTCGATCTGATCTTTCCGCATCACGAGAACGAGATCGCGCAAAGCGAATGCGCGCATGGCGGCAAACGCTTCGCGAATTATTGGCTGCATAACGGCTTCGTCACCGTCGAGGGCGCGAAGATGTCGAAGTCGGAAGGCAACTTCCGCACGATCCGCGACGTGCTCGCCGAAGGAACGGGCGAGGCGGTGCGGCTGGCGATGCTGATGGGGCATTACCGCGATCCGCTCGATTGGACGGACGAGCGGCTGGCGCAGGCCAAGCAAGGTCTCGATCGCTTCTACCTGGCACTACGCGGTGCGGCGAAGCCCACCCAGAACGCGAAGCTGCCGGCGAAAGTCGAAGCCGCGCTCGACGACGATCTCAACACGCCGCTCGCCATCGCCGCGCTCTACGAGATTCTCGGCGAACTCAACAAGGCGACCGATCCGGCGGAGAAGGCGCGGCTGCAAGCCGAGCTGATCGCCGGCGGCGCGGTGATGGGTTTGCTGCAGCAAGAGGCCGAGACCTGGCTCAAGGGCGGCGATCAGGGCGCCGCCGATATCGAAGCGGCGATCGCGGCGCGCAACGCCGCGCGCAAGGCCAGAAATTTCGCCGAGGCCGATCGCATCCGCACCGACCTGGCGCTGAAAGGCATCCTGCTCGAGGATGGGCCGGGTGGCACCACCTGGCGAAGAGCAGGTTAGGGCGAAGAGCTGTTAAGGCGAAGGGCTGGCCAGATGAGCGCGCCGGTTGACGCTCGATGAGAGCAATTCTAAACTAAATCTATGGTGACGCAGGCTTTCCGGTCGCGAATTAGCTGACCGGCCCCGGGATCGGGGCCGGGTGCAGTCCGCCTTTGCCGTCCCCATCATCTGGAATTTCGCGTCATGAACGCCCCGCTTTTCGCCTTTCGTCCTCTCGCTTCCCGATCAACCTGTGTCGTCACCGTGAGGGTGCGATGAGCGGCGAGCGCATCTACCTCTACGACACGACCTTGCGCGACGGCGCGCAGACCCAAGGCGTCGATTTCGGCGTGCCGGACAAGCTTGCCATCGCGCGCGAGCTCGATCTTCTCGGCATCGACTACGTCGAAGGCGGCTGGCCCGGCGCCAATCCGACCGATGATGCGTTCTTCGCCAAGCTGCCGAAGCTGGGTCATGCCAAGATTACGGCATTCGGCATGACACGGCGCAGCGGCCGCAGCGCGGGCAACGATCCGGGCCTCGCCGTGATCCTCGGCAGCAACGCGCGCGTCGCCTGTCTTGTGGGCAAGGCCTGGGATTTCCATGCCAAGGTCGCGCTGAGCGTGTCGCTCGACGAGAACGTCGCGATGATCACGGACTCCGTGAAGCTCGCTGCCGAAAGACTCGACGAGGTCGTGTTCGACGCCGAGCATTTCTTCGACGGCTACAAAGCCAATCCCAGCTTCGCGCTCGATTGCATCAAGGCGGCGCATACGGCCGGCGCGCGCTGGATCGTGCTCTGCGACACCAATGGCGGCTCGCTGCCGCATGAGATCGAGCGCATCGTCGGCGAGGTGGTGAAGCATATTCCCGGCGATCGCCTCGGCATCCACACGCATAACGACACCGAGAACGCGGTCGCGAATTCGCTGGCGGCGGTGCGCGCCGGCGTGCGCCAGATCCAGGGCACGCTGAACGGTCTCGGCGAGCGCTGCGGTAACGCCAATCTTGTCGCGATCATCCCGACCCTGATGCTCAAGATGGGCTTCAGCACGGGTGTGAGCGAGCAGGGGCTGACGCGGTTGACGCATATCTCACGGTTCCTCGACGAGCGGCTCAACCGCGCGCCGAACCGCCACGCCGCCTATGTTGGCGAGAGCGCCTTCGCGCATAAGGGTGGCTTGCATGTCTCGGCGGTGGAGAAGGATCCAAAATCCTACGAGCACATCGATCCGGCGCTGGTCGGTAATGTCCGGCACATCGTCGTGTCCGACCAGGCGGGCCGCTCGAACATTCTGGCGCGTTTGCGCGATATCGGCGTTGCGATCGACGCCAAGCATCCGAAGCTCGACGCGCTGCTCGACGAGGTGAAGACGCGCGAGTTCCAGGGCTACGCCTATGACGGTGCCGAGGCGAGCTTCGAATTGCTGGCGCAGCGACTGCTCGGCGGCGTGCCGGATTATTTCGAGGTTCAACGCTTCCGCGTCATGGACGAACGGCGCTGGAACGCCAAAGGCGATTTGGTCACCGTCTCGGAAGCGACCGTCTATGGCAAGGTCGGCGATCGCGCTTTCACCGAAGTCTCCGAAAGCCATGACGGTCCGGTCGACGCGCTGGCGACGGCGCTGCGCAAGGCGCTGATGCCGGCTTTCCCCGAGCTGCAGAATATCCGACTCAGCGATTACAAGGTCCGCATCCTGACGCCGCAGGCCGGCACCGGCGCGGTGACGCGCGTGATGATCGAGAGCTCGGAAGAGGGCGGCGAGACGTGGTCGACGGTCGGCGTGTCGAGCGACATCATCAACGCCTCGTACAACGCGCTTCACGACAGCCTGACCTACAAGCTGTGGCGGTCGAAGCGGAAAGCCTGATGTTCTCGTTGTCGTCACTCTCCTTACACCGTCATGCCCGCGAAAGCGGGCATCCAGCGGTTTCCATGGACCCCCGCTTTCGCGGGGGTGACGTGGTGGGGATGGTGCGTAACTAAATGGCCGGTACCGATCATCGCCGTACGGCGCTCGAAGGCGGGCCTGCGATCATCCTGGTCCAGCCGCAGCTTGGACAGAACATCGGCACGGCGGCTCGCGGGATGTACAATTGCGGCCTTACCGATATGCGCATCGTCGATCCGCGCGACGGTTGGCCGAATCCCAATGCGCAGGCCGCCGCGAGCGGCGCTGATGTCGTGCTCGAGCGCGCGAAGCTCTTCGATACGGTGGAGCAGGCGATCGCGGATCTGAAGCATGTCTATGCTTCAACGGCGCGCGATCGCTACATGGTGAAGCGCATCGTCACGCCGCGTCAGGCGATGGCCGAGGTGCACACATTCATCGGAGCGGGCGAGGCGAGCGGCATCCTCTTTGGCCCTGAGCGCATGGGGCTCATCAACGAGCATATCGCGCTCGCCGATACGGTGCTGAGCGTGCCGCTCAACCCGGCTTTCTCGTCGCTCAACCTCGCGCAGGCCGTGCTGCTGATCGGGTATGAGTGGTTCCAGCTCGGCGACGACACGCCGGCCGAGCAACTCGCCCTCGGTCACTCGGTGCCGGCGGAGAAGGAAAGCCTGCTGCGCTTCTTCGAGCACCTCGAGGAAGAGCTCGATCGCAGCGGCTTCATGCGCAACGAGGAGAAGCGTCCCTCGATGGTGCGCAATCTGCGCAACCTCTTTCAACGCGCCGGCTGTACGGAGCAGGAACTGCGCACGCTGCACGGCGTGGTGACGTCCTTCTGCGGGCCGCGGAACAGGAAGACCGAGGAGTAGAGGACTCCCAACTTCCTATCGTCATTCCCGCGAAAGCGGGAATCCAGCGATGTCAGTGGACTCCCGCTTTCGCGGGAGTGACGATGGAGTTGCTGAGGTGCGCTTACTCGTCCAATCGCGTCAGCTCTGTCGCCAACGCGGCGAGCCATGCCCTTACCGCCGGCTCGGCACCTTTGGGTAATAGCGCGCTCATCTTCCCTTCCAACGCATGAGCGCGGGTACGCGCGCCAGCGAGGAGTTTCTCTCCTTTCGCCGTGAGCCGCCATCGCAGCGCGCGGCCATGAGTCGGGTGTTTCTGCCGCGCGATGGCGTCGGCCTTTTCCAGATTGCCGACGATAACGCCGATGGTTTGCGGCGTGAGGAACGTCAGCCGCGCGAGGTCGGCGCCGGAGATGCCGGGATAAGCGTCGAGCATGGTGAGGGCGACGAATTGCGGAGGCGTGACGCCGATACCGGCGAGTGATCGCTCCAAGCTCAGGCGCGAGGCCGCGCCGGCTTGTCGTAGCAGATAGGAAAGATAGCCCTCGCGGCCGCGCTTTCCTTGACCCGGTGGGGGAATCGCGGCAGCGGGCAAGGCAGGCATGTCGGCTTCGCGCTTGCGGCTCATATCAGGGCTCTTATATCATATCGGAATACTGATATCGAGGAGATCGGTCATGGCGCACGGGGTGACGGCGCGGCTGGAATGGGCGGGTATGAAGGAACTTGCGCCCGCGGCCAACGAGGCGATGCTGGCGCTGGGCAAGACCGCCTCGATCCACGGCCTCGACAAGTCGCTGCAGGAGCTGGTGAAGATCCGCGTCTCGCAGATCAACGGCTGCGCGTTTTGCCTGCAGATGCATCTCGACATCGCGCGCCATCTGAAGATCGACGAGACCAAGCTCAATCTCGTCGCGGTGTGGCGCGAGGCGCCGGTATTCAGCGCCCAGGAGCGGGCAGCGCTCGGCTGGGCCGAGGCGCTGACGCTGTTGCCGCAAGGCGGCGCGTCTGACGAGGTTTATGAGGAGGCGCGCGCGGCGTTCTCGGAACAAGAGCTGCTCGATCTCAGCGTCACGATTGCGTCGATCAACGCCTGGAACCGCTTTGGCGTCGGCTATCGCTTCTCGCCGTTGCTGCAACAAGTACCGGCGAAGACGACGGCGTAACGGGCTTGAAGCTCGCGCCGTGACGCCTTAATCACGCGGCATGACCCAGCTCATCTACAAGATACTCAGCGCGGCCGAGTGGCAAACGGCGGAGCGCGACGGCGTTTTCAAAGGCGCCGGCATCGATGTCGCCGACGGCTTTATTCATTTCTCGACCGCCGAGCAAGCGGCCGAGACGGCTGCCAAGCACTTCAGCGGGCAGGCGGGGTTGGTGCTGGTCGCGGTCGATGCGGAGACGCTGGGACCGGCTCTCAAATGGGAAGTGTCGCGCGGCGGACAGCTCTTTCCGCATCTCTATGCGACCTTGCCGACGCGTGACGTTGCTTGGGCGAAACCTCTACCACTCGATGCCAGCGGCAAGCATTCGTTCCCGCCTATGGTGTAACCGGGACGCACGCGCGAAAAGCCACGCCGGCATTTTTCTGGTTCTGATATAATTGCCGCGGCGCTCATCCGCGATGGCGGGCGCGTCTTCGACAATGAAATGGCGGGAGGTTGAAATGGCAAGATGGCATATCGACTGCCGCGAATACCCCAGCGAGAATAATTGCACCGTGGCGATCTCCGCGGGCAGCGAGAAAGAGTTGCTCGATGCGGCGGTTCAGCATGCGGTGACCGTTCACAAGCATGAGGACACGCCCGAATTCCGCGCACAGCTCAAAGGCATTCTCAAGCAAGGCGAAGTTCCGGCCTGACGGGGCGGCTTTGGCGCGCTGGCGTTGAGGGCAGCGGCATGGCACGATGACCTCTCGAAGCCGCGCAAAAGCGGCGCGAGGGGAGGATGCATGCGAAAGGGTTGGCTCTCTTTATTCGCAATTGCAATCGCATGGCTCGGCGTTGCGTCCGCGCGCGCCGAGACGATGGATCAGCTTTATCCGACGGCGAAAAGCGAGGGCGCGCTGCTGTTTTATAGCGGCGGGCCGGTCGAACCTTATGAGCGCTGGGCCAAGGAGTTTATGCAAAAATATCCCGGCATCGACGTGAAGGTCGAAGGCGGGTTCAGCAACGTGCTCGACAGCAAGATCAACCAGCAGATCGCGGCCAAGAAGATGGATGTCGACATGGCGCTGCTGCAAACGGTACAGGATTTCGTCGGCTGGAAAAAAGAGGGGGCGCTGATCCGCTTCCGTCCCGATGGCGTCGACAAATACGATGCGCGTTTCCGCGACAAGGACGAGATGTTCTGGGCGACGAGCGTCGTGCTGCTGTCCTACGCCTACAACACGAATGCCTTGAAGCCGAGCGACGTACCGAAAAGCGCGCTCGATTTCTTGAGGCCGCAATTCGCCGGCAAGCTCGTGACGGCCTATCCCGCCGATGACGATGCGACGCTGTTCGTCTTCGACGAGATCGTCAAGAAATACGGCTGGGACTACATGAAGAAATACATGGCGAACAAGCCGAACTTCATTCAGGGCCATCTCGACGAGTTGAAGAGCGTCGCCAACGGCACCAATGTCGTGACCTTCGACGCCACCAACTCGACGACCGGCGCGCTCAAGAAGGCCGGCCAGCCGATCGAGTTCGCTTTTCCAACGCGCGATGTGATGCCGACCTTCTTCGTCACCGCCGGCATCTTCAAAGGGGCGCCACATCCCAACGCCGCGAAGCTGTTCTTGTCGTGGTATCTCGCGAAGGACCAGCAGGCGCGCACGGGCTCATTCTCGGCGCGCACCGACGTGCCGCCGCCGCCCGGCCTGAAGCCGCTGCCGTCCTACAAGATCGATGCCGGCTATCAAAAGCTCGTCACCGACAGGAACATCGACGCGCTGCGCAAGAAGTTCGAGAGCTACACCGGTCCGGTCGTGAACAAGGGCGGCGTTCGGTAGCGCAGCGTCCAAAAGCCACCCTGAAGGGAGCAGAAATTCGCCATCATCGGCGCGCAGGATCGGACGATGTCGCGTTTGGTCCTGCTTGTTCCGCTCACCGTCACGCTCGCCGCTTGCAGCGGGGCGGGGCCTTATGGCTACGGCTATGCCGTGAACGAGCGGCCGAGCCTCAAACAACTCTCGATCACGGACGAGAGTTCGGACAATCCGTTTCGCCCGGGCCAGCATACGGTATCGGCCGTCGCCGATCTGAATTAGTCGAACAATATCAATATCTTGTAGGGTCGTCGCTTGACTTTGCGGCCGATCCCCCTATAGTTCGCGCCCTCATTTCCGAGAACGTGGATATCGGCCTTTGTTGCCGGTGTCCCGCACGGTCGCCCGAACACCAAAGGGGGGCTGGGCCTATCGGGACAACAACAGCGATCAAATGGATCATCATTCGCGATGAGCAGCAAACGCGTCGAATCGAAGTTTAAGATCAATCGCCGCCTCGGCGTCAATCTCTGGGGCCGCGCCAAGTCTCCTCTCAACAAGCGTGATTACGGCCCCGGCCAGCACGGTCAGCGCCGCAAAAAGCCTTCCGACTTCGGCACGCAGTTGATGGCGAAGCAGAAGCTCAAAGGCTACTACGGCAATATCAGCGAGCGCCAATTCCGCCGCGCCTTCATGGAAGCCCGCCGCCGCAAAGGCGATACCGCCGAGAATCTCATCGGCTTGCTCGAGCGCCGTCTCGATGCGGTGGTCTATCGCATGAAATTCGCGGTCAGCCCGTTCGCCTCGCGCCAGCTCGTCAACCACGGCCACATCATGGTCAACGGCAAGCGCGTCAACATCTCGTCCTATCTCGTGAAGGACAACGACACGATCGAGGTTCGCGACAAGGCCAAGAACATGGCCGTCGTTCTCGAAGCCACGGCGTCGACCGAGCGTGAGGTCCCGGACTACATCGAGATCGATCACGCCAAGTTCAGGGGCAAGTTCCTGCGCGCGCCGAAGCTCGCGGACGTCCCGTATCCGGTGTCGATGGAACCGAACCTCGTCGTCGAATTCTATTCGCGCTGATTTCTGCCCGCCGCTTATGCCCGCTGCCGGACGGCAGCGGGCGCGGCTTCTTCCTCGAGCGACAATCCAAAGATCTCCGCGAGACCGCGTGCGCCGAGCGGCGTGACCGCGACCGCGCGGCTGTCGCGCATGCGCGCGATCCAGGAGAGATCGAAGCAACGCTTTGCGAGTGCGGCACCGACCGTGCCGCCAAGATGCAGCCGTCGCTCCGTCCAATCGAGACAGGGACGGCACAGCACGCGGCGCTTGCTGCGCAGGGCGGCAAGATCGAGTCCGAAATCGGCCAGAAACCTCGCGCCGTCCTCGGTAACCTCGCCGGCTTCCGGTGTGAGCACGAGATAGCCGCGTTCGATGAGATTATCCGCAAGCCCGACGCCGAGCTTGCCGGCGAAATGGTCGTAGCAGGTGCGGGCCATGCGCATCGCGTCGTCGGCTTTCGAGGCCGGGCGATGACGCTGCGGCCCGTGCGCGGCGACCGCCATGATGCCTTCGAGCATCTGCGCGACGAGCGGCGTGGCCAGCCGGTAATAGCGGTTGCGGCCCTGGCGCAAGATCGTGAGCAGCTGACCATCGGTCAGCTTGGCCAAATGTCCGCTCGCGGTCTGCGGCGACACATGCGCGAAATAGGCGAGCTCGCTCGCCGTCAGCGCGCGGCCGTCGAGGAGCGCGGCAAGGATATTGGCGCGGGTCGTATCGCCGATCAGCGATGCCACCAAGGCAAGGTCAGGTCCGCCGTTCATAGGACGAATGTAAGCACCGCCGACGGAATTGACAGAGACCGTGCTTCGGCCGCGGCCGAAGCGTTGCCGGCGGACAACGCGGCGGCGCTACCCCATCTTTCGGGGACGGCAATCGCGTGGAGTGGACGATGACGTTGGCTCAGCTTGGCGCTGTCTGGAGTAAGGGCAATTTGAGTTCGCAAAAATCCCGGCCATCGCTGGTTCTCCTGACGACCTGTCTCGGTATCCTGATCGCTCAGGTCGATACCTCGGTGGTGAATCTGGCGCTGGCGCCGATTGGCAAGGCGCTCGGCGCGCCGGTCAGCGTGTTGCAATGGGTGATCGACGCCTACAATCTCGTTTACGCGAGCCTGCTGCTGATGTCGGGGACGCTTGCCGATCTCTACGGCCGCCGCCGCATCTTCGCGCTGGGTATCGCGACCTTCACCATCGGCTCATTGATCTGCGGCTTCGCGCCGGATGAGGGGATCCTGATCGCCGGCCGCGCCTTGAGCGGGCTCGGGGCGGCGTTGCTGGTCCCGACATCGCTGGCGATCCTTGCCGTCACTTATGAGGACGCAGCCGAGCGCGCGCATGCCATCGGCATCTGGGCGAGCTGCTATGGGGTCGCGCTGGCGATCGGCCCGAGCCTCGGCGGCTTTCTGGTGCATGGCGCCGGCTGGCGCAGCATCTTCTTGATGATCGTGCCGTTCGCGCTGGTTGCGCTGGGCCTGACCTTGCGCGCTCTGCCCGAATCGAACGATCCGCAAGGACGCCGGCTCGATCTGCCCGGCCAGGGGTTGGCGGTCGTCACGCTGGCGTTGGTGACGCTCGCGGCCATCGAAGGGCCGCATTGGAGCACTTCGATCATAATCATAAGCCTCGTGATCGCGCTGATCACGGGGGCCGCTTTCCTCATCGTCGAGAGACGCACCGAAGGCGCGTTGCTGCCGCTCTCGATCCTGACGCGGCGCGGGCTTGCTGTTTCGATGGCGGTTGCATCGCTCATGACGTTCGGCATGTACGGGATGCTGTTCCTGGTGCCGCTCTATCTGCAGCAACTGCGCGGCGCATCGGTGATCGCGGCGGGGCTCGAATTGCTGCCGCTGTCGGTCCTCTATGTCATCGTCTCGCATCGCTCGGGGCCGCTGGCGACGAAATTCGGCGCGCGCGCGGCAATGACCGGCGGCATGGCGGCAATGGGTATCGGTTGCTTGCTCCTGAGCTTCGCAACGGCGCAAACGAGCCTTATCGCGATCGAGCTCTATCTCGCGATCCTCGGCATCGGGCTTGGCCTCAACACCGGCCCGGTCAATTCGGTGGCTGTTGCCGCGGTACCGCCGGCGCGCTCGGGCACGGCGTCGGGCCTGCTCAACACCGCGCGCATGATCGGCGCCACGCTCGGCGTCGCGCTCATGGGCACCGTCTTCGCGCATTATTCGGGGCAGGGCGGATCCAACGCCTTCACAAACGGCATGCGTGCCGCGCTCTGGATCGGCGGCGCGGGCGAGTTGCTTGGCGCGGTGATCGCTTTCGCCCGTGTGCGCGGCGACGCACTCGCGCGCCGGGACTAGGCGATAAGCATCTCTGTCATCGCAAGGAGAAAACTACTCCGTCAATTCCAGCTTTATGATCGCGGCGTGATGATTGTTGCCGGCCCAGAAGGTCGGGCGCGGCGTCGAATTGTCGACGAAGATGCGGCGGATATTCGTCTGATGCGGCAAGAGATATTCGATCATCTTGCCGGTCGCGGGATCGAGCCGCTGGATACGATCCGAGCTCATGCCGCCCGACCAGACTTGGCCTTCCTTGTCGATCGAAGCGTCGTAGGGCGAGGTCCAGCGATCGGGCACGGGGAACTCGCGGAATTTCGCGCTTTTGATGTCGAACATGCCGATGCGGTCGCCGGCGAATTCGGCAAACCAAATATGCCCTTGCGCGTCGATCATGCCGCGGCGCGGGCGCGAGGCCGGGGTGGGTGTCGGATAGATCGTCGGATCGAGCGTCCGGGCGTCGATGCGCACGATGTTGGTGTCGCCGAAATCCATGAAATAGAGATCGTTCTTGGTATCGACGACCATGCCGTAAGGCGAATGCTCTACGCCTGACCCGGGTGGCGTGCTGGCGAATGGATCGACCATCTCGAAGGCGCCGGTCGCAAGATCCATCCGCATCACCGCCTGGCGATTGACCATATTGGTCCACACTTTGCCGTCGATCCCGACACCTTTCGGCATCACCATCGACTGCTGCGCCGAATCACCGTTGAGCGCGGTCGGAATAGAAAATGTCTGGAAGGTTTTCGTCCGTGTATCGAATTTCGCGAGCCCGGTCTGGAACATCATCGCCAGCCAGTAATCCCCCTTTCCGTCGGGTTCGAGATCGAGCGTACCGGTCGGGAAATTCGGCTTGGGGCTGGGCAGGGGATATTCCGTCACCTTGCCGGTCTTGGGATCGAGTGCGCCGATCGCCGGATCGCTGAATTCCGAGAACCAGATGATGCCGTCCTTGTCGCGCAGCACGTCGTGCGGCGCCATGCTGGCGCGCGGCAGATGGTATTCGGTGATCACGACATGGGTCGCGGCGCCGTTGGGCCGCGGCAGCGTCTTCAGCGCATAGGACCACCGCGGGCCGGCGCTGAGATTGATGGTCGCGAGGTAATTGGCCGCGGTACGGACGAGGTCGGCTTTCGGCGTACGCTGGGCAACGCGTTTCTGCGGATGAAGCGGCGTCGTGTTGTTCGCGTAGTTCGCCATCCGGTTCAGCACTTGCACGAATTCGTCGGCATTGTGCGTCGAATGGACGATGCGGTCGACCGTGTGGCAGCTTTGGCACTCGAGCAACGCGCGCTTATCGGCGTCGCCGCCCGGCATGCTTTCGAGCCATTCGGTGTTGGTGAGCTGGGCGGCGATATCCGGCGTCCTGGCGAGATGAAGATCGGCTTGCGCGGCTTTGCCCGGGGCGACGCCGACGCTGACGGGCTTGTTCAGCTCATAGCCGATCGCGCGAATGTCGAGCGTATATTGCCCGGGCGGAAGTTTCGCCTCCGGGAAGCGATAACGGCCCAGCGCGTCGCTGACCACCGTGACGGTGATCGTGGCGTCGGCTTTGGTGGCGCTGACCAGCACGCCTTCCATCTGGCCCTCGGCCGATGAGGCGACCGTGCCGCTAAGCGCGGTGGTGTCAGCCCGGGCCGCGCCGATCTCGAGCAACAGGAACAGAACCGCAAGAACAATCCGCATTTCTTACTGCTTCTTCAGCACGCAAATCGCCTGGATCGGCGAGTTGCCCGCGGGGGGCGATGTGGTCGCCGCCGCATCGGCGTAGCCTTCTTTGCTGCACGTGATCTTTACATCCTTGGGATCGACGCTCTTGTCGAAGCCGCGGACGAAGAAATGCCCGACCGTGTCGGAGCGCAACACCAAGGTCGAGTTCATCGCGGCGATGGTGACGGTGATGCGGGCGTCGGTGATGTTGTTGCCGGCATCGTCTTGGACGAGGCCGAGAAACGGCGGGCCGGCATTGGCGGTCCCGTCGTCATCATCCGCGCCGAATCCCCCGCCGCCGGCATGCGCCAGCGGCGCCAGAGCGAGCAGGACCCCGAAAGCGAGGGCGCTGTAGGCTTTCATCGAATGAACCAACTCCGGATGATGAAGAGGATCGTCAGCATCGAAAGAAGGGGGACAAGCCAGGACCCGGTGGCGCTGATGCGGCGCTGCAAGAATGGCAGGAAGACGAGCAGCACGGAGATGATCGCCGCGCCGACAGCCGCGTTCGCGATCCAGCCATACCAATACATCGCCGGGCCGGCCTGGCCCGGCACGTCGTGCCACGCCCACACGCCCGTCTGCGGGTAATAGACGAACATCGCGATGTTGAAATACATCGCGATCACATAGAGCACCGCATAGACGATCGAGAAGATCGGCAGGGCGCGAAGCAGCGGGCTCATAATCCGAAGCCGCGAATGTTGTTGAGGATGTGGCCGGTGAGGAAGCCCCACCACACGGTGAAGGCGAGGAGGCTCGTCAGCATGCGGCGCACGAAAGCGTATTCGGGCGCCAGCGGTTGGCGCCAGTAATACCAATAGGCCGGCAGCAGGCCGAGCCCGATGGCGACGAGATGCTCTTTGAATTCGAAGATGCCGTTGGCCGCATTCATGCGCAGCTGCTCGAGGATGGGCCGCACGGTGATGCGATAGGTTGGATAAAGAACCGAGCCGCCGATGGCGGTCAGCACGAATAGTACGATGATCGTGTTCGTGTAAATCTGGCTACGGACACCGCGGAAGCTCGACGCAACCGAGTGGCCGGCGCGCGCCGGCCACCACAACGCCATCGTCTGATGCGTCAGCGAGCCGAGCAAGGTGACGGCAAGCAGCCCGTGAATGATGAGAAGCGTCGTGGTCATCGTGCCTCACGCATATTTGACCAGCGCCATGAAGCCGAAATCCTGATGGTCCTGCATGTGGCAGTGGAACAGCGACGGCCCGGGATTATCGGCGGTGAAATCGATCTCGGCATCCTGGCGGCCCGGCAACGCCATGACGTCCTTGATAAGGCCCGACATCGCTTTGCCCATATGGTTGGTCACTTCGAAACTGTGGCGATGCAGATGGATCGGATGCATGTCGCCGGTGAGGTTGTGCATCACGAAGCGGTACCGCTTTCCCTGTTGCACGATGATCGGATCGGTGTCGGGATAGGATTTGCCATTGATGGTCCAGCGATTGTAGCCGCCGCGCCCGCCCGGCACTTTGTCGAAGACCAGTTCGATCCGCTCGTCCGGCGCGCGCGCCGATGAGGTGCTGCCGAAGATCGCGTAGTCGATCATGCGCACGCGCTGGGGCGGCGCTTGCCACACCGGATCGCCGCTCGCCCCGGCATATTCGATGACCGCACCCATGCCTTTGCCGCGTTCGTCGTCGAGCACCGAACCGAAAACCCAGACGCCTTTGTTTTTCATTTCGCAGATCGCGTCGATCCGCTCGCCGGGCGAGAGGAAAAGCGTGTCGCTGGGTACCGGTTGGGCGAGGGGGTTGCCGTCCATCGCCACGATCGTGAAGTGGTGGCCGGGCAGATAGATCGCCGTCTCTGCCGTCGCGCTGCTGTTGACGAGGCGGAACAGCACGCGCTCGCCTTCCTTGACGCGGATCGGGTCGCCATGGCCCAGCGCCTTGTCGTTGAACGATGCGGCGCCATAGACCACTTCGAGCCCGTTATCGGGCGGCGGGCCCTTGCGGATGTCCTGCAAGCTTACCCATTGCGGCGCCCATTGATGCAGCGCGATGAAGACCTCGCGGTCGTAGGCGCCGGGATTTTGCGCCGGCTCGATATAGAAGAATCCGTATTGGCCGCTATAGAGGCCGCGCGTTAGATCGGTTTTCGCCACGGCGTGCGTGTGGTACCAGCGCGTGCCGGCAGGCTTGGCGACGAAGCTCACCCGCTGCGTCGCGCCCGGCGCGATCATCGGCGCGCCTTCTTCCATTGCGCCATCGGCCGGCGACGGGATCGCGAGACCATGCCAGTGCACGATCTCGTCGTGATCGCTGTTGTTGGTGATGTCGATGGTGACATTCTGGCCTTCGCGGACGCGGATCAGCGGCCCGGGGACGGTGCCGTTGTAGCCGAGCGTCTTGATCACCTGGCCCGGCGCGAGTTCCAGCGACACAGGTGCGATGGTGAGGGTGTAATCGGCTTTCGGCGCCGCTTGCCCCCACGCCGGCAGCGCCCGCGCGAGGGGCAACGCCGCGGTGCCGGCAATGATCTGCCGTCGATTGACCAGCAAAGGCGCGGGCATCTTACCTCCGACCCGCTACGCTAGCCGAAGCGCGGCGTCGCGCGCAATCGTGAGTGCCGCCGGCACGCTGACGAGAGTGTTACCCGGTACCGGACGTGACGGTGTTGGTGGGAGGCGCGATCGGATCACCGGTAATGAGCGTAACGACGGATTCGATAAGTGTCCCGCCGACCGCATCCTTGATCGGGCCGCCAAACGCCGCGGCCATGTACTGGCCGAGCAGCGTCAGGCTGGCGCTGTTCGTACCGTCGCTTACCGTCAGTGTGCCGCTGAGGTTGTTGCTCGCTTCGCTGAAGCTGAAACTCGTATTGCTGCCCCAGGCGATGGCCGTGAAATCGATTGCCGTCGTGCCGGGTATGGTCGTCTCGCCTTGTTCCGCGTCGAGAATAGCGCCGCTGGAAAACCCGCCGACCATGGCGCCGAAAGTTCCGGTGGAATCGATTTGGAGCGTGCCACCGCCGCTGGCAAAACCGAGCGGCCCGCTCACGCTGGCGCCGCTGGTGATTTCCAACGTGCCGCCGTTGATCGTTCCGCTTTCGAGTGTGGCGCCGCCGCTGACAACAGCGGACCCTCCCTCGTCGACGGTAAGCGCGCTGGCGATACCGCCGGAATAGATATACTCGGCGCCGCCGGACTCCACGACAGTACCGATATCGATACCGGAGTCGTTTGCCGAACCGCCGCTCGAGAGCACCGTTCCGAAGGCAACCGCGCCCGAATCGACGTCGATGAGGCCGCCGCCTGCGATCGAATCCGTGATGATCCCGCCGCTGAGCGTGTACAGAAGCCCGCCTTGGGCAGTCGTATCGGCGGCGCTTCCCATAACGAAGACGGTGCCGCCCGAGCCGATCTGGGTGCCGATCGCAATACCGCCGGGAGCGATGAGCAAAACGCCTTCATTGCTGTGCGGGAAGGACAAGCCGCTGAAGGTTTGGCCGGCGCTTACGGTCGACATTGTGATCGGGTCGGGATCCTCCTGCATGACCGAAGTGACGGGCTGCGGGATTCCTCCAAGTGACGGCGTTGTGCCGCTTTCGATCGTTGTCCCGGTGATGGTCGGACCGGCGCCGGTTAGGAATATCGAAGAAGGATCGATCCTTGTGCCGGTCGCGCCGCCGCGGCCGATAAAATCCGAACCCGTGTACTGACCCGCCAGAACCACGCTGGCACTTTGTATTCCGTCGCTGACGACGAGCGTGCCGCTAAGATTGTCGCTTGCTTCGGCAAACGTAATGGTCGTATCGCTACCAAAGGATATCGCGGCAAAATCGATCCATGTCCAAGGACCGCCGAAATACGCCACCGAGCCGTCGCCCGTAGCGCTCGTATAGCTACCGTTCGCATAGCCAGTGATGGGCGTGCCGAACGCGCCGGTTGCATCGATCTCCAGGCCTCCGCCGACGCTGGTGAAGCCAATCGTGCCGTCGACGGTTGCGCCGCTCGCGATATCGATGAAACCGCCATCGATGGTTCCATTGTCGAGCGTGCCGCCTTGATAGACCGTCGCGGTGCCGAAACCCTCGACGGTGAGACCGCTCGCAACGGCGCCGTACAATATTTGTTCGGTTCCGCTGCTGGCAACGACTGCGTCGAAACCGGTCCCGGCATCTTTCTCAATGCCGCCACTCGAGATGATCGTGCGCGCGGCGAAACCGCCGGAGCCGATAAAAATCGACCCCCCGCTGTCGACGAGCGTGTCAATCGCGCTGCCACCGGACGCAATCGAGAGCCATCCGCCGTTTGCGAGAAGCGTGGCCCCTGCTGACCCGTAATCGAACACGAACCCATCCGAGCCGACCTGCGTACCAATGGCGATCCCGCCGCTCGCGATGGAGAGACCGCCGCCAACGCTGCCGGGCAACGACAAGCCGCTCGAGGTTTGGCCGGAATATATGACTCCGATCGCGATCGGGTCGGGATTCTCCTGCATGACCGAAGTGACGGGCTGCAAATAAAAGCTGCTGGTGCCGGTCGTGATGCCATCGCTCGTCGGAGTCAGATCCGTCGAGGCGGGGGCAGAGGCGATCGACCCTCCGACAGCCTGGCTGCCGTCCACGAAACCGGGGTCGCTATACTGGGTGAAGCCGCCGCCAAAAATCGCCGTCGGATCGAAGCCAAACGACAGCGAGCCGCTGCTACCGCTGCTCGTCCCGTTTGCGCCGGAACTCGACGCGCCATCACTGCCCAATAACAAGCCGCCGCTCGCAACGGCCGGAGCCGCTGTCGGGTCGATATTGCCATTCGTCATGGGACTGCCATTTCAATCGATTGGGCGGTCATAGCGCTTTGCTTTCTACACTCATCGAGGGGATAATTATTGGCAAATGCCCCCATGGGTTGCTGAACCATGCCATAATTGCGCTGTGGAAGGCAATGGACGTCGACGACCGCGTTCATCGGGATCGCGCTATTAGCCTATCGCGAGCTGACCGTGCCGGTTCTGCTGGCGACAAACGACAACCTGCCGCTCGCCGTCGTGATCTGGACATGTGGTTCGGCTCGCAATTCGGCCAAGCCTCGGCGGTCGTCGTCATCATGCTGGTGGCGATGCTGCTGCTGATCTACCTCGGCTTCTGGGTCTCGCGTGGCCGTACCGTCGTCGATCGCTGATCGAAAGGAAGAAGGCACTATGTCCGCTTATATGATCGCTGACCTGACGATCCAGAATGCCGAAGGGTTCGCGGCCTATGTCAAAGTGGCGGGACCGCTGATCGAAAAATTCGGCGGCCGGGTCGTGGCGCGCAGCGACGCGGCGGTTGCCCTGGAGGGTGTGCCGCCCAACCATTTCGTCGTCATCCAATTCGGTTCGATGGACGCGGCGAAGCGGTTCTACCATTCCGACGATTATCGCGTGCCGCTGCAGCAACGCCTTGGCGGGCTGGCAACCGGGCGGGTCTTTCTCGTCGCGGGCGCGTGATCCTTACGCCGCCGCCGGCGTCTCGTTGAAGGCGGCGACCGGCGCCTCGCCGGCGGCCGCGACCGGGAAATAGACATCGAACCGCGTGCCTTTGCCGGGCTCGCTGGCGACCTCGATATGGCCGCCGTGGTTGTTGACGATGCCATCGATGATCGAGAGCCCGAGCCCGGTTCCCTGGCCGACTTCCTTGGTGGTGAAGAACGGCTCGAAGATCCGTTGGCGCGTCGCTTCATCCATGCCTTTGCCGGTGTCGATGACCGACAGCAGGATCTGGCCGCCCAACTTGCCCCGGCCCGACGGCGCCAGGATCACGGTGATCGTGCCGGCGTCGGCGCCGATGGCCTGAGTCGCGTTGGCGATGAGATTGGTGATTACCTGATGGATTTGCGTCGGGTCCGCGAGGATCGGCGGAACATCGTCGATCTGACTGGTGAGCTTGATCGATGACGGCGTGGTCGCGCGCAGGAGCGCCACCGCGTCGCCGACGATGATGCTGGGATTGACGACGGTCTTCTCGATCTTCTCGCGGCGGCTGAATGACAGGACGCGGCGCACCAGGTCGCGCGCCTGTTCGCTGGCGGCGAAAATCGTTTCGAGGTTTCGGCGCAGGTTGTCGTCGTCGGTGAGGCGACGCGCCGTCAGCTTGCTCAGCGCCATGATCGGCGTCAGCGTGTTGTTGAGATCGTGGGCGATGCCGCCGGCAAGCGTGCCGAGCGCTTCGAGCTTTTGCGAATGGAGCAGCTTGCGCTCGAGCTCGCGTTCGCGCTGCTCGGCCAACCGCAATGCCGTGATGTCTTGCAGCGTGCCATAACGGTGTACATGGTGCGTCTCTTTATCGACCACGACCCCCGTCTCGCGCCGGACGATCCGCTCGGTGCCGTCGGCGCGCTGGATGCGATATTCGAGCGGCGGCGTCGGTTTGCCTTCGATCTCGGCGTTGCGATATTCCTCGAAGCGCGCGCGGTCCTCGGGATGGATCAGAGCCATCAGCGTATCACGGTCGGGAATAGCGCCGGTCGGCTCGAGGCCGAGGATGCGATAGAGCTCGTCCGACCACTCGGCCTCGCCGGTGGTTACGTTGTGCTCGAAACAGCCGATCGTGGCGAGTTGCTGCGCGCGCGCCAGTTTTTCGTTGCTGCGGTTGAGCGCGACCTCATAGCGCCGCGTTCGCGCAATGCGCTGAAGCTGAAAAGCGGCGACGGCGATGAAGATCGCCGAAAGCAGCGCGCCGGTCAGCAGCATCGCGCGTTTGCGTTCCTCGAAATCGGCGAGGATGTCGGGACGTGCGGCGCTGGCGAGGACGATGAGGTGATATTTCGACAGCGAGCGGTAGGAGTAGAGATGCTCGACGCCATCGATGGGGGAGATCGCTTGGTAATCGCCGCTTGCCGCTTCGGAGAGGGCGGGCAGCAGACTGGGCCTGGAGATGCTCTCGCCGACGAGCTCGTTCGCTCGGCTGTTGCCGCGAATCATGTCGCGGATCACCCTGTCGGTGCCGACGATCGAGAAGCTGCTGGTCTTGCCGATGGCGAGATCGCTGAAAAAGCCGGTAAGGTAATCGAGATCGAAAGACGCGAATACAATCCCGGCAAAGCCGCCATGCGCATCGTTGAGCCGGCGGCTAAGCGCGATCGTGGTTTTGCCGGTGACGCGGCTGACGATCGGTGCGCTGACGTAAACGCCGGCGTCGTTCGCCAATTGGGCATGGAAATAATCGCGATCGCCGGCATAGTTAACGGCGGGCGATGCCGTCGTCGGCAAGCCGGGATGCGGCCCGCCGCTGAGATTGGATGCAACGATGTAACCGTCGCGACTGACGACGCCCATCGGCACGACCTGGGCCTCGAACCGCTCGTCGCTCAACGCGCGGCGCAGGAAGGCGGGATCGCTCGATTTGGTTTCGTATTCGCTTTTCACGCGCAGCAGCGCTTGATCGAGAAGTTGAAGCGTGCCCTGAACATGCTCCGCATAGGCGCGCGCCATGTTGCTCGTGTTGGCTTGCGCCGCGTCGATGACGCCGCTCCGGTCGTGGTCGAGCTGACAGCCGATCGCGCCCCAGATCAGCGCGATGAGAAATGCTGTGAACGCAATGACGAGATATTCGGAGGCGAGAAGAAAGCGCCGCGGCCGCCGCTCCGGCGCGGGCTTTCGGGGTTTCACCGCGTAGACGCCGGCCGCGGCCGGCCTTCGTGCCGGGGCGAAGAACGATCGAATGTCGCGGCGAAACAAACGCAACTCCGGGCCCTGGTTTCTGGTTTGAGCAACGACCTTAACTTTGCGATCCGAAAAGTTAACAACCGTTAAATTTTTCCGGAAATCTCGCCGCGCGTCGTTGGCGCACGGGTGCGACAAGTCGCGGAAATCCGCCATTTTCGCCTGTTGGTCGAAGGGACATGGACAGCGCGTCTCTATGCTAAGCTGGCCGCCATCACGGGGAGGACGGGCTTGAGCAAAATCGCAGGGCAGAACCGCTTGCGCCTCGGCATTATCGGCCTCGGTCAGGCCGGGGCGATGATCGTCGACGAAATGCGTACCGCGCCCGATCTCCCTTGGGTGATCGCCGCCGGTGCCGATCCGCGAGCACAGGCGCGCGAGCGCTTCGCGGCGGAATTCGGCGGCGGCGCTTATGCCGACGCGGCAGCGCTCTGCCGCGATGCCGATGTCGACGCGGTCTATATCGCATCGCCTTCCTGGCTCCATCTCGAACATGCCAAGGCCGCGGCGGCGCATGGCAAGCACATCATCTGTGAGAAGCCGCTGACCCTGTCGCTCGACGATGCCGTCGCGATGGTCGAGACCGCGAACCGTGCCGGCGTCGTGCTGCTCGCGGGGCATACGCATAGTTTCGATGCGCCGATCGTGACGATGACGGAGTTGGTGAAGTCCGGCCGCATCGGCGCGCTGCGCGCGATCAACGCTTGGAACTTCAACGAATTCAATCATCGCCCTCGGCTGTTGGCTGAGCTCGAAGCGACGCACGGCCCGGTGCTCAATCAAGGCCCGCATCATGTCGACATCGTGCGCCAGATCGGCGGTGGCCTCGTCAAAAGCGTGCGCGCGACGACCATCCCCGACGGCGTCACCGGCTATGAAGGCGGTTACGTCTGCTATCTCGAATTCGAGAACCGGGTGCCCGCTACCTTGGTCTATGATGGGCGCAGCCTCTTTGACACGGCGGAACTGTTCGGCTGGGTCGGCGAGGGCGGCAATCTCCGCGATCCGAAAAGCAACGAGCGCAATCGCCGCGCTTTTCTCGAGCTCATGGAACGGCCCGAAGACGAGCGCGACGCGCGGCTCGAAGCCGGCAAGGAGAACGGGCGCTATGGTGGCGCAACCGCCGGACAATTGCTCAACGCGCATGCCGGCCGCGCGCGGCCGCATCAGCCGTTCTTCGGTCTCGTCGTGGTGAGCGGCGAAGACGCGACCATCCGTCAATCGGCTGACGGCCTCTACCTCTACGACAAAGACGGGCGGCAAGAGATCGCGCTGCCGCGCAAGGAAGGCGGTCGGCTCGCCGAGTTGACGGAAATGCATGAGGCACTGAGCGGCGGACGCAAGCCGTTTCACGACGGACGCTGGGGCCTCGCGACGCTCGAAGTTTGCTTCGGCATCCTCGAATCCGCGCGCACCGGCCGCGAGGTTGCGATGGCGCGGCAGGTCGCCATCTAAAGCGTCCGCGCTACCAGCGCGCGGCGCCCTCGACCGCGAAAGCGGCGCGCCAATCACCGCCTTGCTTGAGGATGCCCTCGTGCGGGCGCACGTCGCGATGCTTCAGCGGATCGACGCCGGGCGGCGTCTCGCCGCGCTCTACCGCGGCGACGGCTTCGAGCAGCATGCGCCGCAGGAACACGATAGCGCGGTCGGACGTGCCGAGATGCTCTTGCGTGCGGTCGACGATCGGCCCCATGCCTTCCTGCACCGCGATGTCCTGCGTGTTGATGCCGGGAATGCCGGTGAAGCTCGTCGTCTTCTGCAGCGCGCGATCGATCATGTAATCGTTGGTGGCGTTCGCTTTCGTGCGGAACGTACCGGGGATATAGGCGTCGCGGCCGCGGCCGAAGCGGCGCTCGAAGACGTCGAAGCCTTCGGGATCGATCGGCGAATTCTCGTCGTAGCCGCAGGTCCAGTTGTAGACGCAGGTGTGCCCGTCATCGACCGGCACCCAGATATGCCCGTCATAGCCGGAGCGATGATGATTGGCGCCGGGCAAAGGCGAGCGCACATTGGGCCGCATCTGCTGCACCGGCATGATGTATTGGTAATGCCGCACCCAGATGTCGTCGCCGCCGATCTGCCGCGTGCCGGTATAGGAATAGCCGTAGGGCGTCTCGAAGCATTCAATCTTCGGCGCGTTGTCGCGCGCGAAGAGATAGCCCTTGTCCTTGAGGTTGTTGTTGTGCAGGAAGCCGACATGCGCGGTGTCGAGGCCGCCTTCGAGGCTCTGCAGATAGTTGTTGTCCTGATAATTCTTCGACACGTTGCGATGCGTCTCGGGTGCGCGCGTCCATTCATAGTCGGGCGCCGGCGGCTGCTTGTCCTTGGGGCCCATATAGGCCCAGACGATGCCGCCGCGCTCCACCGCGGGATAAGCCTTGATGTGGATGCTGGTCTTCATCGGGCTGGTCGCCGGCTCGCTCGGCAGATCGACGCATTCGCCGGCGGCGTTGAACTTCCAGCCGTGATAGACGCAGCGCAGGCCGCATTCCTCGTTCCGGCCGAAGAACAGCGGTGCGCGGCGATGCGGGCAATACGCATCGATCAAGCCGATGCTGCCCTCGCTGTCGCGATAGGCGATGAGGTCTTCGCCGAGCAGCCGCACGCGCACCGGCGCACTGTCACGCTCGGGGATTTCGCTCGCGAGGCAGGCCGGCTGCCAATAGCGCCGCAGCCATTCGCCCGCCGGTTGCCCGGGACCTACATGCACCAGCCGCGCCTGATCTTCCGCCCGCATCATTGTCTTCTCTCCCTCAACGCTATCGTCCGACGATCGGTAATCTAGCCGAATCGTCGGGCCGCGGCCAATCGTCGGGCGAGGCTCAAGGCGAGCGTTGCCGTGAGGGCGCGCGTCCCGCGATCGAGCCGATATCGAGCACATGGCCCCGCGTGGCATCGAGGAACTGGTCGCGCGTCAGGCCCGGCTGCAACGCGTCGGGCGCGAGATCGAGAGCATAGAGCGTGAAGATGTAGTGGTTCGTATGGCCGGGGATCGGGCAGGGGACCATGTAGTCATGATTGCCGGCCGAGCCGCTGCCGCCGATAAAGCCGGTCGCTTTGTTGCCGAAGCCTTCCGGCATGGCGCGCCGATTGCCGGCAATGCCGTAAGCGACCCAAGTGCACGGCGCCGCCGCCTTTGGCGCCGTCGGGATCGTAGATGACGAGCCCGAAGCTCTTGGTGCCGTTCGGCACGTTGGTCCAGGCGAGGGGCGGCGAGACGTTGCTGCCGCCGCAATCGGTCGGGGCGCTGGCGCCGCGTTTGGTGACGAGATGGCCGGCGTATTTCGCCGCGATCAGCCCGCCCTCCTTGAACGCGCTCGACGTGACTTTAAGCGCCGCTGCGTGTGCGCCGCTCGCCGGCAGGACGAGGGCGGCAAGGGCTGCGGCAGCGTAGCCTGTCGTGCGAATTCGATGTGCGCGCACGGGGTCTTTCCCTCCGTCTGTTGGCTCCCCTAACATAGCGCCGCTGCAAGGGGGATCAGCATGCACGCCAAATCGTTTGCGATCATCATCGCCATCGCCGCCTCATGCCTGTCGACCGGCGACGCTGTGCACGCGCAGTCCGGCGCCAAGCCGGATGCGATTGCCGATGTGTTGAGCGTTTTCGATCAGATCTGTCTCAAGCGGTTTCCGGTCGGCAGCACGGTCGACGCGTTTGTCGCGCAAAACAGGTTGTCGCCGGTCTCGGATCAGGACCTGCGCGCGATGCTCGGCACCGATCCTGGCGTCGGCTTTTATGCGCCATCGCCGCCTGGGCCTTACACGCTGACCATCGAGCTGCCGCCTTATCACACCTGCGCCATCCGCAAGCGATTTCCCAACCAGCTGAATGTGCGCGCGCGATTTAGCGCGCTGCTTCAATCCTGGATGAAGACACAGCGCGGCGCGACCATCAAGGCCGACCCGACCCAGACGGCGAAGGTCGGCGGCGTCGACTCACGGGTGGACGTTTTCGAGATATCGATTCCAGGCATTCGCGAGGCCGAAGGCATCATGGCGATTGTCACGCCGGTTCAGGGCGGCGGCTCCGAGCTGCGCCTGGCGCGTGCGATTGGCGACCGCTGAGAAGCCGAACCGCTGAGAAGCCAGCCGGCGCGCGTCAAATCTCGAAGCTTTGATGCATCGCCGGGATCTCGATCCGTCCCGGACCGAGCTTGCCGGCGAGGGTGTGCATCACCGGCGCTTCGCCGTGGACGATGAACGTGGTCTCGAGCCCGGCGATGCCCTGGCGCCAAGCGATGAGCTCGCTTTGATCGGCATGGGCGGAGAAACCGTTCACCGTGTGGATCGACGCGCGGACCTGGACTTGCTCGCCGAATATCGCGACGTGCTTGGCGCCGTCGATGATGCGGCGGGCGAGCGTGCCGGGCGCGGCGTAGCCGACGAAGATCACGCCTGCTTCCGGCCGGGCCAGATTGTGGCGCAGATGATGAACGACGCGGCCGCCCGTCGCCATACCCGACCCGGCCATGATGACGGCGCCGCCTTTGACCTGATTGATCGCGATCGAAGCGGCCTGATCGCGGGTGAAATGAAGGCCAGGGAGGGCGAAGGGGTCCTTGCCCTGGCGCAAGAGCGCGGCGGCGGCGGGCGAGAACTGCTCGGGATAGCGCTCGAAAATCTCGGTCGCCGAAATCGCCATCGGTGAATCGACATAGACCGGCATCGACGGCGGCAGGCGATTGGACTCGATGCCTTGGCGCAGGATGTAGAGAATTTCCTGGGCGCGCTCCAAGGCGAAGGTGGGGATCACCACATTGCCGCCGCGCCCGAAGGTCTGCATGATGGCGCTATAGAGCTCTTCGACCGATTCGCCATAGGGGCGGTGATTGCGGTCGCCATAGGTCGATTCCATCACCACGGCCTGCGCTGCCGCGGGCGTGCGCGGCGCCGGCAGCAACGGCCGGTCGGCATTGCCGATATCGCCCGAGAAGAACACGCTGCGCTTCTTGCCGCCTTCGTCGACCTCCAGCAAAACGCTGGCGGAGCCGAGGATGTGGCCGGCGTTGAAGAAGTTCGCCGCGATGCCGGGGGCCACGTCGAGCGGCTTTTCATAGTCGACCACCTGGCTGAATTGATGCAGCGTGTTGGTCGCGTCGATGACGGTGTAGAGCGGCGGTGCCGGCTTGGCGCCGATCCGCTTGGCGACGCTGGCATCGTGCGTCGCCTCGGCCTCCTGCAGATAGGCCGAGTCGAGGATCACGAGATTGGCGAGCTCGCGCGAGGCGGCGGTGGTGACGATCGGGCCTTTGAAGCCGCGCTTGCTGAGAAGCGGCAGACGGCCGCAATGGTCGAGATGGGCATGGGTTAGCAGCACGCAATCGATAGCCGCGGCATCGAAACCGAAAGCCTCGGCATTCTCGAGGTTGAGGGCGCGGCTGCCTTGATGCAGGCCGCAATCGATCAGGATGCGCTTGCCGGCAGCCTCGATCAGATGACACGAGCCGGTGACGTCCTGCGCCGCACCATGAAACGAAATCCTCATCCTTGACCGCTCCTTTGCCCTGCGAAGTGAGGTCTCGCGCGGCGTGAAAAATGCTATGTCTCAAGTCGCATCATTTCCGTGGAGCGGCATCGTGGCCGATAACGAACCCCAAAAGCAATCGCGCAGCTATCTCCTGCCGGTCGACGATACTCAATTTTTGTTGCGCGAGGAGATGCGCGGCATGCGGTTTCAACTCGAATACGACAAGGCGGATCTCTTGCTGCGCGATTGGGGCGTGCGCTCGACGATCATCGTTTTCGGCAGCGCGCGTACGCCGTCGCCCGAACAGGCCGAGGCGGCTGTGAAAGCCGCGACCAATGATGCCGAGCGCGCCCATGCCGCTGCGCTGACGCGGCGATCGGCGATGTATCGGGAGGCGCGCAATTTCGGCCGCATCGCCTCGCAGCGCGGAGGCGCCTTCGCGCCGCATGACCGCTGGCGCGACAATGTGATCGCGACAGGCGGCGGGCCGGGCATCATGGAAGCCGCCAATCGCGGCGCTTTCGAGGTCGGCGCGCCCAGCGTCGGCTTCAACATCACGTTGGCGAAAGAGCAGGAACCCAACGCCTACACCACACCCGAGCTGACTTTCCAATTCCATTATTTTGCGATGCGCAAGATGCATTTCGCGATGCGCGCCAATGCGCTGGTGGTGTTCCCCGGCGGCTTCGGCACACTCGACGAGCTCTTCGAGATATTGACGCTGGTGCAGACCGGCAAGTCGCCGAAAGCCCCGATCGTCCTTGTGAACAAAGCCTATTGGAGCCGCGTTATCGATTTCGATTTCCTCTGCGAGGAGGAGACCATCTCGCGTTCCGATTGTGATCTCTTCCACTATGCCGAAAACGCCGAGGAGGCTTGGGCGGTGGTGGCGATGCATGGGCTGCGCGCCGACCTGCCCGATTCGGGAAGGGTTCGCTAAGCGCTATCCGCAGAGCCCCGCAAAACCTGTATTCTGGCACCAACGAACCACCCGAATCGGGACCGCCATGCTCTGGCTGCAACTGGCCTTCATTCTCCTGCTCATTCTGCTGAACGGGTTCTTCGCGCTCGCGGAAATGGCCGTGGTGTCCGCGCGGCGGGTGCGGCTGCAGCGCGCCGCCGATCTCGGCCGCGCCGGTGCCAAAACAGCGATCGAGCTGAAGCGCGACCCCGGCCGTTTTCTGTCCACCGTGCAGATCGGCATCACCGTGATCGGCGTCTTCGCCAGCGCTCTCGGCGGCGCGACCTTCGCCGAGGAATTTGCGCACTATCTCGAGCCGCTGGGTCTTGGGACGAAGGCCGGACCGATCAGCCTCGCCATCGTCGTCGCGGTGATCTCCTATCTCACGTTGATCCTCGGCGAGCTGGTGCCGAAACGCGTCGCGCTCGGCCGGCCCGAGGCGATCGCGCGCAGCCTCGCGCCGATGCTGGCGCTGATGACGCGTCTCGCGGCGCCGCTCGTCTGGTTCCTCTCCGCGTCGAGCAATCTCGTGCTGCATTTCCTTCCCCGCGCGCCGAAAGAGTCGGCGGCGGTAACGGAAGAAGAGATCACCATCATGCTGCGTGAGGCGCAGCAGGCGGGCAATGTGCACGCAGCCGAGACGGGGATCGTGCAGATGGCGCTGCGCCTGGGCGATCGCCGCGTCAATGCGGTGATGACGCCGCGCACGCTGCTCGAATGGCTCGATCTGCGAAGCGACGCGGAAGAGAACCGAGCCACGGTGCGCGACAGCGATTATTCGCGGTTCCCCGTGTTCGACGGCGGGCCGCAGCAGGTCGCGGGGATCGTGCAGGTGAAAGACATCCTAAGCGCCGAGATGAGCGGCAAGCCGTTCGATCTGAAGCCGCTGGTACGGCCCGCGATGTTCATTCCCGAGACCGCGACGGCACTGCGCGCGCTCGAGATGTTCCGCAAATCGGGCGAGCCGATGGCGCTGGTCGTCGACGAATTCGGCGATCTGCAAGGCGCTGTGACGCTCGACGATATCCTGCAATCGCTGGTCGGCGATATCGCCGAGCCAGGCGAGCCGCCAAGTCCGTCGATCGAGCGGCAGCCCGATGGCTCGTTCATCGTCGACGGCATGACGCCGCTCGATCAGATCTATGATCTTCTCAATCTCGGACGGTCGAGTTCTGACGACAGCGGCGACTATCACACCTTGGGCGGCTTCGTCATGGCGCATCTTCATCGTATTCCGGCGGTCGGCAGCCGTATCGAGGTCGACGGCGTGCGATACGAAGTGACCAGCATGGACGGCCGCCGCGTCGACCACGTGCTGATCACCCCGCCACAGAAGGCGAGCGAGGGATGACGCAGCGCGGCTTCCGCCGAAGCGGGGATGTAACTATCTATGGGGGACCATGACCCAAACACTTCCGACCCTTTTCATCTCGCATGGCGCGCCGCCGCTGGCCTTGGCGCCGGGCGAGATCGGCGATTTCTGGCGCGACCTGTCCGAAAGCCTGCCGCTTCCCGATGCCGTGCTGGCGGTGTCGGCGCATTGGTACACCGATCTGCCGCTGGTCGCGACGACGAACGCACCGGAGACGATCCACGATTTCTATGGTTTCCCGCCGCAGTTCTATCAGATCCGCTATCCCGCGCCGGGCGCGCCGAAGCTGGCCGAGCGGGTGCAGAGTCTGCTCCGCGACGCCGGTATTCCCGTGAGCGGCGATCCCGACTATGGGCTCGATCACGGGTCCTGGGTGCCGCTCAAATCCTTCTATCCCAAGGCGGATGTGAAGGTCGCGCAGCTTTCGGTGCAGCCGATGCGCGACGCGCGCTGGCATTATCGCATCGGCCAGGCGTTGGCGCCGCTTCGCGACGAGAACGTGTTGATCCTCGCGACCGGCGGCGCGACGCATAATTTGCGCGAGATGGATCCGCGTGGCGGCCCGCCGCCGTCCTGGGCGAAGGAATTCGACGATTGGCTCGGCGATGCCCTCGAAGGAAATCGCCTCGACGAGCTGCTTGATTGGGATAGAAAGGCGCCGCACGCGCGCCGCGCCCATCCGAGCCCCGAGCATTTCCTGCCGCTCTTTGTCGCGCTCGGCGCGGCGGGCGAGGGCGCTCCGGCCGCGCGCGTTCATCGCGGCTTCACCCTCGGCGGGCTCAGCATGAGCGCGTTTCGGTTCGCGGCCTAAGGCGGTCGCGTGGCGCCTAAGCGCTAATCAGTCGCGGCTCGAAAAGAAAAGGCGCGATCCAAACGTTGCGATCGCGCCTTTCTCATCGTCGATTTCGATAAGGCTTACGCCTTGGCGGGGACGCCGTGGTCCTTGAGATAGTCCTGCAACTCGCCCGACTCATACATCTCGCGGATGATGTCGCAGCCGCCGACGAATTCGCCCTTCACGTAGAGCTGCGGGATGGTCGGCCATTGCGAGAACGACTTGATGCCTTCGCGGATCTCGGGATCGGCGAGCACGTCGATGCCTTTGAACTTCACGCCCATCGTCGTGAGGATCTGCACCACCGCGGCCGAGAAGCCGCATTGCGGGAAGACCGGCGTGCCCTTCATGTAGAGCAGCACCGGATTGTCGGTGATGTCCTGCTTGATGCGTTCGGAGATTTGGTCGGCCATGATCGATCCTTCGCGGTAAAATCAGTCTTGAGGGCCCTTAGTCTTGGGTCGGGGCGGTCTGAAGCGCCAGTGCGTGCAACTCGTTGCCCATGCGGCCTTGCAGCGCCTGGTAGACCATCTGATGCTGCTGGACGCGGGTCTTGCCCTTGAAGGCGGCGGAGACGACCGTCGCGGCATAGTGATCGCCGTCGCCGCGCAGATCGTCGATACGGATTTGGGCGTCGGGGAATCCGGCCTTGATCAGCCGCTCGATCTCACCCGCATCGATTGCCATGCCGCGCCTTTCATCACAGGGCTCGGCTCAACGACTTAGCCCGCCATGTAATCGGGCAGCCAAGTCTCGTTGAGCCGAATAAGCTCTGCAACCGATATGGCATTGCCCCCGGCCAGTGTCAATTGATCGCCCCCGGCCGACCCTAGGGTTAATGCAGGTATTCCGGCCTTTTGCGCGGCGGCAAGCACGGCGGCGGGCTGGCTTGTCGCCAGCACATAGCGCGCCTGGTCCTCGCCGAAGAGGAACCCGTGCTGCGGCACGCCGGCGAGGGTGGTGATGCTGGCGCCGAGCCGGCCGGCCATCGCCATCTCGGCGACAGCGACCAGCAGCCCGCCATCCGACACGTCGTGGCAGGAGGCAACGAGGCCGGCGGCGATCTGCGCGCGGACGAAATCGCCGTGGCGGCGCTCGGCGGCAAGGTCGATCGACGGCGGCGGCCCGTCTTCGCGGCCGAGCACTTCGCGCAGATAAAGCGAGCAGCCGAGATGGCCTTGCGTCGTGCCGACGAGGATCAGGGTGTCGCCCGCATTCTTGAGCGCGATGCCGACGCTCTTATTGGCATCGGCGAGGATGCCGACGCCGCCGATCGTCGGGGTCGGCAGGATGCCGGTGCCGTTGGTCTCGTTGTAGAGCGAGACATTGCCCGAGACGACGGGATAATCGAGCGCCAAGCACGCCGCGCGCATGCCCTCGATGCAGCCGGCGAACTGGCCCATGATCTCGGGCCGCTCGGGGTTGCCGAAATTCATGTTGTCGGTGATGGCGAGCGGCGTGCCGCCAACCGCTGTGATGTTGCGCCAGCTCTCGACGACGGCTTGCGCGCCGCCGAGCTCGGGATCGGCCTGGCAATAGCGGGGCGTGCAGTCGGAGGTCATCGCCAGCGCTTTGATGCTGTCCGGCAGCGCGACCACGGCGGCGTCGCCGCCGGGGCGCTGGACGGTGCGGCCCATAACGAGGTGATCGTATTGCTCCCAGATCCAGCGCTTGGAAGCGAGATCGGGGCAGGCGATCAGTGTCTTCAGCGCCTGGATCGGCTCGCGCGCTTCGACGTTGCTGGCGTTCAGCGCCGGCTTCGGCGCTGTCTTCGTATGAGGCCGGTCGTAAAGCGGCGCTTGCGAAAAGAGCGGCTCGAGCGGCATGTCGGCCGCGACCTGACCGTGCATCATGAGAACGATGCGGCCGGTTTCGGTGATCGTGCCGATGCGGGCGAAATCCAATTCCCATTTCTCGAACACGGCGCGCGCGGTGTCTTCGCTGCCGGGCTTCAGCACCATGAGCATGCGCTCCTGGCTTTCCGACAGCATGATCTCGTAGGGGATCATGCCGGTCTCGCGCACCGGCACGTTGTCGAGATCGAGGGTGATGCCGAGCCCGCCTTTGCCCGCCATCTCGACCGAAGACGAGGTGAGGCCGGCGGCGCCCATATCCTGGATCGCAACGATGCAATCGCTCGCCATCAGCTCGAGACAGGCTTCGATCAGCAGCTTCTCGGTGAAGGGATCGCCGACCTGGACGGTCGGGCGCTTCTCTTCGCTGTCGTCGCTGAACTCGGCCGAGGCCATGGTCGCGCCGTGGATACCGTCGCGTCCGGTCTTGGCGCCGACATAGATCACCGGATTGCCGGGACCCGAGGCGGCCGAATAGAAGATCTTGTCCTGCTTGGCGATGCCGACGGTCATCGCGTTGACGAGGATATTGCCGTTATAGCTCGGATGGAAATTGCACTCGCCGCCGACCGTCGGCACGCCGACGCAATTGCCATAGCCGCCGATGCCGGCGACGACGCCGGCCACCAGATGCCGCGTCTTCGGATGATCGGGGCTGCCGAAACGCAGCGCGTTGAGATTGGCGATCGGCCGCGCGCCCATGGTGAAGACGTCGCGCAAGATGCCGCCGACACCCGTCGCCGCGCCCTGATAGGGCTCGATGAAAGAGGGGTGGTTGTGGCTTTCCATCTTGAAGATGGCGGCCATGCCGTCGCCGATATCGATGACGCCGGCATTCTCGCCCGGACCGCAGATGACATGAGGCCCCGTGGTCGGCAGCTTCTTCAGCCAGTTCTTCGAGGATTTGTACGAGCAATGCTCCGACCACATCACCGAGAAAATGCCGAGCTCGGTGAAGTTGGGCGCACGGCCCATGATGGCGACGGTACGCTGATACTCCTCGGCGCTGAGGCCGAATTCAGCGGCGAGGGCGGGTCCTACTTCGCGTTCGGTCAATGGAGCGCCTCGACCAGGCCAGAGAAGAACGGCACGCCGTCGAGCGAGCCTTGCAGCGGATGGGTCGCGTCTTCGGGATGCGGCATCAGGCCGAGCACCGTCTTGGTCTCGTTGAAGATGCCGGCGATGCTGCGCGCCGAACCGTTGGAATTGTGCTTCTCGTCGAGCGCGCCGTCCGGGCCGCAATAACGGAAAGCAACCCGGCCTTCGCCTTCGAGGCGGTTCAGCGTCTCGTCATCGGCGAAGTAATTGCCGTCGTGATGTGCCACCGGCACGGCGATCACCTGACCCGCCTGATAGCGCGACGTGTAGATCGTCTGGCTGTTCTCGACCCGCAGGTTGACGGTCTTGCAGTGGAATTTGAGCGTCTTGTTGGTGAGAAGGGCGCCTGGCAGCAGCCCGGCCTCGGTGATGATCTGGAAGCCGTTGCAGATGCCCAGCACCGGCGTGCCGCGCGCGGCGGCTTCCTTCACCTCGCGCATGATCGGCGAATTCGCCGCCATGGCGCCGCAACGCAGATAATCGCCGTACGAGAAACCGCCGGGAATGACGATGAGATCGCATTTGGGCAACGTGCTCTCGCGATGCCAGATCTTCAGCGGCACTTTGCCCGAAGCGCGGCGCAGCGCGTCGAACACGTCCTGTTCGCGATTGGAACCGGGGAAGACGATAATGGCGGATTGCATGGCGTTAGTTGGCTCGTTGCAAGAACATCAAGCGCCTTTCGACTTCGCTCAGGATGAGGAGAAGGGGGGCGCGGCATCGTCCGTTGGAAGATGCTCGATATGATTTACACCTCATCCTGAGCCTGCCGAACGACTCGTGGTGAAAGTGCAATGCCAACCATCACCCGACAATCTCGACGCGGTAGCTCTCGATCACGGTGTTGGCGAGGAGCTTTTTGCACATCTCGTCGAGTTGCGCGCGAGCCTTGGTTTGGTCGCTCTCGGCGACTTCGAGCTCGATCACCTTGCCCTGGCGGACCTCGCCGACGCCCTGGAAGCCAAGCGTGCCGAGGGCATGGCCGATCGCCTTGCCTTGCGGGTCGAGCACACCCTCTTTGGGCATGATAAAGACTCTAGCTTTCATAATTCCCCCTCACCCTCCCATCGCTGACGCGACGGGTCCCTCCCTCTCCCCGGCGGGAAGAGGGTTGGGGTTGAGGGGGCCATCGCGTGATGCATTATCATCATCATCGAACCCTCGTCGGGATCACTGGACGGTCGTCGGGCCTTTGACGTCGCCCGGCGCATCGCCCGGCGTGCTTTCGGTGAGGAGGCCGAGGCGGCGGGCCACTTCCTGGTAGGCTTCCTCGACCCGGCCGAGATCGCGGCGGAAGCGGTCCTTGTCGAGCTTCTCGTTCGTCTTCAAATCCCAGAGGCGGCAATTGTCCGGGCTGATCTCGTCGGCGAGGACCAGCCGCATCTCGTCGTGCTCGTTATAGAGCCGGCCAAACTCTAGTTTAAAATCAATGAGTTTGATGCCGATCCCGTGAAACAACCCCATGAGGAAATCGTTGATCCGCAGCGACATTTGCATGATGTCGTCGAGGTCATGGGTGGTCGCCCAACCGAAGCAGGTGATGTGCTCTTCCGAGATCATCGGATCGCCGAGTTTATCGTTCTTGTAGTAGTACTCGACGATGGAGCGCGGCAGCGGCGTGCCTTCCTCCATGCCAAAACGCGTTGCAATCGATCCGGCGACGACGTTGCGGATGACGACTTCGATCGGAATAATCTCAACCTGCCGAACGAGTTGTTCGCGCATGTTGAGGCGGCGCACGAAATGCGTCGGAATGCCGATCTCGGCCAAACGCAGCATCAGATACTCGCTGATGCGGTTGTTGAGGACGCCTTTGCCGGTGATTGTGCCGCGTTTCTGCGCGTTGAAGGCGGTGGCGTCGTCCTTGAAATATTGGACGAGGGTGCCGGGCTCCGGGCCTTCGAACATGACCTTGGCCTTGCCTTCGTAGACTTGTTTACGTCGCGTCATGGCGGGCCTCGCGGGTCAAGTTCGATGTGAGCGTGTATAGCAGGCGACAGAGGCTGCGCAATCGCGTGTGCCGAGTCGCTCAGCGCGAATAATAGTCGCGCCATGGGCTCGGCTGTGGATGGTGCGCGGCCATCCAAAATTGCGGTTTGCGCGCGGCATCCGGCGTATGCGCCACGGCAGGAAGCGCGATCAGCGCGCTCGAGACGGTGGCGAAGCCGCGGCCGGTGTTGAAACGCATGACGTTTTGCGCTTCCTCGCCGGGTTTGAGATCGCCATCGGTGAGCAGCTTCTGCCAGGCAGCCCAATCGCCGGTATCCGGATTCGGCACCGGCGCATCGTCGAAAAGTGGCTGATAGCGCTTGAGGCGCGGCAACTCGTCATCATCGATGTCGCCCGAGGCGATCATATGCAGGCCAGGTTTCACCGGCGTCACCGTGATCGGCAGGGTGCCGGAGGGATCGGCATGCCGCAGCCAGAAGGCATCGCGGTTGTCGGCGACGATCAGGTTGAAAGTGCGATAGGCCGCTGGCTCGATATGGCTGAGGGCCGCGGCGGCTTCGCTGGCGTCGGCGTGGTCGAGCGCCTCCAGCACCAGTTCGCCGCGCGAACGCTGCCCCGGCGCCGGGCCGAGCGATCCGTGGCGGTTGAGGATGCCGGCGACGACCCCGTGATCGTTGAGTCCGAGCCAGGAACCACCCGCCAACACATCTTGGCCCGCCATCACCTCCGGCCGGTCCGGCCAATGACGGTCGGGCGGCAGCCAGGGCCGGTCGATCATCTCATCGCGATTGGCGGCGATCAGAACCGGCCAGGCGTCGTTGGGACGGCGCAGAATGATGAAGGTGCACATGAGGCGGTTATCGGCTATTCAAGCTTTGCCGCAAGGGAAATTTGGGGATCGTCCATGTCTGATTTCAACGACCGGGAACAAGCCTTCGAGCGCGATTTCGGGCGCAAGGAAGAACTCGCCTTCAAAATGAAGGCGCGGCGCAATCATCTGCTCGGCCTCTGGGCCGCCGGACAGTTGGGCTTGGCGGGCGATGCTGCCGAGGCTTATGCGCGCGTCATCACCGATCCGGCGCAGCATCCGCATGGCGATAAGGACATCGTCGCCAAGATCCTCGGCGATTTCAAAGCCAAGGCCGTCGCGCTCGACGAGACGCGCATCAACCTCGAGCTCGCGCATTTCGCCGCTCAAGCCGAGAAGCAAGTGAGCTGACACACGAGGCGCGGGTTAGCTGCCCGCGCCGCCGAAGCCGATAATGTAGCCCTCGGGATCTTCGAGGTAGAAATCCTTCGTGCCCCAATCGGTGACGGCGAGCGGCTTTAAAATCTTCGCGCCCTTGGCGGCACAGTCTTCGTAAAACGCCTCGATGCCGTCGATATCGCCATACGCATCGAGATGCTCGTTGTCGTGGCGATAGCCGCGCTCTGCGGGGTTTTTCGGCGCGCATTTCAAATGCAGTTGCAGCCCGTCGCGCTCGCCGACGGCATAGAAGCCGCGATAGACGAAGCCAAAGGTGAAGCCGAGAACATCGCTGTAAAAAGCGATTTCGCGGTCGAGATCGTCGACGAGGAATTGCGGCGCAAGAGCGGTGAGCCGCGTCGTCACGATCAGCCTTCCTTGAATACACGCTTGAAGATCGTATCGACGTGCTTCAGGTGGTAGGTGTCGTCGAAGGCGGCGTCGATCTGCGCGGTTGAGAGCAGAGCGGCGACGTCCTTGTCGGCTTTGAGCAGTGCCGGGAAATTGCCGTTGGCGGTCCAGACCTGCATTGCGTTGCGCTGCACGGCGCGATAGGCGTCTTCCCGGCTCATGCCGGCTTGCGTGAGCGCCAGCAGCACACGCTGCGAATTGTGCAGGCCGCCGAGCTTGTCGAGATTGCGCTTCATCGCATCGGGATAGACCAGCAGCCGATCGACCAGCGTGGTGAGCCGCGCCAGCGCGAAATCGAGCGCGATCGTCGCGTCGGGGCCGATCACGCGCTCGACCGAGGAATGCGAAATATCGCGCTCGTGCCAGAGCGCGATATTCTCGAGCGCCGGAACGACATGCGAGCGCACGAGGCGGGCGAGGCCGGTGAGGTTTTCCGATAGCACCGGATTGCGCTTATGGGGCATCGCCGACGAGCCTTTTTGCTCGGGCGCGAAATATTCCTCGGCCTCGCGCACTTCGGTGCGCTGTAGGTGGCGTATCTCGAGCGCCAAGCGCTCGACCGAGCTGGCGATGATGCCGAGCGTCGAGAAGAAAACAGCGTGACGGTCGCGCGGGATGATCTGGGTCGAGACCGGCTCGGGCCGAAGGCCGAGCTTCTGCGCGACGTATTCTTCGACCGACGGCGGTACATTGGCGAAAGTGCCGACCGCGCCCGAAATGGCGCAAGTCGAGATTTCCTGTTTCGCCGTCTCCAGACGCAGGCGGGCGCGCGCGAATTCGACGTAAAAGCCGGCGAGTTTGACGCCAAACGTCGTCGGCTCGGCATGGATGCCGTGGCTGCGGCCGATGGTGATGGTGTGCTTGAACTCGTGCGCGCGGCGCGCGAGCACTTTGAGCAGCCCATCGAGATCGGCGAGCAGGATATCGGCAGCCTGCCTCATCTGTACGGCGAGGCAGGTATCGAGCACGTCGCTCGAGGTCATGCCTTGATGGAGGAAGCGCGAATCCGGGCCGATATGTTCGGCAAGGTTGGTGAGAAAGGCGACGACGTCGTGGTGGATTTCGCGCTCGATCGCGTCGATGCGATCGATCTCGAACTTGCCTTTGGCGCGGATCGTCTGGGCCGCTGATTTCGGGATGATGCCGGCTTCGGCGAGGGCATCGCAGGCGAGGGCCTCGATTTCGAACCAGATGCGGAAGCGGTTTTCCGGCTCCCAGATGGCAGTCATCGCCGGGCGGCTGTAACGCGGGATCATGGCGAGGGGTTACCCTTCGCAGGGGCGCGCGTCAATCGGGTGCGAAGCGCGTGTCGATCTGACGGCGCAGGGTCAGCGAGCGGCGTAGGCCGGTGCCGGATCGGCCGCGGTTGTTTCGGTCTTCAGAACGAAGTCGATCGCCGCGCCTTGTTCCTCGGTCTGGAAAGCGACGACGACGCCCTTTTCGTCGATCCACACGACCTGATGTTTGTCGTCATCGACGAACCATTGATGCACGCGTATCTGGCGGCCGTCAAAGGTCGCCATCACTTCGCCGGTGTCCTTGACGATGACCGGGCTGAGCTTGCCGGTCTTGGTCGACATCATCAGGTCGGTCTGCAGCACGAACGGCGCCCAGGGATTTGACGGGTGCACCTGCTGCGGCGCCGTCAGATTGCCGTTGACGCTCGAATTGATGGTGAAATTGGTGCCGTCGGCCTTGCCGGTCACGGCGATGTTCGTGCCGTTATCGTCAGTCTGGCTCTGGAAGCCGACGAGACGCTTATTCTGCCACTGCTCTTCGCGGGTCGCATCCTGATGGAAAAGCGGAATGCCGATCATCTTCACGGCGATGTGCAGATCGGTTCGAACATCGGTCGCGCTGCCGTTTTGCGATACGGTATTCGTGTAGCTACCGATATTGCCGTATTTCGGATGTTCGACGTTGTAGCTGAGGACCTGCGACGCCGCCGTGGCGCTACGCGGTGCCAGCGCCCAAAAAGCGGCGCAAGCACCAAGGGCGGATATGAGTTGCAAGCGGCGCATAGCTGAATATGGACCAAAAAATAGGCAATTGGCGTGTATTTTTCAAGACGGCCGGCTGCGGCTTAATCGCTGGGGAACGCCCTTTGAGGCCTTGGTTTTATCCCCATTGTCCTAATCGGACCAACGAAGGGAGAAGGCTAATGCAGATGAAGCATCTCACGACGACGGCTTTGGCGCTGAGCTTGGCTTTGGCGCCGGCGGCGGCTTTTGCGCAAGGCGGCGCGGGCGGCGGAGCCGGCGGTGGCGCTGGCGCCGGTGCGGGTGCCGGGGCGAGCGCCGGTGTGGGTGGCGGAACCGGCATCGGCAGCGGTGGCGTCGGGTCGAACGGCGTCGGCACAGGCGGCTCCGGCTCGTTCAACAGCGGGACCGGCTCGCTCAACGGGTCGGGCGGCACCGGCGCCATGAACGGCTCGAGCAATACGGGTGTCGGCAGCGATGCAACGACCGGGACCGGTATCGGCTCCGGCGGCGTCGGCAGCACCAACCTCAATGGCAATACGGGGGTGGGCGCCAATACGAATACCGGCGTTGGCGTCAGCCCGAATGCCGGCATCAACAGCCCGGCCACCAACGATCAGTTGGGGCAGAGCCCCGATCTGAATAATCCGCCGCTGAACCGGACCAATCCTGGCCTCAACACGCGCTAGCCGGTTGAGGCGACGGCTCTAACGCGAACGGCCCCGGAAATTCGGGGCCGTTTTGCATTGCGGTGGCTGCGGCAAGTTAAGCGCGCTTGCGCTTTTTCGCCGTGGTCGTGCGCGGCGTGGTTTCGGCCGCGCGTTTGCCGGCCGCGGCTTTTTTCCCACTGTCGATCGGCAGCAGCAACGAGCGCTGGCGCGCATCGGACTTCTTGCCGCGGGTCTTCTTCGCCGGGCGGTGTTCGGTCTCGTTCTCGTTGGCGACGCCGCTGCCGGTCGAAGCGAGGCTCTTTTTCAGCACGGACATAAGATCGACGACATTGCTGCTCGGCTCGGCGATCTTGGCGCGCTGGATCGGCTTGCCCTTTTGCTTCGATTCCACCAGCTCGCGCAGCGCGTCCTGGTACTGATCGCGGAAGCCTTTGGGTTCGAACTTGCCGGCGAGGCGCTCGACGATGGTCGTCGCGATCTCGACCATCTGCGGATCGAGCTTGTTCTTGGGCGCGCTGAACTCGGCGAGCCGCACTTCCTCCGAGGTATGGAGCGTCGAGAGCAGCAGTCCTCTGTCGAAAGGCTGCAGTGCGACCGGCCGTTCGCGCTGCGACATGACGATACGGCCGATGCCGATGCGATCGGTCTCGGCGAGCGCCGCAGCGATCACGTGATAGGCTTCTTCGGCCTGTGCGTTCTCGGGATAGACGTAGTAGGGCGTGTCGAGATAGAGCTCGTTAATCGACTCGCGCTCGACGAAACGCGACAGCTCGAGCACGCGTGACGATTCAATCTTCAGCGAAGCGAGTTCGTCCTTGGTGATCTCGATGTACTGGCCTTTTTCGACCTCATAGCCGCGGATCAGATCGGCGCGGTCGAGTTCTTCGCCGGTCTCGGCGTCGACCGGCTGCAAGCGGATGCGGTTGCCGGTCTTGGGATTGATCTGATTGAGTGAGATGCGCTCGCGCTCGCTGGTCGCGGGCGAGATGTAGATCGGACAGGAGACGAGCGACAAACGCAGGAAACCGGACCAGTAAGCGTGAGGCATGACTTTGTCCTTTGCGACGCGCTGAAACTATGCCGCCAAGCCGAGCGCCCGTTGTGCGGCGGCGATGGTTTGGCGGTGCTTGGTCATGCCGGCCCAGGGGTCGTTTTTACGCTTGGCCAGCAACTTAGGAACAGAAGCTAGAGTATAGCGCGAAGGATCGAGTCGCGCATTAACGTCGTCCCAATCGAGCGGCAAAGATATTGTTGCTCCCGGTCTGGCACGCACAACATATGGTGCAACCGCCGTCGAGCCACGGTCGTTGCGCAGATAATCCAAGAAAATGCGCTCGCTGCGTTCGCGTTTCAGCGGATTAATGGTGAAACGGTCGGGCGCAGCGGTCGCAAAGTTCGAGGCGATTTTTTTGGTGAAGGCCTTGAGTTCCGCCCAATCGACATCGCGTTTCAGCGGCGTGACGACGTGGAGGCCCTTGCCGCCGGTCGTTTTGCAAAATGACTCGATCTTCATCGCCGCGAGATAGTCGCGCATCGTCTTCGCCGCATCGACGACGGCGGTGAAGGGCAGGTCGGGCGCGGGATCGAAATCGAAGATGAATTGATCGGGTGCATCGGGATCGTCGGCGGTCGCGCCCCAGGGGTGGATTTCGATGACGCCTTCCTGGATCAGCAGCACGAGATCATGCGCGTCGCGCACCACGAGATATTCGCTGGTCGCGGATTTCTCTTTGATCTTGACGCGCTTGATGTCCTTCATGCCGGTCGCGAAATGCTTTTGAAAGAAGCATTCGCCCGCGATGCCGCCCGGACAGCGCAGCAGGCTTAGCGGCCGGTTGGCGATATGCGGCAGGATCCATTCGGCGACACCAGCGTAATATTCGACGAGCTGGCGTTTGGTGATGCCGAGATCGGGGAAGATCACGCGATCGGGATGCGAGATCGCGACGCCTTCGATCTTCTCGAGCCCCTTGCGCGCGGCGCTTGTCCTTTTCGCGGGCTCGGCGGGCGGTGCGTCGTCACTCGATGCTTTCACGGCGCTTCCTGTCGGCACGGCGCGTTCGCGTTTCACGCTTTTCGCCGGCTTGTCTTCGCGCAAGCCCTGAAACGACGGATGACGCAGCACGCCGTCCGGCGTCCAATTGAGGAACGCGATCTCGCAGACCAACTCCGGCTCGACCCAATGCACACCGCGCCGCGCCACGCTCGGCAAATCCTTGAATGGGACGCGGTCGATGATCATCGGCTTGAGCTTCTTGGCGAGATCGAGCGCGACGCGATGATCGAAGCCGGTGCCGACGCGGCCGGCATAGCGCAGCGTCTCGTCTTCGTAATAGCCGAGGGCCAGCGCGCCGATGCCGCGATGCGCGTTGCTGTCGACATAGCCCGCGATCACGAACTCCTGGCGCAGCGTGCATTTTGTCTTGAGCCAGTCGCGCGTGCGGCCTTCGTAGTAAGCAACGTTGGCGCGTTTCGAGATCACGCCCTCGAGGCTGAGGTTGCAGGCTTGCTGAAACACCTCGCCGCCATGTGCCATGACGTGATCGGAAAAGACGAGCGGGCCGCGCGTGTTCTTCAAGAGATCGCGCAGTTCTTCCTTGCGCTCGGTGAGCTTGGCACCGCGCCAATCCTCGCCGTCGCGATAGAGCAGATCGAAGACGATGTAACGCATCGACTTAGTCTCGCCGTGCGATAGCGCATCTTGCAGCGCGGCGAAGCTCGATCCGCCGTTCTGATCGAGCACCGCGACCTCGCCATCGAGGGCGAGATCGCCGCCCGGCAGTTTGGCGATGGCGTCGGCGATCGGCTGGAAGCGCCCGGTCCAATCGAGCGCATTGCGGGTCAGCAGCGCGACCTTGCCTTTGCGGCGGCGCGCGAAGATGCGGTAGCCGTCGATCTTGATCTCGTGCAGCCATTGGTCACCGCCCGGCGGGGTATCGACGAGCGTCGCCAGTGTCGGCGGCACGAAGTCGGGCAGGGGGCCGCGTTTGACGCCGGACGCTCGCGCGCTGCCCGCGGCTTTTGTCGCGGTAGGGTGCTTCGTGGCGGCTTTTGATTTCGGCTTTTCTTCCGCGGCGTCAGCGCGATTGGAATGCCAGACATTGCGATCGGGCGCGTCGGCGATCTGCTCCATCGTCCGGCCGCTGGCGATGCTCTTCGTCCCTTTGTCGACGAGCAGCGTGCCTTCACCGGGCTGCGCCTCACTGTCGCGTTCCTTGATCAACAGCCAATTGTCGCTGTTGCGTTCCTGGCCACGCGGGCCCATGCGCACCAAAGTCCAACCGCCCTTCATACGCTCGCCGTGAAGGACGAATTTGAGCCGGCCCTTGCGATAGCCCTCGCGCGCATCTTCGCCGGCTTGCGGCTCCCAGGTACCGCGATCCCATAGCATCACGGTGCCGCCGCCATATTGGCCTTGCGGGATCGTGCCTTCGAAGCCGCCGTAGTCGGCCGGATGATCCTCGACATGGGCGGCAAGGCGCTTGTCGGCAGGATCGATGCTTGGGCCGCGCGGGATCGCCCAGCTCAACAGCACGCCATCGAGCTCGAGGCGGAAATCGTAATGCAGCCGCCGCGCTGCATGTTTCTGGACGACAAAGCTATTGCCGCCCACGGTTGGGTCGCCGCCACTGGGCTCCGTGGTGATGTCGAATTTCCGCTTTGCCCGGTAGCGGGCAAGGTTCTGTTTTGCCGTTTTTTTTTTTCGCGCTGTTTTCTTTCGAGTAGGGGCCATGTGCAGCTAACGTGTCCTTAGGCGGGCAGTTCCGTCGGCGGAAGCGAGACGCTTGTCGACCGCCGTTATGAGCGCTTGGGCATCGAAAGGCGCGCGGACCTTCGCGTCATTGTCGAAATAGACGAAGACATCGCGGCGGGTGCGTTTGACGGCGGGACGCGGGCTGGCGCGTGCCCCATCGGGGGCTTCCTCGCCCTGTGCCCAGGCGGCAACGCGTTTGGCCCAAGCTGCGATCGCGGTTGCATCGTAGCCGCTTGCATAAAGCTGCTCCGAGCCGTGAAGCCGGCAATAGATAAAGTCCGAGGTCACATCCATGAGCAGCGGCCAATCGACCGTATCGGCGCAGACTAGAGCGACGCCGTATTTGCGCAAGAGCGCGACGAATTCGGGCGTCACGAAGCTTTCATGTCGGATTTCCATCGCATGCCGCAGTTTCCGCTTCTTGTCGATCTTGAGCCATGTGCGGCCGGCAATGCGCTGATCGTGCCGCCGCGCAAGTTTCAGCGCGGCTTCGCTGTCGTCCGGAAGTAGCGCCAGGAACGGTTCGATGCGTTCGCGATCGAAGCGGAAATTGGGCGGGAACTGCCAGAGGATGGGGCCGAGCTTGGGTCCGAGCCGGAGCAGCCCTTGCGCGAAGAAGTTGGCGAGACCGGCTTCCGGCTCGCGCAATCGCTTCATATGGGTGATGTAACGTGAACCCTTGATCGCGAAGACGAAGTCTTTCGGCGTTTCTTCCGCCCAGCGCGCGAAATCCTCGGGGTGCTGCAGCGAATAATGCGTGCCGTTGATTTCGATGGTGGGGAAAGCGTCACTCGCATGGGCCAGCTCGCGCTTATGCGCCAGCTTCGGCGGATAGAACACGCCGCGCCAACCCGCATAGTTCCAGCCCGAAATGCCGATGCGGATGTCGCCGGTAAGATGCTTTTTGGCCGGCATGAGGTTGTCGCTTTGTCGAAGGTGTACGCGCTGGTAACACGATGGGCCGGCAAAAAGCTGCGGGCATCGCGACATGAATGATGGCGGCCATGGCTGAGCCGTACGGGAACTACGGTGGCGCGCAGCGCTTCTACTTTCAGGTTCTGGTTGGTGGAGAGAAGGATGGTGGGTTCACTCAGGGGCAAGCGGATCGCGATGGCGGCGACGGACGGCTTTGAGCAGTCGGAATTGCTCGAGCCGCGCAAGGCGCTCGAAGCGGAGGGCGCGAAGGTCGAGGTCATCGCGCCCAAAAGCGGCGAGATCCAGGGCATGGAACATCACGACAAGGGAAAGAAGGTCCGCGTCGACCACACGGTCGATGAGGTGAAGCCGGAAGATTACGCGGCCCTGGTCTTACCGGGCGGCGTCGCCAATCCCGATGCGCTGCGCGCGATTCCGAAAGTCGTCGGCTTCGTGAAGACATTTTTCGATCAGCAGAAGCCGGTCGCGGCGATCTGTCATGGACCCTGGACATTGGTCGAGGCGGACGTCGTCAAAGGCGTGACCGTAACGTCGTGGCCGCCGCTGAAGACGGACCTCAAGAATGCCGGCGCCAATTGGGTCGATCGCGAGGTCGTGCGCGAAGGCAATTTCGTGACCAGCCGCAAGCCCGATGATCTGCCGGCTTTCTGTCGCGAGATGATCGATCTCTTCAAAAAGGCCGCGTAACCGAGACGTCGTCGTCGGTATTCGCTAGCTTGGAGCGATGGATATCACGTCTCGACCGTTGCCCTTCGACACGTTTGTCTTCGATGTCGGCGGGATTTTCATTCTGCATGACAACGCGCAACTGTTCCGGCGGCTCGCCGCGTCCTGCAGCGCGGCGGATGCGGTCGAGCGCATTCGCGCGGCGGCGATGGATCCCGATATCACGACCGGCGCCCGGCCGGTCCACGATATCTATAACGAGCTCGTCGGGGATCTCGGCTACCGACGCGATTGGGATAGTTTTCTCGCCGATTGGAGCAGCCACTTCACCGTCGATCAGGCGATGCTCGTTCTGCTCCCGAATTTGGCGCGCCATCATCGCGTGCTGCTTTTTTCCAACACCAATCGCGAGCATTGGGATTACGTGACCAAGCTCGCCGACGGTGCGCTCGCTCGCTACGAGGCCTATCTCAGCCACGAGATCGGCGATATGAAGCCGCACGTCTCCGCTTTCGAATTTGTCGTCGCGCGCGCCGGCATCGAGCCAAAGCGTGCACTATTCATCGACGATCTTGCCGAAAATGTCGCAGCCGCCCGCACGGCCGGATTTCATGGGCACATCTTTACCGGCCGCGCGGCGTTGGAGCAGTTGCTCGCGTCGGTCGGAATCCTGACATAGAGACGGCGCTCTGATCGCGGAACGATCGCGTCGAGTCGCTTCTTGCGGAAGAGCGGCGGCATGAGTGCAGCTATGGCAAGGCCTGGACCATCGAAAAAACGTGTAAAGCCGAAACGGCGCGAGCGCCTCGTCACGCTGGGCGAGCAATTAATGCTCGCCTCTTTTGCGTGTGCCTGCGGCGCCGAAATCGAGATCGCGGCGGATGCGACGCTCGCCACCGACATCGTTTGTGTCGGCTGCGGCGAATGGATCGGCGTCTACGCCGAGTTGCTCCCGGCCCCGGCGCGATCGCCAAGACGGAAGCGCCGATCGCGCGGGCCTCGCCGCTGGCACGCCCGCTCTTAGCGCCGATGCGCGGTCGCGCTGGCGGGGATCGAGCCGGCGATCTGCCGCGTCGTCACATTGATCCGGTTCCACGCGTTGATGGCGGCAATCGAAATGACGAGCGCGCCGAGCGCTGCCTCGTCGTAATGGCGCGCGGCTTCGTTCCAGACTTCATCGGGCACTGGATCGGAGCGATCGCTGAGACGCGTCGCTGCCTCGGCCAAGGCGAGTGCCGCGCGTTCGGCCGGGGTGAAATAGGTTGTTTCGCGCCAAGCGGCGATGGCCGTCAGCCGCTCGTCGCTGGTGCCCGATTGCTTGAGCGCTTGGGCGTGCATCGCGAGGCAAACCGCGCAGCCGTTGATCTGGCTGACGCGCGCATGAATCAATTCGAGGGTCGCGGGCGCGATGCCGTGTCCATGGGCGGCGCGGCTCACAGCTTGCAGCGCCTCCATGGCATCGGGGTACATCAAAGCCGGATTTTGCATGCGTGCTTTCAGCTCGACGATCGATTCGCCCATCGTTGCCTCCGTCAGTTGAGCTTGGCGATGACGCCGTCGAGCGCGGTGAAGAAGTTCTGCCACCCGGCCTGGGCGCCCTGATAGGCCTGCTGTTGATCGGGCTTGAAGCCGGTCTGCTCCATCCGCAAATGTGTCCCCGTGCGTGTCGGGGTCAGCGTCCAGGTGACGACGGTTTCGACGCCGTAGGCCGTCCAGGTGTAGGACAGCGTCCTGTTGGGCTCGATCGTCACAACTTGGCAGTCGACGTTGCCCCAATCCGCGCGAAGATGGAAACGGTGGTTTACGACCGGCTTGAAGTCGTTCTTCATCAGCCATGCCTCGATGAGGTCTGGCTGGGTGAGTGCGCGCCAGATTTTTTCCGGCGGGTGTGGCATCTCCCGTTCGACAACGACGGAGCGGGTTTGGGTTGCGGTGTGGGTCATTGGTCCATCCTTTTCAACAGATCTTCGAGGTCGTCGAACCGGCTCTCCCAGAAGCTCGCCATCCGGCTCATCCAGTCGACCAGCGGCGCGAGGGCGCGCGGCTGCACGCGGTAATGCGTCTCGCGGCCGTCGCGGCGATCGCGCACCAGCCCGGCCTGTTTCAAAACGCCGAGATGCTTCGAGACCGCGGGTTGCGAGATCCGGGCCTGACCGGTCAGGGCATGCACCGTCTGCTCGCCCTCGCGGCAGAGCTGCTCGAAGATCGCGCGCCGCGTCGGATCGGCAAGGGATTTGAAGAGAAGGTCGGGCGCGGCGGCTGGCATCAATCGATAACCCGTTGGCTATAGGTCTATTCATAACCGATTGGTTATCAATCGGTCAAGAGCGAAAGCTGCCGCCAGCTTGGCCGTGTGGTTTCAGCCGGATTTAGCCTGGTCGATTTTGGGAACGAGGTTGGCGATCTCGCGGGCGCGGCCGATCGCTATGTTGATCAGATCGTCCCAAACGCGCTCGGGGATCGCGCTTTCGGACGACAGCCACCGCCGCATCGTGCGCTCGTTGACGCCGAGATCCTCGGCAAGGCGGCCGATCCAATGCTCGCCTTCGCCGTAAAGCGTCGCGCCGACCGTCGCGAGAAGGGATGCGCTCATACGTTTCTTATAACAATCCCAGGCTGCGGAAGCTCGCATGC
>DASZLU010000167.1:0-62421 GCA_035552195.1 Allostellaceae bacterium | reverse complement strand
ACCCATGAATACCGGCGACGAGGCAATCGACGCGACCGCGATCTCGGGCGCGCCTTTGGCGGTGAAAGCCATGTCGGGGCCACCGCTCAGCGTGACGTCGATCGCGTTCGCCGTAACCGCCTGGGCGAGCTGCGAGCCGCTGACGAAAGCCGTCTCTTCGATCTCGAGACCGTGCTTGGCGAAGATGCCGTTCTTCATCCCGATATCGAGCGGGATGTAGCCAAAGACCTGGGCCACCGCCTTGCCGACGCGCAGCTTCTCGGTCCCCGCGGCGCGCGCCGCCGGCACGTACGACGCCGCCAGCGCGCCACCCAGCAACGTTATGGCCGTACGCCGCGAAATCTCCCCTGACATTCCTCCCCCTTTCGGCGGGCGCTTATGCGCCGCCGGTTTCCTGTGCTTTCTTATATTCCGGCGACACTTCGGTTTGCGTCATCTCCGACGCGACGTAATCCTGAATGCCGAGATGGATGAAAGCCATCCACACCGAGGGCTTGTCCGGATCGACGTTGAAATGCTGGTGCTCGACGCCCGGCGGGCGCATCGGCAACAGAACGAGATCGCCTTTTTCCCAGTCGCAGCGTTCTCCATCCACCACCGAATAGCCCTTGCCTTCGATCACATAGATGATGAGCCCGCCTTGATGCCGATGCTTGCCCGAAACGGTGCGGATCTCGTGCGTGAAGACGATCCAATCCTGGAGCGGCGTATCCTTGATGGTGTGGCCGAGGTAGTAGCGCAGCCGCCCCTGCCGGGTGAGCAATTGCGGGCAATCGTCGACTTTGCAGACGACGCGGCCGGTCGCGTTGCGCTCCGCCCGTTCGCGCTGGCTCTGCATTGCGATCTCGTAATTGTTCTGCGCCGGCGCTTCGCGTTCGCGGGTTCGCGTGCGTTCGAATTCAGCCATGGTTCACTCCCTCACCCACGCGGACCTCAGCCATAGGCACGTCGCCCGCGTTCGCGCGCACCCGGCAGGAAGGCCCGATAATGCACGCTCTTCGACACCGAAGCGAGGCCCTGCCCGATCCGCGTCCAATGCTCGCCGTCATCGTCGCTGGCGAAGACTTCGCCTTTGGAAGTGGCGAAGAACAGCGTCGCGCCGTGGGCCCATGAATGCCGCGACATGGCCTCGATGCTCCCATCGATCTGCGCCGGCAATCCCTCGCGCAGCTCATGCCACGTCTTGCCGCCATCGCTGCTTTTGAGCACCGCGGAATTCGCCGTGCCGTTGCCCGGCCATTCCTTCGGGCTCGTCTCTGCGCCCGAGACGATGACATGGTCGGGATTGGCAGGATCGATGAACACGAAATCGGGATAGCCGAGGCGGCTGCCGCGCTGAGTCAGCGCGCGCCAGTTCCGCCCGCCATTGTCGCTGCGATACGTCCCGACGCCGGTCGTCAGATAGGCGATCTCGGGATGCGCCGCATTCAGCGCGATGTGATGCGTGTCGCGATAGGTCGGATCTTCGGGCTTCGAATAATCGTCGAGCTCGTGCCAGGTTTCGCCATCGTCTTCCGAAGCGAGCAACGCACCCTGCTCGACACAGGCAAAGAGCGCCGCCGGCTTCGTCGGATGGATCGCGATCGATTTCACATGCGCGATATGCGGCGGCGGCGGGAAATGCCATTTATCCGTCCCCGGCACGCCGCGAAGAGCCGGCAGTGCCCGCCAGGTCTCGCCGAGATCGTCGCTGCGGTAGATCGAGGCCGGCTCTGTTCCGGCGAAGAGGACGACGCGGTTTCCGTTACGGCGCGACGCGAGCGAATAGATATTGCGGTTCTCGATGGTCTGCGCGACCGAACGCCAGGCCGCGCCGGTGCCGTCATCGCTGACCCACACGCCCGCTTCGCCATGCGCGCCGGCGAACAGCTTGCCCGACGCTTCCTCGATCAGCAGCGAGCTCGCATGCTTGCCCGCCAGCGCCTCGCCGGTCATCGTCCAGGCGCCGTTCTGCCGATCCAGGCGCAGCACACCGTTGACGGTGGCGAGGAAAAGCCGCGTTGCCGGGCCTTTGCCTTGCGTCTCCTGCTGGCCGTTCGGCGATAACAGCGCTGTATCGGTCATGTGTGTTCTCCCATTCTCTCAAGCCGGCAGCGAGATTTCGGCCGCGCCGCGCCCGGCTTCGCCGCGATCATTCGCGGCCAGCAATTCGACTTGAATGCGATGCGTGTCGTCGCTCTTACCCGTGGCGCATCCGCTGACGGTGACGACATCGCTCGGGTAGGAGCTTCCGGTCATGCGGAAAGGGCCGAGCTTAATGATGCGGCCGTCGAGCCCGATCCAGCGGCGCAGCATGACCTCGAACATCGTCTCGTAGCCGCGCGTGTTGAAGATCACGTCGCGAAAGCCGCGCCAGCGAGCACGCTCGCGATTGTGATGGAGGCCCGAGAACATGCGATCGACCGCGACGCTCATCACGACGCGCTGATAGCTGAGCCACATCGCGAAAGACGGCACTGCATCGCCCACCGTCACCTCGCCAAAGCGCAGCTGACGGCTCCAATCGAAAGCGGCCGGCGTCGCCTGCTCGGCGTTGACGCCGTTCGCATCGAGCTCCGGTGGCGGCTCGAGCAGTTTGTCCTTGCGGGCCTCCGCCGATTTTGGCGTGAAGCGGTAATGCGTGTTGCTGTTCTTCGCCACCAGCTCGCCCGAGCGCTTGAAGATCGAGGCTTCGACCGTGATGAAGATGCCGTTACCGAGCTTGGTCTCGCGCGGCTTGATCTCGATGAGCCGCCAATTGCCGTGCAACGCGTCGCCGGGATAGACCGGCTCGAAATATTCCCACCACGTCGCGGTGTTGACGCCGCCTTGGAATTCGGCCGGCACGGGCACGTCGGTACGGATGCCGCCGGCCTGCTCGCGGATGCCCGGCTGCCACAGCACCGGCTGGCCGGGGCTCCAATAAGCCGGCATCGCCCAGAGCGGCGTCAGCGCCACCGGCGCGACGATGCCGCGATAACCGTGCGCGCGCGCGACGGCATCGTCGTAATGCAATGGGCAATCGAAGCAATAGACTTCGAGTTTGCGCCGTATGTCGCTGCGCGTGACCGCATCAATGCCGGCGAACTCGTGCTCGCGGCCGATCCACGCCTGAAGCTCGTCGAGCGAAACGCTGGCTTGCTCGTTCACGCGACGATGCCTTCGTCTTCGAGACGGTTGATCTCGCTCACCGAATAACCCAGTTCGTCGAGAACCAGTTTTGTGCTTTCGCCGAGCGTCGGCGCGACGCTCATCGCCTGTTGGAACAGGCTGGCGAGCGCGCCGACCGGAAAATTGATCCTGCCGAAATCGGGATGATCGATGGCTTTGAGGAAGCCGCGCGCGATAAGCTGCGGATCGTCGATCAGCTCGAGCGGATTGGCGACTGCGGCTGCCGGGATATGCAGACTCTGCGCCTTCTCGACGATCTCGTTCTTCTTTTGCTTCGTCGACCATTCCGCGATGCAATCGAGGATCTCCGGCTTGCGCTCGCGGCGCATCGCTTCGTCGGCAAGCTCGCCGTCGTCCTTGAAGGCGGGATGTGGCACGAGCTGCACGAAATTCGCCCAGCCACGCGGATCGGGCGGTACGCTGATCATCCAATGCCCGTCGGCACAAGGCAGCGCACCGGCGACCGCGGTGATGCCGCCGCGCGAACCCTGCCGCTGCATCATCTCACCGGACGCGCTGTATTCGACCCACACCTGCTCGGCCAACGACGCAAGGCATTGCGGCGCCGAGATATCGACGACCCTCCCCTTGCCGCTCGCTTCCTTGTCGAAAAGCGCCGCCGCCGTCGCCAGCGCGATATGCACGCCAACGGAAGCCGCCGGGACATGACCGCCGAGCATTGTCGGCGCGCCGTCGGGCTCGCCGGTGATCGCGAGCAGGCCGGCGCTCGCATAAGCGCAGAGCTCCGGCGGCCCATCATCGAGGCGTACCAGGACGAGATCGGGATTGGCCGCGAGCAGCTTCTCTTCACTGACCGGCAGCGGCAAGCTCACGACCGCCGCATCGGATTTGGCGACCAGCGCGAGCAGCAATTTGCCGCCACCTTCCGTTGTCAGGTCGACGGCGGCGCTGCGTTTGCCGGCGTTGAGGAATTGATGGAAGGCGCCGGCTTCGGATCGCGGTGCGTTGCCAAGTACTGGCCCTTCGCGGCGAACATCGTCGGCTTCGGGGCTTTCGATGCGCAGCACGTCGTGGCCGAGCTCCGCGAGCAATCGCGCGCCGTAAGCGCCCATCAAAGAAGTGAGATCGAGAATACGCGCCATCAGCCCGCCTCCTCGCGCATGAGTTCGGCGATCGCCGGGTCGTCGAGGCCGAGCCATTCGCGCAGCGCCTCGTTGCCGCTCGCGCCCATGCGGGGCGCCTCGGTCGCCTCGCGCGGGGTGCTGCCGCGGAACGAGAACGGCAGCCCGATGACCTTGGGTCCCGCCTCGCCATGCTCCGTGAGGGGACGCAAGACCTGCTGCCATTCCGCGGCCGCGGCGATCTCATCGGCGCGACGCATCGCGGCGGCCGGAATGCCGGCGTCCGTGAGCTGCTTCTCGACATCGTGCGGGCTGAGCCCGTTGGTCCAGGCGTTGATCGCGGCATCGATCTTGTCTTGCTGCGCAAGACGTTCGTCCAGCAAATCACCGCGCAGGTCCGCGCCGAGCAGGACGCGCAGCTTTTGCCACTGCGCATCCGATTGAACGCTGATTGTGCACCACTGATCCTCGCCTGCGCATCGATAAACGCCCTGCGGCACGGCGGTGCTGGAGCGGCTGCCGAGCCGCCTCGGTGGCTCGCGCGTGACGGCGCTCGCGAAGAGCAGGCTGCCGATCATCGCGACGCTCGCCTCGAATTGCGACACATCGAGGTGGCGGCCTTTGCCTGTCGCGCGGCGTTTCGACAGCGCACCGACGATCGCGACGGCAGCATGCAGGCCGCCGATATAGTCGTTCCAGGAATTGGAGATACCGATCGGCGGATCGTTCTGTGCGCCCGTCGCCAGCATCAGCCCGGAGCAAGCCTGCAAGGTCACGTTCATCCCAGTCCAGCCCTGGCGCGGACCGCTTTGGCCAAAGGACGCCATGCTGCAATAGACGAGGCCGGGATTGGTCCTGGCGAGCGTGCGATAGCCGATGCCGAGCCGCTCCATCACGCCGCTGGAGAAATTTTCGACCAGCACATCTGCCTTGTCGATGAGCTGACGCGCGACAGCGAGGCCGCGCTCGGTCTTTAAGTTGAGGTCGATCGAGCGGCGGTTGCGATTGACGTGATAGAGATGCGGTGTACGGCCATTCGTGCCGCCAGGACGCTGGCCGCGGCGCGCGCCGGTGCGGCCTTGGCGCGTCGCCGTCTCGACCTTGATGACATCGGCGCCGAGATCGGCGAGCAGCCGCACGCAAAACGGCCCGGCGACAATATGGCCGAAATCGAGAACGCGAATTCCAGAGAGTGGGAGCGGACGGTCGCCGGTCATTGCACTTTGCTCAATAGCTCAATGGGGATGATTACCGAAAATCAGGCAGACATTGACGCCGGTGACGCCGCATTGGCCGCTGACGATCGCGGTCTCGGCATCGGCAACCTGGCGCGCACCGCCGGCGCCGCGCATCTGGATCGCCGCTTCGCTGACGAGCAACGCACCGCTGGCATGCCCATGCGACAAGAGCCCGCCGCCGGTGTTGACGGGTAGCGCGCCACCGAGCTCGATGCGACCGCCTTCGGCGAAAGCCCCGCCCTCGCCCTTGGCGCAGAAGCCGTAATCCTCGAGCGTCACCAGCGGGACGTAGGTAAAGCAGTCGTAGAGCTCGGCGACGTCGATATCCTTCGGCCCGAGCTTCGCCATCGCATAGGCGCGCTCGCCCGCGGTCTTCGCCGCCGTTGTCGTCATCGCCGCGGCCCAAGGTATATCCGAATGGGTGAAGCCCTGGCCGAGGCCAAGGATATAAACCGGCTTTTGCTTGAGATCGCGGGCGCGCTCGGCGGAGGTGACGATCAATGCCGCGGCAGCATCGGTCACGGGACAGCAATCGAGCAGGCGGAAGGGCTCGGCAACGAAGCGTGACGCCTGGTGCTCGGCCAGCGTGATCGGCGTGCGGAACACGGCGGTCGGATTGAGCGAGGCATGCTTGCGGCAGGCAACCGCCACCGCGCCGAATTGTTCGCTGGTCGTGCCAAATTCGTACATATGGCGGCGCGCGCCAAGCGCGTAGCTTTCGGGCGCGCTCAGCAGGCCGAACGGCTTCTCGAAATCGTCCGTCCAATTGACGGCGCCGCCGCGGCGCGGGCCGCCGCGCGAGGTTTGCGCGTCGCCGCTGACGATCAACACCGTTGTGCACAACCCGGCCTCGATCGCGGCGACGGCATCGAGCACCATCGCCGCGGTCGCCGCGCCGCTCAGCGCAATATCGGTGAAATACGTGGGCGCGATGCCCATGCGGCCCGCGAGCACCGCCGAATAATTGAAGGCCGGCTCGGCATGGCTGGGGCGCGTGATCACGCCATCGATCGCCGCCTTATCGAGACCGGCATCGGCGAGAGCACGCGTCGCGGCTTCGAGCTGCAGCGCCATGCCGGAACGACCCAACCGCCGCCCAATATCGGACTCGCCGACGCCAACGATCGCATAGCGTCCGCTGACGTTGCTCATGACGTCACCGGCCGGAACAGCGGCAGCTTGGTCGAGCCACCGAGATCGGCGAAGGTCACCTCGACCGGCATACCGATGGCGACCTGTTCGGGTGCGATGTCGACGATGTTGCTGAGGATATGCGGTCCTTCTTCGAGCGCAATCACCGCGAGCACATAAGGAACGAATTTTTCCCAGCCGCGCCGCGCTTCGCGCACCACGGTGAAAGTATAGACCGTGCCGCGGCCGCGCGCCGAAATCCACTCATGCGCGTCGCCGAGACAGGTTGGACAAATCGGGCTCGGCGGATGGCGCAGCGCGCTGCACGCGCGGCAGCGCTGCAGCAGCAATTGCCCGTCGAGGCACCCGTCCCAAAACGACTTGGTGTCTATCGTGGCGAAAGGGAGAACGGGACGATCCATGGTTGCGATCACGTCTGCGGCAGGAATTCCGTGGTGTAGAATTTCGACATATCGATCGAATTCGGATCGAGCGTCTTCATGTCGACGAACGTGTCGCGCAGCGTCTGGAAGGCTTGCGGATTGAATTTTCCGTCGGTCGAAAATCGCGTCATCAGCGTATCATACATGCGCTCGGCCACACGCGGTGTATAGCCCATGACCTTGGCGGCGATCGGCACGCTTTCGGCCTTGTGGCTCTTCATAAAGGCGATGGAATCATACCAGCCTTTGAGGAAGGCGCGCACGGCCTCGGGATTCTGCTTCGCCAGGCTGGTGCTGGCGAAGATCAGATAGAGCGCGATCGGCGGCACATATTCCGAGCAATCGATCAGCAGCCGGCCGTCGCCATGTTCTTCGAGCTGATAGCCGGTGGAGGTGCCGCCGACATCGGCGTCGATATCGCCGGTCTTGAGCCCGGCAAAACCCGCCGTGGGCGAGCCGCCGATCACGATCGGCTTGGCCGCGTCGTCGCCGGTCCAACCTTTCGCGCGATTGAGCTGATAGACCAGCCAGTAGGTCGTCGAGCCCTGCGAGGTGACGCCGATCTTCTTGCCCTTGAGATCGTCGATGCCGCGGGCGGTCGATTGGCGGCCGACGCTGATACCCATGAAAGCCGCGGAGTCAGCGATCGTGCCGACCGCGATCTCGGGCGCGCCTTTGGCGAGATAGACCATGTCCGGGCCGCCGCTCAGCGCGATATCGACTTCGCCCGCCGTCACCGCTTGGGCGAGCTTCGCACCGCCGGCGAAGATCAGTTCTTCGACTTCGATGCCGCGTTCTTCGAAAATCCCGGATTGCATGCCGATATCGAGCGGCACGTTGCCCCAATTCTCGGCAACCGCTTTGCCGACCCGCAGCTTGGTCGCAGCCCGCGCCGGAACCGCACCTAAAGCCGCAAGCGAGCCCGCAAACCCGGCCAGCACGGCGCGGCGCGATATCACAAAAGCCATGCCCGCCTCCTCCCCGGACCCCAACCCGTCGGACGAGTTCGTCCGACGTTCCTAGTGTGGCGGCGAACCGGAGAAGGCACAAGAGGCGGTACGTCGATCACGCGCCGCGGACGCGATCGACGATAGCGCGCGGCTCTGCCGGAGCAGACTCGCCGCGCCAAGCAACATGTCCGTCGGGACGGACCAGCACGAGACGCCGCTCATAAAGCCGCGCGGCAGCGGCGTCCGCGACATCCGCAACGGTTAAGGGCAGTTCCGCTGCGCGTGCGGCACCGATCAGCGCGTCACCGCCGGCCGCGCCACCGAAACGCAGCAGTGTGAAGCCGCGACCGAACAGATCGAGCGTGGATTTACCCGGCGCGAGCCACGCATGCGGCGCGCGTTGACCGGGCCGCGCGCTCGGCACGTAGCGCACCGGATCGAACGCCACCGGCGGCGTGCCGTCGTCGACGATGAGCGGTGAGTTCTCGTAAGCCGAACCGAGATGGACGCCGATCGGCGCGAAATGCTTGATCTTCGGCGGCAGCAGCGCCGCGACCGACCTGCGCGCTGCATCGCCCGCCGCGCTATCTTCTTCGAGCGCATCCGGCACCGCGAAGATTGTGCCGCTCTTGTCGTAATTGTCGGCCGCTTCGCGTGTGTTGTAGAGGCCGATCGGTCGCCGCTCGGTCTCATAGCTCGCCAGCAACGTGGCGCCGCCCCACCCCGCGAGCCGCGCTGCGATCTTCCACGACAGATCGACCGCGTCGCCGATACCGGTGTTCATGCCGAAGCCACCGGTCGGCACGAAGAGATGACAGGCGTCGCCGGCCAGGAAACAGCGCGCGCTTTGATAGCGATCGGCGACGAGTTGGCGCGGCAGCCATTTCTGCGCCGAGAGGATTTCGATATCGAGCTTCTCGCCGATCGCGCGCTGGATCAGCCCGACCGGTTCTTCCGCGCTCGCGGTTTCGCCGGGCGCGAAATAGCGATTGAAGACCCATTCGTCGCCGCCATCGATCGTGTAGATCACGCCGGCGCAACCGGAGGCGAGCGCCCAATACATCACCCCCGGCCGCGTCCCAAGGCGCGCGCCCAATGTCGGCGCCTTGAAGTAAAGCCCAACCGCCTCGCCCAGCGTGCCGCGCCCGGACATGCGCGTGTCGAGTCCCGCGCGCACCGCGCTGTTCGCGCCATCGTTGCCGACGAGATAGTGCGCTACGACCTCCTCGCGCCTTCCGGTCGCAAGCTCGACCAATATCGCAGTCACGCCGTGCTCGCTTTCGACAAATGAATCGAGCCGCCAGCCATAGCGCGGCTCGATCTTCGGCGAGCGCGTCACCTCGGCGCGCAGCATGCGCTCGAGCGGCGATTGCGCGGTCCATGTCTTATAGTAGGGCGAGGCCGTAATTTCCGGCGTCTCCACTGCCAGCCTCGCCGCATCACGCGCCAGCTCGTCGATCGATGGGATCGGAAAACGGAAAATCTCGCGGCCGAGCATTCGCGTCACATAGATCACGTCGAGCGCGCGCGAGCGCGGCACGCCGGCATCGATCACTTTTTGATCGAGACCGAGACGGCGGAAATGCTCCATCGTGCGCACGCCGATCGAGATCGCGCGTGGATGCGCATGCACCTCGGTCAAGGGCTCGACGAGAAGGCTGGGAACACCGCGCCAGGCGAGATCGAGAGCCAAGGTGAGGCCCACTGGCCCGGCACCGGCGATGAGAACGGGAATTTTCATTGCCGGGAAACTAGCACGCGAGGCGGCCGTGCGAGACCTCCCGGCTTGCTGATTCTCGGCGCTCGAAGGGAATCGCTCCGGCAGTTCCCTGCCCTCTAAACCGGCCCTACTATGTCGACGGTTTGGCCGAAGAGTATGACGAGGAGGTCGGGCGATGAAAAAGTGGATGGAACTTATCCCTGAATCGGAGCGCCGCATCATGAGCAAGGCAGGCTTCCTCGACGATGCGAATGTCGGCGCGCGCACGGCGCTTATCGTTGTCGATGTGACGATGGGGTTCTGCGGCAACGAGGGCCTGACCCTCGACGAAGCGATCCAACAATATTCGACCGCCTGCGGCCCCATGTCATGGGAGACGATGCCGCGCATCGCGAAGCTGATCGAGCTGTTTCGGCAGAACAAACGCCCGATCATCTACACGCTGAGCGATATCGACGGCACGATGTTTGCGGGCAAGGCGACCAAATCGAAGAGCAAGGGCCGGCCGGCGACAGGCTACAACGATTTCCCAGCCGCGATCCAACCGCAGGACGGCGACTGGGTGCTGCCGAAGACCAAGGCCAGCGGCTTTTTCCCGACGCCGCTTCCGGCGTATCTGGCGCGCCAATCGATCGACACGGTCGTGGTTTGCGGCGTCTCGACCTCGGGCTGCGTGCGTGCCACTTCGGTCGATGCGCATTCGCACGGCTACACGACGATCGTCGTCGACGATTGCTGCTTCGACCGCTCATATTTCGCGCATTGCGCCAATCTCTTCGATCTGCAGGCGAAATACGCGACCGTCGTCTCGCTCGACGAGATCGCCGCGCGGCTCAAAGGCCTGGCTCTCGCCGCGGAATAACGGCGTTATAAATCGATCGCGTCGCCCCAGGCATAATTTTTGGCGGCCTTGTAGACAGCCTTATCGCGGCGCGGAACGACCCGTTCCTCGACTTTATCGGGCGCACAGAGGCTGAGCGCGATCTGGCCCTTGGTGACATGCGGCATCGCCAAGATGCGGCGATAGACTTTTGGCGCCGATATCTCCCTGGCAATCGCGAGATAGGAAAATTTTTCGTCCTCGAAAGAAAGATTGGCCTCTTTCGCGAAGAGATGCGCGCGGGAGCGCGGCAAGCGCTCGCTGAAATGGCACCAGCGTGTGGCCGTGCTGAATGGACAATGGGCCGCATGCGAACACGGCGCGATAATGTGACCGCCGGCGGCGATCATCCGGTCGCGGCAGGCGAGGATACGCGCGAAACCTTGCGGTGTCCCCGGCTCGACGATGACCAGCATGCCGCGCGCGAGCCGCCAAAGTTCTTCGGGGACGATAGGCAGCGCGTTATTCGCGAGCTCGGTCAGGGCATAGCCGGCAACGACGAGATCGGCTTCCGCGGCGTGGCGAAGCGCCAATGTCAGATCGGATAAGACGACATTCGTCTCGAGCGACGTTTGTGCGGCCATACGCCGCGCGATGTCGAGCAGGTGAGAATTTTTGTCGATGAGCGTCGCCTGGCTGAGCGAGGGCCACAGATCCCGCGCGGCCCAACTTGCCGTGCCGGGGCCGGCGCCAATGTCGAGGAGCGACCGGGGCGCGAAATCCGGAACGAACTTGGCCGCAAACGCAAGACTGCCGCAAACGTCGCCGGCATGCGCACCGTCGCATAAGCCGGCGCATCGAGTTCGCTGCGGATGACCGTGCTGGTTCCGTCCGTTCGATAGGAGGCGGAAATCTTTTGCGCGTGATCGCGCAATTCCTTGCGCGATACGCCTTCCAGCGCGCCGTCGAGAACGGCACTCATCCAGGACGGCATGGTCATCAGCGGATCTTTGTCATCACCTGGGTTGAAGACATTATCACGCCCGCACGCGGGCATACCGGCCATCCCGGTTATGGCATTCGACGCTTTACGCGGCAGGCGCCAGACAACCATCGCAAGTGATCGACGCTGTTCTCGGGCGAATCGCTGTTCGCTAAATCTGAACGTAAACGACGGCGGCCCCTTGAAGCGTCGGCAAAGTGGCGCGTCCGCTTTTATTTGGGACAATCGTTCTCATGCGCGCTTTGCCTCGCTCCGGCGGTTGCCGCCTCCCTCGCGCGCGTTTTCGATCAGCGCCCGGATGAAACTAAGCTTCGCGACAGCGGGGCTGGTCAGGACGAACGGGTAGAGATCGGGCTGGCCGAGGCTACGATTGATGCTGTTGATCGCGAAGGTGAGCGGCAGCCACGCCTCGACGAGTTGTTCGGTCGAACTCGCGCGATAAGGATCGAAATCGATGCTCGCCTGGATCGCCTGATGGCGCCCGATCTGTGCATCGACGTTGATGCCGATCACCGCGGCGGTCTCGAGCGCATCGACGATATGTAGGAAATGCGCCCAGCTTTCGGCGAAATCCTCCCACGGATGCGAGGCTGCGTAGGCGCTGATGTAGCGGTCGCGCCAGGCCGGATCGGGCGCATCGTAATGGGCTTTGAGGGCGCTCGCATAATCGGCGCGCTCGTCGCCGAACAACGCGCGGAAAGCCTCGAGTTGATCGCTATCGCGCACCAGCCGGTCCCAAAAATAATGCCCGATCTCGTGGCGGAAATGCCCGAGCAACGTGCGATACGTCTCGCCCATCCGCTGCCGCTGCTGCTCGCGCACGACGCTATCGGCTTCGTTCAGGGCAACGGTGATCACGCCTTGGCTATGACCGGTCGCGACTGGCGTTCCCTCCTGCGGCGGCGGATCGGCAAGGAAATCAAAGGCCAGTCCGCTTTCCGGATCCACCTGCCGCGTTGGCAGCGGTAGCCGAAAACGCAAGAGCGAATAGAAGAGACGGTGCTTCGCCCCTTCGATTGCGCGCCAACGGATAAGGTTCTCCGATATGCCAAGATCCGGAATCGTGCGGTTGTGGCGACAGGCGGCGCAAAGAGCTTCGCCGCTTTCCGCCTCGATCAACCAGTTGCAAGCGTCATAGCCGGCATTCGCGCAAAAGCGCCAAGCCGCCGTGCCGCTCTCGCCGCGCCATAAATCGCCATCGGCCTCCAGCGCGGCAAGCCGCAGCTGCGCCGCGATAAAGCCGAGCCTGCGTCGGCAACGCTCGCAATGGGTATTCTCAAAAAAAAGGAGTTGCCCGCAAAATTGACAGGGAAAAATCTTCATGAAACGCTCCGGCGGCGACGGAGACCGAAACCCGCGATCGCCGGGAACGTTCCCGGCGATGAACCACTCAGTCGGGGTCAAGAGCGGTGACGGTGACGCCGACCGTGAGCAGATGGCTTCCGCCGCCGAGAATGACACCGCGCAGCGGCGCCACGTCGGAGAAATCGCGGCCGTAGGCGACCACGAGATGCTCGTTCTCGACGACGATATCGTTCGTCGGATCGAATTCGATCCAGCCGAGTGCCTCTCCGCACCATATCGAGACCCAGGCATGGCTGGCGTCGCCCCCTTGCCGCGGAACGCCGCCCTCGGGGGGCTCGGTCACGATGTAGCCCGAGACATAGCGCGCCGGCAGGCCGAGACCGCGCAAGCCGGCAATCATGAGATGCGAGAAATCCTGGCACACGCCACGCCGGCTCGCGGCAATCTCGGCAACCGATGTCGACACTGTCGTGACGTTCGGCGTGTACGCGAAATCGCGGTGAATGCGCCGCGTCAGATCGGCCAGCGCCAACCGCAGCGGCCTCCTCTCGGGAAAGCTGATCGCGGCGTAACGCGTCGCGCCCTCGTCGAGCGATGCGAGTGGCGAGGGGAAGACGAATTCAGCGATCGTCGACGCGGCGGGGAACCCGTCGGAGCGCATTGCCTCGCACACCTCTTCCCAGGCCGGTCCCTCGGCTTCCGGCGCGCGGCGTCCAACATCGACGACGGCGTCGAGCGTCACCGAGAATTGCTCATGCATCGTCTCGACCGACGCGTAATGCACGGCGTTGCCGAAATGATCAATGAACGCGACGAACTGGTCGGGTCGCGGATCGATCGAAAGCTCCTGCCGCTCAATCTTTTGTCCCACCACGTCGAGCGGCGTCAGGCGAAGCATATGCTGGCCGACATCGACCGGCGCTCCATAGGCATAATGCGTGCGGTGGCTGACGGCGTAACGCATCAATCGTCCGCCTGAGCGGCGATCTGCCGGCTCGCGAAATCCATCATGTGCGACGGCGCGGTGTGCGTGAAGTAGATACGCGTTACCTGATCCGAAAGCGCCATCAGCCCGTTGCCGACATCGGCCAGCAAGGCGCCGAGTTCCTCAAGCATCGGTGCCGCCCCCTCGCCATCCGGCGCTGCGAGCGTCGTGCGTTCGATCGTCGCGATCAGATCGGCGACGATCGTCGGCACTGCCGCACGACGCGAGGCCTTGGCCTGCGCCCAGAGATGATGCTCGATGCGATCGAGCTGATAGAGCAGCGCGCGCGGATTGCTGCGGTCCTTAAGAACGAACTCCAACACGTGAACGAATTGCGTCTCAAGCGGAAAACGCAGCACATAGGCACTCGTCGCGTTGCAGACTTCGAGCGCCAACCGCAGCCCTGCCTCGACCTGGCCCGGTGGTCCGGCGATCACGCCGCCAACCGCGGTGCACGTCGCGATACCGCGCTCGATACGGCGGCCGAAATCGAGGAAGCGCCAGCCCGCGTCGCGCGTCATGTCTTCAGCGACGAGGCCGCCGAACGCGGCCAGGCCGGCGACCATCCCCTCGAGCCGCTCGATCGTTTCGCCAGCGCCGACTCGGCGCTGACCGAAATGCCCGGCCGTGACATTGGTCAGCCGGTTAAGCGTCTCCCACATGGCGACCGATAGCTGGTCGCGCGCCGAATGCATCAGGCGGTGGATCGCATCGATCGAGCTGCGCATGGCAACGCCCTCGGTCGCGGCTTCGGCGAGCCCCTCGAAGAATATGATGCTGTCTACGGGAACGGCCGCGAGATTGAAGCTGATCCAGCCCGAGCGCTTCAGCGCCTCGACCAAGCGCTGCAGCTCGGCGACATTGCGCGGCGTCATCGCGCCCGAGGTGAGCCGCTGCAGCGCCGCAAGAAACAAGCGCACGCCAGCCTCGAGCCGCTCGACCTGACGACCGAGCCAGAACAGGTCGTCGGCGGTGCGGCTGCGCAAATCTTCGCCTTCGGTGCGAGCCGGCGGCGCGAGCACGGTAGTGACAATCGGAAAGGCGCCGGCACCGAATTCTTCGCCGAGAACCCAGACGTCTTTGGCGACGCCGCCGTGGCGCAACACGCTATTGTTGTAAATCGTCGGCTCGCCAACGACACGCGCGACGCCGCCTGGCATCGCGAACCATTTCCCGTCGTGCCAAACGGCGGTGACGCGCATCACCACCGGCCGCGGCTTGAGCACGGCGCGGCCACCACCCGCTTCCTCGATCCCGAAACAAGGCGCGACACTTGGCGGCATCTTTTCGCGCGCAACGAAGCGCTCGGGCTCACGCACAAGCTGCTCAAGAAAGCGGGCACGCTCCTGCTTATCGAGCAATACCGGATCAATCGGTACGGGATCACGCTCATAGGCCAGCTGCAGCGCGAAATCGTCGAGCCGCGCCAGCACCTCGGCGCGCGCCGCCTCTTGGCCGCACCACCACGTTGTGACCGCGGGAAGCTTCAACTCCTCGCCCAACAGCGTCCGCGCCAATTCGGGAAGAAAGGGTGCGAAAGCCGGTGTCTCGATCGCCGCGGCGCCGGGCATATTGAGAAGCGCAACGTTGCCGAGCCGCGCCACTTCCACGAGGCCGGCGACACCGAGCGCCGAGTCCTCGCGCAACTCGAGCGAATCGCAATAATTGCCGTCGACGCGGCGGTAGATGACATCGATCCGCGCCAAACCGCCCAAGGTCTTCAAATAGACATGGCCGTCGCGCACGGTGAGATCGGCGCTTTGCACGAGCGTGATGCCGAGCTCGCGCGCAAGATAAACGTGCTCGAAATAAGCGTCGTTATAAGGACCGGGCGTGAACAGCACGACGAGCGGCTGCTCATCGATGCGCGCCGCCAGCGTCCTGAGGCTGGCGCGCCACAGCTCGAGAAAGGATTGCAGCGGCGTCACCGGCACGGCGCGGAAAATTTCCGGCAGGGCCCGCGCCAACACGTTGCGATTGTAGAGCGCATAGCCGACGCCGGCCGGCGCTTGCGTGCCGTCGCTGTAGACACGCCATTCGCCATTGGCCACGCGAACGAGATCGGCGGCATAGAAATAAAGCTGCGGCGCGCCCGCCGCCGGCTTTACCGCACGCAACGGCCGCAGAAAAGCCGGATTACCCAGAACGAGATAGGCTGGCAACCTGTGCTCGGCGAGGAGACGCTGCGCGCCATAAAGGTCGCCGAGAACCCGATCGAGCAGTTGCGCACGCTGCACCAAGCCGGAGGCGATGATCTGCCATTCCTGCTCGGGAATGATCAGGGGCATGAGATCGAGCGAGCGGCCGCTGCCGTCCGCACGGTTCTGCGGCACCAGCATTTGATCGGTGGCGGCGATCTGCGCCGCGACGCGCGAGGCTCGCTCAGCAAGCTGCTCAGGGTCGAGTTGTGACCAGATCTCCATCAGGCCGCGCCAATGGGGGCGGAAAGCGCCACCGCCCGTCACCAGTTCGTCGTAGGAAGTCGTCACGCTCACGCCCGCTTGTCCATCGCCCGCAAGTGTCATCGATTGGCGCCCCGATTGCCAGAGACGACGTCAGGCGAATCGGCGGAGGTCCAGCGTCAACGGATGCTCGTCGCCCGACAGGCTCTCGGCAGGATGGAAAACCCCGCTGGTATGGCCAAACGGAAAGAATCGCGCGCGGCGCCGCGTCTCGGCTTCGTTGGCATTGACGGGGAAGCGGTCGAAATTACGCCCGCCGGGATGCGCGACATGATAGGTACAGCCACAGATCGAACGCTCATTCCAGGTATCGTAGAGATCGAAGACCAGCGGCGTGTCGACCGCGATCGTCGGATGCAGCGCGCGCGGCGATTGCCAAGCCCGGAAACGGATACCGGCGACGAATTCGCCGCGACGTCCGGTGGCGCGGAGCGGCACCAGCCGGCCATTGACCGCGAGACGATGCCGATCGTCGGTCGCGCCTTCGATCTTGACCTGAAGCCGCTCGACCGAGCTGTCCACGAACCGCGTCGTGCCGCCCGCCGCCGTCTCCTCGCCGAGGACATGCCACGGCTCGAGCGCGGAACGCAGCTCGAGCTCGATACCGCGCGACGCGATCTTACCGATGGCGGGGAAGCGGAATTCCTGATGCGCCTCGAACCAAGCCGGATCGAACGGGTAGCCGGCACGCTGCAGATCGTCGAGGACATCGGCGAAATCGTTGCCGACGAAATGCGGCAACATGAACTCGTCGTTGAGCCGCGTGCCATAGCGCGCCAGGCGCCGCGTATAGGGCTCGCGCCAGAACCAGGAGACGAGCGAACGCAGGAGCAATTGCTGCGCGAGGCTCATCCGCGCATGCGGCGGCATCTCGAAAGCGCGCAGTTCGAGAATGCCACGGCGACCGGCGGCGCCGTCGGGAGCGTAAAGCTTGTCGATGCAGAATTCTGTGCGATGCGTATTGCCGGTGATGTCGACGAGCACATCGCGGAAGATGCGATCGACCAGCCAAGGCGGCCGCGTCAATGCCGCTTCGAGGGCCTTGAACGCTGTCTCGAGTTCGTAGGTCGCATCGTCCCGTCCTTCATCGACGCGCGGATGTTGGCTGGTCGGTCCGATGAAGAGGCCGGAGAAGAGATAGGACAGTGCCGGATGGTTGTGCCAATAGCCAACGAGGCTGCGTAGCAGATCCGGCCGTCGCAACAGCGGCGAATCGACCGGATGGGCGCCTCCCAAGGTGACGTGATTCCCGCCGCCGGTACCGACATGCCGGCCATCGAGCATGAATTTCTCGGTGACGAGACCAACGGCGCGCGCGTCCTCATAGACAATGTTCGTATGCGCGACCGTTTCGTCCCAGTTGGCGGCTGGATGGATATTGACCTCGATTACGCCGGGATCGGGCGTCACCGAGAAGCTTTGGATGCGCGGATCGTAAGGCGGCGCGTAGCCTTCGAGCACCACCTTCTGATCGCGCTCTTCAGCGACATCTTCGATCGCCGTAGCCAGATCGAGGTAATCCTCGATGCTTTCCGTCGGTGGCATGAAGATGTGCAGCAATCCGTCGCGCACTTCGGCACACAACGCGGTGCGCACGACGCTCGGATCGGATTGACCTTTCGGCGGCGGCGCCGGCAGTTGCTCGCGGCGCTGCTGCCGAAAAGGGATGCCTCGGGGATCGCGCGGACTGACGGCACGCATCGCCATCACTTGGCGCGACGGCAATGGCGGCTGCGGCGCGAACGGATCTTGGTCGTAGATATAAGGGTAATCGCCTTCGCTGACCCACGGCAGAGAGTCGAGCGGCAGGCGATAGCCCATCGGCGAATCGCCCGGGATGAGGAACATCGTTTCAGGCCGCAGGAACCATGGTCCGCTCTGCCAATACCGCTCCGCCCCATAGCCCGCGCGGTGCAGCGGCAGTGTGAAGCCGACGACGCGGCCGAGACCCTGCTCGAGAATGCGCGCGAGCCGCGCGCGCTCCAACGGATCAGCGAGCTCGCTCGTCAGCGGATCGACATTGATCGGGAGACGTCGTTCTTTCCAAAGGTAGTACCAGGCATCCTCGTAGCCGGGTACGCTCCACGTCGGATCGAGCTGCAGCCGCTCGGCAAGCCGCGTGATGAAGCCACGCGCGTCATCCGAACCCAGTCGCACATCGCCATCCGTGTCGCTGGCAAACAAAGCCTGATTGTGCCAGATCGGCTCACCGTCTTTGCGCCAATGACTGCTCAGCGCCCAACGCGGCAATTGCTCGCCCGGATACCATTTGCCCTGGCCATAATGCAGGAGCGGCCCAGTGCCGAAACGCGGCGCGAGACGGCGCAGCAACTGGCCGGCATAGCGCCGCTTGGTCGGACCCAGCGCCTCTGTATTCCATTCGGCGGCGTCGGGGTCGGCCGCGGCGACGAACGTCGGCTCGCCGCCCATGGTGAGACGAACGTCCTGCGCGGCAAGATCGCAATCGACTCGTTCGCCGAGCGCCATCAACCGGTTCCACGCTGCGTCGTCGTAGGGTTTGGTGACGCGCGGTGTCTCGGCAAGGCGACGCACCGACATCTCATGCGTCATGGTCACTTCGCAATCGTCGAGCGTGCCGCTGATCGGCGCGGCGCTTTGCGGCTCGGGCGAGCACGCCAGCGGGATGTGACCTTCGCCCGCGAGAAGCCCGGAGGTCGGGTCGAGGCCAACCCAGCCGGCGCCTGGGATATAAACCTCGCACCAGGCATGGAGGTCGGTGAAATCCGCGGTCGGGCCGCCAGGCCCTTCGATCGGCTTCTGATCAGCGACGAGCTGGATCAGATAACCGGAGACGAAGCGTGCCGCGAAGCCGAGATGCCGCAACAACTGCACCAGCAGCCAGCCGGTGTCACGGCACGACCCTTCGGCCTTCAGCAGAGTCTCTTCCGGCGTTTGCACGCCGGGTGCGAGGCGAACGGTGTAACGGATGTCGCGCTGCAGCCGGGCATTGAGCGCGACGAGAAAATCGATGGTACGCATCGGGCCGCGCTCGATCGTCGCGAGATAGCGCGCGAAGCTTGGCTCCGCCGGCGCGGCGACACGAAATGGCGCGAGCTCAGCATCGAGACCGGGATCGTAAGCAAAGGGATAGATCTCCGCGCTGGGCTCGACGAAGAAATCGAACGGATTGATCACCGCCATATCGGCGACAAGATCGACCGTCACGTCGAAGCGATCGACCTTCTCGGGAAAGACCAGCCGCGCGAGGAAATTGCCTTGCGGATCCTGCTGCCAGTTGACGAAATAACCATCGGGCTCGATCTTCAGTGAATAAGTGAGGATCGGCGTCCGATTGTGCGGTGCGGGACGAAGCCTTACGGTCTGCGGGCCAAGGGCGATACGCTGATCGTAGCGATAGAGCGTGCGATGGAAGAGTGCTACCCGAATCGTCACGAAAATAGCCCTTTCTCGCGCACCGCACGGTGGCTGAGCATTTCCCACCACCGCGTGACCATCTCGCTTTTGGCACTCCGGGGTATGCTGCATTGCAACAATAACGATTCCCCGAGAGAGGATCAACGGCTCTTGCGCCGCGTCCGGGCAGGAGCCGACCCATAACTGCATTTCGCGGTGTCGATGATCGTACCGGCGGTCATCCTGGGGTCTGCTATCGAAACCGAGACCCCGATATCGCACGGGAAGAACGAGCACCTCGGCACGGATTTTGCTCTTACGGATTTTGCCCTTATCGAGACGAACCGAAACCGCTTACCCCAGGCGGATCGGTTTGAGGCCGAGTCGAACGAAAGGCGACGTTGCACGGATGGCTGATCCGCAATTCGACTCTCCCGTTCCCCCTACCGGCTCGCCGCCTTCTCGAGATGCAGCGGAATTTGAGGCGTTCAAGAGCTCCATCCTCGCGAAGCTCGCGCTCACGGTCGGCAAGGATCCCAGTGCCTCGACCGATCGGGACTGGTTTGTCGCCACCGCGCATGCCGTGCGCGACCGTGTGCTCCATCGCTGGCTCACGGCCGAGCGCCAGAGCCGCGCGAAAGGACAAAAGCGGGTCTATTACCTATCGCTCGAATTCTTGATCGGGCGTCTCCTATCGGACGTTCTTTGCAACACGGGATTCGGCGAAACCGCTCGGGCCGCGCTCGGCGATCTCGGCATTGATCCGCGTCATCTTGAGGAAGTCGAGCCGGACGCAGCGCTCGGCAATGGCGGGTTGGGCCGGCTCGCGGCCTGCTTCATGGAAAGCATGGCAAGTCTCGGCATTTCCGCTTGCGGTTACGGAATCCGCTACGACCACGGGCTTTTTCGTCAGATCATCAAGGACGGGTATCAGCAAGAATACCCCGAGAACTGGCTGTCTTTCGGCAATCCATGGGAGTTCCCGCGACCGGAGTTGGCCTACGACATTTATTTCGGCGGCCGCGTCGAAACCATCCACGATACCGGCCCGGTGCCGCGGCAGATTTGGCTGCCGGAAGAGACGATCGAGGCGGTGCCGTACGATACGCCGATTGTCGGCTGGCGCGGGCGCAATGTGATACCGCTTCGGCTATGGACGGCGCGCGCCGTCGATCCGATGCGGCTCGATGTCTTCAATCGCGGCGATCACGCCGGCGCCCTCGTCGAGCAGACACGCGCCGAGTCGATTTCGAAAGTTCTCTACCCCAGCGACGAGACACAAGCCGGACGCGAGTTACGGTTGCGGCAGGAATATTTCTTCGTCTCGGCTTCGCTGCAAGATCTGCTCGCGCGGCACTTAAAAAGCGACGGCAATCTGCGTTTCCTGCCTGATCAAGCCGCAATACAGCTCAACGATACGCATCCAAGCATCGCCATTGCCGAGCTGATGCGCCTCCTTGTCGATGTCCACGGCTTGCCTTGGGACGACGCGTGGTCGGTGACGGTCAACACCTTTTCCTACACCAACCACACCCTGCTCCCCGAGGCGATCGAGACATGGTCGATATCGCTCTTCGAGCGCATGCTGCCGCGGCATCTTCAGATCATCTACCGCATCAACGCGCAACTCCTCGAAGCCGCTCGTCACAAGGACACTGAAGGCTTCGCCGCGCAGCTCGCCGCTATTTCTCTGATCGACGAGCACGGCGACCGCAAGATTCGCATGGGCCATCTTGCCTTCGTTGGTTCGCACCGCATCAATGGCGTTTCCGCGCTGCACACCGAGCTGATGCGCAAGACGGTGTTCCGCGACCTGCACGCCCTCTACCCCGATCGTATCGTCAACGTGACCAACGGAATCAGTTTCCGGCGGTGGTTGCTGCAGGCAAATCCGGCGCTGACGGCCATCCTACGCGAACAATGCGGCGACCGCGTACAGGACGATCCGGCGCTGATCGCCAAACTCGCCACAGCGGCCGGCGACCCCTCGGTCCAGCAGCGCATCAACGCCGCGAAGCGAGCCAATAAGCTCGCCCTTGCGCGGCTCGTCACCGATCGCGTCGGCGTGCCGATCGACCCTGATGCCATGTTCGACGTGCAAATCAAGCGCATTCACGAATACAAGCGCCAATTGCTGAACGTGCTCGACACAGTCGCGACTTACCTCGCAATCCGTGACAAGCCGTCGCAGCACTGGACGCCGCGCGTCAAGATTTTTGCCGGGAAAGCCGCAGCGAGCTATGCGCAGGCGAAATTGATCATCAAACTGATCCACGACGTCGCAAAAATCGTCAACGCCGACCCGGTCGCGCGCGAGTGTCTGCAGGTGGTGTTCCTGCCCGACTACAATGTCAGCTTGGCCGAAGCCATCATCCCTGCCGCCGATTTATCCGAGCAGATCTCGACCGCCGGGATGGAAGCGTCGGGCACCGGCAACATGAAGCTCGCGCTCAACGGCGCGTTGACGATCGGTACGCTCGACGGCGCCAATATCGAAATTCGAGATCACGTCGGCGCCGAGAACATCTTCATTTTCGGGCTCAAAGCGCACGAAGTCGACGAATGGCGCCGGCGCGGCCTCGATGCGCAAGCGACGATCGCCGCTTCGCCGATGCTCGCGCGCGCGCTCGATGCAATCGATGCCGGCTTGTTCTCGCCTGACGACAAAACGCGGTTCGCGCCCCTGACCCAAGCGCTGCGCCATCACGACTATTACATGGTCGCCGCCGATTTCGACGATTATCGCACCAAGCGGCAGCAGCTCGATCGGCTCTGGCTGTCGTCCGCCGACTGGGCGCGGGTCGCGATCGCGAATATCGCCAATATGGCATGGTTTTCCTCGGATCGCGCAATCGCTGAGTACGCAACCGGTATCTGGAACGTGCCGTACAAAAGCACCGCCGCCGAAGGCAATCGCAGCGAATCGTCTGTCCACGAGTAGCTGAAATCCCATGAAGTACACACGCATCGAACATGAGATTGGGCGACCAACTCAAAACCCGAGAATCGCTGACCGTGAGGGCGGTCGACCGTGAACGCCTTGCCCAGAGGAGCTCCCTTTGCTCGCTCGGCGATGGCGTACGTACTCGCCGGCGGGCGCGGGAGCCGATTGTTGGAACTGACCGATTGGCGAGCTAAGCCCGCTGTCTATTTCGGCGGCAAGACTCGGATCATCGATTTCGCACTCTCGAACGCCATTAACTCGGGCATCCGGCGCATCGCGGTCGCGACCCAGTACAAAGCGCACAGCCTAATCCGTCATCTGCAGCGCGGATGGAATTTCTTGCGGCTCGAGCGGAACGAGAGCTTCGACATTCTACCAGCCAGCCAACGCGTATCGGAGACCGCGTGGTATGCAGGCACCGCCGACGCGGTGTTTCAAAATATTGATATCATCCAGAGCTACGCGCCGCGCTACATCGTGATTTTGGCGGGCGATCACATTTACAAAATGGATTACGAGCCCATGCTGCAACAGCATGTGGAACAGAACGCCGACGTAACCGTCGCCTGCATCGAGGTCGCAGCGGGAGAAGCATCGGCTTACGGCATCCTGGACGTCGATGCCAACCATTACATTCGTTCTTTCGTCGAGAAGCCGAAAAGCCCCCCGACGATGCCAGGCAAACCAAGCATGTCGCTAGCGAGCATGGGCATCTACGTATTCGATACCGAATTTCTTTGCGACCAACTTCGCCGTGACGCAGCCGATCTGCAATCGAGCCATGATTTCGGCAAAGACATTATCCCGTATATCGTTCGCCATGGGAGCGCTGTCGCGCATCATTTCTCGCGCTCCTGCATCCGGACTGCCGGCCAGGCGGCGAACTATTGGCGTGACGTCGGCACTCTCGAGGCATATTGGGCAGCCAATATGGACCTCACGGATGTCGTGCCGCAGCTCGACCTCTACGACCGGGAGTGGCCGATCTGGACATTCGCCGAGATTTCGCCACCAGCGAAATTTGTCCACGACCAACATGGCCGACGTGGCGAAGCTATATCTTCTCTCGTCTCCGGCGGCTGTATCGTCTCGGGCGCGATGGTCCGCCAGTCGCTGCTCTTCACGGGTGTCCGCGTTCACTCTTACGCACTGCTCGAGAACGCCGTTATCCTGCCCGATGTCGATGTCGCCCGCGGTGCGCGGCTGACGAACGTGATCATCGACCGGGGCGTGCAGATTCCTCCCCGTCTTGTGGTCGGCGAGGATCCGATATTTGACGCAGCACGGTTCCGGCGAACCGAGAATGGAATCTGCCTAATTAATCGGCCAATGATTGAAAAATTGAGCGGATGATGGCGTTGGAAGTGCTCGCGGTCGCCTCTGAAATCTATCCGTTCGTTAAGACTGGCGGGTTAGCGGATGTCGTCGGCGCACTACCGCGGGCCTTCTCCCGCGATTCCGTCGCAGTTACGACGCTTGTGCCGGGATACTCGGCCTTGAAACGGGCGATTAACTCAGCCGAGACCGTTCTTGAGATTCCGGATCTGTTCGGCGGTGACGTACGTCTGCTTGGCACGCGGGTAGCTGATACTGACCTGCTCGTGATCGATGCGCCCCATCTCTTCGACCGCGAGGGTAACCTCTACACCGGTGCCGACGGCACCGATTGGCCTGATAACGCTTTTCGCTTCGGCGCATTATCCTGGGTAGCCGCACGCGTCGGTCTTGGCGCCGTACCCGCGTACATACCTGACATCATTCACGTGCACGATTGGCAAGGCGGTCTCGCCCTTGCGTATCTTGCCTACGCGGCCGTGCCTCGCCCGCGGACCTTGTTCACGGTCCATAATCTGAGCTTTCAAGGCCAATTCCAGGCGGAGTTGCTGCAGCCTCTGCGGCTGCCGGAAGCGGCCTTCTCGATCGACGGGATCGAAGCCTACGGCATGATCAACTTTCTTAAGGCTGGCCTCCAATTCGCCGACCGCATCACAACTGTATCGCCTACATACGCGCAAGAAATCCAAAACGCCGACCAAGGCTGCGGCCTGGACGGCCTGTTGCGAGCCCGGGCTGGAATTCTGCGCGGTATCCGCAACGGTATTGACACCGCGGTGTGGAATCCGGAGACCGATCCGCGGATCGTCTCGCGGTTCAGCCTGGCAAACCTTTCGTCTCGGTCCCCGAACAAGGCGTCGTTGCAGCGCCGTTTTGGTCTGGAGGAGAACGCCGATCGGCTTTTGTTCGGCGTCGTAAGTCGTTTGGCTTGGCAAAAGGGGCTCGATTTGCTCCTAGCCGCCGTGCCCAAATTTGTCGCACTCGGCGCGCAACTCGCCATCCTCGGTTCCGGCGACGCCGGGCTGGAGGAACGCTTCACATCCCTGGCGCAAACGCACCCCGACACCTTCGGCTGCTTCGTCGGCTACGACGAAAATCTGGCCCATCTGATACAAGCCGGCGCCGACGTGATCTTGGTACCGTCGCGGTTCGAACCCTGCGGACTGACGCAGCTTTGTGCCATGCGCTACGGTGCGATCCCGCTCGTCGCGAAGGTCGGCGGACTTGCTGACACGATCACCGATTTGACGGAAGCCCCGACGGGCGGCTTACCGACAGGCATTCAATTCTATCCTGTGGAACAGAAAGGCCTTGAGGTCGCCCTCGAGCGGGCCGCCGCGCTGTGGACCGATAAAGACGGGTGGCGCACGATCCAAGCGAACGCGATGGGACGTGACGTGTCCTGGACCGAACCGGCGAACCAGTATTTACAACTGTACCGCGAGCTCGCTTTGCACAAGAATTAGGCGCGGCGGTTCGAAAAGCGGGGCCGTCGTTGACGGCCCGATGCGGCGCGCTTCTTGCAAGTTCTCGCAAGCTTCGACGTAACGCGCGAGAGGCGAGCGCCATGAACGCTATTGATCTTCCCCATCGCGAACGAGCCTTGCGGGAGGATGTTCGCTTGGTTGGACGGGTGCTAGGCGACACGATCCGGAGGCAGCAAGGCGAGGCTGTTTTCCAGACGGTCGAGCGCATCCGCCAGATTTCGCTCGCCTTCCGACGCGAAGGCGACCTCGCCGCCCAGCGCGAACTCCAGGCCATGCTCGACAGCCTGTCGCATGATGCGGCCATCGAAGTCGTGTTGGCCTTCAGCTATTTCTCCCATCTGGCCAACATTGCCGAGGACCAGCATCAGATCCGCCATATGCGCGCGCAGCAGCAGGCGGATGGCCTCGGCTTGCGCGGCACCGTGCGCAACACACTGATTCTGCTTAAGGCGGCGCAAGTTCCGCGGGCCGCCGTGCAAGCCTTGTTCGATTCGATTCACGTCAGTCCCGTGCTCACGGCACATCCGACCGAAGTTCGCCGCAAGAGCGTGCTCGATCGCGAGATCGAGGTCGCGCAACTGCTCGCCGAGCGCGATCGCGGCTTCGTGACGCCGATGGCGGCCGCGGAGGCGGACGAAGCGTTGTCACGCGCCGTGCTGACACTTTGGCAAACAAACCCGCTACGGCAGGGGCGGCCGACGGTCGTCGACGAAGTCGCCAACGGCTTGTCGTATTACGATCACACGTTCCTTCGCGAACTACCGCACCTTTACACCACTCTCGAAGACGATTTAGCGGCGCACGACCCCGCTTGGCGGAACATCGAAATCCGCTCATTCATCCGCATGGGAAGCTGGATCGGCGGTGATCGCGACGGCAATCCGTTCGTCAACGCCGATGTGCTGCGCCAGACCATCGCCATACACAGCAGGCGCGTCTTCGACTATTACCTCAACGAGTTGCATCTGTTGGGCGGCGAACTCTCACTCAATCGTGCCCGCGTCAGTGTGTCGTCGCAGCTCGCCGACTTGGTAGGACGCACGCACACCGATTCACCGCGTCGCACGGCGGAACCATATCGTCTGGCGATAGTAACATTTTACGCCCGAGTCGTCGCGTCGGCGCGCGCCTTGGGTCACACCGTCCTGCCGCGGCACGACGTGCTCGATGCGGTTCCCTACGCCAATGCCAGCGAATTGCGAAAGGACCTCGACGTCCTTTACCGCTCGCTCGTCGCCAACGGTTCGGCAATGATCGCACACGGTCGATTGCGCAAGTTGCGACGAGCGGTCGATGTGTTCGGCTTCCATCTCGCGAGCGTTGATCTGCGGCAGAATGCCAACGTCCACGAGCGGACGCTGGCCGAGTTGTTCGCGACCGCCTCCGGGCTGAATTATCGCGCACTAAGCGAAGGCGATCGCGTCAGCTTGTTGTTGGCCGAGCTGGCGACCACCCGACCGCTGATTTCGCCCTTCGCTACCTATTCCGACGAAACCGCGGGTGAGCTCGAGATACTACGCGTCACCGCCGATGTCCACCGCCGCTATGGACCAGAGGCGATTCCGAACTACGTCATCTCGAATGCAACGACCGCTTCCGATGTCCTCGAAGTCGCAATTCTACTGAAGGAAGTCGGCCTGCTGCACAGCGGCGAGCACAAGCTCGGACTCAACATCGTTCCCCTTTTTGAGACCATCCCCGACCTGCGCGCCTGCGGCGAGGTGATGGACCAGCTCCTGTCGATGCCGCAGTACCGGCGCCTTCTCGACAGCCGCGGCTGCGCGCAGGAAGTGATGATCGGCTATTCCGATAGCAACAAGGACGGCGGCTTTCTGACGTCTGGATGGGAGCTTTACAAGGCGGAAATGACGTTGATCGACGTCTTCCGCCGCCACGATGTGCGCTTGCGGTTCTTTCATGGCCGCGGCGGATCAGTGGGTCGCGGCGGCGGACCGAGCTTCGATGCGGTGCTGGCGCAGCCCGCCGGCGCGGTCGAGGCCGGCATTCGCGTTACCGAGCAGGGCGAAGTCATCGCCAGCAAGTATCTCAACCCTGAGCTTGGGCGCCAGAATCTGGAACACCTCGCCGCGGCGATGCTCGAAGTGGCTCTGCTCCATTCACAGCAAACGCGGCCGCGTACCGAGTTCGTCGAGGCCATGGAATTCCTCTCGGCGCATGCGTATCGCGCTTACCGCAACCTCGTCTACGAGACAGATGGTTTCGAGAAGTATTTTTGGGAAGCGACGGTCATTAGCGAGATTTCCAATTTGCACATCGGCAGCCGTCCCGCCTCACGCAAGAATTCAACCCGGATCGAGGATCTGCGCGCAATTCCCTGGGTATTCAGTTGGGCGCAATGCCGGCTGATGCTACCGGCGTGGTACGGTTTCGGTTCGGCCGTCGATGCGTGGCTCCAAGCGCATCCCGACAGCGGGATGCCGTTTTTGCAAAGCATGGCGAACGAGTGGCCATTCTTTCAGACGTTGCTGTCGAACATGGACATGGTGCTGGCAAAGAGCGATATCAGCATCGCCGCTCGCTATAAAGATCTCGTCGTAGACGCGAGCCTGCGTGAGGCGATCTTTGCGCGACTTCGCGGCGAATACGAGAAGTCGCTTCAGGCGCTGCTGACGATCCTAAAGCAAAAGACGCTGCTCGAACGTAATCCCGCACTTGCACGCAACATACGCGACCGCTTTCCCTATATCGACCCGCTAAACCACATTCAACTTGAGTTGTTGCGGCGCTACCGCGCCAGCGACAAGGACGAGCGCACCGTGCAAGCGATCCATTTGACGATCAACGGTATCGCCGCGGGTCTGCGCAATAGCGGGTGAACAAGCATGGAAGCTCTGTTTATTGGACAAAGCTACATCGATATCACTTTCTTGACGGACGAATTACCGACAGGCGACGAGAAAACCGTCGCCCGCAATTACGCCGTTTCCTTCGGCGGCAATGCGGTCACGGCTGCTTTTTGCTGTGCCAAGCTCGGGATTGTGCCGGATTTATTGACCTCTGTCGCAGACGATTGGCTTGGGCGCATGTTCCTCGATATGGCAACGCGATATCGAATGCCCATTCACCACCGCAAAGTGGCGCAATCGTCTCTTTCGTTTATCATGCCGCGCGGCAGCCAGCGCGCGATCGTTCGCTGTCGCGATGATAACTTCAAGCACCCTTTCCCTATTCTCAATTTAGAGAATTGCCGCGCCCTCCATGTCGATGGCCATCTGGCGGACGCCGCGCTTCATTATGTACGAATGTGCCGAGATGCCAGCATCTTGACGTCACTCGATGGCGGCGGCCTGCGCTCCAATACCCACGAACTCCTTGCTTTCATCGATATCGCGGTCGTGGCGGAACGGCTCTGCGAGCAGATGAAGCTGCGGCCCAGCGAGATGCTGACGTACCTTTCCAGCCGCGGCTGCAAAATCGGCGCGGTCACCATGGGCGAGCGCGGCATGCTTTGGTACGACGAGACGCGCACGGTGCGATTCATGCCTGCGCTGCGCATCCCGGCCGACAAGATCGTCGACACCAATGGCGCCGGCGACATTTTCCACGGCGGCTATGTCTATTCTTTCCTAGCTTCGCCGACATGGCCGTGGGAGCGGCATTTCGAGTTTGCGCGCGGCGCCTCGTCCTACAGCATTCAGCGGCTTGGCAATGAGGCCAGCTTACCGACGCTCGCGCAAATCGACGAAACCACCGCACAGTTCGAAGAACGCAAACAAGATGCAGCGAATGCGGCGCTTTCCAGCATCGCCGTCACCTCGATGGTCACGCGTCGCGCAGACCTTTCTCGCTGAAGTCCAGTAGCGTCCGTGCGGCCACCATCATCTAGCCCGGTTACGCTCTCGCGCTCTTGCTGGCCAGCTTGCCATCGCCAAGCCGCCGGCCGCTAGGAACAGTTCGCCGCTGCGAGCACCCGCGTGGCAACGAGACATTGCATTCACAAGGGTTTCACCTATTCTGCCGTTGCTGGCCCGCGCAGCGCGCACGAAGCACGGCAAGGTTTCCCGCAAATGTCGACCAAGCGGCCCAATCCCCTAGCCGAGGCAGTTTATGCTCGCCTCAAGGCGGAAATTTTCGATTTCCGTGTTCTTCCCGGCGAACGCTTCACCGAAAGCGAGATTGCCGCGCGGTTCGATGTGTCCCGTACACCCGTGCGCGATGCCCTCTATCGCCTGAAGCACGAGGGATTTGTCGACGTCGGTTTCCGCGCCGGTTGGAATGTGCGCGAGCTCGATTTCGCGCGGTTCGATGAGCTATACGATCTCCGGATGATTCTCGAATGCGCGGCTGTCGAACGCCTGTGCCAATCCGACCGCCCGATCGAACTCGAAGAGCTTCGCGTTGTCTGGCTCGTCCCTGCGGCGGCTCGCGAAACGCGCGGCCGCGAGATGACGAAGCTCGACGAAGCCTTTCATCGCGCGCTGGTGGTGGCCTCGGGCAATCACGAGATCGTGCGCGTCCACGCGGAAGTGACCGAGAAGATCCGCATTGTTCGACGGCTGGATTTCCTCAAGGAAACGCGGATCGATGCCACCTACGAGGAGCATGCGAAGCTGTTGCGCCTTATTCTGCGTCGACGCGCGGATGATGCGATGATGCTTCTGCGCGCCCATATCACGCAGAGCAAGCAGGAAGTGCGCAAGATCACGCTGCACATGCTACACGAAGCGCGCGCCGCGCATTCCAGGACGAAACCGAGGAAGCGCGGCGCCGAAATATCGGCGTGAGCTATTCGGCCGGTTCCACGCTCATGGCGTGGGGATGATGGATCTCTTCGTGCTTCGGCTCGAGCGCCGCATATTTCGCGCACCCATAGAAGATGGCCGCGATCGCGACATAGCTGAACGCAACCACAGGCGATTGTCCGATTCCGATCGCCTGGCTGTGGATGAGGCCGAAGAAGGTCAACACCGCACCGGCGAGAGCGAAGGCGGCGGCCGTGGCAAAATCGCGCTCGATGATGAAGACGGCGATTGAGCCCAACACGATGCCGGCCAAGGTCGCCCCTCCCCCGAGCGTCTCGAGCCCGCGATAGAGCACGCCGGTTTGCGCGAGCTTGTCGAGGCCCACGGCTTCCGCGCTTGTTCCGGCGGCGCCCAGCGCACCGTCGATCTGCGACTGCGCCCAGGACGCGATCTGCGGCACAAAAGCGAGGATGATTGCCGGCGCGTGACTGGGCGGCGTCTCCTGGAAAGCCTGCGAGCCGATCAGCATCCCGATATAGAGCAGGATCGGCAAGATCGCGACGACGGGAATCACCGCCAACATCAGCGAGATAACGCCGAACCACGTCAGCGCGATGATGAGAACGCCTGTCGCCACCGAATAGCCGAGGCGGCCGCCCATCGCCTTCCAGCCGGGATGACCGATATAGACGGCGTTGATGAACGGGTTTCCCATAAGACAGCCGATGAGGCTGATGACACCGTCGGCAGTCAGGACACGCGTCGTCGGGAATGAATCGCCGGCAGCCGAGGCGCTTTCGACATTGTCCATGGCCTCGACGAGATCGTAGATGCCGAAAGGTATTGCGGTCACGAGGATCACGCCGATGAATTTGAAGCCGGAGAAGACGGTGCCGAACGCCGGCAGCGGAATCTCGAAGCCGAAATTGACGAACGATGCCTTCAAGCCAGGCAGGCTAAGGCCGCCGTAATGGAGCCCGACGACGTTCGAACCCCATGCGATGAGCGTGCCGGCGGCGATCGCGACCAAGCCGGCGGGAATCCCGCCGAAGTACCGCACGCCGCCGAACCAGTTGGCAAGAATGATCGCGAAACAGACGAGGCCGATCGCGGGCGTCATGAACATCTGCTCGGCCGGGCTCAGCGAAATGAACGTGATCGAGATGCCGGCGAGCGAGCCGAGCAGCGCCGCCCGCGGCGTGATACGCCGCACCCAAGGCGCGATGAAACCGCCAGCCATCAGGACGAAGCTTTGCACGAACACCCAGGTGAGCCCGGCCGACCATGCTTGGAGCGGATCCCCGGTTCGCCCGAGGATTGGAAGCATGATCACGAAAGTGACGATGAACATGTGCGGCACGCTGATACCCGAGGGCAGCGCACAGATGTCCGTTCGGCCGGTTTTCTTCGCAAGCTGATAGCCGAGCCACGCGTAGTAGACCGTGCTGATGAACAGCATGAGGCCGGTTGCCGGCAAGATGCGGCCGAATACCAAGGCGTCGGGCATCTTCAAGACGAAGCGCAACAGCCCGGTCAAAACCAGCACGTTGACGAGAATGTTCGTGCCGAAGCCGAAGAAGGCGTTCCAATCGCCGGGCACCCACCAACGAGGCGCAGGTGCTGCTGCAGTCATCGACATCGGCCATTCCCCTCAGGTTGAGTTGGAAGAAAGAACGGAGATCACGGCGTCGGACGGCGCGACCCAGCCGAAAATGCCGCCCTGAGCCTTGATCATGCGAAGACCCATTTCCTGAAATTCCCGGAAATAAGAGCCGACGCAGTCCGAGACCACGAGGCAGTCGTAGCCGCGGTCGTTGGCCTCGCGAACCGAGGTATTGACGCAGACTTCCGTGGTCACGCCGCACACCACGAGTTGGGTAATACCGCGATTTTTCAGGATCGCGTCGAGATCGGTCGCGTGAAACGCGCCCTTGCCCGGCTTATCGATCACCGGCTCTCCGGGAAGCGGGTAGCACTCAGAAATGATGTCATGTCCAGGCTCGCCGCGGACAAGTATACGTCCCATCGGCCCGCGGTCGCCGATGGCGAGGGATGGTTTGCCGCGACGCTTTTTCGCCGGCGGGAGATCGGAAAGGTCACCGCGATGTCCTTCCCTCGTATGAATGACCGCCAGTCCGGCGGCACGCCAAGCGGCCATCAGAATCTGCAACGGTGCGATCGTCTCGCGCAGCAGCGCGACGTCGTTGCCGAGCGACGAGCCGAACCCGCCCGGCTCGAGGAAATCGCGCTGCATATCGATAACGAGGAGGGCCGCTTGGTCGCCCACGAATTCGAACGGATATGGCTCTGCGCTGATGCTCGACATGCTCGTTCCTCGCGCTGAGGCAAAAGCAAGACCGTGCCCTTGCGGGCACGGTCTTCATCGTCAGAAGCTGAAGCCGACGCCGGCACTTCCGACCCAAACATTGTTGTTGCCAGTGGTATTGGTGCCCGAAACCCCGTCCGCGATCTGCGCGGCAACGAGCTTGCCGTTGATCAGATTGTAGTACTGGATGCCGACGTCGGCGTACCATTTGCCATACCGTGCCGGTATGAAAGTAAGCGGGGTCTTGGCCGAAAGCCCGGTCGAAATGACGCCGAAGTGACTGGTGCCGCCCCAATAGTTTTGCGGTCCGACCGTGATCCATGTCGGCATGGTCAGCGTCACCGGAATTCCACCGGGCGTGACATCGATCGTCGGCACGAGGCCGAGCTCCACGTCATACGTATCGCCCCTGCGACCAAGCACCACCGTCGAGTCGCCATCGATCGCCCAGAACAGCTTGGCGTAGGGATGGAATGAAACCGGTTTGAGGTACGGGCTGTCGTTGAAGCTCAAACTGAATTCAAGATTCTTCTCGGCTTTGAAATTTCCCGGAGGGCTTAAAAATTCGACGAAACTCGCGCCCGCCGTCCAATCCTTGAGGAAGGTGACGTTCGGTCCGATGAACCAATCGAATTCATTCCAAGGACCGACCTTCGAAGCGTTTTGCGCGCTGGCGATATCGTTCCAGAAGCCGGCCGTCAGCGAGACATCGCTCACCAGCGCGCTCGGATCGCTATAAAGATCGAAAGCCAACCCGCTCAGGATCTGCGTCGTCAGGCCTTTGTTGGTCACCAGCAGGCCGCGGGGCGTGATATAGGCATTCTTGACCGACAGATCGACGAAGGCGTGAACCGCCGACGGCCCCGGATCGTCGGCTTTCGCCGCCGACATCGCGACGCTCAGGGCCAAAGCAGTTACAGCACCAGCCAAAAACTTACGCATCGATTTCCCCTTCCAGACATTGATCGCCCCCGCCCGGCCGAAATTTTTCAAAAAGCCGCCGGATCGGAAATCTTGCATCCAAGATTGAACGCAAGATCGCACGCCGAACCAAGCAATCATCGTGCCAAGCCGGACATGCAACTTTTCTAGGCAGCACCGAGCACGGTTGCCGCTCCGGCGATCATTTTTCTGTGAAAAACGGGAATTAGACTCGATAAGGCGAAAAGCGGCCTGTCATCGCTCAGTCAAAATTTGGGCGAACGGTTCAAAAATTTACCTGTCGCGGGAGGGCGCACAGCATCTGATGAAATTTTGCGAAGGCCAGCCTGTGCCTAACGCAATTATTTGCCGGTCAGGCACCTACGGTTTCACCGCCATCTCAGCTCGAACCAAACAAGACGGCGACGGTCAGCACTAACCGCGCAATGCGAGCGCCTGCACAGCCATCGAAGCGGCAGAGGCACGGTTCTCGACGCCGAGTTTCACGAATATCTGCTCCAGGTGTTTGTTTACCGTGCGGGCGCTGATATCGAGAATCTCGCCGATATCCCGGTTCGACTTGCCGGCGGCGATCCAAATCAACACCTCGGCCTCGCGCTCGGTTACGCCGTAGGCGTCGCGCAGAATCTGCTCCCTAGCGCCCGGACTGCTCTCCGTGAGGCGAAAGAGAAATTCCTTGGGCTGGGTTTCGCCGATATAGCTGAACTCCAGGGTGCGCGGTCCCGCCGGTAAGGCGATACTGTTCGATCCGCCCGGCGGACTGAGGCGCAGGCGGTTGAGCCCCTGGCGCAGCGCCTCGGACAGCGGTGCGTCTGGCGCTACCCGGAACAGCGCCAACAACTCCTCCGCTTGCGGCGTCGACCAGAGAAGGGCTCCATCCGAGTCCACAGCCGCAAGGCAGCGGCCGATGACGTCGAGTGCATTGCGCGCGCCTTGTGCGAGCCGCGCATTCGCCAGATGTACCTTGATCCGCGCAAGCAGCTCATCGACCACGGTCGGCTTGGTGACGTAATCGACACCGCCCGCCTTCAGCCCCTCGACCACATGCTCGGTTTCGCTCAGCGCTGTCATGAAGATCACCGGCACATGCGCGACCAGCTTGTTCTGTTTGATGCGGCGGCAAGTCTCGAAACCGTTCAAGCCCGGCATCACCGCGTCGAGCAGGATGACATCGGGCGTGATCTGTTCCAGCGAAGCCAGCGCGGCGGCGCCGTCGGTCGCGACCAGCACCATCAGCCCGGCATTCTCCAGCGCATCCATCAGGAAGCTCAATGTCTCGGGCGAATCGTCCACGACCAGGACACGATCCTGGCGCTTGGCGGGCTCACTCATCCACCGACTCCTTCGCGGGATCGGTGATCGCGACGATTTCGAGAAAGCGTTTCAACTCGAACGCGCGCACCAGGTCGCGCAATTCCGCGACCAGCGCCGCATAAACGCGGTCCTCTGCTTCCATCTCGCCCAATTTTCGCTCGATGCCGCGCACATGACCGATGCGCCCCAACTGCTGCAACTCGGCCAGATGCGCAACAAGCGTCGCGGGATAGTCGACCGGCGGCTGACGCTCGACCGGCGCGGTCGCGCTTTTCGCCACATCGCCGATCCATCGTAGGCCGAGCAACGTCTCGATCCGCTCGAGCAGCAATTGGACATCGAGTGGCTTGGCGAGATAGCCGTCATTCACCACGACATCGCCGGCTGGCGCCTGCGAGTCATGCACGTTCGCCGATACCATCACAATCTTCAGCTTCGGCAGGTTCAGCGTCCGCAGCGCGGCGGCAACCTCCCAACCGTTCGCCCCCGGCATCGAGATATCGAGCAGCGCCAGATCGGGTTGCACCGCGCGCGCCAACTCGATCGCGCCGGCGCCGTTATTGGCGTTGAAAAGAACGAAACCCAAGGGTTTCAGGATGCGCGAGACAAAATCGACGTGGTCGGCGTCGTCGTCGGCGATCAGCACCTTGATACGCGGCCCGGCATAACCTCCGATCGTGCGCCGCTGCACGACATCGTCGGCCGTCGGCGTTACTTCCGACAGCATCAGCCGCACGCGGAAGGTACTGCCCGCGCCCGGCTGGCTTTCGACGCTGATCTCGCCGCCCATGATTTCGGTCAGCAGCTTCGTGATGGTGAGGCCCAGCCCCGTGCCGGGTTGCGCCCTTGCCTGAGGCGACTGCCCGCGCTCGAACGGCTCGAAGATTTTTTGCAGGTCGGCCAGCTCGATGCCGATACCGGTATCGGTAATCTCGAACTCGGCGATTTGATGGCGATAGCGCACGCGCAGAGTCGCGCTACCCGAGGTCGTGTATTTGATCGCGTTCGACAGCAGATTGATGAGTATCTGGCGCAGCCGTTTTTCATCGGTGCGGACGAGACCCGGCAACGGATTCGGCTTCTCATAAAAGAACCCGATACCCTTAGCCGATGCCTGCAGCCGGAACATATCGACGATCTGGTCGAGGAATTCGGTCGGCCGCACCTTATCGCGCTGCAACCGCAACGTGCCGCTTTCGATCCGTGAGATATCGAGCAGCCCATCGACGAGGTTGGAGAGATGCGCGGCGCTGCGCCGGATTACGCGCACCGCGTCGCCGGTCGGCAGCGTCGGATCGCGCTCCATCAGCTGCGCATAGCCAAAGATCGAATTGAGGGGCGTACGAATCTCGTGGCTGAGGCCGACAATATAGCGGCTCTTTGCGATGTTCGCGGCCTCGGCGACATCCTTGGCCTTCTGCAGCGCCGCGTCGGTGCGCTCGTGCGCCTCGATCTCGTTCATCAAAATGACGGTCTGGCGCTCGGATTCAGCCTCGGCGGCGCGGCGGCTTTCCTGCGCCAGCACCAGCAGCCACGCCACCACGCCCGAGACGATCAGCAGGCTGAAGAACACGATCCAGAGCGTGGTCCGGACCACTGGCACGTCCGCGCCGCCGATCGCCGCGTATTCGAAGCCGATGAAGGTCAGCAGCACGGCGATCGCCGCGGCGAGGAGCGCTTCCACTCCCAAGAACCGGCCCAGCCTTGTCCGGCTGAATGCCGCCATCGATGTCGGAAGAAGACGCTCGGCAAGGTGCCGTAGCTGGTCGCCGGCGCGGCTGTCCTCCTTGCACATGTCGTGGCACCGCGCCTCCAGGGTGCAGCATAGCGAGCAAATCGGCGCGCTGTACGCGAGACAGAAGGCGACGTCGGCGCGCTCGAACTCGTTTTCGCAAATCACACAGCGCACGAGCGAGCCGCCTTCAGGCAAACCGGTCGCGGGCCGCGCGATGTAATACCGGCCGCGCGTCCACCAGGCGATCAGCGGCGCCGCCGCGAACGCGATCAGCAATCCGACGAAGGGGCTCATCGCCTGTGCCACCGATCCCGCCACGCCGAAGAACAGGCCGGTCGAGACCACCATCGAGATCAGCATCGCGCCGATGCCGACGGGGTTGATGTCGTAGAGATGCGCGCGCTTGAACTCGATGAAATTCGGGCTGAAGCCGAGCGGCTTGTTGACGACGAGATCGGCGGTCAGCGCACCGATCCAGCCCACCGCGAAATTCGCGTAGAGGCCGAGGATATCCTGGATCACGCGAAAGACGCCGATCTCCATCAGCAGCAAAGCGACCAGCACATTAAAGACCAACCAGACGACGCGGCCGGGATGGCTATGGGTCAGGCGCGAGAAGAAATTCGACCAGGCGATCGAACCGGCATAGGCGTTCGTCACGTTGATCTTGATCTGGCAGGTGACGATAAAAAGACCGGTCAGCACCAGCCCCAAGCTGGGCGAGTGGAACAGCGCGCTGAAGGCGATGCGATAGAGCTCGGCCGGCTGCACGGCACGATCGGCCGACAACCCGTACTTCAAGGCAAGGAACGCCAGAAACGATCCGGCCAGCAGTTTGATCCCGCCGATCACCACCCAGCCCGGACCCGTCGCGATCAACGCCGTCCACCAGCCGAGCTTGTTGCTGCTTTGCCGCGGCGGCAGGAAGCGCAGATAGTCGACCTGCTCACCGATCTGCGGCAACAGCGACAGTAGCATCGAGGCCGCCATGCCGAAGAGGACGATATCGATCGAGCCATCGACTGGCCCGCGTGCGCCGGCGTAATGCGTCCATTCGATCACCTCGTCGCGGCCGCGAAAGGCGAGATAGATCAACGGCGCGAATTGCAGCACCAGCCAGATCGGCTGGGTCGCGAGCTGCAACTTGCTGATGATCCGGATGCCGTACGCGGCAATCGGAATGACGATCAGTGCAGTGATGAGATGCGCGATGGCCAACGGTATGCCGAGACACATCTGCAGCGCGATCGACATGATGCTGGCTTCGATCGCGAACAGCAGGAAGGTAAAGGAAGCATAGATCAGCGAGGTGACGGTCGAGCCGAGATAGCCGAAGCCGGCGCCGCGCGTCAGCAGGTCGATATCGACACCGAATTTGGCGGCGTAATAACTGATCGGAAGGCCGATCAAGAACATCAACGCGCCCACTGCCACGATCGCGGCGACCGCGTTGGAATAGCCGAAGGTCAGGGTGACCGTCCCGCCGATCGCCTCGCAAGCGAGGAACGAGATCGCGCCCAGCGCGGTATTGCCGATCAGGAACGTCGTGCGACGCGCCCGTGACGCGGTGAAGCGCAGCGCGTAATCTTCCAATGTCTGGTCGGCGACCCACTTATTATATTGGCGCCGCTCCAGAACGATCCGCTGCCGGGCGTTCATGGCCGGCCTTTCCGATGCCCCCGCCGCCGCATAAGGGCTACGCGGCGTTCACGCGATCCATCATAGGGACTCCTCAGGCCAAACTCGATGCCTGAGACGCGGAAATCGCGCCAACAGTAAGCCCCCCGGCCCGCTCGATGAACTGCGCGACCGCCTCGACGCCGTGGCCGGCGCGGAGGTTGGCGAAGACGAAAGGCAACTTGCCGCGCATCTTCTTCGCGTCCCGGTCCATCACCTCGAGACTGGCGCCGACATAGGGCGCGAGATCGATCTTGTTGATGACCAGCAGATCGGACCGCGTAATGCCCGGCCCGCCCTTACGCGGGATCTTGTCGCCGGCCGAGACGTCGATGACGTAAATGGTCAGGTCCGCGAGTTCGGGGCTGTAGGTCGCGGCGAGATTGTCACCGCCCGATTCGATCAGCACGACATCGAGATGCGGAAAGCGGCGGCGCATCTCGGCCACCGCGGCGAGGTTCATCGACGCGTCCTCGCGGATCGCGGTATGCGGACAGCCGCCGGTTTCGACGCCGATGATCCGCTCCGGCACCAGCGATCCGGCGCGGGTCAGGAATTCCGCGTCTTCCTTTGTATAGATATCGTTGGTGATCGCCGCGATGTCGTAGCGGGTGCGGAAATACTTGCACAGCGCGTTCATCAGCGCGGTCTTTCCCGAACCGACGGGGCCGCCGATGCCGACGCGCAACGGACCTGAGTGAGAATGCGTCATGTGCGAAATAGCCTCGTATATTGAGTCTCGTGCCACATCGAAGCGAGATCGGCAGCGAAGGTGGCGCTGCCGAGGAAATGAAACGGATCGCCTGGCGGTATGGCCGCCGCGCGCCGCACGGTCTCAAGCACCGCCGGCTTCAGCGTCATGATCGCGGTCTGTCCGTCGGTCTGGCCCAGTGGGATCAGGCGCTGCGCCGCCGACACCAGATTGCCGAGATAAGCATGCAAGTAGGCTGTGAGCGCCGCCGTCAGCTCAACACTGTAGCCGGCGGTCAGAATCCCCACGGCCACAGGATAGGCGGTCTCGGTCTCCGGCACGATATCGAACGGTTCGATGGCTTCTTGCCTCGCGGTTGCGGCGGCGATGCGCCGGAAGGCGCTGCCCTGCGCCAATGATTCGATGCGCCGCTCTTCCGATGGATGCAGCGCGGCAGCCAGTTGGGCGCAGCGCGCCAACGCCACTTTATCCCCCGCGGCCGCGGCACGATGAGTTGCCGCGAGCAGCACCGCATCGTTCCACGCCGCGCCATGTTGCAACACATCCTGCAGCCACTCCTCGAGCGTCGACCGATCGCGGACCCAGCCGGCTTCAACCGCCCATTCGAGACCGCTGGAATGCGCGAACGCCCCCACCGGATAGGACGGCGAGAGCCACGTCAGCAGATGATAAAGCGTCGCCTCGGCCTCACTCATGGGGATGATCGTGATCGGCGTGATGGTGCTCGTGGCCGGCGTGATGATGATATGCGGAAGGCACCTTCCCGTAAGCGCCGCCTTCGGGATCGAACGCCGCGCAGATCGTCGTCACCGTACCGTGCAGCTGATACACCATCTCCGCCAGCACATGGTCGGTGCGGATGCGCAAACGGTCGCCGCAGAGCTGCGTCGGCACATGACGATTGCCGAGATGCCAGGCGATCTGCATCAGCATCGTCATCGTCGGCGCGCCGATTTCCAGCAATGGCTCGGGCAATGCCTGAATCAGGATGATCGCGCCGTCATCGAGCAACAATCCGTCGCCATGCTTCAGATGCGTCGCCTCGGCAAGGTCGAGCAAAAACGATTCGCCGTTCGCCGCCTTCAACACCAGCCGCCGCCGATAGCGGTGATCATGATCGAGCTCGACCCGACTGCGGATTTTCCACGGATCCAGATCCGACGCCCTCACCACCGTATTCGCCCGCCGCATGGCTTCTCCTCAGAACAGAAAATAACGCTGCGCCATCGGCAGCTCCGCCAGCGGCTCGCAGGTGAGCAGCCTGCCGTCCGCGCGTACCTCGTATGTCTCGGGGTCGACCTCGATCACCGGCGTCGCGTCGTTGAGGCGCATCGCCGCCTTGCCGATGCCGCCCCGGACATTGCGCACCGCCGAGAGGTTCCGCGCCAGACCCAGTTTGCGCCCCAACTCGGCTTCCAGCGCCGCCTGCGACACGAACGTGATGCAGCTTTCCGCGAGCGTTCGGCCGAGTGATCCGAACATCGGCCGGTAATGCACCGGCTGCGGCGTCGGAATCGATGCGTTGGGGTCGCCCATCAACGCATGGGCGATGCTGCCGCCCTTGATCACCAGATCGGGTTTCACGCCGAAGAAAGCCGGCGACCACAGTACCAGGTCGGCGAGTTTGCCGCGCTCGATCGAGCCGACTTCGTGCGACAGGCCCTGCGCGATCGCTGGGTTGATGGTGTATTTGGCGATGTAGCGGCGGATGCGGAAATTATCGTTATCGCCTTTTTCCTCGGCCAAGCGGCCGCGCTGCAGCTTCATCTTATGCGCGGTCTGCCACGTGCGGATGATGACCTCGCCGACGCGCCCCATCGCCTGACTATCGGACGCGATGATCGAGAACGCGCCGAGATCGTGCAGGATGTCTTCGGCGGCGATGGTCTCGCGACGGATCCGGCTTTCAGCGAAAGCGATGTCTTCCGGGATCGACGGGTCGAGGTGATGACATACCATCAGCATGTCGAGATGCTCGTCCACCGTGTTGACGGTGAAGGGCCTCGTCGGATTGGTGGAAGACGGGATCACATTGGCGAAGCCCGCCATCTTGATGATGTCGGGCGCGTGGCCGCCGCCGGCGCCTTCGGTATGGAAAGCATGGATGGTACGGCCTTTGAACGCCGCAATCGTGTCTTCGACGAAGCCGGATTCGTTCAGCGTATCCGTATGGATCATCACCTGGATGTCCATGCCGTCGGCGACGCCGAGGCAGCAATTGATTGCTGCCGGCGTCGTGCCCCAATCCTCGTGCAGCTTCAACGCCGCCGCGCCGCCGCGAATCTGCTCGACCAGCGCCGCCGGCTCGCTGGCATTGCCCTTGCCGGCAAAAGCGAGATTGACCGGCAGACCTTCTGCGGCTTGCAGCATGCGTGCGAGATGCCACGGTCCCGGCGTGCAGGTCGTCGCATTGGTGCCGGTCGCGGGACCGGTGCCGCCGCCGACCATCGTCGTCACACCGCTGGCGATCGCCTCTTCCACCTGTTGTGGGCAGATGAAATGGATATGCGTGTCGATTCCGCCCGCGGTGAGGATCTTGCCCTCGCCGGCGATGATCTCCGTCCCCGGACCGACGACGATATCGACGCCGGCCTGAATATCGGGATTGCCCGCCTTGCCAACCGCCCCAATGCGCCCGCCGACGATCGCGACGTCGGCTTTAACGATGCCCCAATGATCGATGATGACGGCGTTGGTGATGACGGTGTCGGCCGCGCCTTGGGCACGCGAGCGTTGCGACTGGCCCATGCCGTCGCGAATCACCTTGCCGCCGCCGAACGTCACCTCTTCGCCATAGATCGTGTGATCCTTCTCGATCTCGAGAATCAGATCGGTATCGGCAAGGCGCAAACGGTCGCCTGTGGTCGGGCCGAACATCTGACCGTAAGCGGCTCGGTTCATCGTCTGGCTCATGGTTTGGCCGCGTTCGTATCCAGCGCGCCCATCACCGCCTGACGGAAGCCGACGACGCGGCGCGTGCCGCGGAACGGGACCAGCCGCACATCGCGCGATTGCCCTGGCTCAAACCGCACCGCCGTCCCCGCCGCGATATCGAGCCGCATACCGCGCGCCTTATCGCGTTCGAACGACAAGGCCGGATTAGTCTCGAAGAAATGATAATGACTGCCGACCTGGATCGGCCGGTCGCCGGTATTGGCGACGGTCAGAGTCATCACGGGCAGATCGGCATTGAGGACGATCTCGCCATCCGAGGGAAAGAGTTCACCGGGGATCACGCGCGCGGGCCTCCTTTACCGGATCGGCTGATGGACGGTGACGAGCTTCGTGCCGTCGGGAAAGGTCGCTTCGACCTGTACATCGTCGATCATCTCGGCGATGCCCTCCATCACCTGGTCGCGCGTCAGCACATGGGCGCCCGCCTCCATCAGCGACGCGACCGACTTGCCATCGCGCGCGCCTTCGGTGACGAAGTCGCTGATCAGCGCGATGGCTTCGGGATAGTTGAGCTTGACGCCGCGTTCCAAGCGCTGGCGCGCCACTATCGCGGCGACGGCGATCAGCAGTTTATCTTTCTCGCGAGGGGTCAGGTTCATGGAGCGCTCGTCGACAAGATCAATATTGCCACAACGGCGGCGCCGGCCGGTCCGGTCGCAGAATCCCCAGCGCCTGCAGGATATGCCGCCGCAACGCCGCGCCGTCCTGCGCCAGAAAACGCACCGCCAGCAGCCCGTTCCAGGCGCTTGCCGCGCACCCGTCCGCGTCCGTCAGCACGCCGCGCAATTGGTCGCGCAAGGCCGTCGTCCCGGGCCCAACCCAGATCAACGTCGCGAACGCGATGGAGCCGCGCGCGACGGCTTGCCGCCGCAACAAATCGGCGATGCCGCCTTTGAGTTCGACGACATCGGCACAAAGCAGCTTGCCGTCGCGCCAGATGCGCCAGGCATCGCGCCACCGGCCTTCGGTCACGGTCTCCGCCATCGCGCGCCGGCCCAGCACCACGGCTTCGAGGCCGAGAAAGGTCGCATCGGGCGCGAGACGCACGACAATGTCGCGGTCAAGCGCGGCGCGGTCGAAGAGGATCGTTTCCTGCGGCAGCCATTCGCCATGCGCATCGGCCTCGAGCTCCAGCGTCGTCGTGACCCGTGCCGCACCGCCGATGCTCCGATAGATCTTCTCCGCCGCCTGGCCTGCAACGGTGCTGCGCGTGCCCGCGCCCCAGCGGATATCGATGCTGAGATGGTCGCCGCCGGTCAGGCCGCCCGCGGTGTTGATCAGGATCGCGTCACCGGTCGCGCGCGGATCGGGCGTCGCGAACCGCGCTTTGAGACAGCCGGATTGGAACAGACGATCGACCACGGTGAGGTCGCCGCGCCGTTTCAGCGATAGGCGCAGACTGCCTTCGCTGCGCGTCAGCGGCGGATCGGCCGGAATCTCGCTCGGTCTCGATAGCGTCCTAGGCTGCGCGTCCAACATCGTCCGCTCTGCGATGGACTCCACGCCTTCGCAAGAAGCCGAGGCTAGAACTCGCGCCTGTCCACCCCCATGGGTCATTTGACGTATACCCGGGCCGAGGTCGGCTTGGGCGGCTAAATGCTGACAAGATGCGCGACCGTGGCTGCGCTCTCATCGCGCGTGCTGCCCTGACGGATGATCCGCCCGCGCTGCATCACGCTGTAGCTGTCGGCGAAGGACCAAGCGAAGTCGAGATATTGCTCGACGATGACGATGGTCACCCCGAGCTCGGTGCGGATGCGCCGCAGCGCCGCCTCGATCTGTTGCACGACATTGGGCTGGATGCCTTCCGTCGGCTCGTCGAGCAGCAAAAGGCTGGGCTGCCCCGCCAGGGCACGGCCGATCGCTAGCTGTTGCTGTTCGCCGCCGCTCAGAACACCGCCTTTGCGCTGCCGGATGTCCCGCAGCTTGGGAAAAAGCTCGTACACATAGGCGGGCACGCCGCTGATCGCCGTGTTGGCGCGCCCCGCCAGCGCCGAAAGCCCCGTGTCGAGATTTTCCTCGACAGTCAGATGCGGGAAGATATGGCGTCCTTGCGGCACGAAGCCGATCCCGGCGCGCGAGCGCTCGAACGATTGCAGCTTGGTGACGTCCCTTCCCTTGAACCAGATGCTGCCGCCGGTGAGACGCTGCGCGCCGATGATGCTGCGCAAGAGCGTCGTCTTGCCGACACCGTTGCGGCCAATCAGGGCTACCGCACTGCCTTCCTCGACCTCGAGATCGATGTCCCAAAGAACACGGCTCTGGCCGTAGGCGGTCGCGACATGATCGAGCTTCAGCAGCGTGGTCATTTCTCGCTCCGGCCGAGATAGACGGCCGCTACATCGGGATCGGTGCGGATCTCGGCGACGCTGCCTTCTTTGAGGAACTGCCCCATATGCATCACCGTGACGCGGCCATCGAGCTGCTCGACGAAGCTCATATCGTGGTCGATCACCAGCACGGTGTGACGGCCGATGAGGCTACGGATCAGTTGCGCGGTGCGGCTGGTCTCGTGCGGTCCCATGCCGGCGGTCGGCTCGTCCAGCAGCAGCAGATCGGCGTCGGTTGCGACCACCATGCCGATCTCCAGCCACTGCTTCTCGCCATGCGCGAGCTCGCCCGCGAGCACATGGCGCCGATCGGTCAGACCGATGGTTTCGAGCACTTCATCGACACGCGCACACTCGCTCGCCGGCACGCCCTGGCCCAGGGCCCGCCACCAGCGGCGATCACGTTGCGCCGCAATCAGAAGGTTGTCGGCGACGCTGAGATTAGGCAGCACGCCGGGCGTCTGAAACTTGCGGCAGATGCCGCGCCGCACGATTTCGAATTCCGGCAGATGAGTGATGTCCTCGCCCTTGAACAGCACATGGCCGCTCGTCGCGCGCACGCGGCCGATGATCGTGTCGCACAAAGTCGATTTACCGGCGCCGTTCGGGCCGATCAAAATGCGAAGCGCGCCGTAGTCGAGTGTCAGGCTGAAGCCATTCAGCGCCTTGAACCCATCGAAATCGACGGTGACGCCATCGACCGAAAGCAGCAGCTTGGAGGCAAAGGTCTCCGAAGTCGTGACTGTCGCGGGCTTGGCGTTCATAGGACTTCTTCGGCCTCGACCGGCCGCTTGGGCGACGCCACATCCGGCGCCTTGAAGCGTTTCATGATGTCGCGCGCGAGTCCCGCGAGACCGTCCGGCAGTAAAGTCACGACCAGCACGAACAGCAGCCCCAGCAAATAAAGCCAGGCGTTGGGAAAAGCGCTGCTGACGCGATCCTTTGCAAAATTCACCAGCAAAGTGCCTGCGACAGCACCTCCAAGGCTGAGACGGCCGCCGACCGCGACCCAGATCACCATCTCGATCGAGGGGACAACACCGACCAACGCCGGCGAAACCACGCCCGAATGCAGGGTAAAGAGCGCGCCCGCGACGCCGGCAAGACAGGCGCTGAGCGTGAACGCGAGCACCTTATATGGCGTTGGATCGTAACCGAGGAAGCGGACGCGGTTTTCGCCATCTCGAGTCGCCCGCAACAACTTGCCGTAGCGCGAGTTCAAGAGCCACCGCACCCCGGCGAAAACGCCGATCAGCAAGACCAGCGTGATCCAATACAGTCCATGGACGACGCCGGTATCGGCGAGGTCGAAACCGAGCAATGTCTGATAGTCGGTCAGACCGTTGAACCCGCCGGTCGAAGCCTGCTGGCTGATGAGCAAGGTCGAGAAGGCCAGGGCCAGCGCCTGGGTGATCAGCGCGAAATAAACGCCGCCGATGCGACGTCGGAAGACGAGCCAGGAAAACACCGCGGCCAGCACGCCCGGCACGACGACGACACCGAGGATCGCGACCCCGCCATGGGCGAACGGCGCCCACCACCAGGGCAGGCTGTCCTGACCGCTCCACACCATGAAATCCGGCAGATCGCCAGGATCGAGCGTTGCGAGCTTCAGATTCATCGCGAGGCAATAACCGCCGAGGCCGAAGAACACGCCCTGGCCGAGGCTGAGGACACCGGCCTCGCCCCACAGCAGCACCAGACCGACGGCGAGGATAGAGAGGGCCAGGAAACGCGCCAGCAGGTTGAGTTCGTAGGTCGAGATAATCCACGGTGCCGCGATGCCGAGCAGCACCAGGACCAACCATCCGCCGCGCATGAGATTGGAATTGGCTTTCATGATGGCGCGCTCAACTCTCCAATGCGCGCGAGCGCACAGCGATCACGCCTTGCGGCCGGAATTGCAGGAAGCCGATCACGAACAGCAAGGTCAGCACCTGCGCGACACTGACGTCGACGAAGATCTGAATGAGCGCCGAGAACAAGCCGGTCAGGAGCGAGGCGACGGTCGTGCCGACAAGGCTGCCGAGACCACCCAGGATGACAACCAGGAAGGCCGGTACGATATAGCTTTGGCCGACGGTGGGCGTCACCGGGCCCAACAGCGCCAGCATGACACCGGCCAACCCGGCAATGCCGGTGCCGACGCAAAACACGGTGAGATCGACCTGCCGGACATTGATACCACTCGCCGCCGCCATGAACCGATCCTGATTGACCGCACGCACCAACAGGCCGATGCGGCTGCGCGTGAGGAACGCGCCGAGCGCGGCAAGAACGATCACCGAGATCAAAAGAATAAAGAGACGCACCGTCGGAAGCGTAAGACCTGCGAGGGGTCCACTAGCGACGCTGAAAGTCTGGTCGAGCCACGTCGGCGCCGTCACCTCCACGCCGATAGCGCCGAAGAGATCGCGTGCTGCCTGCTGCACGATGAGACTGATGCCCCAGGTGGCGAGCAACGTATCGAGCGGACGCGAGGAGAGACGATGGATGACGCCAATCTCGATGATCGCGCCAACCGCCGCTGCCCCGAGAAAAGCGACCGGCATCGCGACGATGATGCCGAGCGGGCCCGGAACCATCAGCAGCGTGAGATAAGCAAGATAGCCGCCGAGCATCAGCATCTCGCCATGCGCCATGTTGATGACACGCATCAGACCGAAACTGAGCGCCAGACCGAGCGCCGCAAGGGCGAACAGCGATGCGAGGCTAAAGCCATTAAAAATCTGGCCGATAACGAGCGCGAATTCACCCATCGTCTCGCTCCTGAATGGAAACCGGCTTCGCCCGAGGAAGGGTTCCTCGGGCGAAGGGTAAACCTGGCCGGCTAGCTGCTCAGCTTGCAGCTCTTTCCGGGGAAAGCGACCGGGTCATAGGGATCGGGAGCGATCGGTCCTTTCGACTGCCAGATGATGTTGAACTGACCAGAAGGATCGAGCTGACCGATATAAGCGGTCTGGTAGAGGCTTTGATTGTCGGCGAATTTGATCGTACCCATCGCCGTATCCGCCACGGTAAGACCGACCGCGGCCTTGCGCACCTTGTCGACATCGAAGCTCTTGGCCTTTTCGACTGCAGCCTTCCAGATATAGACGTCGATATAACCGTGAACCATCGGGTCGGTGACCGCCGCCTTGGCGCCGAACTTCGCCTGATACGCCGCCACGAATTTCTTATTCGCCGGCGTGTCGATGCTTTGGAAATAGTTCCAGGCGGCGTAGCTCCCTTGCACGAGCGAAGGGCCCATCGCCTGCGCTTCCTGTTCGCCGATGCTGAATGACATCACCGGGATTTTGCTGCCGGCGGCCGCCATCTGCTTGAAGAACGAGACATTGCTGTCGCCGTTCAGCGTGCTGTAGATCACGTCCGGCTTGGACGCCTGGATCTTGGCGATGACCGCGCTGAAGTCGGTGCCGCCGAGCGGCACGTATTCTTCGCCGGCAGTCTTCAGCTTGTCCTTCTCGATATGCTTCTTGAGGATCAGGTTCGCGGTGCGCGGGAAAACGTAGTCCGAGCCAACGAGAAAGTATGTCTTGTAGCCCTTCTCTTCGCCCCAGGTCAGCGCCGGGACGATCTGCTGGTTGGGCTGCGCGCCCGAATACATGATATTGGGCGAACACTCGTTGCCTTCGAACTGCACGGGATACCACAGCAGGCTTTTCAGCCGCTGGAACACCGGCAGCATCGCTTTGCGGCTGGCGGAGGTCCAACCGCCGAACACAGTCACGACGCCGCCTTCCTGCACAAGCTTGGTGGCTTTTTGCGCGAAGATCGCCGGATCGGACGCGCCGTCCTCGACCACGGCCTCGATCTTCTTGCCCATCACGCCGCCGGAGGCGTTGATCTCGTCGATCGCCATTGCCTCGGCGTTTTTGACGGTCACCTCGCTGATCGCCATCGTTCCGGTCAGCGATTGCAGAATACCGACTTTGACCGTGTCGGCGGCATGGGCGCTATCCGCCAGCATCGCGCTAAGCAAGACCGCTGCTGCTGCATAAGTTCCGCGCCGATTTGTCCACTTCATGAGCACCCCCAGGCGAAAGCCAATCGATCCAGGTACCCTCCGGCCCCTATGACCATCCGGCACCAAGTACCAAAAATCCTATGGCGAAGTTTCGCCACCCGGTATGGGGCATTCGACGTAGATATCCGCATCGGCTACGGATCAAAGCCTCATCGTCACAACCCAAGCGGCGGCGCTCGAGAACTATTGTCCAGCGCAGGCTAAACCCATCTGAGGAGATCAGTCGATCCGAACGCGCACGCCGATGCACTCGTAAGGGCCACGAGAAAAGCGATGCGATACAACCAAGCGAGGACGATCTGGTGAGCAGATGAAGGCGTCGAGCAGAAGCTACGCTACCAACCGCAATAGCTGAGCTGATCCTCAGCTCGTGGGAAACCATCGCACGCCGGATCGCACTGAGAACCTTGCGTCCCGCCGAATTTCGACGAATGGTGAGCGACAAGGCGAAGCACCGTTCCACTCGGGCTTAGCCTTGACGAAAAGCCGAGGTGGCAAGACCTCGATTATCGCCGCTATCGCCCCGTGGCGAAGTCGTGCGGCGGCCAACGCGAAGCGCCTCGGGAGAAATGAGGACTCCAAAAAATGCGAAGCGCGCGGCGGGCAGGAGAATACTTGAGCGCCGCAGCGTGACCCGAACGCAACGTCGGCAGTAAGATTCAGCCACGCTCCCGTTCTGAGTTACTGAACGGGCAGCGCAACAACTATGACGCTTTCTGCTGCTCGCTTTATTTTGAACGTCCCGTCTGATTTGCGGCTGAGCGGAAACCCCGTGCAAACCGACGTGAAGCCGCCACCTACGGGCCGCGCTTCCAGCGGCGGTACGTGACCGATAGCCACTGTCCTAAACGGCTGATGAGACCGCCGATCGTCTCCATAAACTGCGTGAGGCGCTGATCGAACTTGGTCATGTTCGATCAACCTACCCGCCCGGGAAAATGTTCCTGGCGAGACTTGGTATGCGCGTCGGCGCCGCTGCGCGCGGCCGCAATCAGGCTTTCGTAACAACCTTGATGTCTGCTTGCCACGGGCGTTGTCATCCGTCTATTCCCACGCGGTCCGTGGTGCTCGGCGGCGACGCTATGAGCGCCGGCAAGGACTTCCTCAGCGCCAAATTTACGTAAGTGATCGGCTCGCCATCTGTTTTGCACCGAGATCGTCATGGCATCGAACCTACCGAGGCATTACGGCGATTCGTCGGCAGACCCATGATCGATAACGATCAGGCAAAGAATGCCGGACAACTCCAAGAGTCGTAATGCGTTTGAGGTCGCGTAGGGGACCTCGCAACCCGCCGACCGTCATCGCGTTCAATAGACATGGCAACTCATAAGGGGACCACGATGCACGATGAGCCGGCAGGCCATTCCCCTGAATATTGGCGAGAGATAGCCAACGAAGCGCGGCTGGTCGCGAATGGCCTCGCCACCGAAGCTAACCGCGAAGAGATGTTGGCCTTGGCGGAGAAGTGCGAACGCCTGGCCGAACAGGCGGAACGGGAGCAAGAGCGTAGTCGCGATGGTTAGCGTCGATCCATACCACATTGCGAACCGCCTTAGGCTGCGCAAACCGGGATAAACGACCACAGAAGTCGGTATGCTGGTCCTCGATCCGTATGTCCCTTGACGGGTTCCCGACAAGGAAGGCCCCGCCGAAGCGGGGCCTTCCGAATTACTGAAGCGACGATGCTCAGTGATGGTCCCAGTAGCGGTCTCTATCCCGCCAACCGGCATCACGGTCGCTGTCGTGCTTCCGGTCGTAGTAGTGATCTTTGTTTTGGAGACGGAAGCGATCTGCCGCCTCTTTGTTCTCCCAGCCGTGCCACTTGTGGCCACGATCCCAATATCCGTCGCTGTAGCCAAAAGCGATTCCGCCATTGCCAATTCCAACGGCCACATTGTCGGCCGCAATAGCGCGGTTCGTAAAGACGGAAGGAACGGCGAGAGAAAGTGCGATTAGAGCTGTTGCCGTGATAATACGCATACCAATCTCCAAAAATTCAGTCGTGGGTTGCGAGAATTATCGTGGATGGGCTTTTATCGGTCCCAGACCGGGCGGCCGAGATCCACTTGGCTGGGACTCGTCACCGCCCCTGTCGCTGCGCCAGCACCGGCGCCGATTGCGGCACCGGTTCCGACGCCAACCGGTCCGCCGATCGCGCCTACCGCTGCGCCCGTGCCAGCCCCAATCGTGGCGCCGCTCAGGGCGCGGTCGCCCGTGGTTTCACCACACGCCGCGAGACTTAACGCGATCCCGGCAATAGCTAAGCCGTGCGCTGCAAATTTCATCTTATCTCTCCATAGTGAAGCGTACGTCGGGACATAAGACGCGGACCGTCACTTAGTTGCTGCCGTATTGATGCCAAAGAAAAGCCCCGCCACCGGCAAACAATTTGTCGGCTGACCCTGGTCGGTCTGGTACTGACCAACATGAAAAGACGTGTTGTGCTAGGAGGCCTCGTGGTTCGTGTGGATCGCGGGGCTTCTTTATATCGCTTCTTCAGCGCGGTCGCTTTCGAGGATACAGCCACCGTCGCTCCCGAATAGGCTCGCAAGAGTTTATTCCAACGCAATTGGTAGGACACGCCGGCGTTTTCCGGTCGCATTAAACACCGCGTTGGCGACCCTCGCCCCGACGCCTGTAATCCCGATTTCCTCGATGCCTCGTGCCCCATCGGCGTATGAGGATCCGCTTCGCTGCCCACCGTCGCGGCGAAGGCGCGCATCGCTGTTTCGTTTTGCCCGGTGCAATCCGAAGCTATCCCAACGGCGAAATTCAGGTCGCCGATAGTGACCGCGATCGAGTATGCTCCACCCCTGGAACCGCCCGAAAAACGGTGGTCCACGGGAGGAATGATGCTGTCGGCGGAGGAAAATGAGCGACTGACGCGGATCGGTCCGGGCACGCCGATGGGCGACCTGCTACGCCGCTATTGGCAGCCGGTCGCGGCTAGCAGCGAGCTGGCCAACCGCGCCACCTTGCGCGTCAAAATCCTCGGGGAAAGCCTTGTTCTCTTCAAAGACCGGAGCGGCGGCCTTGGCCTGATCACCGAATCCTGCCCGCATCGCGGTGTGTCGCTGGCCAATGGCATTCCAACCGCGGACGGCATTCGCTGTCCCTATCATGGCTGGCGTTTCGACGGCACCGGCCGCTGCATCGAGCAACCCAATGAATACGATCCCACGGCCGCGAAAAGTAAGATCGTCACGCCAGCTTATCCCGTCGAAGAACTCGGCGGGCTGATCTTTGCCTATCTCGGGCCGGCCCCGGCGCCGTGCCTGCCGCGCTTCGACGCGTTTGCCGTGGCAGGCGCGATCCGTACCATCGGCAAGGCTATGATCCCGTGCAATTGGCTGCAGATCATGGAGAACTCGGTCGATCCGGTGCATACGCAATGGCTGCACGGCGCCTTCTACGAATATCTTCACGAGAAGGATGGCATCCGTACCGCCGTGTCGCGTCGGCAGGCGAAATCGGGATTCGACGAATTCGCTTACGGCATCATCAAGCGCCGCCTCTATGAGGGGCAATCCGAGGATGCGGAGGATTGGAAGACGGGCCATCCGCTCGTGTTTCCGAACAGCCTGGCGGTCGGAAGCGCCGGTGGTTTCTTCACGCAATACACGTTCCAGATCCGCGTGCCGATCGACGATACGCACACACAACATTACTGGTATCACGCCTATCTGCCGCCGCATGGGGTTGCGGTTCCGGCGCATCTTCGCGAGACCGTGTCGCTCTACGAGCCGCCGGTCACCGACGCGGACGGCAACTACCTGACCGAATACGTGCATGCGCAGGACATCATGGCGTGGGTGACGCAAGGCCCGATCGCCGATCGCACGAAAGAGAATTTGACGGGCAGCGATCGCGGCCTCGCCGTTTATCGCCGCATGCTGAAGCGCGAGCTCGAGAGAGTGGCGCGCGGCGAGGATCCGCTGGGCACGATCCGCGATCCGGCCGAGAACGTGCTGATCGACTTGCCACGCGAACGCGACAAACAAAACTATTCCGAAGGCTTCGCCACCTATCTCAAGCGCCATATGCTGGCCTTCTCGCCGATCGCCGACGATCTCGTCGCGCTGTTTGAGGGCAATGTCGGGAAAGTGCCGGCGAAGGAGTCGGTCGCGGCCCAATAAAGTCTGACGGTGCTCCTTTACAGAAGGCGGGTAACACGATGAGGCATAGTACCGATCGCTTTGTAACCACCCATACCGGCAGTTTGCCACGTCCCATCGAGCTGCTTGCCCCGCTGCTGGCGAAAGACGGCGGCGAGTCATACGACCCCGCGACCCTATCGGCCCGGGTTCGCGAATCGGTGACCGATATCGTTCGCCGGCAAGACGAAATCGGTATCGATATTGTCAGCGACGGCGAGCACAGCAAATCAAGTTTCACGGCCTATCTAGGAACGCGGCTAGCCGGCTTGTCGCGAGCGTCCGAACCGTATCAAGCCTACCGGCCGACGCGCGACGCGCTCGCCTTCCCAGAGGTTTATGCCGAGAACCGTGTCATGCTGGCCGCGCGACCCCGGCCCGTGGCAAAGCCCAGCGCGGGACAGCGCTGGCTGCGCTGCGGCAGTCCGATCAGCTATATCGGGCAGGCCGAAGTGGCAGCCGACATCGCGAACATGAAAGCCGCCATGGCGAAAACGAACGCGCAGGAAGGTTTCATCACCGCGCTCTCGCCGAGCAATCTCGAGGTCTTTTATCGCAACGATTACTATCGCACCGCGGAAGAGTATCTGGTCGCTCTCGCGGATGCGATGCATGAGGAATACAAAGCCATCGTGAGTGCGGGGCTTCTGCTGCAGATCGACGATCCGCAGCTCGTCACTTATTACGATCGCACCCCCGGGATCAGCCTCGAGGAATGCCGGAAGTTCATCGCGCTGCGGGTGGAAATCCTAAATCACGCGCTGCGCGGCCTCCCCGAAGACCGGGTACGCTTCCACACGTGTTACAGCACGAATATCGCGCCGCGCGCGCATGATCTCGAGCTTAAGCATTACATCGATTTGATGCTCAAGATTAAAGCCGCCGCCTATTCGTTCGAGGCGTCGAACCCGCGTCACGAACATGAATGGGCGGTGTGGGAGGAAGTAAAGCTGCCGCCCGGAAAGCTGTTGCTTCCGGGTGTGGTTTCGCATTGCGTGTCGCTGATCGAACATCCCGAGCTCGTTGCGCAGCGTATCACGCGCTACGCCGACATCGTCGGGCGCGAGAACGTGATCGCGAGCACCGATTGCGGCTTCGGAACCTCGGCCGCAGGTGATGAGCTTCACGCGGACGTCGCTTGGGCAAAACTCGATGCGCTCGTTAAAGGCGCCCGGCTCGCGAGTGAAGCGTGGTGAGGACAGCCGTCATCTTTCGCGGCACTGTTCTTACGTTTCTCTTCGCATGCGCGTTGTTTGGCTTTGCTTCGGCCGAACCCATCAAGATCGGGCTATTGCGCGTGTCCGCCTCGGCGCCGCTCTACGTCGCCATCGATAGAGGTTATTTCGCGGCCGAAGGGCTCGAGCCCCAGCTCGTCAACTTCGAGAGCGGGCCGCCGATACCCGCCGGGCTCGTCGCCGGCGATCTGGATTTTGGCACAAGCGCGCTGACGGGTGGCTTTTATAATCTCGCCGGCCGGGGCGTGCTGACGATCATCGGCGGCCTGGCGCGCGAAATGCCGGGTTTCCAGAACCAAGGTTATCTCGTCAATAAGCGCCTCTATGACGGCGGCTTCCAAACGTTGAAGCAGTTTGCCGGTCATTCCGTCGCGGTCACGGCAGCGGGCGGCCCGGCCCACTACGCCGTCGGGCTTCTGGCAGATAAAGACGGTTTTGACCTGGGGAGTGTTCGCATTGTCGTGACGCAATCGCTGTCGAATGCCGTTGCTGCGGTCGAAACCGCACAGGTCGATACGACGGTCATTTCGATGACACCCGCTCTTCCACCGATTTTGGCAAAGGGCGACGTGAAGCTCTTGGGGTGGGTTGGCGACGAAACCCCCTGGCAATTCGGCGCGATCGTAACCTCGAAACGCAACGCCGATCGACCTGATCTGATTCGGCATTTCCTCAACGCCTATCGCCGCGGTGCGAAAGAATATCACGACGCGTTCGCCGGTCCCGACGGAGGACGGCGCGATGGCGCTGATGCGCCCGCCGTCCTCGCCATCGTCGCCAAATACACGGGTCTCAGCGAAGCCGGCGCAAAACTCGGCGTCACCTATGCGGACGCGGAGGGGCGCCTCGATATCAAGGACGTGCGTCACCAAATCGAATGGTATCGCGCGCATGGCTTTATCAAGGGAGAGGTGAACGCGGAAGCGATCATCGATACGCGTTACGTCAAGGATTTGGTGGCGCAATGAAATTTCTCTTGTCGTGCTGAGCCTAACAACCGTCCTGGGTTGAATAACGATGATCAGCGGCCCTCGCCAAGAGAGACCGCGAAAAGAGGGGAGAGGAAACATGTCTGGAACACGGGTCGACGCGAAAGCATTGATCGACGAGCGTCCGGTCGGCGCCTATCGATTGTGGATATTGCTGCTGTGTTTTTTGAGCTGCACGGTCGACGGCTACGACGTGCAGGTGATCGGCGTGGCGCTGCCGGGAATCCGCGAGGGACTCAACTTACAGCCTGCCGCGCTCGGCATCATCCTGACGGGCGGCCAGATCGGCGTCATGGTCGGCGCGCTGTTGTTGGGTCCGGTCTCCGATCGCATCGGCCGCAAGACCGTCTTGATCAGTTCGGCTTGCATCTTCGGCCTTTTCTCGCTGCTCACGGCTTGGGCGACGACAGTCACCGAGATCGCCGCGCTGCGGCTTTTGGCAGGACTCGGCCTTGGCGGCATCGTTCCCGCCGCCATGGCCTATAGCGCCGAGTACGCGCCGCAGCGTCTCAAGGCGACCGTGACGACCTTGATGTGGATGGCACTGCCTGTCGGCGGATCGATCGTCGGCTTCAGCGCCGTCTGGCTCGTGCCGAACTTTGGCTGGCAGTCGCTGTTTGTCGTTGCCGGCATTCTGCCGCTGGTTCTCGTTCTGGCGCTGATCGGCTCGATGCCCGAATCGCTCGCTTATCTCGGATCGCGCGGCGACAATCAGGCGGCGATGCATCGCATCGCGGTGCGGATCGATCCAGGGCTGCGCGCGGATGCCGAACTGTTCTTGTCGGAAAAGAAGCTTCCGGGCGCGCCGCTGGTGCAATTATTCCAAGATGGCCGTGCCGCTGGAACGATCCTGGTGTGGCTTATTTTCTTCCTAAGCTTCTTTCTCATGATCTTCATGGTGTCCTGGGTTCCGACTTTCATCCGCATGACGAGCGGCTCGACCACGGCAGTCGGTACGTCTCTCGGCATGTGGAACATCGGCAGCCTCATCGCGACAGCGATGGTCGGTCAACTCATCGACCGCTTTGGCTATTATCGCGTCCTGATCCCGGCCTTTGCCATTATTGCGGCCGTAACCTGGCTGCTCGGTGCACTGGTCACGGCGCCGGTCACCGTGGTCGTGTTGTGCGTAGCGACCGTCGGCTTTTTCGTCGGCGGCAGCAATTCCGGTCTCATGGCGCTGGCCTCGACCTCTTATCCGGTCGCGATCCGCTCGACCGGCGTGGGCGCTGCCTATGCGCTTGGCGGGCGCACGGGGGCGCTGATCGGGCCGCTGCTCGCCGCGTTTCTCTTGCAATATGGCTGGGGACCCGCTGCCATCTGTTATGTCATGGGTACGCCCATGATTCTTGGCGTGCTTGTCCTCTTCCTGCTCAAGCGCCAGAAAGGGTTCGGGGCGACGACAGCGCCCGCTGCGCCGCTCAAACCGGCAACCGCCTAACGGCGCGACCGCGGAGGAACGCGACATGACCATATGCCTTTCGACGAACGGGCAAATCGTCTTCGATGAGCCGGGGCCGCCAATCCGGCTCATCGTCGCGACCCTCAACGGCGCGCAAATTCTCGAGCGCGATCGACCGGGCGCAGCGTGGCGACGCGTCGGTCTCGCGCTCTCCGGCAAGCATGTGAGCGCGCTGCTGGTGGCGCCGGATCAGCGCGATATCTTCGCCGGTGTTCACGATGGCGGCCTCTATTACAGCGGCGACGATGGCCAATCGTGGGAGCGGCGCACCGCTGGCATCGGCATCGAGCATGTGTTCTCCCTTGCCGCGGTGCGCGACACAGAAGGCGTCGCGATCTATGCGGGAACCGAGCCGGTCTCGCTCTTTCGCTCGCGTGATAGCGGGAGAAGCTGGCGCGAGCTTCCGGCGATCCGTCAGGTGCCAGGAACAGAGACCTGGATATTTCCAGCGCCGCCGCATAGCGCCCACACCAAGGCGCTGGCGATCGATCCACGCGATCCGAGCCATATCTACGTTGCGGTCGAACAGGGCGCGCTGCTCGTCTCGCACGATAGCGGCGCGCATTGGCGTGTGCTCGATTCCTACGACCGGCCTGATGATCTATGGCATCACGACATCCATCGCGTCGTGCTGCGGCCGTCCAATCCCGACGAGATTTTCATGACGACCGGAAACGGCCTCTATCACAGCGTCGATGCCGGCCGATCCTGGGAACATGTCACCGATGTGCATTTCCGTATCGGCTATCCCGATCACCTTGTCTTCGCACCGGGCGACGAAACCACGCTCTTTCTATCGGGGGCGGAAAATGATCCGACGATCTGGCGCCGGACCAAGCACGCGGGCGGCACGGTTTTCCGGAGCCGCGATAACGGACGCAGTTGGGCGCGTGCCGCAAACGGTCTAACCGATGGACACGCGAATATCGAGGCGATGTGCGTCGTTGGTTATCCCGGCGGCTACAGTCTTTTCGTCGGCACGACCGATGGTGAGGTCTATACAAGCGACGACGACGCCGAGAATTGGACGCGCATCGCCGAGAATTTGTCGCCGATTTCAAAAGGCGCGCATTATCGTCTCGTGACGGAGCCGCTACACGCTTCAGTGCCGACGTGAGGATCGCCACCTTGCTTTCCGAAGGGAGGGCGTGCCCATGACAAGCGGTAGCCCGTCAGGCCCGATCCGGTTCGGATGGCGCTTAAAAATCGGAATGCTGCTGCCGTCATCGAATCAGGTGACAGAACCGGAAATACCCGCAATGCTTCCCGACGGCGTTTCGCTCCATACGACTCGCCTTAAGCTTGCCGGGTCCGGGCGCAGCCAGCTTCTTGCCATGACCGAAAAGGTCGAAGAAGGCGCTGCGCTCCTCGTTGACGCGGGTGTTGATCTCATCGCCTTTCATTGTACGGCCGTTTCGACCTTCGACCCAGCGATGGAAGGAAAGCTCAAGGAACGCATTAGCTCCGTATCGAAGAGACCAGCCACGGCCACTTCGGAGGCGCTCGTCGCCGCGTTTCGCGCGCTCGATGTACGACGAATCGTGCTCGTTTCGCCCTATGAACGGGACGTCAACGAGCGTGAGGTAGCGTTTTTCGGTCATCACGATGTAACGGTGTTACGAGATATAGGCTTGGATCTCGCGGGTAGCGCGGCGTACGCCCGTATCGAACCTGGCGAATGGTATCGTCTCGCAATTGCCAACCAGCACGCAGACGCGGACGCCTACTTTTTCAGCTGCACAACCATCCGCTCGACGCCAATCATTGCTGCGCTGGAGCAAGATCTAGGCAAGCCGGTGGTGACCAGCAACCAAGCTTTGGCTTGGCATGCGCTCCGCACCGGCGGAGTGCGCGATTCGGTGCCTGGGTTCGGCGAATTATTTACGCGGATTTGATCTCTTCTGTCGCCACCCCAAGAATCGGGCAAACGGTGATGGAGACAACCGGTAATTCCTCAGCGGCCCACAAATCTATCGCAACGTCGCCACGGGCGATCGTCCTCTCGCACTGACCGGCTTTAATCCGGACAGAGAATGCGTTTCTAGGAAGCCGTCACGCTTCTGGTATGCGGCGACCCAGACGGCCGCAGATTGCGGCTAGTGTGCTTGCGAGGAAAAGCGTAGCTTCACCTATCGTCAGCTTCGTCCACTGGGCGCTGACGGCTGAGAGACAGCGGCACGGAAGATTGCCCCGCACTCCCGGCTGAATGGCTTGGGAGAAAACGGAATGTCCGTGCCCGATTGGTATTTCGCCGGCTTGTTCGATGAGTCGTTCTGGGCACAGACGGGAAATAAGCCCATCGCCGGCAAGGGGGCCGCCGAGGTATTGCGCCAGCTCGTTGCGGAAGTTGGCGAAGCCGATTTGACCTGGGTAGCAGGTGCGAAGGATTTGGACACCTTGTGTCTCTGCGGAGCTTCCTTCGAGATAAAGCGCGTAGGCGAGCGGGTTCAGTGGGCGCTGAGCCCGTTTTCAGAGGCACCCAAAGCGACCGGCTTCGCGCATACGATCGGTGATGCGATCGAGGCGCTCGTCCGAAGCGCGCGATCAAACTACAGCACCAAGATACCGGCTCAGCGGCATTAGTGATGGGCGCACTATTCTCCCTGATATCTTCGGCTCCTATATGAAACGAAAGGAGGCGCTCATGTCCGAACGTCACGAACTCTATCGTAGCCCGAATGGCGACGCTTGGTTTCTCGGGCGCGAACCGGCCAACGGCCACGCTTTCATTGTCCATCAGCCCAACGCCCCATCGGGCGGCCGATTATCTCACATCGAACTGGGTGAGTTCTTGCGTAGCGGAAAAGGGCCAGAACAGCAGGCATTGCTGCGACTCATCGGGTCGCTTGTCGAAGTGCCCCCCTTTTCCTCTGGCAAGAACGAATGAGACAGCGCGGCCGCGCGGCCGCCGCGGATTAACCCGTGATGTAGGCGAGCGAACTCTTAAGATAACGCCCGGCGAACGCGGCTAGACGATGGCGAGGCGGGTGCCCTGCGCGAGCGCGTCGACGGCAGCGGCATGATCGGATATGGCTCCGCCGCAACGAAAAGCGCAGCCGAGACAGGGCTACGTAATGTAGAAAGTCGCCTATTGCCGAGGGTGCCTGAAGGCTGCTTCGGCGCGGCACTCATACCCCGCCGCCAAACGGAGCATCGCATCGCGATCATTGCTGTCTTGCATCGCGTCGGCCGACCGACGCAGGTACGCAGCCGTCTCCCGCATACCCACAGGCGAAGCGGCGTATCGCTCTTCGGCTTTGCGCTGCGCGACTACTACCGCGTGATGTTCTTCTCGTTCACCTGTCGGTTTTCTGACCATCAAATATACTCCAACGGGAAAGCCAGATGATCGCCTTCGATTGCGTTCGGACTATGGCGGCCGTCGCCGGGTTGTTATCGGTGATCACATTTTCTCGGCGGACGCCAGAGGGCCGGTATAAGCGGCGCGCAGCCGATGCCGAGAGGTACCGTGAATGGTTGCGGCTCGGCCGCTCCTCGAGCGGAAATAGCACGGATCTCGTCGGATCGTGGATCTGATGAGTCCGTCGCCTCGTATGTTCTAGATCGTGCAGTTGATACTGACAGCGCATGGCCGCCACGAATATCGCATGCGCTCGCGGCGCGATGGCAATGAACGGATGGTCAACCGAAGCCGAACTCGAACGCCGATAAAACCGTGACGCAGCGTTGCGGCACGACTGCGCGAAAGTTTCCGACACGGGTATATGCGACGAAATACCGATATTTCTTCTCAGTACGAGCAACTTGCGCAACACACCGAGCAATCCGAGCGGTCGCGATAAGCTGGGATCGCCGCTGGCGAACGCGCGACAGTATCCCGGAAAATGAACGAACTATGATCTGTTTGTCGGCTTCAGCTTCACTTGGGGCGATTGTTCGCCCGGCACGACTTCGGTGATGGGCTTGTCCTTATCGACGATCATGATGCCCAGGAGACGCAGCGGGTCAGGGCCAAGCGCTCTGCCGCCATGCCATAGGCCGCCCGCCACATATTGGGAGTCGCCGGCTTTAAGGATGCGAGCGGCTCGACCCTCGACTTCGGCCTCCCAGCTGCCGGACAGCACCAAATGAAATTCGTCGCCGTGGTGAAAGTGCCGCGGCACCATGTTACCCGCCGGCACTTCGTAAATATTGGCGATGACCTGCTTGTTCGGCACGCCGGCCGGATCGGCTTTCGCTTGCGGGATGACTTTGTTGCCTTCGAAGCCAGGCTCGCTCAACTCTTCGGCAGACGCCAATCCGACGCTGCAGGCAAAAGCGAGCATAGCGACAGCTCGCAGGACCGCCCTCATCCGGATCACTCCGATCGCGCGACGCAGAAACATATCAGGCTCCCTCGATACCATGACGCTCGGCTCCTCCTCTCGATTTCCGATCGCGAGAAGCGCTAATTTGCGTTCGGGATATCGCAATTCACGATAGGGGCATGAAACTAGCTGACCGCATCGAGCGCCGCATCAAGCTGCGCGACCTGAACGTCCTTATTGCCCTGGCACACCACGGCAGCATGGCAAAGGCGGCTCGGCATCTCGCAACATCTCAGTCAGTGGTCTCTAAGGCGGTTGCCGATCTGGAGCGCATCCTCAATGTGCGCCTCTTCGATCGAGACGCGCATGGCGTCGAACTCACGATGTATGGCCGCGCGCTGCTCGACCGTGGAATCGCCGTTTTCGACGAACTGAAGCAAGGCGCCCTCGACATCGAGTTCCTGGCTGATCCGACGGTCGGAGAAGTGCGCATCGGGTGCACGGATTGGATCGAGGCGGGACTGGTTTCGGTTGTCATCGAGAAGCTCTCGCGCAAATACCCGCGCATCGTGTTTCACGTCGGCCACGCACATACAGCGACAACGGACTATCGCGACTTACGCGATCGCTCTTTCGATTTGGTCATCGCCCGAATTCCATCGCCCTTCAACGAGAAGGATTTGGACGCCGAAATCCTTTTCGACGAGCCGATCTTTGTCGTCGCCGGTTCGAACAGCAAATGGGCGCGGCGACGTAAAATCGCACTCGCCGAGTTGATCGACGAGCCCTGGCTCCTGACACCGCCGAATACTTTGCCGCGCTCTCTTGTCGAAGAGGCATTCAACGCGCACGGACTCGCGGTGCCGACGCCGAGCGCCATCTCTTATACCTATCATTTGCGCAACAGCCTCGTCGCGCTGGGTCGTTACCTGACGATCGTGCCTGGCTCGATGTTGTACTTCAATGTCGCCAAGCTGCCGATCAAGGCGCTGCCGATCCCAATGCCGATCCGCCCCCGCCCCGTCGCTGTGATTAAATTGAAGCGCCGCATCCTAAGTCCCGCGGCAATGCTCTTTATCGAAGCCACTCGGGAAATCGCGGAGCCATTGACTAAAAAATAAGGATGAGGCTTGGCCTATCCGCCAGGATAGAAGGGGTAGCGCGCCTCAGCAACGGCACCTGCACGGCCATCTGGCCGGCATCTTGTCACTGGCCACAAAAGCCAAAAGGCCGCTCCATGAGAGAGCGGCCCAGAGGTTGGGTATACGAAATTGGTTGCGGGGGCGCGCAACCCCCTTTACCGAACTACGATCAGCCTAAAATTGCTCTCGCGAGGAGCCGCTCTCTCGCGGCGGTAACGGGGTTCGAGGAGGCGCATTATGGACCGTCATGCGAACGCACGCACGGCCGACGCAATTATCGGCGAATACGCGCTGTCGTAGGCGCTCATCATCCCAGCAATCAGGCAAAGTGGATCAAAAGGTTAATTCAAATGGTCGGCGACACATTGATCTCACTCTCGGCATGCTCCCCGCTTCGTACTCACGGCTTCGCTTAGGCCACGTCATGCTTCGCAGTACCAACCCTACAGTGTGGGCTAGCATACATTTGATGATCGATTGATCGATAGCTTGCCCGGTTCCCCGCTAGGGGCGTAGACTTGGGCTCCCGGCCAGGAGGCAGGGAAAGCCCATGACAAGAGATAAGATTATCTCGCTAATGACCAGGCTTCGCGACCTCGCGACGAAGGTTGCCGACGATGGAGACGCGGCTTTGGCAACCGAACTCCGGAGTTTTGCCCAAGTCTTGGAAGACGATCTTAAGACCGGCGACGAGCCCGATCCCAAGAAGCCTTAGCGCTTGTGCCTTCGTTGCGGCATGAGTTCTGGATGCCGGATTTCAATGGCTCCGTTCTGCAAGTCTAGCGCGATATCACGGTAATCTTCCGCAATCTTGTGTAGCTCGGTCTCCACCGCTTTGTCGGTGACGAGGCTGGCCAGCCGCTCCGCTCTTTCCGCCTGCTCTTGATAATACGGCGCCGATTGCATGTGCAGGCAACCCTGCACAAGGCGGATAGGTTCAACGATTTCCTAGCGCTAGTGCTTACCCTTCTTTGGCGTGGGCTTCTCTTTCGCCACCGCTCTAAACGCCCGCTCTAA
>DASZLU010000166.1:0-1642 GCA_035552195.1 Allostellaceae bacterium | reverse complement strand
CATAAGGCAGCTTGTTCTTCAGCACATCGGAGAGCGCGCGCAGGATCGCCCAGTCTTCCTTGGCGTCGCCCGGCGGGAACGAGGCGCGCGTCGCCATCTGCACCCTGCCCTCGGTATTGACGTAGGTCGCCGACTTTTCCGAATAGGCCGCGCCCGGCAGCACCACGTCGGCGCGCGAGGCGCCGCGATCGCCCTGCGTGCCGATATAGACCACGAACGCGCCCTTGGGGATGTCGATCTCGTCAGCGCCGAGAAGGAAGACAAGATCGAGCGTGCCGAAGGCCGCCATCTGCCGCGCGCTCAAAGCGCCGGGCCCCGGCACGAAGCCGAGATCGAGCGCGCCGGCGCGCGAGGCCGCATTTTGCAGCACGCAATAGCCGTTCCAGCCGTCTTTGACGGCGCCGAGATCAAGCGCGGCCTTGGCGGCAAGCGACGCCAGCGCCGCGCCATCGGCGCGGGCAAAGGCGCCGGCGCCGACGATCAGCATCGGCCGTTCGGCCTTTTTGAAATTCTCGGCGAAGGAATGCCGCGAAATGTCGGCAAGCGTCTCAGGCCCGGCGCCGAGATAATCGTAAGGGTAAGTCAGATCCACCTTCGGCCCAATGAGGCCGATCGAGAATTTGCCGGCACGCCAGCGCCGGCGGATGCGGGCGTTGAGGACGGCGGCTTCCTTGCGCGGATTGGAGCCAACGATCAGAAGTGCATCGGCGGCGTCGATGCCGGCGATGGTGGCATTGAACAGATAGGTGGCACGGCCGGCGGCCGGATCGAGCGTGGAGCCATCCTGGCGGCAATCGAGATTGCTGACGCCAAGCCGCGTCATCAGATCTTTCAGCGCGAAAATCTCTTCGACCGCGGCGAGATCGCCGACGATCGCACCCATACGCTTGGCATTGGTCTGCGCCACTTTGCCCGCGATCGCCTGAAACGCCTCGGTCCAACTCGCCGGACGCAACTGCCCGTCCTTGCGCACATAGGGCTGATCGAGCCGCTGGGTGCGCAAACCGTCGACGACGTGGCGGGTCTTGTCGGAAATCCACTCCTCGTTGATCTCCTCATTGATGCGCGGGAGAATCCGCATCACTTCGCTGCCGCGGGTATCGATACGGATCGCCGAGCCGACAGCGTCCATCACATCGATGGACTCGGTCTTGTTGAGTTCCCAAGGCCGCGCCGCGAAGGCATAGGGCTTCGAGGTCAGCGCGCCGACCGGACAGATGTCGACGATATTGGCCTGCAGCTCGGAATGCAGTGCGCTTTCCAGATAGCTCGTGATCTCCATATCCTCGCCGCGGCCGATGGCGCCGAGCTCGGGCACGCCCGCGACTTCGGTGATGAAACGCACACAGCGGGTGCACTGGATGCAGCGGTTCATCGAGGTCTTGACCAGTGCGCCGAGATATTTGTCCTCGACCGCGCGCTTGTTCTCGGCGAAGCGGCTGGCGTCGACGCCATAGGCCATCGACTGGTCCTGCAGATCGCATTCGCCGCCCTGATCGCAGATCGGGCAATCGAGCGGATGATTGATCAGCAGGAATTCCATCACCCCTTCGCGCGCCTTGCGCACCATGGGCGAGCGCGTCGACAGCACTTTCGGCGAGCCGTCCTTGTTCGGCATCAGGTCGCGCACCGCCATGGCGCA
>DASZLU010000165.1:0-1941 GCA_035552195.1 Allostellaceae bacterium | reverse complement strand
GGCGAAACGGATGCGGAATTTGCCGAGCTTCTCGACTGGCTCAGCGAGGCGCAACTCGATCGCGTCGGCTGTTTCCGTTACGAGCCCGTCGACGGCGCGACGGCGAACTCCATCGCTGCGTTCGTGCCCGACGACGTCAAGGAAGAGCGTTGGCATCGCCTGATGCAGCATCAGCAGACGATTTCGCAAAAGCGGCTAAAACGGAAACTCGGCAATCGCGAGCGGATCATCATCGACGAAGTCGATGCCAAATCGGGAATTGCCAAGGGCCGCAGCAAGGGCGACGCGCCGCAGATCGATGGCACCGTGTTTGTGGCGAGCCACCGGCCGCTCCGCGTCGGCGAGATTGCGACGGTAAAGATCGAGCGCGCCGACGCCTACGATCTCCATGGCAGCGTGGTCGGCTATTAGAGTTCGATCGCCCGGTTGCAAATAAGCCTCAAACAAGATCGCGCGGCACGTCTCGCCGTTCTTGGACGCCTAACCTATATTCGTGAGGCTGGACCTCGACCTGAGGTCCGGCGCGCCATCTGGAAAGGCTCACCATGTCGAAACCCGATGCCATGTCCACACCGGCCGAAGCGAAGCCGAAGACCATCAAGATCCCTGGTCCGGATCATCCGATCACCATCGAGAAGAGCCACAAGCGCGTTACGGTTTCGGTAGCGGGACGCACCGTTGCCGACACGCGCGAAGCTCTGACGCTGCACGAAGCGAGTTATCCGCCCGTGCAATATGTGCCGCGCAAGGACGTCGATATGACGCTCCTGACGCGCACGGATCACGCCACCTATTGCCCGTATAAGGGGGATTGCTCCTATTTCAGCATTCCGCTGGGCGGCGAGCGCTCGATCAATGCGGTGTGGACTTATGAAGCGCCCTACGACGCGGTGAGCGCGATCAAGGACTATGTCGCGTTCTATCCCAACCGCATCGACGCGCTTGACGAACGGCCGGAAAACTGACCGCCGGCCCGCAAATCTCGCTAGGCCCGACGTCGCTTAAGCCAGCACGCGCCGGGTCGCAGCGGTCAATACCGACAGCTCGTCCTCGGCAATGGTGAAGGCCGGCGCCAGATAAACGATCGAGCCAAATGGCCGTACGAAAACACCTTCGGTAATAAAGCGTTGCCGCAGGGCGTTGAGATTTTCGATGCGGTCGAATTCGACCACGCCGAGGGCGCCTTTCACCCGCACGTCCCTGACGCTCGGAAGCTTGCGGCAGGGTTCGAGACCGTCGCGGAGTGCGGCCGCAATCTTGGCTATCTGATCGAGCCGCGGTTCGCGCTCGAACAGATCGAGCGAGGCATTGGCGGCGGCGCAAGCGAGCGGGTTCGCCATGAAGGTCGGACCATGCATCAGCGCCTTCGCCGGGTCGTCCGACCAGAACGCGTCGAAGACTTTTCGGTTCGCGATCGTGGCCGCGAGCGGCAGCGTCCCGCCGGTCAGTGCTTTCGACAGCGCGAGGATATCCGGTGCGACACCGGCTTCCTGAAACGCGAACATCGCGCCGGTGCGGCCGAAGCCAGTGAAGATTTCGTCGAAGATCAGCAAAAGCTCGTAACGGTCGGCGAGCTCGCGCAAAGTTTTGAGCGCGGCCGCTGCATGAAAACGCATGCCGCCGGCGCCTTGCACCAAGGGTTCGACGATGATCGCCGCGATCTCCTGGGCGCGCGCGGCCAATACGGTCTCAAGCGCGGCGCGGCTTGCCTCGTCGATCGGGAGATCGACCACGATCTGCTCCGGCAACAATCCGCGGAAAGCCGCGTGCATGCTACCTTCGGGATCGGACACCGCCATCGCGCCGGTGGTGTCACCGTGATAGCCGCCGGTGAAAGCTACGATGCGGTGGCGGCGAGGCTGGCCGCGATTGAGCCAGTACTGCACTGCCATTTTGAGCGCGACTTCGACCGCGACCGAACCGGAATCGCTGAAGAAGACG
>DASZLU010000164.1:0-2252 GCA_035552195.1 Allostellaceae bacterium | reverse complement strand
GTCGCGCAATATCGATCTGGAGGCGCCCGCGGAAACGGCGCTCGAGCTGCTGGGAATCGAGTTTCATCCGGCCGATCCGCCCGGCGGCAGCGTGGTGCTGTTGTTCAACCACGGCGGGGCGCTCCGGCTCGACGTCGAATGTCTCGAATGCGAGCTCGCCGACCTCGCCACCGATGATCTCGGCACCGGCGATCTCGGCGAAGGCGCCGAATCGTCCGGGCTGGATGCGTGAGCCGGGGTCGTCCCCGCGAACGCGGGGACCCATAGGGCGAGGATTCTCGTTAGGTGCAGTGAGGCATTTGCCGTGCTTCGCAATCAGCGCCAGGGTTATGGGTCCCCGCGTTCGCGGGGACGACCAAAATCGCGCGGATCGCAGCCGCGTTGCCCAATTCCCGCGGTTTCAAGGGTTGACGGCCATTGGCCGCCGCGCCATTGAGCATAGGCCTTCGATTCAAGCCGCACGCCACCAGAAAAGCCGCCATGCCCGTTCGCCTCGACAGAAGCCGCGCCGATTTCGACCAGCGCTTCGCCACCTTCCTCGGCGCCAAGCGCGAGGCGTCGGCCGATGTCGAGCGGGCCACCCGCGCCATCGTCGATGACGTGGCGGCGAGGGGCGACGCCGCCCTGATCGAGGCCACGAAAAAATTCGACCGGCTCGATATCGACGCCGGGGGCCTGCGCGTCGCCTCCGCCGAGATCGATACCGCTGTGAAGGCCTGTGATGCCGCGACGCTCGACGCGCTGAAATTCGCGCGCGACCGCATCGAAGTGTTTCACCGCCGTCAATTGCCAAAGGACGAACGCTTCACCGACGCGCAAGGCGTCGAGCTTGGCTGGCGCTGGAGTGCGATCGACGCCGTCGGGCTGTATGTCCCCGGTGGCACCGCGGCCTATCCGTCCTCGGTGCTGATGAACGCGGTACCGGCAAAAGTCGCCGGCGTCCCGCGCGTGGTGATGGTGGTGCCCTCGCCGGACGGCAAGCTCAATCCGCTGGTGCTGGCGGCAGCGCAACTCGGCGGCGTCTCCGAGATCTATCGCGTCGGCGGGGCGCAGGCGGTCGCCGCGCTGGCGTGGGGCACCGCGACCATCGCGCCGGTCGCCAAGATCGTCGGCCCCGGCAACGCCTATGTCGCTGCCGCCAAGCGGCTGGTGTTCGGCAAGGTCGGCATCGACATGATCGCCGGTCCTTCCGAAGTGCTTGTGATCGCCGACCGCACCGGCAATGCCGGCTGGATCGCCGCTGATTTGCTGGCCCAGGCCGAGCATGATGCGTCGGCGCAATCGATCCTGATCACCGACGACGCCGCGCTGGCAACTGAAGTCGAGCGCGCGGTCGAATCGCAATTGAAGACATTGCCGCGCGCGGAGATCGCCCGCGCCTCGTGGAACGAGTTCGGCGCCATCATCATGGTGAAAAATCTCGACGAAGCCGCTGATCTGGCGAACGCGATCGCGGCCGAGCATCTGGAGATCATCACTGCGGATCCGGAAGCGCTGTCGCTGAAAATCCGCAATGCCGGCGCGATCTTCCTGGGGGCGCATACGCCGGAGGCAATCGGCGATTATGTCGGCGGCTCCAACCATGTGCTGCCGACCGCGCGCTCGGCGCGGTTCTCCTCGGGGCTCGGCGTGCTCGATTTCATGAAGCGCACCTCGATCCTGAAATGCGGACCGGACCAGTTGCGCGCGCTCGGCCCGGCGGCGATGACGCTCGGCCAGGCCGAAGGGCTCGAGGCGCATGCCCGTTCGGTCGGGACGCGGCTCAATCTGCCGAAGAGCCCGTGATGACGAAACCGCCGCACAGCGATGATGCGAAGGACGACGCCAGCAAGCGCGTCGTGGCGGTGACGCTCGACGAGGAATCGATCGGGCGTTCCGGTCCCGACATCGAGCATGAGCGCGCGATCGCGATCTACGATTTGATCGAGCAGAATCTATTCGCGCCCGACGGGGCCGAGGGCGGGCCGTTCACCCTGCATATCGGCATCACCGGCAACCGGCTGATGTTCGACATCCGTCGCGAGGACGGCACGCCCGTGGTCGCGCATCTGTTGTCGCTGACGCCGTTCCGGCGAATCGTGAAAGACTATTTCATGATCTGCGACAGCTACTATCAGGCGATCCGCACCGCGACGCCGGACAAGATCGAAGCCATCGACATGGGCCGCCGCGGCATTCACGACGAGGGGTCGCGCACGCTGCAGGAACGCCTGAAGGGCAAGGTGCGGATCGATTTCGAAACCGCGCGCCGG
>DASZLU010000163.1:0-1646 GCA_035552195.1 Allostellaceae bacterium | reverse complement strand
CGGCACGCGGGAGAACTCGCGGATATTGCGGGTGACGAGGGTCAGGTCCCGAGTCAAGGCTTGGCCGGCGATGAGCACGTCATAGGGGCCGATCGGCGTGCCGCGAGCGGCAAGCTCGGCGCGAACCAGCCCGGCCTGCCGGGCATCGTCGCGGTCGAATTCGATGACTGGAAATTCGAGCGCATCGAAGACCGCCAAATTGGGCGCCGGCCTCCGGCTTTTGAAAGCGCCGAAGAAAAGTTCGTGGATGACGATCGATGAGGTCGCCAAATCTTCGAGGTTCTCGCGCCGAATGCGTCTCGCCAACGGCGATCTATCGTCGCGCAGCAGCTTGATAATGACGTTGGCGTCCAGCAGATACCGCATCAGGGGAAGAGCTTGTCGAGCTCGGGACGCTCCTGCTGCGGCACCGGCTCATTTATCGCTTCGATCACGTCATCATCGATCTTGCCCACCAGCGCATCGAGCCAAGCCCAATCGGCCGCGATGGGTTCGAGGATCACGGTGTTGCCCCGTTTGCGGATGCGTACCTCCTTGCCCTCGAAGCGAAATTCCTTGGGCAGGCGCACGGCTTGCGAACGGCCCGACCAGAACAGCTTTGCCGTCGCCGAGGTCATGTTTTCCTCCATGCTACATACCATAAATATATAGCATCGAGAGGCCGCGCGGCAATGGCGCCGCGCCGCCTGCGGCCGGCAGTTCGCCGGCGGTCAGGCGTTGGCGCGAACGCGGCGCTTCTTTTCCTTGGCGGCGCGCTTGGCCTTGCGCTTGTTGGCGCGGATTTTCGTGCTCGATTTAGCGGGTGTCTTCACGTGCTGCTCCATCTCATGGGGCGGGCGCCGAGCTCACTTTTTCGGCGCGGCGGCGCTTTTCGGGTTGAGGCTCTGGATGTGGCCGCTCTCGGTGCCCGCGGTCGGGTCGATGACGGCGTTGATGAGCGCCGGCTTGCCCGAGGCGAGTGCCTCCGTCAGCGCCTTGGTGAGGCTCGGCGTGTCGGTGCAGTGATAGCCGGCGCCGCCGAACGCCTCGATGATCTTCTCGTAGCGTGCGTCGCGCAACAGGCCGGTCGGCGTGTACGCGGTGCCTTCGGGGTCGCCGCGATAGACGCCGTTATTGTTGAAGATGATCGTCGTCACCGGCAGGTCGTAGCGGCAGATCGTCTCGATCTCCATGCCGCTAAAGCCGAAGGCGCTGTCACCCTCGATCGCCACGACCGGCTTGCCGGTCGTCGCCGCGGCGCCGACGGCATAGCCCATGCCGATGCCCATGACCCCCCAGGTGCCGCTGTCGAGGCGGTGGCGGGGCTTGTCCATGTCGATGATGTTGCGGCCGAAATCCAATGTGTTGGCGCCCTCGTTGACGACATAGACATCGGGTTGCGTCGCCAGCGCGTTGCGCACCGCGCGCAGCGCCGAGGAGAAGTTCATCGGGCTGGGGTCGGCGTTGAGCCGCGCCGCCATGCGCTCGACATTCTGCTGCTTGCGCTTGCCGATCTCCTCGACCCAGGCGCCCTGGCGCTCGATCTTGCCGGGCTTCAGCGCGGCATTGAACGCGGCGAAGACCGACTTGATGTCGCCGACGACCGGCGCGGCGATCGCACGGTTGCTGTCCATCTCGGTCGCGGCGATGTCGATCTGGACGAATTT
>DASZLU010000162.1:0-33884 GCA_035552195.1 Allostellaceae bacterium | reverse complement strand
TTTTTGCCCCTGATCGGGGTATCTGCGGCGTCCGGACGGCTTGACCCGCCGGGTCTATTCCCGTAAAACCGCCGCTTCCCAAACCGAGGTTATTATTATGTCGCGGCGTTGCGTTATCACGGGCAAAGGCGTTCAGACGGGCAATAACGTCAGCCACGCCAACAACAAGACGAAACGCCGGTTCCTGCCGAACCTGCAGCGCGGATCGGTGCTGAGCGACGCGCTCGGTCTTTCGGTGACGCTGCGTATGACGACGAATGCGATCCGCACCATCGAGCACAATGGCGGCATCGATGCCTATCTGCTCGGCACGCCGGACTCGAAGCTTTCGGCCGATGCGCGCCGCTTGAAGCGCCGCGTCGAAGCCGCGCAAGCCAAGCGCCAAGCGCAGGCGTAAATTTTCTGATCGCGCGATCGGTGCGAAGGGCCGGTGGGCGACCACCGGCCCTTTCGTTTGCGCGCGTCATTCCATCGCGCGCGATCGGCGATGCGCGCGACGATCATCATCGTGCATCGCCATCCGCGCATGCGGATGCCCGGAGGTGTTGCATCATTGCATCGCTTCCGCGGACAAAATCACGACGAGCGGATCGAAGGGGCGCGATCAGGGGCGAAAGCGCCCCGAAAAGACCGTTTCCCCCGCGAGTCGCGGATTCGGGGGCGGAACGGCGGCTTCGGACCTCAAGCGCGATTTTTCCGTTGCGACGTTCCGTCGACGCGATTCTGCGTCGCCGCTGCATCGTCACGCGAGCGACTCCTCCATCCGCACAGGCCGATTCGGCGAGGCGAACGCGCGCGATCGATGCGCGCGCATGATCATCGTCGTGCGATTCGCCTATCATCGATCGATGCGAAAATTTTCTCGCGCGATGACGGTGAGTGATGCGTCGCGTTCTCATGCAACGCATCGCGTCGCGCCGAATTCAAACCATCGCATTGGAAGAATTTTTCCATCCTTTGCGATGATCGAAGGTTCGCCGCGATGTTTTGCCTGCGCTTGTTTGTTCGCTGCGCGCGATAACGCGCAAACCCGCATGAATTACGGGGTTCTTATGCGCGGCCTATTCTTTCGATCGCGTATGACGCGCGCCGCGCGTTGTCGCTCATCGATGAAGAATCGCATGAAAATTATTCGCTGCAAATCGACGCGTGTGCCGAATGCCGAAATGAAAAACGCGCGACAGATTTTGCCGCGCGACGTGTCGCCCAAAATGTTAGCGGGGCTGCCCCTGAGCTTTTCTTCGCTCGGGAGCAGCCCCGCCATGGGTAGAGGCTGAACTTAAAAGAGCCCTACTTTTTCTTCTTCTTTGCTTTCTTGGCCTTCTTCTTGGCCTTTCTCTTCGCTGCCATGATGGCTTCCTCTTAACGATGGGTTCTGCATCGGCCCATCCAATGCATTCACCCCAGAAAAATTTACCACCCCTCCCAGAAATTGTGTAGCGAGAATGTCAAATCGCTACATGTGGGGTGTGGATAAGTGACTCCGCGCGGCACGCCGTCGCCGACGAAATTCCGGTCAACCGAACGGGTCATCGCGCGCTCGTCGATCATCAAAGCATTCGGCGCCGCATCGCGCTTGACGGCGGCGCTGCAAACCAAAATAGATGCGCCACGATCAAATTGAGGGAGGAAGTGATGAGCGATTTTGAAATCCGTCGCGTGGTGACCGGGCACGATGCCAATGGCAAAGCGATCGTGCTCTATGACGAGATCGGTAAAGAGGTCTCGGTCGGTCGCCCGGGCGCGACCTCGTGCGTCGTTTGGACCACCGAAGGCTGGCCGATCAGCAATGACGGCTCCGAGGACGAGGCCAAGCGCAAATCCGGCACGACGCTCGATAACGGCACCGTTCTCCGTGTCGTCCGCTTCGATCCCGGCGTCACGCCGCGCAACCACCGTACGGACTCGATCGATTACGCCGTCGTGATGTCGGGCGAGATCGATATGGATCTCGACGGTACTGTCGTCCACCTGAAGGCCGGCGACATCCTGGTGCAGCGCGGCACCGTCCATAACTGGATCAATCGCGGTAAAGAGCCCTGCATCATCGCGTTCTCGCTGATTTACGCGAAGCCGGTGACCACCAAGAGCGGCAAGAAGCTGGACGCGCACGGCTGACCGCCGTCGACAGGACTGGATAATCGGGGAGAGTGAGATGGCCGAGGAACCGCGCCGCAATTCAAGCGGCCTGCAAGGCAAGTTCGAGACGCTGCATGAATTCGTTAAAGCAGCGCGGTTCAAGCTCGCCCCGACGACCTGGGACTACGTCGTCGGTGCGGCCGAGACGGAGACGACGCTGAAGCGCAATCGCTATGCGATCGACAGCGTCGCCTTCCGGCCGCGCGTGCTGAACGACATCACCGGCACCGACGCCGCCGGTCTGGTGATGGGCAAGAAAGCGCGTCTGCCGGTGATGCTCGCGCCGGTCGGCGGGCTCGAGCGCATCGATCCCGAGGGCGCAGCGGCGGTCGCGCGCGGCGCTACGCTCTTCGGCGTCCCGCAGATGCTGAGCTCGGTCAGCGACCCGGGCCTCGAAGCGACGGCGAAAGCGGCGAACGGGCGAAAATTCTTCCAGCTCTATCGCCGCGGTCCCGACAGCACGACCGACGAGATCGTCGATCGCGCCGTCGATGCCGGCTACGAAGCCTTCTGCTACACGATCGACAGCGCCGTCTATGGCCGGCGCGAACGCGATATCGCGCGGCGCGTTTCCAATCGCTCGCTGATGAACGATGGCGGCGACAACCGGCAGCAATCGCTGTCGTGGTCCGAGGTGAAGCGGTTCAAGGACAAGCACGGCGCGAAGCTGCCGCTGGTCCTCAAAGGCATTCAGACCGGGGAGGATGCGGCGATCGCCTGCGATCACGGCGTCGATGCCATCTACATCACCAATCATGGCGGGCGACAGCTCGATCATGTACGCGGCACGCTCGACATCCTGCCCGAGGTGGTGGAGGCCGTGCGCGGCCGGGCGCAGATCATCATCGACGGCGGCTTCTATCGCGGCACCGATGTGGTGAAGGCGATCGCCCTCGGCGCCAACACCGTCGCGATCGGCCGCATCTATCTTTATGGTCTCGCCGCGGCGGGCGGCGATGGCGTCGCGCGCGTGCTCGAGATACTGGAGCACGAAATTCGTACCTGCCTCAGCCTGATCGGCTGCAACGGCTTCCATGAGGTGACGAAGAGCCATGTCGCGGCGGCGCCGTCGGTGACGATGCCGCATGTGTTCAGCGCCTTTCCGCTGCTGAACCTCGCCGACGAGGGCTATGGCGGCCGCTGAGCGGCGGTCGCCTACCGCTCGAGAGGATTGGCCGGCCGATCAGCCGGGGCTGCCCGGCAAACGATCGCCGCAGCGATCAACGCGCGCCCCCCTCCAGTTCAAAAGCATGCCGCCCCCCCTCGATGAGGACGAGGAGGAACCGCTGCTCGAGGAAGAAGACGAAGAAGCGCCGATGCCGCGGCGTCGTGCCAGCCACCAGCGTATCGTCGCGGCTGATTATTCCTTCGCGGCGACGACGTCGACCTCGATGAGCGCTTCGGGGCGCGCCAAGGCCGAGATGACCAACAGCGTCGAAGCCGGCGCGAGCTTGCCGAGGAACTGGGCCCGCACTTCGCGATAGGCGGGAATGTCCTCGCGCCGCGTCAGATAGTGCGTCAGCTTGACGATATTCTCATTTCCCATGCCGGCCGAGCTCAGCACGGCGCCGATGTTGCGCCAGGCCTGCTCGGCCTGGCTGCGAATGTCGTCCCCGGCCATGGTGCCGTCGGTTTTGAGGCCGAGCTGCCCGGCGCAGTAGATGATCCGCGCGTTGGCGGGTAACTCGATCCCGTGGCTATAGCCGCCGCCCGGCGCGACGTTCGGCGGATTATGAATCTTCATGCGGGTCCTCCGTTGGTTGGATACTACTTTTGCGGTTCGGGCCGGGGCGCGCAAGCAGCGCCAAGGCGTTGGGTAGCGCTAAGAGTTTGGGCTTGGCCGTTTCCTTGGGATATACTCGGGCCGAACGCAGCATCCCGCTGCACAATGCGAACGGGGTAGGCATGAGAACCTTGTTGACGGTCGTCGGCGACGGCACCGCGACCCCGGTGCTCGAAACCGCGCTACTGGCGGCCCGCAAATTCGACGGGCGCGTGATCGGCCTCAACGCCCTCACCACGGAATATGCGGTGGTGTTCGGCGGCGAGATGGGTTTTTCGGTTTCGTCGGAAGTCGACCGTACGCTCGAGCGCGAAGGTCACGACCGGCGGGTCGCCGCGCGCGAATTGTTCGATAGCTTCATGCGCAGCCGTAGCGTGCCAGTCACCGCCGAGGAAACGGCGCCAGCCAAGGGCGTCAGCGCTGAATGGCGCGAGGAATCGGGACGGCAAAACGCGGTCGTCGGCTCGCTTGGCCGCGTCTTCGACCTCATCGTCGTCGAGCGCCCAACCAAGCTCGCCTCGCTGGCCGAGGCGACGCTCGAAGATGCGCTGTTCGAAAGTGGCCGGCCGGTGCTGATGGCACCGCCGAGCCCGCCCAAGACCATCGGCGAGAGTATCGTCATCGCCTGGAACGGCAGCACCGAGACGGCGCGCACCGTGGCGCTGTCGATGCCGTATCTCGCGCTTGCCAGCAAGGTCGAGGTGCTGTCGGTCGATGGCGCGATGCAGCCGGGACCGTCGGGCGATGATCTCGCCGCGGCGCTGCGCCGGCGCGGCATCGCGGCCACCTTCCGCATGCTGACGGCGCCCAATCACCTCGCCGGCGAGAAGTTCCTCGCCGAGGCCGGTGCGGTCGGTTGCGATCTGCTGGTGAAAGGAGCCTATACGCAAAGCCGGTTGCGCCAGATGATCTTCGGCGGCGCCACGCGCCACATCATCATGGAAGCGAGCATTCCCGTCATCCTCGCTCACTAAGGCGAGATCGAGAGCGATGATGATTGCGAGCAAGCCGGGCCGATCGCTCTTGCCGCTTCGGGTTCAGGCGATTTCGGTCAAGGATTAAGGCGAATTCACCGAACATGCATGGCGGCGCCGTCGTGTTGACCGTAAGATTGCTTCAAGCGCCGACGGAAGATTGTTGAGCGGCGCTATCGGCGGAGAAGATCATGCGTACCATCGTTTGCGGCGCTTTGGCGCTCGGTTTGTTGTCCGGCCTCGGAACGCTGTCGGTATCGGCGCAAGTGATCAGCGATCCGAACGCGATCCGCTCATGCCTCTGCGAGCAGCAATTCGTTCTCGATCTACAGGACAGCGTCGCCGGCCGGCGTCAGGCGCTTGAGAGCAGCCAGCGCACCCAGGCCTCGCTCGCCAATCAGGTCGAGACGCGCCGCGCCGCGATTAACGTTTATGACAGTCGCGAGCTCGATGCGTTCAAGCAGCTTTTGCAGCAGCGCGACCAGTCGATCGCGGCAACGGCCGACGTCACCAAGAATTATGACGATGCGGCAGATCGCTACAATCAGGCGGTCGCAACATACAACGCGACCTGCGCCGGCCGTTCCTATGACCAGATCGTCCTGACGCAAGCGAAGGCGACGCTTTCCTGTCCGCGTTTCGACGTGCAGCCCTAGCCGATTTCGGCCCTTAGCCGATCTTGACGAGCGCGTCGCCCTTTGCGGCGCGATAGAAGCAGGAATGCTCGCCGGTATGGCAGGCGGGGCCGGTCTGCTCCACCTGCAACAGGATCGTATCGCCGTCGCAATCGACGCGCAGCTCCCTGAGTATCTGGATATGGCCTGAGGTTTCGCCCTTGCGCCACAGCGCTTGCCGCGAGCGCGACCAATAGCAGACGCGCCCGGTCGCCAGCGTCTCGGCGACCGCATCGCGATTCATCCAGGCCAGCATCAGCACCTCGCCGGTGTCGTGCTGCTGCGCCACCGCGGCCACAAGCCCGTTGCCGTCGAATGTCAGCGCCGCCAAAACGGAAGCGGTCGCATCGGGCGCAGTCATCGGTTGCTCCTGTCGGACAAGATGCGCGGAATCTGGGCGCTTAGCTACGCCAGTGCAAGACGCGATCCTGAACCGGATTGACGAAGTCGCGGCCTTCGCGCCGAGCGCGCGCATATTCGGCCTTCAGGCGGTAATACCAGCGCGCCTGGGTGTCGGCGTCGTCGATCAGCGCCAGCGGCGGATCGAATTTCAGCCCTTCGCGCTGGCGCACCATGACGTTGCGGTCCTGATTGAGGAAGGCGCGGACATAAGGCTGCAGCAGCGGCTTCAGCAGGGAGAGAACCGGGGTCGTCCAATAGATCGCGTGGTTGATCTGAGTCTCTTGCGGGCCGAGCGGGGTCACCGCGGTAAGGTTCACGACCTCGTGCTTGCCGGCGACGATGTGCTCGATACGCACGCCGGGCAGGGAGAAACTGATCTCGGTCTCGGGCGTGCCGCCCAAAAGCTTATAGGCTTTGGAATTACTCGATGGCCTATGCCGCACCATCGTGAAGCCATAGGGGCTCGCCGCGAACGCCTTGCTCTTCTCGTGGATCGAGCGCGCGCTGCGCCACCACCACGAGCGATGGACAAAAGGCCCATGCGCCGGATCCATCAGCCCGACGACGGCATGATCAATGGTGCAGGGCAGGGTGACGGTCTCGTAAATGTCGGGGCTACGGACGCCGAAGCTCGAGGGCAACGCGGGCGGCAGCGGTGCGCTCGCGACCTCCTGGCCGAAGAACACCCAGACATTGCCGCCTTCCTCGCGTGCCGGATAAACCTGCGCCGACACGGTCGAAAGATCGAAGCGCTGTGCCGACGCGAGCGATGGGATCGCGGTGCAGGCGCCGTTCGGCGCGAAGCGCCAGCCGTGATAGCAGCATTCGATCTCGCGCCCGTCGAAACGGCCATAGCTCAGGGGAATGCCGCGATGTGGGCAGATATTGCGCAGGGCGAAGACTTGACCGTCATTGGCCCGGCCCAGCAGCAGCGGCTCGCCGAGCAGCGTCTTTGCCAGCGTTTTGCCGCGTTTCAACCGCTCGCCCGGGACGGCGTAGTACCACATCTCCCGAAGCGGCGCGCTGCTGTCATTCTCCAAAACGGATTTCTCCCAACGCAGACAAAAGGCTAGGCGGGCAAGGCGTGATACCGACGTGTCAGAGTAACGACGCCGCTTTTGCCGCGAAAGAGCCGGGGGCTTTCTATTCGCGATGGGCCATTCATGATCGGGCCATGCCTTGTCGGCGCGGAGCGCGCTCGGTAAGGTTCCGCGCGATTTTACCTGAGGTGCTTTCATGACCGATGAAACCGCACAAGGCTATGCGATCGACGCGCTCAAGCCGGGCATGAGCGCGACCTATGAGCGCACCGTCACGGTCGCGGATATCGAGGCCTTCGCCGCGGTCTCGGGGGACCACAATCCGGTCCATCTCGACGATGCTTACGCCAAGACCACGATGTTCAAAGGCCGCATCGCGCATGGCATGCTCGGCGCCAGCTTCATCTCGACGGCGATCGCCTCGAAGCTCCCCGGCCCGGGTTCGATCTATCTGGCGCAGTCGCTGTCCTTCAAGGCGCCGGTCCGGCCGGGCGACAAGGTCGAGACCGTGATCACCGTTGCCGAAGTGATCGCCGACAAGAAGCGCGTCGTCTTGAAGACGCAGTGCCGGGTTGGCACGACAGTGGTGATCGATGGCGAAGCCACCGTTCTGGTGCCCGCGAAAAGCTGATGCGCGTTTTCCGTCACACTAGCGCGAGCGATGACGCGCGCGGCGCGGTGATCGCGGCCGGCAATTTCGACGGCGTGCATCTCGGCCATCAAGCCGTGCTCGGCGAGGCGAAAGCGCTGGCGAAAAGCCTCAACGCGCCCTTCGCCGTGCTGACGTTCGAGCCGCATCCGCGCGTGGTTTTTCAACCAGGCCTGCCGCCATTTCGGCTGACGCCGTTCCGCGCCAAGTCGCGCGAACTGGAAACGCTCGGCGTCGATCTGCTGTTCACGCTGCATTTCGATCTCGCCTTCGCGCAAAAGACGGCGGAAGAATTCGTCGCCGATGTGCTGGTCGCGGCGCTCGGCGCCAAGGCCGTGGTCGTCGGCTACGATTTCGTCTTCGGCAACAAACGCCGCGGCACGGCCGAGTTGTTGCAAGCCGAAGGGCCCAAGCACGGGTTCGATGTGAAGATCGTCGCGCCGGTTTCGGCCTCGGGCGGCGTCGTCTACTCCTCGACCCAGATCCGCGAGCATCTCGTCGCCGGCCGCCCGCGCGAAGCGGCGGCGCTGCTCGGGCGGCCGTGGGAGATCGATGGCCGGGTCGATGTCGGCGACAAGCTCGGCCGCACGATCGGCTTTCCCACCGCCAATATTAATCTCGACGATTACCTGCGGCCGGCGCCGGGGGTTTATGCGGTGCGCGCCGGGATCGAAGAAGGCGGCAAGACCGAATGGCATAATGGCGCCGCCAATCTCGGCTGGCGGCCGACGGTCGGCGGCAAGGACCTCCGGCTCGAGACCCATCTCTTCGATTTCGGCGGCGACCTCTACGGTAAGCATCTGCGCGTTGCCTTCATCGAGCGGCTGCGGCCCGAGCAGCGCTTCGCCGGGCTCGATGCCTTGAAGGCGCAAATCGCGGTCGATTGCGAAAAAGCTCGCGAAATCCTTGCTTCCGTTTGAGATTTACAGGGCTTTTCCGGCCGATTCGTTGACAGGCCGGGGCGCGTTCGCTTATTTTTCGCGCATGGCCATGGCCCAGCAGCGGCACGCGCGAATTAGCTGACCGGTCCCCTCGGGACCGGCTCTCGTCGCATGCCCCATTTCCGACGCTGCCGCCGACGCATTTCATGAATGGCGACACGTCCTTTTAGGAACTCAATCGCCATGGCCGAAGACTACCGCAAGACTGTTTTCCTGCCCCAGACCGAATTCCCGATGCGCGGCGATCTGCCGAAGCGCGAGCCGGCGCTCCTGGCGCGTTGGGAAGAGATCGGGCTCTATCAGCGCCAGCGCGCGGCATCGCACGGGCGCAAGAAATATGTGCTCCATGACGGGCCGCCTTACGCCAACGGCAATCTCCATATCGGCCACGCGCTCAATAAGATCCTCAAAGACGTGATCAACCGCGCCCAGCAAATGCTCGGCCGCGATGCCGTTTATGTGCCGGGCTGGGACTGTCACGGCCTGCCGATCGAGTGGAAGATCGAAGAAGAATATCGCGCCAAGAAGAAATCGAAGGACGAGGTGCCCGTCCTTGAGTTCCGCAAGGAATGCCGCGACTTCGCGGCGCATTGGATCGGCGTGCAGCGCGAAGAGTTCAAGCGGCTCGGCGTGCTCGGCGATTGGGAGCATCCCTATACGACGATGGAATTTTCCGCCGAGGCGCAAATCGTGCGCGAGATCGGCAAGTTCCTGATGAATGGCGGGCTCTTCCGCGGCTCGAAGCCGGTGATGTGGTCGGTGGTCGAGCAGACCGCGCTCGCCGAGGCCGAGCTCGAATATCACGACCACACCTCGACGCAGGTCTGGGTGAAGTTCCCGGTTGCAAAAAGCAATGTGAAGGCGCTCGAAGGCGCGTCGGTGGTGATCTGGACGACGACGCCGTGGACCTTGCCGGGCAATCGCGCCATCGCCTTCAACGAAGCGCTCGATTACGTCGTCGTCGACGTTCAGTCGGTGCGCGAGGGCAGCGCGGCGACAGTCGGCGAGAAACTCGTCGTCGCGGCGCCGCTCGAGGTGAATTTCGCCGAGATCGCCAAGCTCGGCGGCAAGGTCGAGCTCGTCTCGGGCAAATTCCTCGCCGGCACGATCTGCCATCATCCGCTCTTCGGCAAAGGCTACGATTTCGACGTGCCGCTGCTCGCGGCCGATTTCGTCACCGACGTCGACGGCACGGGCTTCGTTCATATCGCCCCGGGCCATGGCGAGGACGATTTCGAACTCGGCCAGAAGAACAATATCCCGGTGCCGGCGACGGTCGGCCCCGACGGCACCTATTACGACAGCGTGCCGCTTTTTGCCGGCAAGCGCGTCTATCGCCCGAACGGCAAGGAAGGCGACGGCGGTCCCGCGGTGATGGCGGCCTTGAAAGAGGCAAACGCGCTGCTTGCCGAGGCGAAGCTCGTCCACTCCTATCCGCATTCCTGGCGCTCGAAAGCGCCGCTGATCTTTCGTACCACGCCGCAATGGTTCATCGGCATGGAGAAGAACGATCTGCGCGAAAAGGCGCTGAAGGCGATCGCCGAGACGAAATGGTATCCGCCGCAAGGCCAGAACCGCATCGGCTCGATGATCGAGACGCGGCCCGATTGGTGCATCTCGCGCCAGCGCGCCTGGGGCGTGCCGATCGCCGTGTTTGTCGAAAAGAAAAGCGGCGAGGTGCTGCGCGATCAGGCCGTGGTCGATCGCATCGCCGCGGCTTTCGAGAAAGAGGGCGCGGATGCGTGGTATGCGCGCGATCCGGCCGAGTTCTTAGGGCCCGGCCGGAACCCTGCGGATTACGAGCAGATCAAAGACGTCGTCGATGTCTGGTTCGATTCAGGCTCGACGCACAGCTTCGTCTTGGAGAAGCGGCCCGATCTGCAATGGCCGGCCTCGCTCTATCTCGAAGGCTCCGACCAGCATCGCGGCTGGTTCCATTCCTCGCTGCTGGAGAGCTGCGGCACGCGCGGTCGCGCGCCCTACGACGCAGTGCTGACGCATGGCTTCGTGCTCGACGAGCAGGGCCGCAAGATGTCGAAGTCTCTGGGCAACGTCGTCGCGCCGCAGGAAGTCGTCTCGCAAAGCGGTGCCGATATCCTGCGGCTTTGGGTCGTCGCCTCGGACTACTCGGAAGATCTGCGCATCGGCAAGGAGATCCTGAAATACCAGGCCGATGTCTATCGCCGGCTGCGCAACACGCTGCGCTATCTCCTCGGTGCCCTCGCGGGCTTCAGCGAAAGCGAACGTGTTTCGGCGTCGGCGATGCCCGAGCTCGAACGCTATATCCTCCATCGTCTTGCCGAGACCGATGCGCTGATGCGCCAGACGGTCGAGGCTTACGACTTCCACACGATGTTTACGGCGCTGCATAATTTCTGCGCCGTCGATCTCTCGGCTTTCTATTTCGATGTGCGCAAGGATGCGCTCTATTGCGACGCATCGTCGATGACGCGCCGCCGGGCGACGCGCACGGTGCTCGATCATGTGTTCGAGCATCTCGTGCGCTGGCTCGCGCCGGTTCTCTGTTTCACCGCCGAGGAAGCCTGGCTCAGCCGCCATGGCGAGAGCGAGGATTCGAGCGTTCATCTCCAGCTCTATCGCGAAATTCCCTCGACGTGGCGGAACGACACGTTAGGAACGAAATGGGCCAAGATCCGCGAGCTGCGCCGCGTCGTCACCGGCGCGATCGAGCTCGAGCGGGCGCAGAAGCGTATCGGCTCCAGCCTTCAGGCCGCGGTCGAGATTTTCGCGGCGCCCGAGTGGGCGGCGCCGCTCCAAGGGATCGATTTGCCCGAGCTCTGCATTACCTCTGCGGCGGCGCTCAAGCTCGGCGAGGTGCCGGCGGATCTCTTCGCGCTCGGCGAGGTGCCGGGGGTCGGCGTGAAGGTCGTGCTGGCGCCGGGCGACAAATGCGAGCGGTGCTGGCGCGTGTTGCCCGAGGTCGGCGAGGATAAGGCTCATGCCGATCTCTGTCATCGCTGCGCCGATGCCGTCGATAGCCTAGCGGGCGCGACATAGGGGGCAGGCCAAAGCAGGAGGGATGAAGGGCAGCATGTGGTTCGGGCTCATCGTCGCGCTCGTCGTCATCGTCCTCGATCAGGCGAGCAAGGCCTGGATCGTCGGCTTCTTCTCGGAGCGCGCCGGCGAACCGGTCGCCGTGCTCACGTCGTTCCTCAACTTCGTGCTGACCGGGAACCGCGGCATGAGCTTCGGGCTTTTCAACAACAATGCGGCGATGAATACCGCCGTGTTCACCGTGCTCGCGGCGGTGATCGTGATCGCGTTGCTCGTTTGGATGCGGCGGGCCGACAACCCGGTGATCCGGCTGGCGCTCGGGATGATCATCGGCGGTGCGATCGGCAATGTGATCGACCGGCTAACGCGCGGTGCGGTCGTCGATTTTCTCGATTTCCATCTCGGCAATTGGCACTGGTACGCCTTCAACGTAGCCGATGCGGCAATTTGCCTAGGGGTCATCGGGCTGCTGCTTGACGGCTTGCTTGCCCGCCCGAAAGCCGCTTAAGCTGTGGATATCTAGGAAAATTTAAATGGAGCTTCGTGGCGTGAGGGTCAGGTCGTCGTTTTTGCTGGTTGCGGCGCTCGGCGTTGCAACCTTGCCGCTGGGCGGCTGCGACAGCTTCAACCGCGCTATCGGCAAGACCAGGGTCATCCCTGACGAGTTCCAGGTCGTGTCGAATGCGCCGCTGGCGATCCCGCCGGATTACACGCTGCGCCCGCCGCGGGTTGGCAGCGGTCCGGAACAGGCCAACCCGACCGACCAGGCGCGCGAGACGGTGTTCCGCGCCGGCGATACCGCCAACGGACAGCCGGCGGCCGACGCGCCGACCAAGAGGATGAGTGCCGGCGAGCAGGATCTGCTGAAACAGGCAGGTGCGACCAACGCGGCGCCCGATATTCGCCGGACCGTCGATGCCGATCCGACCGAGGGCGTGCCTTTCGAGCGCGGCCTTGTGGACAAGCTGTTGTTCTGGTCGGGGCCGACAACGCCGGCCTCCAACGACACGCTCAACCCCGGCCAGGAATCGTCACGCATCCGCGTTGCGCAGTCCGTGACCAAGCCGGGCGATTCGACGCCGGTGCCCGCGGATGCGCCGGTTCCGACGTTCGAACACGGGCAGCCCAAGAAATCCGGCTGGTTCAGCTGGTTCTGACAACGCCCGAGGAGGGCTCATGACGACGCCGACAATGCGGGGGGGATCGCGAAAGATCCTGCTCCTGTTTTCTCTCGTCCTCGGCATCCTCGTCGAGGGTATCGCCGGGCCGGCGCACGCGAAGCTTTTTGACGCGCAAAGTTTCACCCTGCCGAACGGGCTGCAGGTCGTCGTCATTCCCAATCATCGCGCGCCGATCGTGACGCAGATGGTCTGGTACAAAGCCGGCGCCGCCGACGAGGTCGTCGGGGTTTCGGGCGCGGCGCATTTCCTCGAGCATCTGATGTTCCGCGGCACCAAAGCCGTGCCGCCGGGCGAATTCTCGCGCATCGTCGCGCAGAATGGCGGCGAAGAGAATGCCTTCACCACGCATGACTACACCGCGTTTTACCAGAACGTCGCCGCCGACCGGCTCGAGCTGGTGATGAAGCTCGAGGCCGATCGCATGGCCAATCTCGTCATCAACGACGCGGTGGTGAAGCCCGAGCGCGAGGTCATCATCGAAGAGCGGCGCATGCGCATCGACAACAGCCCGTCGGCGCTATTCGACGAGCAGCTCGATACCGCGCTCTATCTGCATCACCCCTACCAGATCCCGACGATCGGCTGGGAAAACGAGATGCATAAGCTGACGGCGAAGGACGAGCAGGATTTTTATAAGAAGTGGTATGCGCCCAACAACGCGGTCCTGGTGATCGCCGGCGACGCCACCGTCGATCAGGTGAAGGTGCTGGCGGAAAAGTATTTCGGCCCGATCCCGTCGCGGCCGGTGCCGCCGCGTCAGCGCGTCGAAGAACCGACCAAGGTCGCCGCGGCGCGGCTCAGCATGAAGAGTCCGCGCGTCACCGAAATCAATTGGAGCCGGCAATGGCTGGCGCCGAGCTACAATCGCGGCGACACGACCAAAGCCTATTCGCTGCAGGTCCTGGCCGAGGTGCTGGGCGGCAGCGCGGCGTCGCCGCTCTATAAGGGGCTGGTGATCGATAAAGGCCTCGCGCTCTCGGCCGGCGCCTATTACGACCCGAACCAGTACGATCTCGCGACGTTCGGCTTCAACGCGACGCTGAAGCACGGCGTCGCCGTCGCCGATTTCGAGACCGCGCTCGACGGGATCGTGAAGACCGCGCTCGATGGCGGCATCACCGCCGAAGAGGTCGAGCGCGCCAAGCAGCGCATGATCGACGCCGCGGTCTACGCGCGCGACAGTCTTTCGGGACCGGCGCGCATCGCCGGCGCGGCGCTGGCGCTCGGACGCTCGCTCGACGACGTACAGGATTGGCCCGACAAGATCGCGGCGGTGACGCCCGATCAGGTGCGCGCCGCCGCCAAAGCCGTGATCGACGACGACATCGCCGTGACCGGCCTGCTGATGCCGGGACCCACGTCATGACGATCGCGCTCGCTCTCCGCTCTGCTTCCGTCGCTGCGGCCGCGCTGGTGGCGCTGGCACTGCCGGCGCGCGCCGTCACCATCGAACCGGTGAAGAGCGCGCAAGGCGTCACGGCCTGGCTGGTCGAGGACCATTCCGTGCCGGTGGTGTCGATGAGCGCCGCCTTCCGCGGCGGCGGCGCGCTCGATCCGGCGGATAAAAAAGGCCTCGCCACGATGACCGTCGATCTGCTCGACGAGGGCGCGGGCGACCTCGACAGCACGGCCTATCAAAGCAAGGTCGAGGATCTTGCGGCGCAGGTCAATTTCAGCGCCGGGCCGGACACGATCTCGGTGCGGTTGCGCACCCTGAAGGCCAACGTCGCGCCGAGCTTCGATCTGCTGCGGCTCGCGCTGGCGCAGCCGCGCTTCGATCCCGAACCAGTGGCGCGGGTACGCGCGTCGATCCTCGACGCGATCGCACGCGAGCAGCGTCAGCCCAATGCCTTGGCCAGCCGGCTGTGGTGGAAAACCGCTTTCCCCAACCATCCGTACGGCCTCTCGTCGCGCGGCACGGCGGACACCGTGAATGCGATCACGCCGGATGATCTGCGCGGCTTCATCCATAACCGCTTCGGCAAAGACGTGCTGATTATCGGCGTGGTCGGCGATATTACGCCGGCCGAATTGAAGCCGCTGCTTGATTCGACGTTCGGATCGCTGCCCGATCACGCCGCGCCCGATACGGTCCCCGATATGACGGCGCAGACCAAGGGCGAGGCCGATGTCGCGAATATGCCCATCCCGCAAAGCGTTATCGTCTTCGGCCAGCCGGGCGTGAAGCGCAGCGATCCCGATTGGTATACGGCGCTGCTCGATCTCGATATTCTCAGCTCCGGCGGCCTCGCGTCGCGCGTCACGCGCGAGGTGCGAGAGAAGCGCGGCCTGGCCTATTCGGTCTCGGCTTCGCTCGATCCGCTCGTGCATGCGGGCGTCATCCTCGGTCAGGCCGGCAGCCAGAACGCCAACGCCGCACAGGCGATCGACGTGATCCGCGCGACCTGGCAAAAAATGCACGATGACGGGCCGACGGCGAAGGAATTGGCCGATGCCAAGACCTATGTCACCGGGTCGTTTCCGCTCAGCCTCGATTCCACCGGCCGCATCGCCTCGATCCTCGTCTCGATCCAATTCGATCATCTCGGCATCGATTATCTCGACAAGCGCGATCAAATTATCGACAGCGTGACCTTGGCCGATGCGAAACGTGTCGCCAAACGTCTGCTGTCGCCGGACGATCTTTTGTTCACGGTTGTCGGTCAGCCGGCGAACCTAAACGGGGCGGTGCGTGTTACTCCTGCCGAGGGACTACTCCAGGGAGTTGCAGGGAATGGAATACCGGCAGAACATTGACGGCTGCCTAGCCGAAACTGTTGGCGAGCGCGGTCTCGACCGCGCCACGCTCGATGCCATGCTGGGGCGCGCGGCGCCCGCGCTCGACAAGCTGCGCCGCATCCGCGATGACGGCAGCCTGCCACTGCTCGGCCTGCCCAAGCGCAAGGACGACATCGCGGAGCTCAAGCGCGTCTTGAAGACCTTCCGCGCCGCGCCGCGGCAGAAATTCCGCGATGTGATCATCCTCGGCACCGGTGGCTCGAGCCTCGGCGGCCAGACGCTCAATTCGCTCGCCGATGAGCGGGCGCAGCCGCGCTTGCATTTCCTCGACAATATCGATCCGGCGACATTCGAATCGCTCTTCGCCGCGGCCGATCCGGCACGCACCGGCGTCGTCGCGATCTCGAAATCGGGCGGTACCGCCGAGACGATGACGCAATTCGCCATCTGCATCGATTGGCTGCGCGCCAAGCTCGATCCCGACGCCGTCGGCCGCCACACCATCGCGATCACCGAGCCGCGCGACAATCCGCTGCGCCTGCTGGCGACGCGGTTGAAGACGCCGATCCTCGATCACGATCCGGGCATCGGCGGACGCTATTCGGTGCTCTCGAATGTCGGGTTGCTGCCGGCGATGCTCGCCGGGCTCGATGTCGCGGCGCTGCGCGCGGGCGCCGGCGAGACGCTCGATGCGGCGCTCGGTGCCGGCGATCCGCGCGACAGCGGACCGGCGCTCGGCGCGGCCATCGGCGTTGCGCTGTCGGAGAAACACAATATCGGCACGACGGTGATCCTGCCCTATGTCGATCGCCTCGCGCATTTCGGTCTCTGGTTCCGCCAGCTCTGGGCCGAAAGCCTCGGCAAGGACGGCAAGGGCACGACGCCGATCCGCGCCATGGGCACGGTCGATCAGCACAGCCAGCTCCAGCTCTATCTTGCCGGCCCGGCCGACAAGATGTTCACCATCGTCACCAGCGACATGGCCGGCAAAGGTCCCGTCGTCTCGCCCGATCTCGCCAGCGATCCGTCGCTCGCCTATCTCACCGGCAAGCACATGGGCGACCTGATGGATGCCGAGCAGCGCGCGACCGAGCAGGCCTTCATCCGCAACGGCCGGCCGACTCGGCGCTTCCACATCACGCGACTCGACGAGAAGACCCTCGGCGGGCTGCTGATGCATTTCATGCTCGAGACCATCATTACCGCCGATCTCATTGGTGTGAATGCCTTCGACCAGCCCGCGGTCGAAGAAGGCAAAGTGATCGCGCGGCAATATCTTGGCGAGATGGGGCGCGAGGCCGCACAATAGGCCGCATGCCGATTCGCCTTCTGCCGGAAACGCTCGTCAATCGCATCGCCGCCGGCGAGGTGATCGAGCGTCCGGCCTCCGCGCTCAAAGAACTGGTCGAGAACGCGATCGATGCGGGCGCCACCCGCATCGACGTCACGCTGAAGGAGGGCGGGCAAAGCCTCGTCATCGTCAGCGACGACGGCATCGGCATGGACGCGAACGAGCTGTCGCTGGCGGTGGAGCGCCATTGCACCTCGAAACTGCCCGACGACGATCTCCTGAAGATCGATCATCTCGGCTTTCGCGGCGAGGCGTTGCCGTCGATCGGCGCGGTCAGCCGCCTCACCATCACCAGCCGCAAGCGCGGCAGCGACAGCGCCTGGGCGATCAGCGTCGAAGGCGGTGCCAAAGCCGCCGTGCAGCCCGCCGCGCTCGGCCAGGGCACGCGGATCGAGATGCGCGATCTCTTTTACGCGACGCCGGCGCGGCTGAAATTCCTCAAATCCGCGCGGTCCGAGCGCGAAGCCGCGGTCGATGTGATCGAGCGCCTGGCGATGGCCTATCCGAGCATCGCCTTCACGGTGAGCGGCGAGGAAGATCGCATTCTCCTGCGCCTCAACGCCGTCGAGCGCGATCTGGTCTCTTCCAATAAAGGGGGTACGGACGGCCGCCGGCTGCGGCTCGCCGCGGTGCTCGGCAAGGAATTCGGCGACAACGCGATCGAGATCGATGCCGCGCGCGAAGGCTTTCACCTGACCGGCCTCGCCGGCCTGCCGACGCTTAACCGTGCGACCGCGCGTGACCAATATCTCTTCGTCAACGGAAGGCCGGTGCGCGACAAGCTCTTGGCCGGCGCGGTACGCGGCGCGTACCAGGATTTCCTCGCCCGCGACCGCCATCCGATGGTCGCGCTCTTCCTCGACGGGCCGGCCGAATCGATCGACGTCAACGTGCATCCGGCCAAAGCCGAAGTGCGTTTTCGCGACAGCGCGCTCGTGCGCGGGCTCATCGTTGGCGCCCTACGCCAAGCGCTTGCCAATGCCGGCCATCGCGCCTCGACCACGGTCGCGGAAGCGGCGCTGTCGTCGTTCCGTCCCGGCGGCAGTCCGTCGATCCCGCACCGCACGCCGTGGCTGTCGCAGCCGGTTTACGCGTCCCACTCCTATTCTCCCAGCCGCGGTCTCGCTGAAGACGCCGCGCTCTATCAATCGCCGCTCGCGTCCGATGCTTTCGTTCAGCCGGGCGCACGGGCGGCCGAAGCCGCCGTCGAAGAGACAACCCAGTTCCCCTTGGGCGCCGCCGTCGCGCAATTGCACGAAACCTATGTCGTCGCGCAAACCGAAGACGGCATCGTCATCGTCGATCAGCACGCGGCGCATGAGCGGCTGGTCTATGAGCGGATGAAAGCGGCCATCGCCTCGACCGGCGTCGCGCGCCAAATCCTGTTGCTGCCCGAAGTGATCGAGCTCGACGAGGGCGGCGTCGCACGCCTGACCGCGCGCGCCGAGCAACTCGCCGAGCTCGGCTTGGTGATCGAGGCTTTCGGTCAAGGCGCCGTCGTCGTGCGCGAGACCCCTGCGCTCTTGGGCGAGATGGACGTGCAAGGCCTGGTGCGCGATCTCGCCGACGAGCTTGCCGAACTCGGCAACGCGCTTTCGCTCAAGGAAAAGCTCGAAGAAGTCTGCGGCACGCTTGCCTGCCACGGCTCCGTCCGCGCCGGCCGCCGTCTCAACGCGTCGGAGATGAATGCGCTGCTGCGCGAGATGGAAGCGACACCCCATTCCGGCCAGTGCAACCACGGCCGCCCGACCTATGTCGAGCTGAAACTCGAAGACATCGAGAAGCTGTTCGGGCGGCGGTAACGCTCGTTCGCCAGGCTCCTTTCGCGAATGCCGGCAGAGCTTAATGAGGCGGTAACCATTCAGGCTCTAAACCCGCTTCATGGCCTATTTCCGCAATAACGCCGTCAATCTGCTCAACCTGCATTACGGCATTCATGCGATCGCGCAGTCGGGCGGCGGTGGGTTCTTCATCGCCTATTTGCTCAAAGCGGGTGTTCCGGTTCCGGGCGTCCTCGGCGCGCTGGCGCTCATCTTGGCCGGGCGCTTCGTCTTGCGGCCGATCGTGCTCGCCTGTGCGCCGCGCTTCGGCATGCGTCCGCTCATCATCGCCGGAACCGTGCTGTGCGCGCTTCAATACCCGTTTCTCGCAACCGTCCACGGAATCGGCTCCGCACTCCTCCTGATCTGCTTCCTGGCGGCGCTCGGCGACGGGGTCTATTGGCCGATCTATCACGCCTATTTCGCGGCGCTGGGCGATCGCGAGCATCGCGGCCATCAGGTCGGCGCGCGCGAGGCGATCACCGCCATGGTCGGCATTGCCAGCCCACTCGTCACCGGCGGGATGCTCGTCGCTTTTGGGCCTACCGTCGCTTTCGGCGCCGCAGCTTTCGTCTTGTTGCTCTCGGCGCTGCCGATTCTTTGGACGCCGAATGTCGCGGTCGGGCGCGACGTGCCCGGCGCCTACAAGGCGGCCATCCCCGGCATGCTGCTTTTCATCGCCGACGGTTGGATCTCGTCCGGGTTTTACTTCACCTGGCAAATCACCTTGTTTCTTTCTTTGGACAAAAGCTTTCTCGCCTATGGCGGCGCGCTGGCCGCGGCATCCCTGGTCGGCGCGCTCAGCGGCCTCGTGCTCGGCCGATATATCGATCGCGGACATGGCCTGCGCGCCGTATGGCTCGCGCTCGGCCTCATGGCCGTCATCATTCTCATGCGCGCGGCGGCGGTCGATCACGCCGCGCTCGGCGTCGTCGCCAATGCTTTGGGCTCTTTAGGCGCGTGCCTCTATGTGCCGACGCTCATGACCGCGCTCTATAATCGGGCGAAACGCGCCCCGTGTCCCTTGCGCTTCCACGTCGCGGCTGAAGGCGGGTGGGATATCGGCGGTGCCGGTGGCTCGCTCCTGGCAGCGCTGCTGATCGGCTTTGGCGCGCCTCTATCGGCCGCTTTGCTGCTCTCGCTCTTGGGTCTCGGCGGCGCCTTCCTGCTGTTGCGCCACTACTATGTTCAGCATCGCGAGGAGACGAAGCGGCTCCTGGCTCAATCCTCCGGCAGCATGGCCGGATTGTAGGCGATTTCCCAGAGATGGCCGTCGAGGTCGCGGAAATAGCCGGCATAGCCGCCGTAGAACGTCTCTTGCGCCGCTTTGACAATCGTCGCGCGGGCGCTGCGCGCTTGCGCCATCACCTGATCGACCTCGGCTTTGCTGCGGAGATTCTGCGCGACGGTGAAGGCGGTCGGGCTGCGCGGCGTTTCGGGCAGGCCCGTGTCGTGCGCGATGTTCTTTTGTGCCCAAAGCGCGAGCTTCAGCCCCGGCTGCAAGTCGAAGAAGGCGACCGCGCCGTGTTCGAACGCCGTGCCGATGATGCCTTGCGTCGGCCAGCCCATACCGTCGCGATAAAAGCGCATCGCGCGTTCGAGATCGTCGACGCCCAAGGTGATGAGGGTGATGCGCGGCTTCATTTCGCATAGCGCAAGAACACGAACTTCGCCGCGCCGTAGCGGCGCTCGTCGAGCGGCTCGAATCTCTCCGGCACGTCCAGGTCCTCTTTCGCCGCGATCTCGACAACGGCGAGAGCGTTGTCGGCAAGCCAGCCGCTTTGCGCCAGGGCCTTGAGCGCAGGCGTCGAGAGGTTCTCGCCGTAAGGTGCATCGAGGAAGGCAAGCGAGCAGGCGCCGGTGGCGCGCGGCGGCCGGGTCGCGTCGCCGTTGACGATGGCGGTGTGCGCGGTTTCGCCGAGCGCGGCGATGTTCTTCTGCAGGGATGCGCGTGCGTTGCGGTCTTTCTCGATGAAGGCGGCATGACGCGCGCCGCGCGACAGCGCTTCGAGGCCGAACGCGCCGGTGCCGGCGAACGCATCGAGCACCATCGCATCGAGGCAGGCATCCTGCTCGCTGAAGCGCCCGCCCGCGAGGATGTCGAACAAGGATTCGCGGGCGCGGTCGCTGGTCGGGCGCGTGGTGCTGCCTGCGGGCGCGAGCAGCACGCGGTGGCGATGCTTACCGGCGATGATCCGCATGCATGCCCTTCTTCATCCGCGCGTGTTTGGCTTTCGCCTTGTCGCGCGCGTTCTTATTGGGCCGCGATGGCCGCTGCGGTTTCGGCTCGGGCTGATGGCGCTGCGGCTTCGGCTTCTTCTCGGCCGTGCCGGGTTTCGCTTCCTCGCCGAATTGCTCGCGCATCACGCGCGGCGGCACTTCCTCGAGGCTCCCGCGCGGCAGATTGCCGAGCTGGAACGGGCCATAGGACAGGCGGATCAGCCGCGTCACCGCCAGGCCCAAATGCGCCATCACCTTGCGCACCTCGCGGTTGCGGCCCTCGCGCAGCGACACGGTAATCCAGACATTGCTGGTGCGCTGATCGCCTTCGTGAACCGCCTGGATCGGGCCATAGGGCACGCCGTCGACGGTGACGCCCTTCTCCAAAGCCGCGAGGCGGTCCGGATCGACGACGCCGTGCACGCGCACCTTGTAGCGGCGGATCCAGCCATTCGCCGGCAGCTCCAGCCGCCGCGCCAGCGCGCCGTCATTGGTGAGCAGCAAGAGCCCTTCCGAATTGAGATCGAGCCGTCCGACCGAAATGAGGCGCGGCAGATCTTTGGGCAACGAATCGAACACCGTCTCGCGGCCTTTCTCGTCACGATGCGTGGTGACGAGGCCGGACGGCTTGTGATAGCGCCAGAGCCGCGCGCGATCGGCTTCGGGCAACGGCTTGCCGTCGACGGTCAGTTCGGCCGGATTGCCGACATTCACCGCCGGTGAAGTCAGCACTTCGCCGCGCAGACTCACGCGGCCCTCGGCGATCCAGCGCTCGGCATCGCGGCGCGAGCATAGCCCGGCACGCGCCAACAGCTTGGCGACGCGCTCGCCTTTGTCGCTTTCCTTCGGCTCCATTTAAACCGTCACTCCCGCGAAAGCGGGAGTCCATGGAAACAGCGCAGTGTTTCCGTGGATGCCCGCTTTCGCGGGCATGACGAAGGTTGGTTCGTGCGGCATGGCTACTGACACGCAGCGATGAATGCCGCGAACAGCCGCTTGTCGCCTTCGCTGAGCCCGTATTCGGGATGCCACTGCACGCCGATGCAGAAGCGGCGGCGCGGGTCTTCGATGCCTTCGATCACGCCGTCGGGCGCGGTCGCGTCGATGACGATGCCAGGGGCGACGTCTTTCACCGCCTGGTGATGCGCCGAATTGACCGCGAGCTCATCGCTCTGCGTGATCTTGTGGAGTTGCGTGCCGCGTGCGATCGCTACCTTGTGGCCGGGCTCGGTGCGTGGATTCGGCTGCTCGTGCGCCAGGGCGTTCGCCACCTCGTCGGGGATGTGCTGGATCAGCGTGCCGCCGAGCACGACATTGAGCAATTGCTGACCGCCGCAAATACCGAAGACGGGCTTGTTCGCGTTGATGGCGCCTTTGGTGATGGCGAATTCGAAGGCGGTGCGCCGGTCCTTGGTCGTGACGCTCGCATGCTTGCTGCTCGCGCCGAAGAGCGCCGGGTCGACATCGAAGGCGCCGCCGGTGACGACGAGGCCCTGGATCAGGCCGAGATAATCGGCCGCGCGCTCGGGCTCGTGCGGCAACAGGATCGGCAGGCCGCCGGCCGCGACCACGGCGCTGCAATAATTCTCGCGCAGCGCGTACCAGGGATGCGTCTTCGAATAGCCGCCCGGCGGCTCCGAATCGAGGGTGAGACCGATAACGGGTTGTGCCATGCTGCGAGTCTTAGGCTGCAACATGCAGCGGAGCAAGGAAGCGAGAGCGATGCCGTCGCCGATCGAATTGGCACTGGAACAGGCGGGGCGAGCGCAGGCGCGCGGCGAGGTGCCGGTTGGCGCGGTGCTGGTCGATGCGGCCGGCAATGTGCTCGCATCGGCCGGCAACGAGGTCGAGGCGCGGCACGATCCGACGGCGCATGCGGAAATGCTGGTGCTGCGCGCGGCGGCTTCGCTGCGTCAGAGCGTGCGGCTCGAGGATTGCGATCTCTATGTCACGCTCGAACCCTGCGCGATGTGCGCGGCGGCAATCTCGTTCGCGCGCATCCGCCGGCTCTATTACGGCGCCTACGATCTGAAAGGCGGCGCGGTCGAGCATGGGCCGCGCTTCTTCGCGCAGCCGACGTGTCATCACCGGCCCGAGGTTTATGGCGGCATCGAAGAGCAACGCGCGGCGGCGTTGTTGAAGGGGTTCTTTCAGGAGCGGCGTTGATGAGAGCTCCCCTCACCCTCCCATCGCTCGCGCGATGGGCCTCTCCCTCTCCCCGTTGGGGCGAGGGGTTACCCTTTCGTCTCGGCACAGACTCCCTCTCCCCAGCGGGGAGAGGGCTGGGGTGAGGGGGCTTCTCAGATATGCCGCAGCTGCGGCATTACCTTCTCCGCGAAGAGGCGATGCGAGCGTTGGGCGATCTCGAAAGGGATGCCGCCGAAATAGAAGGTGCAGTCGACCTGGGTGAAGCCCAGCATCTCTTGCGCTTGCGTCAGCAGCTTCACGGCGTCGTCCGGCGTGCCGGCAATGACGCGGCATTCCTTGACCATCTGCGGCACGTTGACGACTTCCTGATCGACCTTCTGATAATTCTCGCGCGTCGTATGCTCGCGATCGGCGGCGCTGCGATCGAGGGTGTGCGTCGTCGCGCCGATATAGCGGATGAGCGCCTTGGTCGCGATGTCGCGCGCTTCGGCGCCGTCCTCGCTGAGGACGACCTGGTAATGCGTCGCGATCTTGTAGTCCTTTGGCGGCCGGCCGGTGGCGATCCAGGCATCGCGATAGATCTTGTTGAGCGGGATCAGCGGCTCGACGCCGCGATAGGCGACGGTGAAGATGCCGAAGCCTTGGCTTCCCGCGTATTTGAAGCTGTCGGGCGTGCCGCCGCAAGAGAGCCAGATCGGCGGATGCGGCCGCTGCTGCGGCCGCGGCCAGACCTGCAGATCGCGGTATTTGTAGAACGGGCCCTCATGGCTGAAGGTCTCGCCGCTCCACGCTTTGCGGATCAGCGCGATGCCGTCCTTCAACCGCTCCTGCGCATCGTCGCGCGACATGTGCAGTCGGTCGTAATCGTAGGCGACGAAGCCGCGGCCGACGCCGAGCTCGACGCGGCCGTTCGACATCAGATCGATCATCGCCCATTGCTCGGCGATCTCGATCGGGCTGTGCAGCGGCAACACGATGATCGACGAGCCGAGCTTCACCCGCTTGGTGCGCTGCGCCAGCGCCGCCACCATCACCGTCGGCGACGGCACCAGCCCGCCATAGGCGTCGAAATGATGCTCGTTGGCGAACAGCATGTCGAAACCGGCATCCTCGCTCGACACCAGGAAATCGACGAAGCGCCGCATGAAGCCGCCGACATCGCCGTCGACATCCTCGAAATACGTCGGCAGGCAGAAATGGCCGAACTTCATGCGCGCACTCCTTCGTTCTTTAACATTGTTAGGCGATTGCAGGGACAGGCTCGGCGGTCTTTCGCGACAAGAGATCGCGGGGCACGAACAGCATCGTGATGACGCCAAGGATCAGGATGCCGGAAACCGCGAGCAGCGGGATCGAGAAGCCGCCGGTCATGTCGCGCAGCCGGCCGACGATGATCGGGCTGAGGCTCGATCCGGCGATGGCGACGGTGTTGAGGAAAGCGAGACCCGGCGCATGCGCCTCGCGCGGCAGGATGATCGACGGCGTCGTGAAGAACACCGGCCAAGCCGAGAGGCTGAAGGCCGAGGCGACGATCAAGCCGCAAAGCTCCACGACCGGCGACGATGACAGGCCCGACGTTGCCCAGCCGGCGGCGGCGATCAGCATCGGGATGACGCAATGCCAGAAACGCTCGCTGCGCCGGTCGGAGCGCCGCGTCCAATAGACCATCCAGAGGATCGAGCAGGCCGGCGGGATGGCGACGATAAGGCCGATCTGCCAGGTCGGCATGCCGGCACCGGAAAAACCGCGCACGATCTGCGGCAGCCAGAGGCCTTGCGCGCTGACGGTGCAGATGAGGCAGGCATAAGCGAACGACAGCAGCAGCATGTTGCGGCCCAAAACCATGCGCGTGATCGAACGCTTCGGCCCGGCGGGCTGGGCGCGGCGGCGCGCTTCCTCGTCGCGCTCCAAGAGGTTGATCAGTGTCGACTTCTCGTCATCCGAGAGGAATTTCGCGTCCTTCGGTTTGTCGGCAAGGTGGAAGTACATCCAGAAGCCAAAGACGAGCGCCGGTGCGCCTTCCAAGAGGAACAGCCACTGCCAGCCGGCGAGGCCCCAGTGACCGTTGAGGCCGAGGATGAAGCCGCCTACCGTCGCGCTGAGCATGCCGGCCAAGGGCTGGCCCAGCATGAACATGGTCTGCGCGCTGGCGCGGCGATATTGCGGATACCAATAGGTCATATAGAGCACGAGGCCGGGGGCGAACCCGGCTTCGGCGATGCCGACCAGCGCGCGCAAGCCGGCGAGGCTCCACGGGCCGGTGGCGAACATGGTCGCGGCCGAGGCGATGCCCCAGGTGATCATGATCCGTGCCAGCCATTTGCGCGCGCCGACGCGCTCGAGGATCAGGTTCGAGGGAATCTCGAAGAGGAGGTAGGCAACCGACAGCGCCGTACCGGCCAAACCGAAGGTCGTGGCGGTGAGACCGAGATCCTTGTTCATCGTCAGCGCCGCGAAACCGATATTGGTGCGGTCGACGAAATTGATCATCAGGCAGATCATCAAGAACCAGAGATAACGGTTCGATACGCGCTTCAGGACCGCTTGTTCTTTGTCGTTGAGCGTCGTGTTCGGTTGTGCGAATGCCATTGACGTTCCTCCCCGCGGCAAGCTTCGCCGATCATCGCAAGGATGACAAGGGTGGGCAGGTGGGAAGGAAGCGCTTCGTCAGGCCGTTTACGGCACGGCCACGGCGATCTCGGCGGTGATTCGCCGCGTGACTTGCCACAGGATCAGGCCAATGACGATGGGTGCGATCGGCAGCGTCGTCAGGCTTGCGATCGGCTCGCAAGCGACGGGCAGCAGCCATGCGAGTGTGACGATCAGCTTTTCCCAGGGCAGGAAGCCGCGGCGCATGCCCTGTCGCGCGAGACACACGATCGGAATGGCGAGCAGCGTCAGATCGTAGCTGAGAAGAAACGGCGACATCAGCAGCGTCCCGGCGGCAAGCGCGGCGGCTTTCGCCTCATACGCCGCAGACCCGCGCCAGATGCGCGCGATCATCGCCGCGGCTGCGACCGCAACGACGATTTGCACCGCGTAGGCAAGTGGCACCGAGGCGCCCAGCAAGCGGAAGGCCGCGAAGGCGCTTGCCATCTTGGTCCAGCTCACGACGCCTTGCTCGACCGTAAGCTGCGCGAAATGAGATGTGGCGAAGAAGGCGGCAAAAGTCTTCGGGCCGAACGCAGCAAGCGATGCCCCAGCAAGCATGGTCGCACTCGCAGCGGCCGCGGCGAGCGCCTTCCATTCTCTGCCGGCGATGAGCGCGAAGGGCAGCAGCAGCGCGAGTTGAGGCTTGTAAATCATCACGCCGAACAGCAGCCCGGCGGCGATTGGCCGGCGCGCGCCGAGCAACAGCAGTCCACCGCCGAGCAGCGCGGTGCTGAGAAATCCATTCTGGCCGTGGATCGCGTTCACCCAGACCGCGGGGAAAGCAAGAATCGGCACCAGCGTGTGCGGCGTTTTGGCGAAGCCGCGGAGGACTGCCGCGTAACCCGTCCCCGTGCCGATGAGCCAGGCCAGCAGCGACCAGGCATAAGGCAAGAGCGCAAGCGGCCAGACCAACAACAGGAAGATTGGCGGATAGAACCAGGCGTAATAGGGAAGGTCTTGCGCGCCGATGGCGCGCTCCTGCATCGCGACGTGTGCGGCTTCGCTATAGGCGGCCTCTGGCGTTCCGGCGAGCGTCAGCGCCGAGCTCGACCAGAAGCTCAGGAAATCGGTGCCGAAAGGCCGATGGTTGCGATCGACGAGACCGTTGCCGGTCGCGACCCAGCCGCAAGCGACGATGACCGCGATCGCAAGCAAGATGCGGCTGTAGGCAAGCACGCGTTCGCGGCCAAGCCAGCGCATCTCGCGCAGCCAGCCGTCGCCGCCTACTGCTATCGCCGCATTTTCGCTTTGCGCCACCGCCGACCCACCGCTTTCCCGGCTGTTTTAGTCGGGACGTACTTACGCGCCGGTTAATAATTGCTCAGCGATGGTCAATTATCGCTTAAGTGCGCGCCAACCGATATCGCGGCGGCAGAATCCCTCGGGCCACGCGATGCGGTCGATCACCGCATAGGCGCGATGGCGCGCTTCCTCGATCGTCGCGCCCAATCCCACGACGTTGAGCACGCGCCCGCCGTCGGCGACGAGCTTCTCGCCCATCCGCTTGGTGCCGGCGTGGAAGATCTGCACCGTGGGATCGCTCGCGGCGGCTGCGTCGAGACCGCTTATTTCGCTGCCGCGCTGCGGATCGTCGGGATAGCCCCGGGCGGCGAGCACGACGCAAAGCGCCGCCTCGTCATGCCAGCGCAGATCGAAATCTTTGAGGACGCCGTCGCGCGACGCGAGCAACGCCGGCAGCAGATCGCTTTTGAGCCGCGCCAGCAGCACCTGACATTCGGGATCGCCGAAGCGGACATTGTATTCGATGAGCTGCGGCCCCGTCGCGGTGAGCATCAGCCCGGCATAGAGCACGCCTTTATAAGGATGCCCGTCCCGCGCCATGCCGTCCAAGGTCGGGCGGATGATGCGCGTCATCACCTCGTCGGCGATTGCCGGCGTGACGCACGGCGCCGGCGAATAGGCGCCCATGCCGCCCGTGTTGGGGCCTTTGTCGCCGTCGAAGACACGCTTGTGATCCTGCGCCGAGGCGAGCGGCAACGCGTGCTTGCCGTCGGAGAGCACGAAGAAGCTCGCTTCCTCGCCTTCGAGGAATTCCTCGATCACGACCTCCGCGCCCGCCGCGCCGAAGCGATTGGTCACCAGCGCGTCGTCGATCGCGGCCTCGGCCTCGGCGAGGCTCATCGCCACCGTTACGCCTTTGCCCGCGGCGAGGCCATCGGCTTTGACGACGATTGGCGCACCTTCCGTGCGCGCGTAGTTTTTGGCCGCCTCGGCATCGGTAAAACGCCGATAGCGCGCCGTCGGGATGTCGTATTTGCCGCAGAGGTCCTTGGTGAAGCCTTTCGAGCCTTCGAGCGCGGCGGCTGCGGCGGAAGGGCCGAACGCAGCGATGCCGGCGGCCTCGCATTTATCGACGAGGCCGGCGACCAGCGGCGCTTCGGGCCCGACAACGACGAAATCGATCTTCTCTTTTTTGGCGAAGGCCAGGATCGCGTCGATATCCGTCGCCGCGATCGGCACGCAGGTCGCTTCCTGGGCGATGCCCGGATTGCCCGGCGCACAGTAAAGCGCATCGCATAGCGGCGAGCCGGCAATCGCCCAGCAGAGCGCATGCTCGCGTCCGCCCGATCCGATCACCAATACGCGCATGTCCGACTCCGCTCCTCCACCGTCACCCCCGCGAAAGCGGGGGTCCAGAAAATCGCTGGATTCCCGCTTGCGCGGGAATGACGAAAAGAATGTTGGCTTTTAGCAGGTCAATGGCAATCGCGCGATGGTGCCGGTACTCCTTCGGCCTTATGCTTTTGCTCATGCGACTTTCAGACGAGTTGCCGGAAGAAATCGATCGGGCACATTTACCCGACGTTTTGGAAGGGCTCTCTCAGGCTCGGCGTGGTGAGTTTGCGAGTGACGCTGAAGTCGAAGCCGTATTTCGGCGCTTCGACCCATGAGCCAGTCGTGGTCGGACATCGTCGCGTTCTATCGCGACCTGCCCCGGAAGGAGGAGGGTGAACCAACCTGGCAGGCGATCCGCGGCATCGAGGCGCTCGCGCAGCATATAGAGCAATCGCCGCGTCTCAGCAGGCTGCAGGGTTGGACATCGATGCTCGATCTCTGCATCCGACAGACGGGTGAGGCGCCTTATGCAGGGCCCTTTCTGCGCGTGTCGCCGTTATCTTCGGGGAAGGTCGAGTTTCGTTATCTCGACACCTCGATCGCCGCGCGGCAATGGCATCGCGAAGTACCGTCGGCCGAAACGATCGCGCGCTTTCTGCGCTTTCTCGACCAACTCAGATGGTTCGGCGGCTCGTCTGTCGTGGAGTGATTTTTGCCTAGTGGAAATCGCGCGACGGCGGGAAGGTGGGGCGGCGGCGGGGCCAGCGGTCGCGCGGATCGGGCTCGGGCATGTCGCGCGGGATCAGAGGTTGGTCGAGGGCGGCGAGACGCGTCGAGAGATCGACCAGCCGGTCGGCGATGACGTGGATGACGAAGCCGCTCTTGTCGCGCTGCACCTTGCCCTCGACGCCGAGCACGCGGCTGTTCACGGCGATCCGACGGAAGCGCGCGAAGATGTCGGGCCAGAGCACGATATTGGCGACACCGGTCTCGTCCTCCAAGGTCATGAAGATCACGCCTTTGGCGGTGCCCGGCTGCTGCCGCACCAGCACCAGGCCGGCGAGCTTGGCGCGCTGCCCGTCTTTCAGTGCCGCAAGATCGCGGTTGCGCAGCACGCGCTCGCGCTTGAGTTTCGGCCGCAGCAGCGACAGCGGATGGGCTTTGAGCGAAAGGCGGAGATGGTTGTAATCCGCCGTCACCTCTTCGCCGAGACTCATTGCCGGTAGTGCGACCGCTGGCTCGGTCATGCTATCGGGTCGGGTCGCGGCGGCAAAGAGCGGCAACGGTTTCTCGCCCAATCCGCTCGCCGCCCAGAGCGCGTCGCGGCGCTTTAACCCGATGCCGTTCCAGCCATCGCCATCGGCGAGTTTCTCGAACGCCGCGCGCTTGAGCGGGCTGCTTTGCCAAAGAAGCCGCAAGGTCGCGGCATCGCCGGCGGCGCGGGCAGCGACCAATTCTTTCGCATCTTCTTCGCGGAAGCCCTTCACCTGCCGGAAGCCCAAGCGCAGCGCGAAGCCGCCAGTACCGTCGGACTCGAGTGTGTGATCCCAATTGCTCGCGGCGATGTCGACCGGCCGCACCTCGACGCCGTGCTCTTTCGCGTCGCGCACGAGCTGCGCCGGGGCGTAGAAACCCATCGGCTGGCTGTTGAGGATCGCGCAGGCGAAGACTGCCGGATAAAAGCATTTAAGCCAGGCCGAGGCGTAGACGAGCAGCGCGAAGCTCGCGGCATGACTTTCGGGAAAACCGTAATCGCCGAAGCCTTTGATCTGATCGAAGCAGCGCCGCGCGAAATCGGGCGTGTAGTCGTTGCCAGTCATGCCCCGGATGAAGCGGTCCTCCAATTTGCCGATCGTGCCGACGCGGCGGAAGGTCGCCATGGCGCGGCGCAGATCGTTGGCCTCGGCCGGGGTGAAACGCGCGCCGGTCATGGCGATGCTCATCGCCTGCTCCTGGAACAACGGCACGCCCAGGGTCTTCAGCAAAATCTCTTTCAGCTCGTCCTTTTGATAATCGACTTTTTCCAGCCCGTCGCGGCGGCGCAGATAAGGATGCACCATGTCGCCCTGAATCGGACCGGGACGCACGATCGCGACCTCGATGACGAGATCGTAGTAGCTGCGCGGCTTCAGGCGCGGCAGCATCGTCATCTGCGCCCGGCTCTCGACCTGGAACACGCCGACGGAATCGGCCTTGCACAGCATATCGTAGACGGCGTCGTCGTCGTCATAAGCGAGCTGATAGAGCTCTTTCTTGATGCCGTAATGCTGCTCCAGCAGCATGATCGCTTTCTGGATGCAGGTCAGCATGCCGAGCGCCAGGACGTCGATCTTCAACATGCCGAGCGTGTCGATGTCGTCCTTGTCCCATTCGATCACGGTGCGATCGTCCATCGCCGCATTCTCGATCGGCACGACTTCGGAGAGCTTGCCGCGGGTGATGACGAAGCCGCCGGTATGCTGCGACAAATGCCGGGGAAAGCCGATGAGATCGCCGGCCAGCATGATCGTGCGGCGCAGATGCGGATCGTCGGGATCGATGCCAGCCTCGCGTATATAATCCTCCTGGATGCCTTCGCGTCCCCAACCCCACAGCGTGCTCGACAACCGCGCGATGCTGTCAGCCGACAGCCCCATCGCCTTGCCGACATCGCGGATGGCGCTGCGCGGGCGATACGAGATCACCGTCGCGACGATGCCGGCGCGGTCGCGGCCGTATTTGTTGAAGATGTACTGCATCACCTCTTCGCGCCGCTCATGCTCGAAATCGACATCGATATCGGGCGGCTCTTCGCGATTGGCGGAGACGAAACGCTCGAACAGCAGATTGACCTTGTTCGGGTTCACCGCGGTGACGCCGAGGATGTAGCAGACGACGGAATTCGCCGCCGAGCCGCGGCCCTGGCAGAGAATCTCTTTGGATCGCGCGAATTTGACGATGTCGTAAACGGTGAGGAAATAGGGCGCGTAGTTGCGCTCCTCGATCAGCACCATCTCCTTGTCGATCTGCGCCCGTATCTTCGGCGAGACGCCGTCCGGGAACCGATCCGGCAGGTGCTCTTCGATCAAATGCGCGAGCTGTTGCTGCGGCGTGCGGTCCTCAGGCACCGGCTCGGCGGGGTATTCGTATTTCAGTTCGTCGAGCGAGAAGCGGCAGTCGCGCACCAGTTCCAGCGTGCGCTCGACGGCGTCGGGGCGATCGCGAAACAACCGCGCCATTTCCTCCGGCTGCTTCAGATGGCGCTCGGCATTGGCTTCGAGGCGAAATCCAGCCTCGGCGATGGTGCAGCCTTCGCGGATACACGTCACCACATCCTGCAACGCGCGGCGGTCGGGCGCGTGATAGAGCACGTCGTTGGTCGCGATCAGATTCACAGCCGATGCGTCGGCCAGATGGCCCAATCGCGCGATCCGCTTGCGGTCGTCGCCGCGATAACGATGGCTGGCGGCGAGATAGACCGCGCCGGGAAAGCGGCGCTGCATCTCTTTGATCTGTTGGGCGAAGGTTTCATCGGGCTCATCCGGCGGGATGGCAATGAGGCGTTGGCCCTCGCCATAAGCGAATAGATCGGCGAGGATGAGATGGCACTCGCCCTTCTTCGCGCGGCGCTTCCCGTCGGTCAGCACCTGCGCCAGCCGGCCGTAAGCGGCGCGATCGGTCGGATAGACCAACACACTCGCCGCATCCAGAAAATCGAGCCGCGCGCCGACGAGGAAGCGCATGCGCACGGCGTCGTCCTTGGCCGCGATATGCGCCCGCACCACGCCCGCCAGGGTGTTGCGATCGGTCAGCGCGATCGCGGCCATCCCCAGGGCCTTGGCCGCGACCACCAGCTCGCCCGGGTGCGAAGCCCCGCGCAGGAAGCTGAAATTGCTCACCGTCTGCAGCTCGGCATAGCGAAGGTTTATACTCATCAGCCTCGCCCACTCTCGTATTGCCGGACTAAACACTTGTCCCGGCAATCCATGGACCCGCGAGACAAGCCCGCGGTGACGATTGAAGATGTTCTTCTTTTGTTCTAATAATTCCGCACTTTCCCTGACCCGTCAAGCTTGCTGAATTTTGGCGCGGAGGTCCGCATGAACCCTTGCGATGGAAATCTTTTCACCGATATCGCCGCCTCGCGCACGGCCGAGCAATTCATCGATCTCCTCGCCACGCCCGGCTTGCGGCTCGAGCGTATCGTGTCGCTCGGTCAGGCGACGGCACCGGGCGAATGGCTCGATCAAGATCGCGCGGAATGGGTGATCCTGCTACGCGGCGCCGCACAGGTTTTATTCGCGGACGAGAGCAGCGCGCGTGACGTGAAGCCCGGCGACTACCTCACCATCCCGGCGCATTGCCGCCACCGCGTCGACTGGACGACGCCGGACGAGCCGACGGTCTGGCTGGCTGTGCATTACGCAGCGTGAGCGCGCTTCAGCAATTTCGCGGCGGTTTTGAGATCGGCGGTGAAGCGCGCGATCTCGTTGTCGCGATCTTCATCGTCGGCGCGCAGCAAGGACGACGGATGCACCGTCGCCATGACGATCGGCGCGAGCGGCGAGGGGACGGCGACGCCGCGCTGCTGGCTGACGCGGAAGGTGGCGCCGAGCAGCGCCTTGGCCGCGGTCGCGCCGAGACACACGATCACCTCGGGCTTCACCCGCTCGATCTCGGCTTCGAGCCACGGGATGCAGGCGCGGATCTCGGCCGCGTTCGGCTTGCCGTGAATGCGCCGCTTGCCGCGCGGAGTGAATTTGAAATGCTTCACCACATTGCTGACATAAGACGCTCGGCGGTCGAGCCCGGCTTCGGCAAGGCAGCGGTCGAGCAGCTTGCCGGCGGGGCCGACAAACGGCCGGCCTTGGATATCTTCCTGATCGCCGGCCGTCTCGCCGACCAGCATCAGCCGCGCTTGTGCTGGGCCTTCGCCGAACACGGTCTGCGTCGCGTTGGCCCAAAGCGGACACGCCTTGCAGCCGGCAGCGATGTCGCGCAGCTTGGCCAGACTGGCGCGCGGCGGGATCAAATCGGCGGCGGTGCCGGCGGTGGTTTTGCGAGTCGCCATACAAATCGTAACCGGCAGCGTGCGTGTGGGTTCCGTCAATTGAGGTTCACCACGGAGACACAGAGAACACAGAGAAGGAAGATTCGGCCGCGTCGCGGCCAAAATATTCCTCTGCGCTCTCTGTGTCTCCGTGGTGAATTTTTCTATCCTATTGCCCAATGACCGACACCTCCGCGCCCACCGCGCTGCGCAGCAACCTGCCGGAATATTCGGTTTCCGAAATCTCCAACCTGCTCAAGCGCACGGTCGAGGAGAAATTCGCCTATGTGCGGGTACGCGGCGAGATCTCCGGCTTCAAGCGTCATAGCTCGGGTCATCTCTATCTCTGCCTCAAGGATGAGGACGCGGTGCTGGACGCGGTGATCTGGCGCATGACGGCGCAGCGCCTGGGGGGCCTCAAGCCCGAAGACGGGATGGAGGTGGTCGCGACCGGCAAGCTCACCACCTATCCCGGCCGCTCGAAATATCAGCTCGTGATCGAGAGCGTCGAGCTCGCCGGTATCGGCGCGCTGTTGAAGCTCTTGGAGGA
>DASZLU010000161.1:0-23202 GCA_035552195.1 Allostellaceae bacterium | reverse complement strand
GTCCTGGCCGAACGCGATCTCTATTTCACCGGCGGCACGGTGATCATCGATCACGGCTACGGGCTCTCGACGACCTATGTGCACTTGTCGAAGCTCGACGTGAAAAAGGGCGACCGGGTCACACAAGGCCAGGTCATCGGCCCGCTCGGCATGACCGGCCGCGCCACCGGCCCCAATCTCCATTGGGGCGTGAATTGGTACACCGTGCGGCTGGATCCTGAGCTGGTCGCCGGGAAAATGCTGGGTAAGTGAGCCTCGGTCTTTCTTAATCGTCATTCCCGCGAAAGCGGGAATCCATGGCTACAAACTCGTGTGTTACCTGGATTCCCGCTTTCGCGGGAATGACGATGAAGGGAATGACGAGCGGAGGCTCGTCTTCAATCCGGCCACCTTCGATGCAGCCACAGCCATTGCTCCGGCCGCTCGCGCACCCAGCGTTCGACGATGGCGTTGACTTGGGTCATCAGCGCGCGGCGGTCGGTCTCGGTGTTGCCGGTCTTGGGAAGAGGGAGCGCCGGCTCCGAGGTCATGCGGAAGCGGGCGCCTTTCAAGCGCTCCATGCGGATCGGCACCACCGCGCAATCGTAGCGCAGCGCCAGCACGGCAAGCGCCGGCGCGGTCATCGCGTTGCGGCCGAAGAACGGCACCGGGATGCCGTCATTCATCTTTTGGTCGACCAGCATGCAGAGCGCACGGCCTTGGCGCAGCGCGCCGAAGGCAGCCCGTGCGGCGATATCGCCTTTCGGCACCAGCTCGCCGCCCTCGGCGCCGCGTGCCCAGAGCATGAAGCGATCGACGATCGGATTGTTCGGCGCGCGATAGACGCCGGTGACCGCGAAGCCGGCTTGCGAGGCGGTGCGGACGGCGATCTCCCAATTGCCGTAATGCGCCGAGAAGAAGATGTATTTTTTGTTGGGATCGCGCGTCGCGAGGATGTTGCCGTTGTCGACGCCTTCGATCCGGCTGTTCTTCTCGAAAAGCCGGAATTTGTCGAGATGCGGATATTCGGCGATGACGCGGCCGAGATTGTCCCACATCCCGATGATGACGTGCCGGCGCTGCGCCGGCGTGAGGTTCGGCAACGCGCGCTTGAGATTCTCCTCGGCGCGTTTGGTGATGCCGAGACGCGGGCCGATCGTGCGCGCGAGGAAACCGCCGATGCTCGAGGCCAAATCGACCGGCAGCACGCGGAAGAAGCCGTAGCCCAGCACCAGCCCCGTGCCTTCGGCGATGTTGAGGAGGACGCTGCGCTTAGCCATGCGCCGTCTCCAGCGGTCCTTTCAGGACGGGGGCCAGCACGCGCTCGAGTGAGGCGCTGTCGTCCCAACGCAGCGCGATCTTCAATGTGCGAATCTTTTCACGCCATGTCTGCGGCAAACGAACCCAATCCTTTTCAGTGGTCATGAGCATCGCGGTGTTTGCTTGCGCGCGCGCGGCGAGCGCACCGAGGTCGGCATCGCTGAAGCGATAGTGGTCGGCAAAGCTTTTCGTTTCGACGATATCGGCGCCGAGTTGTCGCAAGGTCGCGAAGAATTTTGCCGGCCGTCCAATGCCGGCGAAGGCGACGACGCGTTGGCCTTTCAGGGTATTGGGATCGACCGGGGTGAGTTGCGCCGTCAAGATCGGCAAATTGCCGAGCTCGATCCGCGTCTCGCAGGTGCCGATCATCACCACCGCGCTGGCGCGCTGAAGCGCCGGCGTGACGCGCTCGCGCAGCGGACCCGCCGGCATCACGCGGCCGTTGCCGATGCCGTACCCGCCATCGATCACCACCAACGCGACGTCGTAGTGGAGCGCCGGATTCTGGAACCCGTCGTCGAGCAACAGCACGTCCGCCCCGGCGGCGATCGCAGCGCGCGCCGAAGCAACGCGATCGGCGCCGATCCAGCACGGCGCGGCCGCGGCGAGCAACAGCGGTTCGTCGCCGACATCGACGGCGCCGTGCCGCGCCAGATCGACTTGCAGCGGTCCCCTAAGCTTCCCTCCGTAGCCGCGGCTCAAAATATGCGGATGCTTGCCGCGCGTGCTCAGCAGGGAAGCGAGGCTGAGCACCACCGGCGTCTTGCCGGCGCCGCCCGCGGTGAGGTTGCCGACGCAGATCGTCGGCACCGCAACGCGCGTCGGCTGCGTCATCGCTCGCCGCATTGCGCTTGCCGTGCCATAGGCCCAGCCGAGCGGCGCGAGCAGATCGGAAACGAGTCCGGGCCTTGCCCAGAACTCAGGCGCTCGAGGCATCAGGAGACGGGGGCATTAGGCGTTAGCGGCATGAGCGGCGAGGCGGTCGAGCCAGGGCGCGATGCGTTTCAGCACGGCGTCGAGCACGGCCTGGTTGTCCGTTGCCACGCCGGCCGCGGCGGCGGCACGCGCCGCACGCTCGACCGGATCGGCGAGCAAGCGGCGCACGGCGGTGGTGAGGTCGCCGGCATCGCTGATCACGACGGTCGCACCAGCATCGCCGAGGCTCTTTGCGACCGCCGCGCAATTGCTCATGTCGGGGCCGTGCAGGATCGCGCAATCCAGCATCGCCGCTTCGAGCGGGTTGTGGCCGCCGACCGGCGTCAGCGAACCGCCGATGAACGCGATGCCGGCGAGGCGGTAGAAGAGGCCAAGCTCGCCAAGCGTATCGGCGAGATAGATATCGGTCTTGCTGTCGAGCGTATTGCCGGCCGAGCGTCGCGCGACGTTGAGGCCGCGTTGTTCCAGCATCGTTGCGATCTCGGCGGCGCGCGCCGGGTGGCGCGGCGCGATAATCGTCAGAAGGCCGGGCCGCTCGCGCTTCAAGCCGCGATGCACTTCGGCGGCGGCTTCCTCTTCGCCGGCATGGGTCGAGGCGGCGAGCCAGAGCGGGCGGTCGGCGGCATCGGCGGCGATACGCGCGAGCTCGCCTTCGTCGCAGGGCAAAGGCGCGGCGGCGGTCTTCAGATCGCCGACACTCGTTGCGGCGGCGGCACCGAGGCGGCGGAAGCGCTCGGCCTGGATATCGTCTTGCGCGAGGCAGAGTTCGAAACACGCGAGCAGCGGGCCGATCAATCCCGGGAAACGCTGCCAGCCCTGGAACGATCGCTGCGACATGCGGCCATTGAGCAGGAGCAGCGGCGTGCCGGCGCGATCGGTCTCGGCGACGAGGTTCGGCCAGAGTTCGGACTCGACCCAGAGCGCGAGATCGGGCCGCCAATGCTCGAGGAAGCGCCGCACATAGATCGTGCGATCGACCGGCACGTATTGATGCCAGGCGCGATCGGCGGGCAGGCGATGCGCCAAGAGTCGCGCCGAGGTCACTGTGCCCGTCGTCACCAGCACCGACAGCGCCGGCCGATCGACCAGCAGCCGGTCGATCAGCGACAGCATCGACACGGCTTCGCCATTGCTCGCCGCGTGCACCCAGACCAGCGGCCCGGGCGGGCGCGGCCGGCTGGCATGGCCTTGGCGCTCGCCGAAACGCTCGCGATCTTCTTTGCCGGCGGCCATGCGGCGCGCGAGGTAGAGCGCGACAACGGGGCCGAGCGCGGTGGTGCCGGCCTGATACAGGCCGAGAAGGCTCATGGGGACTGGCTCATGGGGGGCAGGCTCATGAGCGCTGCCCCGCGCGTTTCAGGTCGCGCAGCGCGGTGCGGCTCAGCGTCCCGGGCGCGACGATCTCATGCCCCATGCGGCGATCGGCTTCGGCAGTGATGCTGTTAAGGCCTTGCTCGACCTTGAGCCGCGCCGTTTCGATCGCCGCGGGATCGCTGGCATCGCCGATCTCGATCGGCGGGCCGTAAATCATGATGCCGCGGCTGAAGGGCAGCGGCAGCTGAAAGCGGTCCCAGCTGCCGAGAATGCGGCGCCAGCGCGTCGCATAGCTCACCGGGAGGACAGCCGCCTTCGCAAGCCGCGCGGCGACGACGATCCCGGGCTTGGCGTTCATCGCCGGACCGTCAGGCCCATCGGGCGTGATGCCGACGCCGTCGCCGGCTTTGAGATGCCGCAGCATCGCGCGCAGCGCCGCGCCGCCGCCCTCGTTCGATGAGCCGGCGATCCATTCGATGCCGAAATAGCTAACCGCGCCGGCGATGATGCGGCCATCGGCATGGGCGGAGATCAGCATGTGGAACTTCGTGCGGCCATGCCAGGCGAAGGGCATGACGAGGATGCGGCCGTGCCAGAACGCGGCGAAGGTCGGGCGGCCTTCATCGTGGAGACGCAGCAGATGCTCGCGGCCCTCGATCGTCCAGCGACCGGTGACCCAAATGAGCTTGGCGTAAGCGGCGATGAGGCACGATGCGAGACCGAGGCTGAATTTCGAGCGCCGCCAGCGCTTCAGAAAGAACATCGCTCAGGTTCCGTGTGTCCTAAGCCCGTGCATTTTAAACCGGGGCTTCGGCCGCGGCGGGTTGCTGCGGCGCGTGTTCGCGGCCGAGGAACTGCAGCGCATGCAGCCGCGCGTAAACGCCGTCGCGGCGCAAGAGCTCGGCATGGTTGCCGCGCTCGGCGACCTGGCCGTTATCGATCACGTAAATGATATCGGCGCCGATGACCGTCGAAAGCCGATGCGCGATGACCAGCGTGGTGCGGCCTTGCATCAGATTCTGCAGTGCGCCCTGTACCTGGCGCTCGGATTCGGTGTCGAGCGCCGAGGTCGCCTCGTCGAGCAGCAGGATCGGCGCGTTTTTCAGCATCGCGCGCGCGATCGAAAGCCGTTGGCGCTGGCCGCCGGAGAGTTTCACGCCGTGCTCGCCGACCATCGTGTCGTAGCCTTGCGGCAAACCGCGGATGAAATCGTCGGCGGCGGCGGCTTTGGCCGCGGCGACAATGTCTTCTTCACTGGCGCCGAACCGGCCATAGGCGATGTTGGCGCGGATCGTGTCGTCGAAGAGGCTGACTTCCTGGCTGACGAGACCGATTGCGCCGCGCAACGAGGCGAGCGTCACATTGCGGATATCCTGGCCGTCGATCCGCACCGCGCCGTTGCCGACATCGTAGAAGCGCGGGATCAGATTCATGATCGTCGATTTGCCGGCGCCCGACGCGCCGACCAACGCGACGGTCTTGCCTGCCGGGATCTCCAGGGTCACGCCGCGCAATGCCTGCGCGCCCGTCTCATAGGCGAAATCCACGTCCTCGAACCGCACCTCGCCGCCGATGACGCGCAAACTCGTCGCATGGGGGCGGTCGCTGATCGCCGGCACGATATCAAGCACGGTGAAGAGCCGCTGCGCCGCCGCCAGGCCTTCCTGCAGATTGGCGTTGAGGCCGGCGAGCGTCTTCAGCGGCTGATAGGCGAGAAGCAGCGCGGCGATGAACGAGAAGAAGGCGCCCGGCGTGCGGGCGCCGTTCAACACCTGATGGCCGCCATAAAGGATGACCAGCGCGATGGCGACGCCGCCCAGCGCCTCCATCATCGGCGACGAGATCGAGCGCACGCGCTGCGCCTTCTCGACGAGACGATAGAGGCTCTCGATGAGGCGCTCGGCGCGCGACATCTCGTAGGCTTCCATGCCATAGGCTTTGACGTAGCGCGCGCCCTGGAAGGTCTGGTTGAGCAAGGTCATGAACTGACCGGTCTCGACCTGTGTATTCGCCGAGACCCGGCGCATGCGCTTGCCGATGCGCTGCATCGGGCGGAAGGCGATCGGGAAGGCGATCGAGGCGATCGTCGCCAGGAGCCAATCCTGATAGAACATCAGCGCGACGAGAAAGACCGCGGTCACGGCCTCCTTGCCGATGCCGGCCATGATGTTGGTGGCGCAGCCGCGCAAGAGCCCGGCGTCGTTGACGAAGCGCGAGATCAGCGTGCCGGCCGGGTTGGTGTGGAAATAGGCGAGGTCGGCGCGCATCAGCCGCGCGAACAGCGTGAGCTGGATATCGGCGACGATGCGCTGGCCGATCGTCGTCATCCAGACCGATTGGGCATAGCCGGCGAAGCCCTTGATCAGCGCCAAACCGATCACCGCCGCCGGGATGAGCATCAGCAGCATCTCGTCGTGATCGACGAAGACCTTGTCCATCAATGGCTGCATCATCCAGGCATTGGCCGCGGTCGCGCCGGCGACCACGCCCATGGCGATGAAGGCGAGGATCAACTTGCCGAAATGCGGGCGGATGAATTCCGTCGCCAGCCGCCGCGTCAGCGGCCACGTGCTATGCGAGAATTCGCGGCCGCCGGGGGCGGCGCTCGTCGATGCGGGGGTGCTCAATGGCTGGCTTTGCTCATCGCAGGGAAAGCGGTCGGTGGGCAGCTGCATCGCTGCCATCATAGCACGGGTGCGGACCCGGCACGGGTCGGATTTATAGGCGAAGCCTCTGTTTTGCAAGCCTTTCCGCCCCGGGCGAAACGCCGCAAGCCGCGTTTTAAGCTGGATGATTGACGCCGAAGAGAGGATAAGGACGCGGCGGAGATTCTAGCAAGACGAGGGGAGCGAAGGCGGTGCGCCGCATCCTGGCAATCTATAACCCCACGGCCGGGCGGCGGGCCCGCGGCAAGTTCGAGCGCTTTCGCGCCGGGCTGACGCGGCTGGGCGCCAGCGTGACGGTTGCCGAGACCAATGCGCCGCTCCACGCCAAAAGCTTGGCTGAGACTGCCGATTCGACGCTCTTCGACGCAGTCGCGGTGGCGGGCGGCGACGGCACGATCAACGAAGCGGTGAACGGCATCGTTCATTCCGGCCTGCCGCTGGCGATCCTGCCGCTGGGGACCGCCAACGTTCTCGCCCAAGAGCTCGGCCTGCCGCGCGATCCCGAGGCGCTGGCCGAGATCGCGGCCCTGTCCGCGACGCGCTCGATCATCCCGGCCGAGATCGTGACCGCCGAGCGCAACGAGCCCTGGCGGTTCCTGCTGATGGCGGGCATCGGCTTCGACGCCGAGGTGGTCGCCAATCTCAATCTCAAGCTCAAGCGCAAGATCGGCAAAGGCGCCTACGCGCTCGGCAGCCTGGCCCAGCTCGGCCGGCATGAGCGGCGCTTCTTCGAGGCGCGCATCGACGGCAAGACCGAAAGCCCGGCCTCGCTGGTCGTGGCGCGGGCGCATTACTACGGCGGCAAATTCGTGCTCGCCCCCGCGGCGCGACTCGACAAGCCCGCGCTGCACACCGTGCTGTTCCCCGGCGCCTCGCGGCTCGCGGCCTTGCGTTACATGTCGGCGGTCGTGACCAGCACGCTGAAGCATCAATGCGATGTCGAGGTGCGGGGTGCACAGGAGATCGAACTGGCCGGTCCCGAAGGCGCGCCGGTGCAAATCGACGGCGACGTGCGCGCCCATCTGCCGGCGAGCATCCGCCTCGCCACATCGCCGCTCGCGCTTATCGCTTAGCCCTCTCGCGCTTGATTGCTGGACCGTGGCTCTGCCACATCACGGGGCCTGCGCCCCATGAAGCCGCGCGATCGCCGGGATTGGCGAGCTTGCAGCGCTCGAGCGATAGGCAGCCGCAGCCGATGCAACCCGTCAGCCCGTCGCGCAGCTTTTGCAGCTCGGCCATCCGCTGATCGATCCGCGCCGTCCAGGAATGAGAGAGCCGCGACCAGTCGCGCGCGTTCGGCACATGATCGCCCGGAAGCTTCGCGAGCTCGGCGCTGATTTCGTCGAGCGACAGGCCGATGCGCTGCGCGAAAACGATGAACGCGATGAGCCGCAACACCGAGCGCGGATAGCGGCGATGGCCCGCGCCCGTGCGCAGCGCCGAATTGATAAGCCCGCGCCCTTCGTAATAGCGCAATGCCGAGGCGGCGATGCCGCTGCGCCGGGCGACCTCCGCGATGGTCAGATTGCTGGACTGCATGACGCAAATCTATCGCTCGATGCCCTTGACTTCAAGTTAACTTGAACTTGTAGGTTGTGGGGAGGGCTTGGCGGGAGGTTTGAGATGGCGATGACGCGGCACGGGGCGATCGAAGACGGTCTGGCGCGGCTTAGAGGCGTCGGGTTCACCATGGGGCCGGGCTTCGCCGAGCACGGGCCGATGGTGGCCGAGGCGATCGTCAGCCTCGGCTTCAACGACCGGGTTGCGGGTTGGGTCGATCATTACAATGCCAAGCGCCGGCATCTGCCTTTGCCGCCGCCACAAAAGCCGATCGACGGCGGCGATGAGAACGACTGGCGTGCGGCGCTCGGCGTTTATCCGCGCGCCGCGGATTGGCTCGCGTTTTTTCAACGCGCGCTGGCGGAAACGGTGTGGCAGGACGTGCTGCGACTGTGGGTGCCGCGTTTGCTCGACGGCCACGCTGGCGCGCTGACGCATGGTCTTATCCGCACGGCTCATGCCGTACGCAGCCTGTCTGCCGATGGCACGCCAAGCGATCTCACGCGCGACGAGCTTGGTCATGGCCTCGGCTATTGGGCCGCGAGCTATCATCTTTCGCCGGGCGATCCGGCGCGCAGCGGCAGCGACGATCTCGACGCGGCGCTGCGGCGCTTGCCGCGTGGCGAGAGTGTCGATATCGCGCCCGCGATCGAAAGCCTTGCGCCGGTCGCCGATATCGATGACGCGATCAGCCGGCACACCGCGACGTTCGCGCGGCTGCTTCTCGCGCATGAGGAGCTCGCGCCGGTCCCCGCCATCCAGCTGGTTCACGCGATCACGGCGCCGCGCTCGATGCGCGATCTCCTGCCGTTCCTGCCGCCGGAGAGCGGCCCGCACGCCTATCGCCTGCTGTGGCGGGTCAGCGCCGGAATCGCCGCGCGCCTGGCCAAGCCGCTAAGCGCCGGTTCGGAAAGCGCTCTGCCGCGCGCCGAAGCGTCGATGAGTGCTGCCGAACTCGCAGACCGCGCGATCCAGCATGGCGACGAGCATGCGATCAAATTGACCGAAGCTGTTCTCTTCGAAGAACGGCTGCGCCCTGATCCCGTCTATCGCGTGTTGGCCGAAGCGATGCTGCGTCGCCTGCCGGCGTTCTAACGTCTTAGGCGCCGGCGACGGTCATGCCTTCGATGCGCAGGGTCGGCGCGTCGCTGCCTGTCTTGAATTCGAGATCGTTCGCCGCCGTCAGGTGCAGGAACATTTCTTTCAGATTGCTGGCGATGGTGACCTCGCTCACCGGGAAAGCGAGCTTGCCGTTCTCGATCCAGAAGCCGGCGGCGCCGCGGCTGTAATCGCCGGTCACGCCGTTGACGCCCATACCCATCAGTTCGCCGACATAGAAGCCTTGGCGGATGTCGGCGATGAGCTCGTCGGGCGACAGCTTGCCCGCCTCCATATAAAGATTGGTCGGCGCCGGTCCCGGCGGGCCCGACGTGCCGCGGCTCGCATGGCCGGTGCTCTTGAGGCCGAGCTGCCGTGCCGAGCGCTGATCCAAGAGCCACGTCTTCAGCACGCCGTCCTCGATCAAGGCACGGCGCTGATTGCGCACGCCTTCGCCATCGAAGGGCTTGGCGCGCAGACCGCGCTTCCGGTGCGGATCGTCGATGATGTTGAGCCCGGCGGGAAAGATGCGCTGATTCAGCTTGTCTTTCAAAAAGCTGGTGCCGCGCGCAATCGACGGACCGCTGATCGCGCCGACGAGGTGGCGCAGCATGCCGCCGGCGACACGCGGATCGAAAACCACCGGCACTTTCTGCGTCGGCATCTTGCGCGGGTTGAGCCGCTTCACCGCCCGCTCGCCGGCATTCTTGCCGATCGTCGCGGGGTCCAACATGTCCTCGGCCCAGATCGCGGTGGTGTAATCGTAATCGCGCTCCATGCCGGTGCCGGTGCCGGCCAGCACCGCGGCGCTGATCGACGAATGCGTACCGGAATAGCTGCCGGCAAAACCGTTCGAGGCGGCGAGCGCGACTTTCGAGCGGCTCCAGCCCGCTTCCGCGCCTTCGGAATTGGTGACGCCGGACACGGCGCGCGCGGCATCTTCGGCGGCGGCGGCGCGCGCGATCAGCGTCTCGGGCGCGGGCTCGGTCGGATCGTCGAGATCGAGCGAGGGCCAATCCTTCGCCAGCTCGTCCGGCGCGGCGAGGCCGCAATAGGGATCCTCCGGCACGGTCTTTGCCATATCGATGGCGCGCTCGATCAACGCGTTCAGCGCTGCCGGATTGCGATCGTTGGACGAGACGATCGCCTGCTGCTTACCGATCAGCACGCGCAGGCCGAGATCGTAGCTTTCCGAACGTTCGAGCTTCTCGACCTTACCGAGACGCTGCGCATGGCTGAGCGAGGCGCTCTCGAACAGCACCGCATCGGCGGCATCGGCGCCCGCTTTGGTCGCGCGGACGATGAGATCGCCGAGCAGGCTCAGCGCGTCGGTTTGCGGCATATTACCAAATCCTCGTGAAGGCTCGACGCCTCATATAGCGATCGTACTGCCCAGCTGCCAGATCACCGTCTCGCGCATCGTCCGGTCTTCCAGATCGAGGGAGGTCGGGACGTTGTAGCGCGCGACCTCCCGCAACCCCTCTTTCGGCAGATAGGTGCGCCCGGGATCGCCCATCAGCACGGTCGCGCCATCCGCCGCGAGCCGGCGCAGCCATTGGGTGAGGCGGTCGGCGAGCGGCCGCTCGTAGCACATATCGCCGACGAGGATCGTGTCCCAATTGCTCGCGCCGCCGATAAGGTCGCGGCTTTCGGCCTCGACGACAACGTCGTTAAGTACGGCGTTGAGGCGGATGGCGGCGACAGCGAATTCATCGATCTCGGCAGCGGTCACGCGCACCGCGCCGGCTCGCTTGGCGGCGATCGAGACGAGCCCCGATCCGGCGCCGATATCGAGCGCGGCTTTGCCGGCGATCAGCGCGGGATGATCGAGCAGATGCCGCGCCAGTGCCTGACCGCCGGGCCAAGCGAAACCCCAATAGGGCGGCGGCAATTGCGATTTCGCGAGCGTCGCCTCGGTCGCATGCCAAAGCGGGGTCACCTCGCTGGCGAGATGCAGCTTGATCTCGGGCACCAGCGGTGGCGTGCCGATCGCGGTGTTGGCGCGGATGAACGCTTCAGGATCAGAGGACATGCGCGGCGACGATACCGAAAAGCAGGATCCAGCCCGTCAGGCGGTTGGAGCGGAATTTGCGGCTGCAATCGGGTTGGCTCGATGTGTCGACTTGGCTCGCTTGCCAAAAAAGTTGGAAGCACACGCAGATCAGCGCAAGGCGATAGGGCCAGCCAAAACCGGCGCTTTCGCCAGCGATGGCCCAGAGAACGACAGCCGCAGCATAGAAAATAAAAAGGAACGGCCGCGTCCACGAACCGAGCGCGAGGGCCGACGATTTGACGCCGATCAGCAGATCGTCGTCCTTGTCCTGATGCGCATAGATCGTGTCGTAGCCGAGGGTCCAGGCGATGCCGCCGACATAAAGCCAGAAGGCCGGCGCTTGCAGATCGCCGCGCATCGCCGCCCAGCCCATCAGCGCACCCCAATTGAAATTGAGGCCCAAAAAGAATTGCGGCCAATAGGTGATGCGCTTCATGAAGGGATAGGTTCCGATCAGCACGATCACCAAAAAGCCGAGGAGGATCGACAGGCGATTGAGCGAGAAGAGGATCGCCGCGCCGAGCGCGAGCTGCAGCGCCATGAACACGATCGCCGCTTTGACGCTGACCGCGCCCGACGGGATCGGCCTGACGCTGGTGCGCTCGACCTTGGCATCGAAATCGCGATCGACGATGTCGTTGAAGGTGCACCCGGCGCCGCGCATCACCACCGCGCCGATACCGAAGAGCGCGATCAGCCACCCATCCGGCCAACGCTCCGCCGCGAACGCGATGCCCCACCAACACGGGAACAGCAGCAACCACGTCCCAATCGGCCGATCGAGCCGCGCCAGCCGGATATAGGGCCGCAGCGCCGCCGGTGCGATGCGATCGACCCAATCGCCGGTGCGGATATCGGTGCGAAGCTCGACCATGCGGGGGTTCTTAACACGAAGCCATTCGAGGTGCCTCTGTGGTATTCTCAATTCAATAAATTAGTCGCTTTCCCCGCGAAAGCGGGGACCCAGGGAGTTCCGCGTGGTCGAGAAACGTCCGTGCGTTTACATTCTCGCAAGTCAAAGAAATGGCACGCTCTATGTCGGCGCAACCAGCGATCTCGCGCGCCGAGTCTATGAACATGAGGAGGAAGCCATCGAAGGATTCACCAAGGATTATGGCGTTCACCACCTCGTCTTCTGTGAATTCCATGAGACCATGAACGACGCGCTAACCCGGGAAAAGCGGATCAAGAAATGGCGTCGGCAGTGGAAGCTCGAGCTTATTGAGCAGAACAATCCGCAATGGCGCGATCTCTATCAGGATTTGGCGTCGTGATAGTTGCTCCTGGGTCCCCGCTTTCGCGGGGAAAGCGAAATTTTTAGATGGCCGATAAAATCTCCATTCGCCTCTTCGTCTCATCGCCCCTCGCTTCCGGCGTTGCGGTCGAGCTCGGGCAGGAGCAGGCGCATTATCTCAAGAACGTGATGCGCCTCGGCGAAGGCGACGCGGTCGCGTTGTTCAACGGCGCGGACGGCGAATATCGCGCGCGGATCGATCGCTTCGGCAAGCGCGCGGCGAGCCTGATCGCCGAAGAGCAAACGCGCCTCCAACAAGCCGAGCCCGATCTCTGGCTCGTTTTCGCGCCGATCAAGCGCGCGCGTATCGATTATCTCGTCGAGAAGGCGACGGAGCTTGGCGCCAGCGCACTGGTGCCGGTCGTCACGCGGCATACGCATGTCGAGCGGCTCAATCTCGATCGTTTGCGCGCGCATGCGATCGAGGCGGCGGAGCAGAGCGAGCGGCTGACCGTGCCGCATCTCTCAGAGCCGTGCGCGCTCGATGAGGTACTCGCGCGCTGGGACGCCTCGCGTCGCATCATGCTGTGTGACGAATCCGGGAAAGCGCCGCCGGCTGCCGCGGCGCTCGCCCATCAAACCGCTACAAGCTGGGCGGTGTTGATCGGGCCGGAGGGTGGCTTTGCCGAAACGGAGCTTGACGCCCTCCGGAAACTCCCCTTTGTTTCGGCCGTTAGTCTGGGACCGCGAATTTTGCGCGCCGATACGGCCGCGTTGGCGGGGCTGGCGGTGTTGCAGGCGCTTCGGGGCGAGGCGCGGTAATGCCGATAGAATAAGGTTCTGGAGCGGTCACTAAGGGCTATCGAGTTAATGTCGGCACCATCGCATTCCGGCGGCGCGCCCGTCAGCGACAAGCGTCAGCTCGTCGAGTATCTCGCTTCCGGCTGCAAGCCACGCGCGGAATGGCGCATCGGCACCGAACACGAAAAGTTCATCTTCCGCCGCGCCGATTTGCATCCCGTGCCCTATGAGGGCGACAGCGGCATTCGTGCCATCCTCGAGAAGCTGCAGCGCTTCGGCTGGCATCCGGTGCTCGACGGCGACAACGTCGTCGGCCTCACCGACGACAGCGGCGGCGCGATCTCGTTGGAGCCGGGCGGGCAATTCGAATTGTCGGGCGCGCCGCTCGAGACGCTGCATCAAACTTGCAGCGAGTTGCACACGCATCTGAAACAGATGCGCGAAATCCTCGGCGAGCTCGGTCTCGGCATGCTCGGTCTCGGCTTCCTGCCGAAATGGAAGCGCGAGGATTGCTTCTGGATGCCGAAGCGCCGCTACGCCGTGATGCGGAATTACATGCCGAAGGTCGGCAAGCTCGGCATCGACATGATGCTTCGCACCTGCACCGTGCAGGTCAATCTCGATTTTGCCTCCGAAGCCGACATGGTGCTGAAGTCGCGCGTCTCGCTCGCGCTGCAGCCGGTCGCTACCGCGCTCTTCGCCAATTCCCCGTTCGTCGAGGGCAAGCCGTCGGGCTTCCTGTCGGCACGCAGCAACGTGTGGACCGATACCGATCCCGATCGCTCCGGCATGCTGCCTTTCGTCTTCGATGAGGGTTTCGGCTTCGAGCGCTATGTCGATTGGATGCTCGATGTGCCGATGTATTTCGTCTATCGCGACGGCGGTTACATCGATGTCGCGGGGCAAAGCTTCCGCGATTTCCTCGCCGGCAAGCTGCCGGGATTGCCCGGCGAGATTCCGACCTTGGGTGATTGGTCGGATCATCTCACCACCGCTTTTCCCGAAATCCGCATCAAGAAATTCATCGAGATGCGCGGCGCCGATGGCGGGCCATGGCGCAATCTCTGTGCGCTGCCGGCGTTCTGGACCGGCTTGCTTTATGACGACGGCGCCCTCAATGCCGCCTGGGATCTGGTCAAGGATTGGACCGCGGAAGAGCGTCAGCAGTTGCGCGACGACGTGCCGCGCTTGGGGCTCGAGACGCCGTTCCGCGGCAAGAAGCTGCAAGAGATCGCGCTCGCGGCCGTACAACTCGCCAAAGAAGGCTTGAAGCGCCGCGCGCATCAGAACGGCGAGGGCGATGACGAGACCATTTTCCTCCAGCCGGTGATCGAGACGGCGGTCTCGGGCAAGACGCCCGCCGACACGCTGCTCGATGAATACGCCACGCGCTGGCGCGGCATCGTCGATCCGGTTTACGTCGACGACGCGTATTAAGCGCGGATGCCGATCGCCTACACGCTCGAGCCCGATCTTTCAGCGGCGGAATTCCGCGACGTCTTGGTGGCGTCGACCTTGGGCGCGCGCCGTCCGGTCGACGATCTCGCCCGGCTCGAGCGCATGCTGCGCCACGCCGACATCGTCGTCACCGCGCGCGACGGCGCGCGGCTTGTCGGCGTGTCGCGTGCGATCAGCGATTTCGCCTATTGCTGCTATCTCTCGGATCTTGCCGTCGACGTTACCTATCAGCGACAAGGCGTCGGCAAGCGCCTGATCGACGCGACGCGCCAAGCGGCGGGCGCGGAGGCGACCTTGATCCTTGTCGCGGCGCCGGCGGCGCAAGCCTATTACCCGAAGATCGGCATGACGCCGATCCCCAGCGGCTGGATGATTCCGCGCACGCGGTAACGCGGCTCAGTTGCTGACAGCGTGCCTGCCGAGCGCGGCGAGTACGTTGCTGAGATTTTGCGTTACCGGCGTGGTCTGCGGCGCGATGCCGTGGCGGTCGGCGAGCCAAGCGGGATCGTTGTAGCTCAGCCATACTTTGCCGGTCGCGTCTTCCCAGGCGAGGGCCTTGAGCGGCAGGTCGATGCCGATCGTCTGCGCCGCTTGCATCAGCGGCGTGCCGCCTTTGGCATTGCCGAAAACCAACAACTCGGTCGGGCGCAGCGACAAGCCGACGGCGGTTGCGCCGCCGGCATGATCGATACGCGCGAAGATCGTCAGGCCTTTGCCTTTCGCTTCGGCTTCAAGCCGGTCGATGGTTTCTTTGACGGTGTATTGGCTGGCGAGCGTGACGAGACCGTGTTCAGCCATGGGGAGCGCGCCTTGTTGTGATGCGCCCTAGACTAGCACGCGACGCTAGCTGATCGAGGCTTCCGGCCGCGGCGGCGTCACGCCGGTCTTCACATCGAACGCGTAGAGCAGGGAAACGAAGAGCCCTTTGCTGAACGGCAGCAACGCCAATGTCATGACGATGGTGAGCGGGAAGAGCACGACGTAATAGACCCAATCCGGCGCGCCGCTGCGCACGGTCACGATGAAGAACGGCACGATCAGATGGCCGACGATCAGGATCGTCAGCCAGGCCGGCCCGTCATCGGCGCGCAATTCGCTCAGCTTCGCGCCGCAACAGGAACAGGTCTCGGAAAGCTTGAGATAGGAACGGAAGAGCTTGCCCTCGCCGCAGATCGGGCACCGCTGACGCAGACCGCGCTTGATGGCGGTCCAAACGTCTGGCCGGGTCACGGCGGTTTCGATGTTCGTGCTCATAACAGAGGTGAAGATAGGCTCGCACCCCTAACAAAAGGATGGCGCTGACGCGCCGCGCGGCAATCTGCCGCTATTCTTCTGCCGCGAGCGGCACGGTCAGCCAGCGTTTGGGATTGGCGGAGCCATCGCGAGGCGAAAGCCCCGAGAGCGACATCCACCGGCCGTTGTCCCAGGACACCGCCGAGACCTCGATGCTGAGCTTGCCGGCGAGTGGTGGTCCATCGAGACCGAGCGCGCGCCACGGCAGCAGCGCTTCGGCGACGATGCGCGGCTGGTCGGCGCCGAAATAAAGCGCCTGCGCGCCATCCACCGCCGGGCAGTCGTTGTCTTGCAATTCCGTCACGGTGCCGGCGCAGAGCTTCGGCGCCATCGGCGGGTAGTCTTTGGTCGAGCCTTTGGGCGGGATGAAATAGAGGGTGAAGCGCTTCGCCCCGGCGCCGCCATCGACATCGAGCTCGAGACGATAAGCCTCGCTCAAAGGATAATGCGCGCCGTAGTCGAGGAGACCGAGATCGTCGTAATCCTGGCCGATCGTTGCCAGCGCCAAGCCTTGCTTGCTCCAAGTGAGATAGGCCTCGCCGAATGCGACGGCGCCGGGCGACGGCTTGAGCGCCGGCAAGAGCGACGCCGGCTTCGGCCAATCGACCAGCGAGAGATGCTGCGGATCGATTGTCGCGTATGGGACAGCAAAATTCTTCGGCGCCGGTCGCGCGATGGCGCCGGCATGGTCGTGGATGGCCGGCAACTGCCGATTGGCGGCGCCGAGTGCCGAGACCAACTCTTCGTAGGGCCGGCCTTGGATATCGACGAGGCCGAAATTGTAATCCTCGCTATCGGCGCGACCACCGACCGGATAGTCGTAATATTGGAACCAATGCGAGCCGAGTATCTCGGGCACGCCGGCGAACAGCTTCGCCGAAGCGGCGGCACCGTGAGCGCGCTGCGCTTGCGTTTCGACCGTCATCAGATGGCCGTTGTTGCGATTGCCGGTGCGGTTCTCATGCGCGGCATAGAACCATTCCGAGATCAGCTCGGGTTTGCCGTGGGTCAGTTGCCGCAGCCCGTCGAAGAAATACGGCGCGAGCCAGCCTTCGGGGCTGTCGACGTTATAGTTGAGTGCAATCGCGTCGACATTGTTCATCTCGGCGCGGATCGCCGCTTGATCGTAATAGATCGGCAGCCGGTCGCCGAAGAACAGCGCGTCGGGATCGGCGGCTCTCAGCGCGGCACGCGCCGCTTTGTAATATTGCTCGGCGACGATGCCGGTCCACCGCTCGACCACTTTCATGCCGTTGCCGCCGACGCGCAGCTTGGTCGGCTTCTGCGCTTTGAGCAGCGTCTCCCATGAATCCGCGCCGTCCGGCGGCACGAAATCTTTCGTGAAGCGCTGCCAGTCGTTGCGATATTGCGCGCGCAGCATGTCGAGCCAGCGCTGCTTGGTGAAACTGGTCGCCGGCTGCTGGCCATAGAACAGGAACAGCGCGCCATCCCACCAGCCGACCTCGTTGTCCGAGAAATAGCCGATACGATACGGCGAATCGCGATAGGGCGCGGTCAGGATCTTCGCCTGATCGAACATGCGCTGCTCGGCGGCGGGATCGAAGGGATCGAACCAATGAAAGCGGGCGAGGCGACCGAGCTCGAGATTGATGACGCTCGGCAGCTTCAGCTGCTTGGGCGGCAGCGACCAGGCGCCGGCGCTGTCGAAGCCCCAATCGGCGAGGCGCTGCTTGGTCTGGCCGATCCAATCGTCGAGCGAGGCGAAGCTGTTGCGCCAATCGTAATGCGGCCGATCGAGATAACCGGCTGTGATGCCGCCATCGAGGACATTGACGCCCATCGAATAAAAACTGTCGCCGCACGGCGTGACGAGATTGCTGATCGCGCCGTGCCGCCGGATCGTCCAGCGCGTCGCCGCTGCATGGTCGAAATCGCAGGCGCGCGCGTCGCTTAAGGGCACGAAACCAAGAACGATGGCTGCAAATATCAGCCCAATGACGAGGCGCAAAGGCTCCCCCTCACCCTCCCGCTAACGCGGGTCCCTCCCTCTCCCTAGCGGGGAGAGGGTTGGGGTGAGGGGGCCTCGTCTCGATCATCACTAATCTTAGGCCGCGGTGCCGCCGACGGTCAGCCCGTCCATGCGCAGCGTCGGCTGGCCGACGCCGACGGGCACGCCCTGGCCGTCCTTGCCGCAGGTGCCGATGCCGCCGTCGAGCGCGAGATCGTTGCCGATCATCGACACTTTGGTCATGGCATCGGGGCCGTTGCCGATGAGTGTCGCGCCCTTCACCGCCTTGCCGACCTTGCCGTCCTCGATGAGATAGGCTTCGGAAGCGGAGAAGACGAATTTGCCCGAGGTGATGTCGACCTGGCCGCCGCCGAAATTGACGGCGTAGAGGCCGCGCTTCACCGACGCGATGATCTCTTTTGGGTCCTTGTCGCCGGCCAGCATATAGGTGTTGGTCATGCGCGGCATCGGCGCATAGGCGAAGCTCTCGCGCCTTCCGTTGCCGGTCGGCTTCATACCCATCAGCCGCGCGTTCAAGCGGTCCTGCATATAGTTTTTGAGGATGCCGTCCTCGATCAGCACGGTGCAGTTCGACGGCGTGCCTTCGTCGTCGACCGACAGGGAGCCGCGGCGATCGGGAATGGTGCCGTCATCGACGACGGTCACGCCGGGCGAGGCGACACGCTGGCCGATGAGACCGGCGAACGCCGAGGTCTTCTTGCGGTTGAAATCGCCTTCGAGCCCGTGGCCGACCGCTTCGTGCAACATCACGCCCGGCCAGCCCGGACCGAGCACCACCGGCATCTCGCCGGCCGGCGCCGGCACGCTGTCGAGATTGACCAGGGCCTGACGCAACGCCTCGTCGACCTGCTCTTTCCAATTGCTGGGATCGATGAAGCGCTCGTAAGCGAGACGCCCGCCGGCGCCCGACGAGCCGGTTTCCATCTTGTCGCCGTCGCCCACGACGATGCTGACATTGAGCCGCACCAGCGGCCGGATATCGCCGACGCGGCGGCCATCGGCGCGAATGATCTGCACCGCCTGCCAAATGCCCGAGAGCGAGGCCGAGACCTGTTTGACGCGCGGGTCCTTGCTTCTTGCATACGCATCGATCTCGGCGAGGAGCTTGGTCTTCGCGCTGAAATCGACCTGATGCAGCGGATTGGCATCGGTATAGAGCTGGCGATTGGTGCCCGGCGGCGGCGCGGCGAAGGTGCCGGTATGGCCCTGGCGCACCGCGCGCACGGTCTGGCCGGCACGGCGGATCGCGTCTTCCGAAAGCTCGGAGGCATGCGCGTAGCCCGCCGCCTCGTCGCTGATGCCGCGCAAGCCGAAACCCTGCGCCGTATCGAAAGCCGCGGATTTGATGCGCCCGTCATCGAGGGTCAGGCTTTCGGATTGCGAATATTCGAGGAAGAGCTCGCCGTCATCCATGCCATGAAGCGCTTCGGCGACGATCTTCTCGACCCGCGCCTGATCCATGCCGGTCTTGGTAAAGAAGAGATCGTCGGTGAGCGCGAGGTCGGTCATGCTTTTCTCCAGCGGCAAGGGGTTGTGCCATGAAGCGGCACCCTGTTCCACCCTATATGGGCATTGCGCGGCGCCCCGTCAGCATAACGCCCGCGGCGCGCTTGCGGCACCCCACGGCGCATGGCAGATTTCCCCCGGGATCTTGCGGGGATTGGGGGATGCTTCGCAGCGTTATAGCGCTCGTTTTGGGCCTGGCTGCCGTGCCGGTTTTGTGCTGGCCAGCCCGGGCCGATGACACGCCCATTTTCTTTGCCGATCCGGTGACGCATTGCCAGGTCCAGGAAGGCCCGGCAAGCGGACCTGGTCCGACGGCGACTGCTATGACGGCGATTTTCACGACGGCGACATGACCGGGCGCGGCATCTACACCTGGAAGAGCGGCGCGCGTTACGAAGGCGATTGGGTCGACGGCAAAAGCACCGGGCGCGGCCGCGAGGTATTCGCCAACGGCGCGCGCTACGAAGGCGATTGGGTCGAGGACAAATTCGAGGGGCAGGGCACCTACACGTTCGCCGATGGCCAGGTCTATGAAGGCGAATGGGCAAACGATCTGCCGAACGGCCGCGGCGTGCTGCACGGCACGACACACGGGCTCTTGGGCTCGGGCCAGCACGATTTCGCCGGCACCTGGGTGAATGGCTGCTTCGCCCAAGGCCCCTATACGGCGACGCTCTTCAAAACCCGGGCAGAATGTGGGTTCGATGATGATTAGATCGTTCCGCGCGGCGCGATGGCTCTCAGCGATTCTGCTGTTGCCGCTCTATGCCGCACTAGGCCGGATTGGCTTAAGCCTATGGACAGCTTAGAATTGAACTCATGAGCTTGGCCTGCTCGGCAATGCAGGCATGCAGGCAAAGCCGTCGAATTTGAGCTCATGAGCCGATGCGTCGCCGGGGGTCTATTCGGCCTCCGAATGTGGCAGAGAATGGAATGGCTCCGAAAAGGCTCAGTCTCGGTCGGTACCCGGGCAGTCACCGCGTTCTGCACATTTCGGTGCGAACGTTGTAGCGCTTTGATGTCAGCTCCCGGGCAAGTGCCGGCATGATCGCATAATCCACTCGTTTCCGTGTTAGGAGCCAAAGCGGACCTCCACGAACCGGCTAGCTGCTGTCGAACTAATCGGAGATTGCGCTTGCGCTGCTCAATCCGCGAAGCGCGCTTCTCCGAGGTCGCGGAACCAAGCTCTAACTTCGTCCATGCCGTCGAGATTGCGGAAAATTTCCTCCGGCGCCTTGCCGTCGCGGAGTTTCGTCAGAACGGTCGTCATGCCCCAGGCGGCGGCGATGATGCCGACGGTGGGGTAGACCGCAATGCGCAGGCCGGCCGTGGCGGCCGCGCGTGGATCGGCAGCGATTCCGATGAACGGTATGCCGCGCGCTTGCGCTCGGACCTTGCGAATGAGGTCGTTGGTGAAGACGGAGGACCAGAGCGCGTCGACGCCCGTCTCGGCATAGGTGGCCAACCGGTCGATGAGTGCCGACTCCGAGCCGCGCTCCTCGGAGCGGGCGATAATCGCGAGGTTGGCATCGCGGCGTTCATCGAGCGCGGCCTTGAGCTTGCCGACCATCTCCTCGGACGGAATTGTCGGCGAGCCTTCGCTGCGATAACGGCGCGGCGTGAATTGATCCTCGAAGTGGATGGCGCTCGCGCCGGCACGTTCGAGAAGGCGCATGGTTCGGCGCATGTTGCGAACCCCGCCGAAGCCGGTTTCGCCATCGACGATCAGCGGCAGCGAAACCGCATCGACAATCGCGGATATGCGATCGGCGAATTCGTCCGCATTGGCGAGGCCGGCGTCGGGCAGGCAAAGACTCTTATGCACCGCATGGCCGGAAAGATGGATCGCCTCGAAGCCCAATCGTTCGATCGTGGCCGCACCGAACGCGTCGCCACAACTCGGCGCCAGGTGAATACCATCCTGAGCCAGAAATTCCTTGATCTTGAGGCGCTGCTCACGCATGGCCACGCCCCTGCGCGTTGATATTGGACGCGTTGATACCGGACGCGCCGAGGCCGGGCGCGTTATCACCAGCGCGATCGCGGCGATAGAGGCAGGTTGCCCGCAGCAGCGGCTCATCGCTCATTGCAAAGAGAATGGCCTCCTCGCTGGCGAGATGCTCGCTCCAGCTCCATCCCGGCACAACGAACGTATCGCCGGCCTGCCATTCCAACGTCTTTGCCTCCGCGACCGTGCGCCCCGCACCCTGAACGACATGATAGATGCGGCTGCTGGTCTCGCGGTGTCGCAAGGTCGAACGCGCGGCGGGTAAGCGATAGAGTCGACAGGCGATGGTCGGCAGGGTCGGGCCGCCGCTTACCGGATCGACGTAGTCGATCACGAAACCCTCATAGGGATCCCAGTCGGCGGACTCCATAGCGGCGAGGGCCTCCTGCGCGTCGCGCCACTTATAGATATAGGGACAGCCTTCCGCACGCCGGTCGATACCGCGCGGCCGCAGGGCGCCGGTGCGCCGCCGCATGAAATCATGGTCGTGGACGACCGGCTGCACCGGTGCCGAGAAGCGCTCGAAAAACGCGGCGTTCAGGGCAAGGGTCAGCGGCGCGTCATGACCGTCGATCCAAATCATCGCTTCGTTGCTGTCGTTGCCATGGTCGTGCCAAGTGTTTTGCGGCGTCAACACGAGGTCGCCCGGCTCCATGATGAATTTTTCGCCTTCGACGGTCGTATGTCCGCCGTGGCCTTCGACCACGAAACGAAGCGCGGCCAAAGAATGGCGGTGCGCCTCGGCGGTCTCGCCCGGTTTCACCAGTTGGAATGACGCATGGATCGTCCGTGTGGCCCATTTCTGCTCGAGGCCCGGCATACAGAGCCGCACGGTCCGGCGCCCGGCGCCGCCGTCGAGCGCACGGATCGCGCCGGCGCGAAGCAACAGCCGGCGGATATCGGCCCAGCGCCAGAGATGAGGGGCCGCAAGAGGGCGCGGCTCCTCGGCGAGGACAGCCCCGGAGAGCCGCCAATGCCCTTCGAGAGCGAGCGATGCGAGCTCGTCATTCAGCGCGGCGAGGGCGGCATCTTCCGACACATCGGCTGGCGACATAGATGGCTCCCTCAAGGCAATAGGCAAATTGTAACCGCTTCCGGCACGTGGCACGAATCCTTTGCTACCGGGCCCGTCGCCGGGCTCCTGCATTGACGGCCCCGGCCGCGCTCTCCATACTTCTCACCAATAAAGACTGCTCGAACAGTCGCCTGGGGAGGATCGCAGCGTGAGCATCAACGAGGCCCTTGTTGGCCGCGCGGAACGGCTGCCCGTGACCGGGCTGCACCGCCGGGTCATGATCATTCTTGGATTCGGCACGTTCTTCGACGCCTTCGATACGCTGGCGATCGCGAGCGCGCTCACCGTCATCTTCTCGTCCTTGCATATCGATTACGTTGCGACGGGCGCGCTGATCGGCGCCGGCTATGTCGGACAGCTCATCGGCGCCTTGCTGTTCGGCGTCCTCAGCGAAGTGTGGGGCCGCAAGCGAAGCTTCATCATCGCTTTGTCGATCATGGGCCTGTTCTCGATTACCGCCGCGCTGGCATGGAACTTTCAGAGCCTTGCGCTATCGCGGGCGCTGCTCGGTATCGGCCTCGGCGGCGACGCGCCGATCGCCGGCACGATGATTGCCGAATTGCTGCAGCGCCATCGGCGCGGTCGGTACTTCCTGCTGTATCAGACACTCTACCCGTGGGGCATCATGCTGACGCCGCTGGCCAGCTTCCTGCTGATCAATTGGCTTGGGCCGGAAGGGGGATGGCGCGCTTTGTTCGCCATAGGCGCGACGCCGCTGCTCCTCGCCATTATCGGCTTCTGGTGGCTCCCGGAATCTGTCCGCTGGCTCGTCGACAAAGGCCGTACCCGCGAAGCTGAGGCGATCGTCCTCCGCTTCGAAGCAGATGCGACGGCCGCCGGACAAGTGCTCGAGCCGCCGCGCATGACCGCGCCGCCCGACGTCAAGCCGACGAAATTCACCGAACTGTTTC
>DASZLU010000160.1:0-37236 GCA_035552195.1 Allostellaceae bacterium | reverse complement strand
AAGCCGGTGCGCGATTTCGTCGTCTCGACCAAGGTCGGCCGCTATCTCGTGCCCGAGGCGCCGGAGAAGGTGGATCACCGCACTTTCGCCGGCACGCTCAACATGCGGCTGGTGCTCGATTATTCCTATGACGGCGTGATGCGCGCCTTCGATCAGAGCTTGCAACGTCTGGGCCTCGATCGCGTCGATGTCGTGCATATCCACGATATCGACATCTGGTCGCAAGGTAGCCGCGAGGCTTACGAGATACGCTTCGCCGAGGCGATGGACGGCGCCTATCGCGCGGTTCACGAATTGCGCAGCCAGGGTGCCGTCGGCGCCTTCGGCATCGGCGTCAACGAGGTCGAGCCGTGTCTGCGCGCGGCGGCGGCGGGCGACTTCGACTGTTTCATGCTCGCCGGGCGCTACACCTTGCTCAATCACGACGCGCTCGACGAGCTGCTGCCGCTGATGGAGCGCAAGAATATGCGCATGCTGATCGCCGCGCCCTACAACAGCGGCATCCTTGCGACCGGCGCGGTGCCCGGTGCGCGCTATGCCTATCAGCCGGCCACGCCCGAGATCATGGCGCGCGTCGCCGCGATCGAAGAGATCGGGCGCCGCCACGGCGTGCCGCTGCAGGCGGCGGCGCTGCAATTCCCGCTCGGTCATCCGGCGGTCGCCGCCGTCGTGCCGGGAGCGGTCAACGCGCGCGAGGTCGAGCACAATATCGCCCTCATGCGCCACGCCATCCCCGCGGCGTTCTGGGCCGAGCTCAAGGAACAAAAGCTGCTGCCCGCGCGCTGCCCGGTGCCGGCGTCATACGCCCAATAAGGACCACGCCGCGCTATAGTCGGGCGCATGGAACAGGCGATCAGCTTCACCTCCGACGGTCTCGCGCTGAAAGGCATTCTTCATACGCCTGACGGCGCGGGCAAGCGTCCGGGTCTCGTGCTCTGCCACGGTTTCGGCGGCTCGTGCCGGGGCGCGGGACATCCGGAGCTGGCGCAAGCGCTCGAGCGGGCCGGCTATGTCGTGCTGCGCTTCGATTTCCGCGGCTGCGGCCAGAGTGAAGGCCGGCGCGGCGATGTCGTTGTCGACGAAGAGATCGCCGATCTGCGGCATGCGATCGATTTTCTCTCGATGCAGCCGAGCGTCGATGCCGCGCGCATCGGCGTTGTCGGCGCGAGCCTCGGCGGCTCGGTCGCGATCGAGGTCGCGGCGCGCGATGCGCGGGTGAAGCTCTGCGTCGCCAACGGCTCGATCGGGAATGGCGAGCGGCGCTATCGCGCGCAGTATAAAGACGACGCTGCGTGGCGGTCGTTTTTGGCGAAGCTCGATGAGGCGAAGCGCACCAATACGCCGCTCAACCGCTTCGAGATCGTGCATATCCCGGAACGCGACCGCAGCGGCCTGCCGCCGGGCGCGATCATGGAATTCACCGCCGCGACGGCCCAGAGCCTCCTCGATGCGTGTCCCGAGCGCGTCGTCGGCGCGCTCGCGCCGCGGCCGCTGCTGCTCGTTCATCCGCGCGGCGACGGCGTCGTGCCGTGTCAGGAGAGCGAGGCGCTCGCCCAGGCGGCGGGCGCGAATGCGGAATTGCACATCATCGAGGGCGCCGCGCATTTCGGCAGCGGCAGCCCTGAGATTGCCGCGCTGGTCCTCGATTTCCTGCGGCGGCATCTGCCGGTCGTTTAACGGGATAGGCTTTCTCAATTCGTCGCTTACGCGAAAGGCGGGGAAGGCGCATTAAACGTCCGTGTCGTGACATGCTTTGTCTCTATCGCCCACCCGGCGCTATAATCGCGGCCGTATCGGGCATTCGCAGGAACGGGAGGGCCGTATGACGACCGCGCGCGAGAACGAGATCCTCACCCGGGTTGGGCCGGGCACGCCAATGGGCGATGTCATGCGTCAGTATTGGCACCCGATCGCGATGAGCGACGAGGTCAAGACCGACGGCGATCCCGTACGCATCATGATTCTCGGCGAGCCGCTGATCGCCTTTCGCGATACGTCGGGCCGCATCGGTGTGATGGATCACCGCTGCGCTCATCGCTGCGCCTCGCTGTTCTTCGGCCGCAACGAGAAAGATGGCATCCGCTGCGTCTATCACGGCTGGAAATTCGACGTCGACGGCAATTGCGTCGATATGCCGAACGTGCCGAAGCAACAGGACGTGAAGCATCGCGTTCATGCGAAGGCGTATAAGGCGATCGAGCGCTACGGCGTGATCTGGATCTATATGGGCGAGCGCCAGGTGCCGCCGCCGTTTCCCGATTACGAGCTCAACGACCTCGCCGAAGGCGATATCCGCGTCCAGCTCCTCCAGCAGGAATACAATTGGCTCCAAGGGCTCGAGAACGATCTCGACACCTCGCATTTCGGCTTCCTGCATCTCGGCGGCACCGATGTCGACGACCTTGTGCCTGGCGACACGATGCACTATCTCGCCGCCGACCCGGTGCCGCAATTCCACATCGAGGAGACGCCGCTCGGCATGATGTACGGCGCCTATCGCCCGGCCGACGAGACGAACAAAGAGACGCATTGGCGCCTGGCGCAGCTCGTGGTGCCGTGCTGGGTGATCCCGCCCGCCGGCATGCTCGCCGAGCAGATCATGATCAAGGGCTATATCCCGATGGACGACACCCACACCATGGTGTTCACCATCCAGCGCAAGATGGCGCAGATGCGCTCGCGCACCAAATCGGGCAAGCCGATCCCCGGCCTCGGCTTCGTGCCGAGCGCCGGCAACGAGTTCAAACCGAACACCACCGACTGGTTCGGCCGCTGGCGCCTTGCCAACGACGCCGGCAACGATTGGCTGATCGATCGCGAGGCGCAGCGCAACGGCGGTGTCTTCAGCGGCATCAGCGGCCTCAACGTGCAGGACGCGGCGGTGGGGGGCATGCTCGGCATTCTCAGCGACCGGACGCTCGAGCATCTCGTCTCGAGCGATGCGATGATCGTCAAGGCGCGGCGCAAGATGCTGGCGTTGGTCGAGGGCTTCGCCGCCGATAAAACGATGAAGCTGCCCGGCGTCGACGATCCGAGCGTCTATCGCGGCCATCGCGCCGGCAATTTCCTCGCCCCGAGCGGCAAGCCGTTCCGCGACGCCTATGAAGAGCAGATGCGCACCCACGCCAACGCGGCGCCGCGCTGGGCGGCGGAATAGCCGTTGAGCTGAGCAAATGCGCCGAGGCGCGGCGCTCGTCCTTGCGGCGTGTGTTTCCGCGAGTTCGGCACAGGCCGCAACGAAGCTCACGCTGCTCTACACGCCGGGCGACAGCTTCACCGAGAGCTATGTCGCTAAGGATCAGGGAATTTTCGACCGGCACGGTCTCGATGTCACGCTGACCGTCGGGCAGAACGGCTCGGTGATCACCGCGGCGCTGCTCGCGGGGTCGGCGCAGATCGGCGCACCGACGCCGACCGTGTTCCTGCAGGCGCACGAGCAAGGCGCCGATCTCGTCATTCTCGCCGGCGCCAACCGCAATCCGGTGCAGCCGCCGGTCAGCGAGACCGGCATCGTCGCGCGCGAGGGCAGCGATATCCACGGCGCCGGCGATCTCATCGGCCGCAAACACGCGGTCCAAGGCCTCGGCGGCACCATCGACGTGCTCACCAAGAAATGGGTCGAGACGCGCGGCGTCGATTACCGCAAGGTCGATTGGATCGAGATGCAATTCCCGCTGATGCCGGACGGGCTGAAGACCGGATTGACCGACGCCGTCTCGGTGGTCGATCCGTTCCTTCATCGCATCCTCGGCGCGAAGACCGGCTACCTCATCGGCGATTTCGGCACGGTGATGCCGCCCGGCACCATGATCGTGGTCTATGCCGCGACGCGCGACTGGGCCCAAGCGCACGCCGATGTCGTCGCGGCCTTTCGTGCCTCGCTCGATGAGGCGAAAAGATTCATCGAGGATCCCGCGAACGAAGCGGCGGTGAAAGCCAGCATCGCGTCTTATGTCCATCTACCGCCGCAAGCCGCAGCGGCGATCCAGATCCCGACCAATCTCGACTGGCTGCCGCAGCCCTACGGCCTCTATTTCTGGATCCAAGCGACGCGCGAGCAAGGCCTCATCAGCCACGCACCCGACGCGGCGACGCTGATCGCGCCATAGAGAAGATTCACAATGAGGCGGTGAGCCGGGTGAGACAGGATGCTTCTCCTTGTCTCACCGGTTCATTGTGAATGCCTTCCAAATTCGGCCATTTCTTATTGGCTGTCACCCCGCGAAAGCGGGTGGCCCATCGCAGACCGGACTGGATGGCCGCTTTCGCGGGCATGACGAATTGGTTATTGGTGCTCGTCGGCGAAAAACTCGCAGGCGTAAACGAAGGAAAAGTCTGTGCATCGGTTGTCACTCATCCTTACTGCAACTGCTTTCGTGTTGTCGTCCTTCGTCTCGGCGGCGCAGGCCGAGAAACTGCGCGTCGGGTTTCCCACGGCGGCCCCGGTCGCGCCGATCTTCATCGCGTACGAGAAGGGCTATTACGCGGCTGAGGGCCTCGATGTCGAACTGGTGCCGTTCGATGCGGCCGGGCCGATCCCGGTGGCGATCACCTCGGGCTCGGTCGATATCGCGCTCGCCGGCAGCACGGCGAGCTTCTTCAGCCTCGCAAACCAAGGCGCGGTGAAAATCATCGCCGGCGCGGTGCACGAAGTGCCAGGCTTTCATGCCGAAGCGATCGTCGCGACCAACAAAGGGTACGAAGCGGGCGTCAAATCGCTGAAGGATCTCGGCGGGCATAGCGTTGCCACGACGGCGATCGGCTCGTCCTTCTATTACGCACTTGGCCTCGTCGCCGAGAAATACGCCATCGACATGAAATCGTTGCGCATCGTGCAGACGCAGCAGAATGCCAATACGGTTTCGGCGGTCGCCGGCGATCAGGTCGATTTCGCGGTCGGCACCTTCACCGGCTTCACGCCCCTGATCCACGAGGACAAGGCGAAGCTGCTCGCCTATATCGGCGACGAAGTGCCGTGGCAGATCGCCTATCTGCTGACCTCATCGAAGATCGCGGACGGGCAGCCGGACATGGTCGAACATTGGCTCGCCGCTTATCGCCGCGCGGCCAAGGATTATCACGATGCCTTCACCAATGCGCAGGGTGCGCGCGAAGATCAACCGACAGCGCCGGCGATCCTCGCGATCATGGAGAAATATCTGAAGCAGAGCGCGGAGCGGCTCGAGGCCAATATCGGCTACGTGGATCCGGAAGCCCGGCTCGACGTGCCGGACGTGCGTCACCAGGCGGAATGGTTCGCGTCGCAAGGCCTCGTCAAAGGCAAGCCCGACGCCGACAAGATCATCGCGTCGCGCTTCGTCCGCCCGTGGACGGGTGTCCACGGCACGGAAAGTTCACGAAGTTCACAATGAGACAGTGAGGCGGCGAGAAAACTATGCGTCTCATTGTGCCGTTTCGATTGCGTCATTACCGCGAAAGCGGGAATCCATTAAGCAGACCCGATGTGTCCGTGGACCCCCGTTTTCGCGGGGGTGACGGATTGGGGGCAGGTCTTTTTTAAGCGAGATCGAACAGCAGGATCTCGGCGTCCGTCTCGGCTTCGATCGTCGCGTTGGTCTCGTTTTCGAGCGCAGCGCCATCGCCTTCGCGCATTTCGGTGCCGTTGAGCCCGACGATGCCGCGGGCGACTTGCACCCAGACGCCGCGGCCGGCGGCGATCGCGTGGCTGACCTTCTCGCCGGCGGCGAGGTTGGCGACATAGACGCGGGCGTCTTCGTTCAAGGTCACGGCGCCTTCCGGTGGATTCGGCGCGGCAATGAGGCGCAGCTTGCCCCGTCGCTCGTCGAGCGGCACCGGCTTCTGCTCATAGCTCGGCTTGAGACCGCGCTTTTCCGGGATGAGCCAGATTTGCAAGAAATGCACGGGCTCGGTTTGCGAGGCGTTGAACTCGCTGTGCTCGACGGCCGTGCCGGCGCTCATGCGCTGGATCTCGCCGGGGCGGATCATCGTGCCGTTGTCCATGCTGTCCTGATGTTGGAGCGAGCCTTCGAGGATATAAGAGAGGATATCCATGTCGCGATGGCCGTGGCGCGGAAAGCCGGCGCCTGGGATGACTCGGTCCTCGTTGATGACGCGCAAGGCTCGGAAGCCCATCTGCGCCGGGTCGCGATAATCGCCGAACGAAAAACTATGCTTGCTGTCGAGCCAGCCGGTGCGGGTCTGGCCGCGGGTCGTGCGGTCGCGAAAGGTGATCATGTGCCGTCTCCTCAAAGCGATTATAGTTGGGGAGTGTCCACGGCTTTGTCGAGGGAGGCTCCTCATGGACGATAGCGTTCTCTGGCCCGCGCTCGATTATCCGCACTGGCGCGATACGGCCATTACATTGCAGCTGTGGACGCAGATCGTCGGCAAGATCCGCCTGGCGCTGACGCCCTGGCTCAATCATTCCTGGCAGGTGCCGCTCTATGTCAGCGCGCGTGGCCTCACCACCGGGCCGATCTCGACAGCGGATAAAGAGATACTCGAGCTCGAATTCGATTTCGCCTCGGATCGGCTGCTGCTGCGCACCAGCCGCGGCGCGACCGATGCGGTCGAGCTGCGCGGGCAAGACGTCGCCTCTTTCTATCGTTGCACTTTCGACGCGCTGCGCCGCGTCGGCGTTGCGGTCACGATCAACGGGCTGCCGAACGAGATGCCCGATCCGCAGCGGTTCTTGGACGATCATGTTCATGCGACCTACGATCCGGGCGCCGCGCTGCGCTTCTGGCGCGCCCTCATCCAGGCCGATCGTGTATTCAAGCTGTTCCGCAGCGGCTTTCTCGGCAAAGCGAGCCCGGTGCATTTCTTCTGGGGCAGCTTCGATCTCGCGGTGACGCGCTTCTCCGGCCGCACAGCGCCGCCGCATCCAGGCGGCGTGCCGCATCTGCCCGACGCGGTGGCGCGCGAAGCCTATTCGCACGAGGTGAGCAGCGCCGGTTTCTGGCCGGGCAGCGATGTGTTCCCGCGCGCCGCGTTCTATTCCTACGCCTATCCCGAGCCGCCGGGCTATCGCACGCGCGCGATGCCGCAAGGCGCGGCATTCGAGCCGGGCCTCGGCGAATTCATCTTGCCCTACGACACGCTTCGCGCGGCGAGCGATCCTGACGCGCTGCTGCTCGATTTCCTGAACGCGACCTATGCGGCGGCCGCGGATTGCGGCAACTGGGACCGCGCCGCGCTCGAATGCGCGCTCGGCGCGCCCGGCAAAGTGCGGCCGGTCTAGGCACAGGTAGCGGTTGCCCCTTGCACGAGGCGCGGCGCGAACCTACGTTCCGCTGTGGGGAATGAGCAGACTCCCCTTCAGACGGCGTCCGTCGTCCAAGTTCTGCGCAGTTCTCGCTGGGCGAGGAGTGCGTGAGCATGGACAGATCGGGCGCCTTTTCTCTTTCTGCCGCGGCGGTCTACGGGAGTTTGGGGGCCGCTAAAGGCGCGGTCCTTCTCGATGTCCGCGAGCCCGGCGAATTCGATGCCGATGGCGCGCAGATCATCGGCGCTTTGCGCCGGCCGCCTGCGGACGCCCACCTGTGGCGCGCGCAATTGCCTCGAAGCCGCATCATCGCGCTCTATTGCCAGGATGGCACGGGCAACAGTCCCAAGCTGACGCAGTGGCTTGTCGATAGCGGCGTCGACGCATTTTTCCTCGAAGGCGGTATCGACGAATGGCGGCGCCAGGGCTTTGCCACACGGCGGCGGACGGGACAGGCGCCGACACAATGGGTGACGCGCGAGCGGCCGAAGGTCGATCGCATCGCCTGTCCCTGGCTTATTCGGCGCTTCATCGATCCCGAAGCGATCCTCTACTACATGCGACCGGAACAGGTGGGTCGCTTCTCTGCATGGAGCGGTGCCGTGCCTTACGATGTCGACGGCGCCGAATTCGGCCACGTCGGAGAGCGGTGCAGCTTCGACGCATTTCTCACACTCTTCGGGATCAAGGACGCCGCGCTTGATCGGCTTGCCGTCATCGTGCGCGGCGCCGACACGGGCAAACCCGAGCTGACGCCCCAATCTCCGGGACTGCTCGCGCTCTCGCAGGGGCTCTCGATGACGATCGGCGACGATATGGTGCAACTGGAACATGGCATGATCGTGTACGACGCGCTTTACGCGTGGTGCCGCCAGCAGGTCGTGGCCGTATGAGCACGATCGTTTCATTCGAGCGCAAGTCGATCGGCGAGATCGTTCGCTACTTCCTGCGCCTCGGCACAATCGGTTTTGGCGGACCGGTCGCGCTCTGTGGCTTGATGGAAAAGGAGCTGGTGCACGAAAAGCGTTGGCTCAGCAAAGAGGAGATGCGGGACGCGATCGCCATCTCGCAATCCTTGCCCGGACCACTCGCGATTCAGGTCGGGATTTTGATCTCCTATATGAAGGGCGGCTTTTGGGGCGCTTGGGCCGGCGGCTGGTCCTTCATCCTGCCGAATTTCATCATGGTCGCGGCGCTGGGCGCGCTCTATGTGCATTTCGGTGGCTTGTCGTGGCTGACGGCGATCTTCTACGGCGTCAGCCCGGCGGTGATCGCGCTCGTTCTCCATTCCTGCTACCGGCTCGCGAAGCTCGGCATGGAAGATTGGCTGCAATGGGCGCTGGCCGCGCTCTGCTTCATCATCACCATCTGGCTGCAAGCCGAAGTCGCCCTGTTGTTCATCGGCAGCGGCATCGCGGGCATCCTCTACTACGGCTCCCTGTTCAGAGGTGGTAGCGCCGGCGGAGCGCTCGCCATCGCGCCGCTCGCCATCGGCACGGCAAAGACGGCAACGCCTTCGACGCTCTGGCAATTGGTTGTCTTCTTCCTCAAAGCCGGCAGTCTTACTTTCGGGAGCGGCCTCGTCATCGTGCCCTTCCTCGAAAAAGGACTGGTGCAGGAGACGGGCTGGCTCGGCGGGCGGGAATTCCTCGTCGCGGTCGCAGTTGGCATGATCAGCCCCGGCCCGGTGGTCATTACCGCGACCTTCGTCGGATATCTTGTTGCGGGCTTCTGGGGCTCACTGCTCTCGACAATCGGCATCTTCCTGCCGTCCTTCATCCTCATTCTCGTCGTCGCGCCGATCCTCGCGCGGCATCGCACCAATCCCAATGTGCAGGGCTTCGTCAAAGGCGCCTATGGGGCCGCGATCGGCACGATCCTCGGAGCGGCGGTGCTGCTCGGCAAGATTGCGATCGGCGATTGGCTGACGGCACTCATCGCCGCGGCGAGCCTTGCTGCTCTCTTCTATTGGAAGCGATTGAGTAACCCGTTGCTGATGGCGGTGACGGCGCTGATCGGCCTCGTCGCCTTTCCGCTGCTCCAGCCGGATTGGGTATTCGTCAAATGAGTTCCGAGCGGGGGGAAGTTCCTGACAGAGGAGATGTGACGATGTCGAAACTTCTGCGCTTTGCGGTTGCTGTCCTAATAATCAGCGCCGCGGTACCGGCCGCCGCGGCCGAGACCGATTGGTCGAAAGTCGCGCAAGCCCTTGGCAAGGAGGGCAGCTTCCAACCGGGCGGCGTCTATCGCGTTGGGTTGCCGCGCAGCGATCTTCACGTAACGCTCGACGGTGTCGCAATAAAGCCGGGCTTGGCGCTCGGCGGTTGGCTGGCCTTCGAACCCATGGGCAACAGTGCGATGGTGATGGGCGATTTGGTCCTGACGCAGGACGAGATCGCGCCCGTCATGAAAAAATTCGAGGAGGGCGGCGTCGAGATTACCGCGCTGCATAATCATCTGCTGCGTGCCGAGCCGATGACGCTTTACATGCATGTGTTGGGCAACGGCGATCCGGTGAAGCTGGCGCAAACGCTCCATGCCGGGCTGGCGCTCAGCAAAACGCCGCTCCAAACCGCCGCCCAGCCGGCGGCCGCGCCGCCGGCGATCGATTTCGACACCGGCGCCGTCGATAAAGCGATGGGCTACAAAGGCAAGAATACCGGCGGCATCTATCAATTTACGATTTCGCGCGCGAAGCCCGTGACCGAAGGCGGGATGGAGATTCCCGGAGCAATGGGCTCAGCGATCGGCATCAATTTCCAACCGACCGGTAGCGGTAAGGCCGCGATTACGGGAGATTTCGTGCTTTCGGCGAACGAGGTCAATCCCGTGATCAAGGCGCTGGCGGCGAGCGGCATCAAGGTCACCGCGCTGCACAGCCATATGCTCACCGAGCAGCCGCGCCTGTTCTTCATGCATTTCTGGGCAAACGACGATGCGTCGAAACTCGCGCGCGGCTTGCGCGGCGCGCTCGACCGCATCGACGTCAAGAAAAGCGGCTGACATCGATGGGCATGACCGCTGGCGCCGCGATCGCGCATCTGACCTTACGCCAATTGCGAGGTGAGGCATGAAACATGTCGGCTCCTTATTTGCGGCAATTGCCGTGGTGACGATGACCATCCCCGGTTGGAGCGCCGAGCCGCCGCTCGTGCTCGAAGCGAAAATCCCGCTCGGCGCCGTGACGGGCCGCATCGATCATTTCGCGATTGATCACGCGCGCCAACGGCTTTTCGTTGCCGAGCTCGGCAACAACAGCGTCGGGATCATCGATCTCGCTTCCGGCGCGGTCGTCCATCGCATCGCCGGGCTGAAAGAGCCGCAAGGCGTCGGCTATTTGCCGCGCACCGATATGCTCTATATCGCCAATGCCGGCGACGGCGCGGTGCAGCTCTATCACGGCGCCGATTTCGCGCCGAGCGGCCATCTCGCCCTCGGCGAGGATGCGGATAATGTCCGCATCGATGAAGCGCATGATCGGATCTGGGTGGGCTATGGCAATGGCGCGCTCGCGGCGATCGATGCGGCGAGCAACCGCAAGACGATCGATATTCCGCTCAAGGCGCATCCCGAAAGCTTTCGCCTCGCGGCCGATGGCGGGCGGATCTTCGCCAACGTGCCGGACGCGGGCCAGATCGCGGTGATCGATGTCGCGGCGGGTAAGCAGGTCTCGGCGATCGAGACGCGGGGCGCGCGGCAGAATTTTCCGATGGCGCTCGATGTCGAAAAGCGGCGCGTCCTCTCGGTGTTTCGCAATCCGCCGCAATTGCTCGCCTATGCGATGGATGGCGGAAGCCGCGTCGCGAGCGTTCCGACTTGCGGCGATGCCGACGATGTATTTCTCGACGCCCACCGGCAGCGCCTCTATGTCAGTTGCGGCAGCGGCGCGATCGACGTGCTCGATGCCAGCGGCGATGCGTACCAGCGCATCGCGCATATCGCGACCGTGACGGGAGCACGCACGTCGCTGTTCGTGCCCGAGCGCGACCGGCTTTATCTTGCTGTCCGCGCGACGGGCGCCGAGCCGGCCGCGATCTGGGTTTTCCGTCCAACGCCATAACCGGGAGACACGACCTTGGCGAAACATGAAAACATCGGGCGGCGGCATCTGATCGCGGCGGCCGGCGCCGGGTTGCTGATGCTCAACGCCGCGGCGCGGGCCCAGCAAAGCCAAGAGAAGCTCGGCAAATCGGACGCGGCCTATCAGGACTCGCCGAAGAACGATCAGCAATGCAGCGAATGCACGAAGTTCCAGCCGCCAAAAGGCTGCTCGGTCGTCGCCGGCGATATCAGTCCAAAAGGCTGGTGCAAGCTTTACGAGGCGCCGCCCGAATAAGCACCATCGGGGGGTTCGACGGCAGACACCCCTCTCAAGACGTCCAAGCTCTGCACTGACAGGCACATCCTCTGCGAGGTCAACGCCAGCTCGTGCTTTGCGGTGCCCGAAGGACCCCCGCCGCTATCGCGGCTTTGTGCCTTGAGCGGCTGCGCGCTTCCAGCGATTTGGAAAGATAACCCAGGTCGTCATAAGGGCGACGGCGCAGCCCAGGCCGGTATCGTAGATGCGCTCGGAGAGCAGCGGCCGGTCGCCGCCTTGGGTCAAGAGCGCCATGTCGAGCAGCACCAGCGCCATCGCGGTGATCGCGGCAAAGCCGCTCCACCGCTGCCAGATCATGCCGGGCGAGACGAGGAAGGCGAGGGCGATCGCCGCGAAGGTCAGATGCCAGGCGTTATGGCTCAGCGAGACGATGGCGAGCGCGATGCCAACGCCGACCAGCGTGCCGAAAGCGCGCTGCAACACAAGCTGCACGCTCTCCGAATCATTCGGCCGCATCACCGCGAGCGTAGTGATCGTCACCCAAGCGGCATGGGTCGCGCCGAAATGGATCGCGAGACCGAGGCCAAGCGCGGCGGCGATCGCGTAGCGCAGACCGAAGCGCCAATCCGAGGCGTGCTCGCCGCGGATGTGATGCAGGCCGGTGCGCACGCTGGCGCCGGTCTCGACGGCATATTGCCGCCGCAGCTGATTGTCGACCCAGGCGACCAGCATCGCCCAGGCGCTGCCGCCGATCACCGGCAGGATCAGATACCAACTCGTGAGATCGAGGCTGACCGCGATGACGAAGCTGAACCCCATGCAGCGTGCGGCGTTCTCGAGGCCGCGACTGGTGTTGTGCACCCAACCGATGACGATCGAGCAGATGAACAATACGCCGAGCTCTGCTCCGTAACTGCCGCCGGCGATGACAGCGAGAATGCCGCCGATGATGATGGCGTCGCCGCTCGTCGCCATGTTGATGAGGCGATCGTGGAGCTCGCCGCCGAGATCGTTCATCCACGCCCACAGCGCGCAGAGCGTCGCGATGAGGCCGAGCTCGGGACTGGCGAGCGCGACGCCGAGGATCGTCGGTCCGGCGACCGCGAGCGCGCCGCGACAGGCGCGGTCCCAGAGCAGCGCCTGGCCGTGATAGCGGACGAGGTCGAGGGGATCGAAATCAAAAACGCGCATCGTTGCCGATGCGCGTTTTAGCAAGGAAGCGCGGCCCCCTCACGGAGAGGGGCGTCGACCGCTTTAGCGTTCGTCGCCTGCGGCTTCGTTCTGCGAGGCCGCGTCGGCTGCCGCCTGGCGTTGCTCTTCCGCTTCGCGCGCCGCGGCTTCCGCCGCGAGCTTGAGCGGATCGATGCCTTGCGCCTGCATCTCGGCCTCTTCGGCCGATTGCGCGACGTTCGCCGTCACGGCCACCGAGACTTCCGGGTGCAGCACGACCTTGAGCGGGAAAAGGCCGAGAGTCTTGATCGGCTTGTCCAGCACGATCTGGCCGCGGGTGATGGTGAAGCCAGCGGCAGTCACGGCATCCGAGAGATCGCGTGCCGAGACCGAGCCGTAGAGCTGGCCGCTCTCGCCGGCCTGACGGACCAGCACGACCTTGAGGCCGTTGAGCTTCTCCGCGACCTGCTCGGCTTCGCTCTTGCGCGTCAGATTCTGCGCTTCGAGTTGCGCGCGCTGCTTTTCGAAATAGGCGATGTTGTCTTTCGTCGCCCGCAGCGCCTTTTTTTGCGGCAGCAGGAAGTTGCGCGCGAAACCCGGGCGCACCTTCACCACCTGGCCCATCTGGCCGAGATTCTCGACCCGCTCGAGGAGGATCACATCTAACATGTCAGCCTCGCTTTAGCGCAGAGCGTAGGGCAGGAGCCCGAGGAAGCGCGCGCGCTTGATCGCTTGCGCCAGCTCACGCTGCTTCTTCGTCGAGACCGCCGTGATGCGGCTCGGCACGATCTTGCCGCGCTCGGAGATGAAGCGCTGCATCAGCTTCACGTCCTTGTAATCGATCTTCGGCGCGTTCGGGCCCGAGAACGGGCAGGATTTGCGCCGGCGGAAGAAGGGCCGCCGCGTGGCCGGACGGCCACCGCCGCCACCCTGGCGTTCGTCGTTATCGGCCATCGGTCGCCTCCCTCTCCCTATCTTCTTCGCGTGGATCGCGGTCGCCATAACCGCGGCGTGGGCCACGGTCGCGGTCCCGATCACGGTCGCGCTCGTCACCACGGTTGCGGCTCTGCATCATCGCCGACGGCTCGGTCTCGAGCGCCTCGACGCGGATCGTGAGGTAACGCAGTACGTCTTCGTTGATGCCCATGTTGCGCTCGAGCTCGATCACGGCCGCGGCGGGGGCATCGAGATTGAAGAGCACGTAATGGCCCTTCCGGTTTTTCTTCATGCGGTAGGAGAGGTTACGCAAACCCCAGTATTCGCGCTTCTCGATCTTGCCGCCATTCTCGGAAACGAGCGTGGCGAAAGTGTCGGCCAGGGCTTCCACCTGGGCGGTGGATATGTCTTGGCGCGCAATAAAGATATTCTCGTAGAGCGGCATCTAATCCCCTTATGGCTGTTTCGCGGCCCGCCGCTGGTCCAAGCGAGGCTTGTACTGTCAGCTGCACGGGCCTAGCCGGCGCATGCCGGCAAGGAGGCGGCGGACTATAGCGGAAGGGGCGCTGAAGGCAAGCGCGGGCGGAGACTCGGCTCCGGGATGCGGAAAAGGGGTCGCAAAGCACCCATTTGGGGAATTTGAGAAGCAGCCCGTCGTTTTCCACGGTTTTTGCTTACGGCTTCTTTCGTCCCGCCGGGGCTTTCTTCTTGTTCTCGCGTGTCAACGCTTCCTCGAAATCCCCCAAACTCCCGTCTTTACCCACTTTGTGTGCCGCCGCGATGAAGGCGCGTGCCTGCTCGCGATCATCTTGGACGGGCTTGGATTTCGGGGGCATGAAGCGCTGATCGGATCGCCAAAAAATCGGTGCGGCGGAAATTGGCCGGGCAAGAGAACGATCTACGGAGCACATGGTTGCGCGGCGCGAATATTTCGCGGTGCCGGGCCATGGCTGGACAGGCTGCGCCCTAAATGTTATCGCAACGTGACAGGGCGGGGAGCGCGCGATGGGTCGATCGCTTTATCTGATTGTTGTACTTGGATTTTTATCCGGTTGCGTGCCGATCAGTATCGATCCGGCGCGCGATCAGTTCGGCGTCTCGACGACGCAGCCCGCGGCCGCCATCGCCGGACCGGCCGATCCGCAGCTTGCCGAGCTCGACCGCAAAGCGCGGCAAATCTGCACGACCGGCTCTCAAGGCGTGGCGCCGACGGTTCAGCCGGCGGCAAACGATCAGCAGATCGTCGATCAGAAGTTGCGCTGCGGCCACTATGACAGGCTGAACCTCGACTACCTCCATATGAGCTGGGCCAACATTCTCTAGCAATGCGATGATGACGGAGGCGGCATGACGCGCGCCCTGGTATTTCCGGGCCAAGGCTCGCAGGCAGTCGGCATGGGCCGCGATCTCGCGGGCGCCTTTGCGACCGCGCGCGACGTCTTCGCCGAGATCGATGAGGCGTTGCATCAAAATCTCTCGCGGCTGATGTTCGACGGGCCGGAGAGCGAACTGACACTGACCGAGAACGCCCAACCGGCACTGATGGCGGCAAGCCTTGCGGTCGTGCGCGTGCTCGAGAAAGACGGCAAGTTCGATCTCAAAAGCCACGTCGCATTCGTCGCCGGCCATTCGCTCGGCGAGTATTCGGCGCTCGCCGCCGCGCATGCGTTGGAGCTTTCCGATGCGGCGCGGCTGTTGAAGCGTCGCGGCCTCGCGATGCAGCGTGCGGTGCCGGTCGGCATGGGCGCGATGGCGGCGATGCTCGGCGCCGAGCTCGATCTCGCGCGCGAAGTCGCAAAAGATGCAGCGGAGAACGAGGTCTGCGACTTCGCCAACGATAATGGCGGCGGTCAGCTCGTCGTGAGCGGCCACAAAACCGCCGTCGAGCGTGCGATGGCGATCGCGTCGGAACGCGGCGTGCGGCGCTCGATCATGCTGCCGGTCAGCGCTCCCTTCCATTGCGCGCTGATGCAGCCGGCGGCCGACGAGATGGCGGACGCGCTCGGCGAGGTGAAGCTCAGCGAGCCGTGGGTCCCGGTCGTCGCCAATGTCGTTGCCGCGCCGGTGCGCGATCCCGACGAGATCAAGCGTTTGCTGGTCGAACAGGTCACGGGCCTGGTGCGTTGGCGCGAATGCGTGCTGGCAATGAAAGAACAGGGCGTCACCGAGCTGATCGAGCTCGGCGCCGGCAAAGTGCTGACCGGCCTCACCAAGCGCATCGACAAAGAACTTACCGGCCAAGCCATCGGCACGCCGGCCGAGATCGAAGCGTTCTTGAAGACGCTGTGAGCGCGATGCGCGATCGCTTCGACGCTCAACTCTTATCGTCACCCCCGCAAAAGCGGGGGCCATGGCGGCACCACGCAGGTGCGCGGGAATGACGGAAGAGAAAAGTCAGCGCAACAGAAGGACTCTTTATGTTTGATCTCACCGGCAAGACGGCACTGGTCACCGGCGCCTCGGGCGGTATCGGCGGCGCGATTGCGCGCGCGCTTTATGGCGCCGGCGCCAAGGTGATGCTGAGCGGTACGCGTCAACCGGCCCTCGATGCCCTGAAGGCCGAGCTCGGCGAGCGTGCTTTCGTCGCGGTCTCCGATCTCGGCGATCCGGCCGCGGCCGATGCGCTGATGAAGACCGCCGACGAGGCGATGGGTCAGCTCGATATCCTCGTCAACAATGCCGGTCTCAACCGCGACATGCTGATGATGCGCATGAAGGATGAGGATTGGCAGAAGGTGATCGATGTCGATCTCACCGCCGGCTTCCGTCTCGCGCGCGCGGCGCTGCGCGGCATGGTGAAGCGACGCTGGGGCCGCATCATCGCCATCACCTCGGTGGTCGGCGCGACCGGCAATCCGGGCCAGGCAAACTACGCCGCGGCCAAAGCCGGCATGGTCGGCATGTCGAAGGCGCTCGCCGCCGAAGTGGCGCAGCGCGGCATCACCGTCAATTGCATCGCACCCGGGTTCATTGCGACGGCGATGACCGAGGCGCTGAACGATGAGCAGAAAGGCCGAATCGCCCAGGCGATTCCGATGGGTCGAGTCGGCACGCCCGACGAGATCGCGGCCGGCGTGCTCTTCGTCGCCAGCGACGAGGCACGTTATATGACCGGGCAAACCTTGCACATCAACGGCGGGTTGGCCATGATCTAGGGGTCAGGGAGGGCTTGACGGTTGGAATCGGTCAGACGCGATTTGTCGAGACCGATGGGGTTTGCTATGACCGGCCCGTTAAGTCGGACCTGACTTAAACGTCCTGCTCGCGTCGAGCTCGGACCACACACAGCCAAGATTAAGCGCGTCAATTTTGTCGAGGAACGAGTGATGAGCGATGTCGCCGAGCGGGTAAAGAAGATCGTCGTGGAGCACTTGGGCGTCGACGAGGCCAAGGTCACCGACAATGCCAGCTTCATCGACGATCTGGGCGCCGACAGCCTCGATACGGTCGAGCTGGTGATGGCGTTCGAAGAAGAATTCGGCTGCGAAATTCCGGACGATGCCGCCGAGAAGATCGTCACGGTGAAGGACGCCGTTCAATTCATCGAAGCGCATCCGTCCTGATCGCCTCCCTTTGAAAAACAGGGCAATAAAAGACGGGGCATGATGAGACGGGTCGTCGTTACCGGTCTCGGTCTGGTCACGCCGTTGGGCGTGGGTGTCGAGCATGTCTGGAAGCGCCTGCTGAACAGCGAATCCGGCATCGGCTCGATCCAGAGTTTCGATGTGTCGGACCTGCCGGCGAAGATCGCCGGCCAGGTGCCGCGCGGCGAGACCAAATCCGGCAATTTCAACGCTGACGACTGGGTCCCGACCAAGGACCAGCGCAAGATGGACGAGTTCATCATCTTTGCGATGGGCGCGGCGGCCCAGGCGGTCGAGGATTCGGGCTGGAAGCCGACCGATGAGGAATCGCTCGAACGCACCGGCGTGATGATCGGCTCGGGCATCGGCGGCTTGCCGCAGATCGCCGAGACCGCGCTGACCCTGCACGAAAAGGGCCCGCGCCGAATCTCGCCGTTCTTCATCCCGTCCTGCCTCATCAACCTGGCCTCGGGTCAGGTCTCGATCAAATACGGCTTCAAGGGTCCGAACCACGCCGTGGTTACGGCGTGTTCGACCGGCGCGCACGCGATCGGCGATGCGGCGCGGCTGATCCAGTGGGAAGACGCCGATGTGATGGTCGCCGGCGGCGCTGAAGCCGCGGTATGCCGCATCGGTCTTGCCGGCTTCGCGGCGGCGCGCGCGCTCTCGACCGCGTTCAACGACACGCCCGAGAAGGCGTCGCGTCCCTGGGATCAGGCGCGCGACGGCTTCGTGATGGGCGAGGGCGCCGGCGTCGTCGTGCTCGAAGAATTGGAGCATGCGAAAAAACGCGGCGCCAAGATTTATGGCGAGATCATCGGCTACGGCATGTCGGGCGATGCCTATCACATTACCGCCCCGGCCGAGGACGGCAATGGCGGTTTCCGCGCCATGCGCAACGCGCTGAAGCGCGCGGGACTGGGCACCGGCGATATCGATTACATCAACGCACACGGCACCTCGACGCCGCTGGGCGACGAGATCGAGCTCGGCGCGGTGAAGCGGCTCTTCGGGGACGACGCCTATAAGCTTTCGATGTCGTCGACCAAATCGGCGATCGGGCATCTGCTGGGCGCGGCCGGCAGCGTCGAGGCGATCTATTCGCTGCTCGCGCTGCGCGATCAGATCGCGCCGCCGACCCTCAATCTCGAAAATCCGAGCGCCGCCTGCGACATCGATCTCGTGCCGCTGAAGGCCAAGGAGCGCAAGATCCGCTACGCGCTCTCCAATTCGTTCGGTTTCGGCGGCACCAACGCTTCGTTGATATTCGGGTCCGCTCCCTAAGATGAGGTGGGCGCTTCGCGCGGCAGGGGGGCTGATCGCCGTCCTGCTGCTCGCCGGCATTGCTCTCTTCATTGGCGCGCGCAGCTATAACGCTCCGGGACCGCTGACCGCGGCGAAGATCGTCGTCATTCCGAAAGGCGCCGGCGCGCACGAGGTCGGCACGCTGCTCGCGGCGAACGGCATCGTCGCGAACGGCTATGTCTTCACCGTTGGGACTTACCTGAGCGGCCGTGCCGGTGGCCTCAAAGCCGGCGAATACGAATTCGCGGCCGAGATCACTCCGGCGGCAGCGGCCGATCTCGTCGATAGCGGCAAGGTCTATCGGCACAAGCTGACCATTCCCGAAGGCCTTACCAGCGCGCAGATCGTGTCGCTGATCGATGCTGCGCCGGCGCTCGAGGGCACCGTCGATGCCGAGCCGCCGGAAGGCACGCTGCTGCCCGACACGTATTTCTATGTCATGGGCAACACGCGGCAGGAGCTGCTGACGCGCATGCATCGCGCGATGGAAAAGGCGCTGACCGAGGTTTGGGGCCACCGCGCGCCGGGCCTGCCGCTGGCCAGCCCGATGGAAGCCGTCACCCTTGCCTCGATCGTCGAGAAGGAGACGGCGAAGTCTGATGAGCGGCCGCGTGTCGCCGGCGTTTATGTCGAGCGGCTGAAGCAGGGCATGAAGCTGCAGGCCGATCCGACCGTGATCTATGTCATGACGCGCGGCGGCGCCGTGCCGATGCCGCACCCCTTGGGGCACGACGATCTCTCGCTTGAATCGCCCTATAACACTTACGCCGATAAAGGCCTGCCGCCGACGCCGATCGACAATCCCGGACTCGCGTCGCTTAAGGCGGCGCTGCAACCCGACGATCGCGGCGATCTCTATTTCGTCGCCGACGGCACGGGCGGCCATGCCTTCGCCAAGACGCTCGACGAGCACAACAAGAACGTCGCCAAGCTGCGCGCCCAGCAGAGCAGCCAGACCCCGGCGAGCAATCCACCCGCCAGCGCGAACGGCGGATAGTCGGCTGCCATTGGCGAGGCTATAACCACGCCATGACAATTGCGAGCATGACGGGCTTTGCCCGTGCCGAAGGCCATGACGGGTCGCTGAGCTGGGCCTGGGAGCTCAAAAGCGTCAATTCGAAATCGCTGGATCTGCGCTTCCGCCTGCCGCAGGGCTACGACGCGCTGGAGCTGCCGCTGCGCGCGTTGGTGACGCAGCGGCTGAAGCGCGGCTCGATCAGCGTAAACCTGTCTGTCGCGCGTGCTGGGGGCGCCGGCGGCATTCGCGTCAATCGTGAGGCGCTCGCGGTGGTCATGCGGCTTGCCAACGATCTCGCGGCCGAGATCGAAGCGGCGCCGCCGCGCATCGACGGGCTGCTCGCGTTGCGCGGCGTGCTCGAAAGCGGCGACGAAGCGCCCGACGAAGCGACGCGCGAGCGGCAGATGAAATTGCTGAACGAAGGCTTCGCGCAGGCGCTCGAAGGGCTTGTCGCGATGCGCGCGAGCGAGGGCAAGCGGCTCGATGCCGTGCTGAGCGAGCGGCTCGACGAGATCGCGGCGCTGGTGAAAGGAGCCGAAGGCGCGGCCGGAACCCAGCCGGCGGCGATCAAGGCGCGGCTCAAAGAGCTGATCGCGGCGCTGACCGAAGCGGTTCCGGCACTGCCGGAAGAGCGCTTGGCGCACGAGGCGGCGCTGGTCGTCGCCAAGGCCGATGTTCGCGAGGAGCTCGACCGCCTGCACGCGCATCTCGATGCGGCGCGCGGCATGATGAACGAGGGGAACGCCATCGGCCGGCGCTTCGATTTCCTCTGCCAGGAATTCAACCGCGAAGCCAATACGCTGTGCTCGAAATCGGCCGATCTCGAACTGACCCGCATCGGCCTCGCGCTCAAAGCCGCAATCGAGCAGTTGCGCGAGCAAGTGCAGAATATCGAGTAGACGATGGCCGAACCCTCGATCAAGCGCCGCGGTCTGCTGCTCGTTTTGTCCTCGCCCTCGGGCGCGGGCAAGACGACGATCAGCCGCAAGCTCTTCGAGGATGACGGCAAGCTCGCGATGTCGGTCTCGGTGACGACGCGCGCCAAGCGCCCCGGCGAGGTCGACGGCACGCATTATTATTTTGTCGACCGGCCGAAATTCGACGCGATGGTGGCGCAAGGCGAATTGCTGGAGCATGCGATCGTTTTCGGCAATTGCTATGGCACGCCGCGCGGACCGGTGATGAAGGTGCTGGAGGCCGGTCGCGACATCATCAGCGACGTCGATTGGCAGGGTACGCAGCAGCTCAAGCAAAATGTGCCCGACGATGTGGTCGCGATCTTCATCCTGCCACCGAGCGTTGAGGCGCTGAAAGAGCGCCTGCAAATGCGGGCGCAGGACAGCGAAGAAGTGGTCCAGGCGCGGATGGCGAAGTCGTCCGACGAGATGAGCCATTGGCCGGAATACGACTACGTCATTGTGAACGACAATCTCCAGGAAAGCGTTCGCCAAGTGCAGGCGATCCTCGACGCCGAACGTAAACGCCGGACACGGCAAGTTGGCCTGTACGATTTCGTCAACAGCCTGCGCGGGCAGACGTAGGCTGCGAACGCCTAGTCTAATGGATAGAGCGCGTTTTCTAAAAACCGTCATTCCCGCGAAAGCGGGAATCCATGAAGCGACGTGCGCGCTGAAGGATGGACTCCCGCTTTCGCGGAAGGGACGGATAAAAATGGGCGGGATAATGCAACTACTTGGGGCCCAACTCCCGTGCCAGCGCGCAGAATTGCGCGACCGATAGTTCCTCCGCTCGCGCGGTCGGCTCGACCCCTGCTGCCGCGATCAGCGCCGCAGTGTCGCCGCCCAAAGATTTGAGGCTTTGGCGCAGCATCTTGCGGCGTTGGCCGAAGGCGGCGGCGGTCACGCGCTCGAGGAGCCGCTGATCGCACGCCGCGAGCGGCGCGGGGCGCGGCGTCAAATGGACGACGGCCGAGGTGATCTTTGGCGGCGGCACGAAAGCTTGCGGCGGCACGTCGAAAGCAAGCTTCACGGTGCAACGCCATTGCGTCAGCACGGCGAGGCGGCCGTAAGAATCGTCGCCCGGCGTAGCGGCCAAGCGCTCGGCGACCTCTTTTTGGAACATCAAGGTCAGGCTCTCATAGGCACGGGCATGGCCGAGCCAGCCGATGAGCAGCGGCGTCGCGATATTGTAGGGCAGGTTGGCGACGATCTTGCGCGGCGCTTCGATGAGGCTTGGCGCATCGATCTCCAGCGCGTCGCCTTCGATGATGGTGAGCCGGCCGGGGAAGGCGGCTTCGAGCTCGCGCAAAGCCGCGATGCAGCGCTGATCGCGCTCGATCGCGGTGACATGCTTGGCGCCTTCCAGTAGCAACGCGCGGGTGAGACCGCCGGGGCCCGGGCCGATCTCGATGACGTTCGCGTCGTCGAGCGGCGCGGCCGTACGGGCGATGCGCCGCGTCAGGTTGATATCGAGGAGGAAATTCTGGCCGAGCGATTTGCGCGCGCCGAGATCGAAGCGCCGAATGATCTCGCGAAGCGGCGGCAGCTCGGGCGCCGGTAATTCAGGCGGGGGTGGCGGCGGCGACACGGCGCTTCGTCAGCTCGCCGGCGAGCGCGATCGCCGCGATGAGGCTCGCCGGATTGGCGACGCCCTTGCCGGCGATGTCGAGCGCGGTGCCGTGATCGGGCGAGGTGCGGATGAAGGGCAGGCCGAGCGTGATGTTGACGCCGCGATCGAAGTCGAGCGTCTTCAAGGGGATCAGCGCCTGGTCGTGATACATGCAGATCGCGACATCGTAGCGCTGGCGCGCGGCGGCGTGGAACATCGTATCGGGCGCCATCGGCCCGGTCACATCGATGCCGGCTTCGCGCAGCGCTGTCACGGCGGGCGCGACGATATCGATATCCTCGCGGCCGATGGTGCCGTTCTCGCCGGCGTGCGGATTGAGCCCGGCGACGGCGAGCCGCGGCTTGGCGATGCCGAAATCGCGTTTGAGGCCTGCTGCCGTGATCTTGCCGGCGGTGACGATGTCCTCGGTGCGCAGCGCGGCGATCGCCTGCCGCAAAGCCGTGTGGATCGTCACCGGCACGACGCGCAGCTCGGGCCCCGCCAGCATCATCACCGGTGTCACGCCGCCCGCCAGCTCGGCAAGGTATTCGGTATGGCCGGGATGCTTGAACCCCGCGGCGTAGAGCGTCTCTTTCTGGATCGGATTGGTGACGATCGCGCTGGCGCGGCCCTGCTGCACCAGCTCGACGGCGCGGGCGATGGCGCCGATCACCGCCGGTGCGTTGCCGGTATCGAGCTGGCCGGGCACGACCGGGCGCGGCAGCGCGATCGGCAGCACCGGCAGCGCGCTCGCGAAGATCGCGGCGGCGTCTTCCGGGGCGGCGATGGCGCGGATCGGCACGTCGAGTTCGAGTGAGGCCGCGAGTTGCGCGAGCCGCGCGGGCACGTCGAGGACGAAGAATGGCGGCAGGTGCTCGCGGTTACGCGCGAGCCACGCTTTCAAGGCGATCTCGCCGCCGACCCCGGCGGGCTCGCCGATCGTGAGGACGAGCGGTGCTTGCGTCACCCGCGCCCACCCCTATCCACGGATATCCACATAGGCGCTGCGCCGCAGGTCGCGCAGGTAGCGGCGCGAAATCTGGTCGAGGCGCGCGTGCATCAACTCGTCATAGACTTGATCCTGCGTCGGCAGCGCGGCGCTGGGATCGGTGCGCTTGCACACCATGATGATGCCGATGCCGCCGCGCGTCGGCAGCGGCTTGCTCGGCTCCGAGACCTTGAGGCCGAGGACGAGGTTTTTGATATCGGGCGGCAGATCGCCGGCGCGGACATTGGGGCTCTGGGTCGAGGTCTGCGGCGCTTGCTCGCGCGCGATCTTCGCCATGTCGTCGCAGCTCTTGGCGGTGTCGCTGATGGTCTGCGCTTGCGCCATGACTTTCTGCTGTTGTGACGGCGGGGCGTTCGGTGCGACGGGAAGGATAACCTCGACCAGCGCGAAGGCCGTGTCGTCGGCGCTGGTGGTCCCCGGGGTGCGGCGGTCGACGAGATAGAGGATGTAATAGCCGGCGGAGGTGCGGATCGGATACGACATCTCGCCCGGCTTCATCTTGGCGATCGCTTCGTCGAGCGGCGGGCCGAATTGGCTGGGTGTCACCCAGCCGATATCGCCCCCGGTCGCGGCGCTTGGCGATTGCGAGAATTGTTGCGCCACCGCCGGGAATTGCGCGCCGCCGCGGATCTGCGTGATCAGCTTGTCGGCAAGGCCTTTGACGTCGCCTTCCTGCGTCGGGTTGTCGATCGCGAGGAAGATTTCGGCGACGTGGCTTTGCGGCTTGCCCATGTCGGCTTTGAGCCGCGCGATCTCGTCATTGACCTCGGTATCGGAGACGCTGACATCCGAGGAGTAGCGGCCTTCGACCACCTTGTTCCAGATGAGCGAGGCGGTGAGTTGATCGATCAGCGTGGCGCGGGGAATGCCGGCCTGTTTCAGGTATTGGTCGAGCCCGCCCTTCTGCATGCCGTTGCGCTGCTCGATGTTGGCGAAGGCTCGATCGACCTCGTCCTTCGCGGCGACGACCTTGTAGCGCTTGGCTTCCTGGATCTCGAGCTTCTCGTCGATGAGCTGCTGCACGACCCGGCGCTGAAGCTGCTGGCGGTTCTGCGGCGTGTCGGGAATGCCCGAGGTCCGCATGAGGAGCATCAGCCGTGCATCGACATCGTCGGCGGTGACGATGTCGTTGTTGACGACGGCGGCGATGCGCGTCTCCTGCGCCCTTGCCTGATCAATAAAGGCCTGATCAATAAGGGCCTGGCCAATCGGGGCCTGGCCGGCACAGGCGAGGGCAAGGACAAAGCCAAGACCGAGCAACCATTTCATGGGTAAAGCGAATTTCATGATCGGGGACGACGAGTTTATAGAGCGAAAGCGGGAAATGCCCAAGGGGCATCTCGGCGCAAGGATACCTTAGCCGGGTTCGGTGCCCCGGTTTAGGGCGAGACAGAGACGTCGCCGAGGTCGCGGAACACGAAGGTCAGGACGAAGGACACGCCCGGCTTCACGTCGCCGATCGAGATCGCCGTCCGCTGGATGGTCCCGGTCACGGCCAAGCAGTCGTCGCGATAGGTAAGCCGGAACGCCGAATTGAGGCTGGTCGCGCCCTGATTGAGGTTCTGGGTCTGTGTCACCTGGCCTGACCATTTGTCGGTCAGCGCGAAATTGACGCCGAGGCTGATCTGGCTCGCCGGCAGCACGGTCGGCAGGCCGGGGATTGTCGAGGTCGCGATATAGCTGATCGAGCCGTTTAGATTGGCAGGGCCGCCATACGCGCCGATTTCCTGCCGCCGCATGGCGAGATCCTGGCTGTCGAGGCGGGCACGATAGAACAGGTTGAAGAGTCCGGTCGGCGCTACCGTGACGCGGCCGACGACGTCCGAGCGGCGGTGGTCGAGACCGGTGCCGACCGGGAATTGCGCGTCGCGCTGCAGACGATAGCTCTCGCCAACCAGAATCTGGGTGCTGCCGGCGGTCGGATTGAACACGCCGGCGTGCAGGCCGTAATCGACGCGCTGCCCGCCATCGACGCGGTCATAGCCGGGGAAGCGGTTGCCGACGAACAGATCGGTGTCGTCGAATTCGAAGCTCTGCGCGTCCTCGTTGGGGATGTTGTTGGGATTGCCGCCGATCGGCGCGGCAAAGGCGGCGGCGATCGGCTCGATCAGCGCGTTGATATTGCCGATCTGGTCGATCCAGGGGTAATGCCACGTGAGGGCGGCTTGCGGGAAAACGCGGCCCTCGACCTTGGTCTCGGAGCTCGTCGAAATGCCGTAGCCCGGTGTGAAATCGGTATCGTAGCCGTCGCCGCGCATCGACACGCTGAATTGATAGCGATCGCCGAGCGGCGTGGCGAAAGGCAGGCGCCATGAGCTGCCCAGCGACATGCGCCGCATATTGAGGTCGTTGCGCTTGACGAGGTTCAGCACGTCGCTGTTGAACTGCCAACGCCCGCCGAGCGCGTCGGGTGCGGTCGTCAGCGTGTAATAAGCCTGCGGCAGAACGAACGGTTCGGCCGCGATGCTGTTGATCGGGTTGAGGTTCTGATAGGCGTAGGCGCTGACATTGCCGTAGCTCGTCGTGCCGAAATGCTCGACATAAGCATGGTCGGTCAGGAAGTTCGTCGTGTATGGGAAATGATAGCGCTGTAGGTATGTCTGATCGCTCGTCGCGATGCCGTCGAACCCGGCGCGCCAACTCGGCGACAGATCCCAGAGTCCGGTGGCGGAGAAATGGCCGCGGACCCCGTTGGCGTTGAGGTCCGGCGCGCGCGGATTGGTGCTCGTGCTGCCGAAGGTGACGCTGTCGTTCGTTATCAGTACGCCGTTGCTGAAACGCTGGCGATACTCGCCGTTGAGAACGGTGCCGCCCTCGGTCGTGAAGATCGGCCGGAAGGTCACGTCCTTATCGGGGCCGAGCACGAGATAGTAGGGAATGCCGAAGCGGTAGCCATTCGAGGAATCATGGCCGAAGACCGGCGGCAGGAACCCGCTGGCGCGTTTCACCGACGGATCGGGATGCGAGAAATAGGGCGACCAGAGAACCGGGATGCCCTCGATCTCCATGGTTGCGTCGTGGTACTCGACGATCTGCAGATCCTTGTCGTCGACGGCGTCCTCGGCCTTGATCTGCCAGACCGGCGGGCGCGTCGGGTCGGCGGCGCAAAGCTGGCAGGGCGAATAGACCGCGCGCCGCACCTCGGTGCGCACGCCGCCGACGCGCCGGGCGGTGTTGCCGGCGAGGCGCGAGCCGTCGAACAACAACATCCGCACGTCCTTGATGAAGCCCTCGCGGAAATTGTCGCGCAGCTCCATGTATTCGGCGAAGGCGACATCGCCGGTCGGCTGCGTCATGCTGACATGGCCGGAGGCGGTGACGGTGTCGGTTTTCTGATTGTAGGTGACGGTGTCGGCGAGCAGGACCTGATCGTTTTGGCTCAGCTCGACATGACCCTTGGCGACGACCAGGCTGAGATCCTGGTCGTATTGCAACTCGTCAGCGGTGACGAGCACAGGCTGATCGGTGGTTTTCGGATTATTGCCGATGCTGCCCAGACCGCCGCCCGTCGGTGCCTGAGTTTGTTTGCCGGTCGTGCTGTCGTTGTTGGCGGGATTGCTCGGCGCGCTGCCGGCTGCGGGCACCTCGTTCGTCTTCGCCGGCGCGGCGGTTTGCGCATAAGCACTGACCAGCAACAGGCTCGTCGCGAGCACGCCGCCGACCGCTCCCCCTAAGACCCCCCGACGCCCCATTTTTCTTCAACCGTCCTCGAGATGCAGGAGAAGCGTTGCGCCGAGCAGCCAAGTAACACCGGTTGGTGTCCAGGCCGCAAGCGAGATCGGAATGCTGGCGGAGAGGCCGAGTGCGAAGACCACGTCCGACAGGAAGTACAGCGCGAAGCCGCAAGCGACGCCGGCGCCGATCATCAGCGTTGCGCCGCCGCGACGCTGCATGCGCAAGCTGAAGCTCGCGGCGATCAGCACCATCGCAGCATAAAGGAAAGGCCGCGCCAGCAGCGCGTTGAAATAGAGACGATGCTTCTGCGACGAGAAGCCGGAGGCATCAAGCAAGCGGATGAAGCCCGGCAACTCCCAGAACGACATCGTCTCGGGCGAAGCGAAGCTTTCCTGGATCTTGCTGATCGTCAAATTGGTGTCGACATCCATCTTGGCGAACGGCACCAGCGGCTTCCCCGGCTCCCACTCGGTGCCGTCATGCACTTCCCAGACGCCGTTCCTGAGCTCGGCCTGCGCGGCATCGATGCGGCGCGCCAATTTCGTGTCGTCGGCGAGGAAGAGGATCATCACATCGTCGAGGGCGCTGTGATTGACCGCAAAACCTTTCGCATGGACGATCGAGTGATTGCCGGCCTCGTCGCTCTGGCGCAGCCAGAACCCGGTGCGCGACAGGCTGAGCTGATCGCCGCCGCCGCGCAGGATGCGGTTGTCGAGCTGCTCATAGGCCGCCTGCATCACCGAGGCGATCGGGTTGAACACCGTCACCATCAGCACGCCGACAATGAACGCGCCCGACAGCGGCGGCGCCAGGAACTGCCAGGCGGAAATGCCCGCGGCACGCGCGACCACCAGCTCGTGGCTGCGCGTCAGGCGCCAGAACGCCATCATGGTACCGAAGAGGATCGCAAAGGGCATGATCTGCTGCATCATGTCGGGCTGTTTCAGCGCCGCCATCTCGAGGAGGACGAGCAGCGTCGCGTCCGGCCGCGTACCGGCGCGGCGGATCAGCTCGATATAGTCGAGCAGGAAGACAATGCTCACCATCGAGAAGAAGATGATCGTGCACCACGTGAAGAACTGGCGCGCGATATAGCGGAAGAGGGTTTTCCACGGCGACATCGCGCTACTCCGCCGGCTGCGCGGCGATGCCGCGGCGGCGCCAGGACGGCGCGCTTTCGCGCCACAGCATCCACAGCGCGATCAGCAATGGCACCAGCAGATTGGCGTAGAGCAGCGGGATCGCGAACCAGGCGCGGGCCGCGAGATCTTTCAGCGCGACGTCGATGACCTCGACCACGAAGGCGAGGCCAACCGCCAGCAGCACGCGCTTGGTCTGGCCGCGGCGGTTGAATTCACCGGTCAACAGGCAGGCGACCGAGATCGCCGCCAGGGTGAGCGCGGAAAGCGGCCCGGCGAGGCGCATATTGAGCTCGACCAGGACGGCGCGCCGCCAATCCGCATCCTGATCGGGGCCGAGATTGTTTAAGAGATCGCCGGTGTAGCGCTCATCGACCTGGCGATCGCGCATGCCCGGCGCGCCGGTCAGGTTGGTGAGCTCCAGCGTGTATTGCTTGAAGGTCAGGACGGAGAGGTGGCCGTTGGTTTCATCGCGCTGCTGGCGCGTGCCGTTGAGCAGCAGCAGCCGCGGCCCGTCCGAGGCGTTGGCGAGCGCGCCGCGCTCGGCGAAGACGGTCACCGGCTTGTCGGGCGTGCGACTGTCGTAGATCAGGATGCTGTTGAGATCGCCATTGTCGTCGCGGCCCTGGACATAGACCATCAGCTTGTCGGTCAGGGTGTTGAAGACGCCGTCCTGGATCAGCACCGACGCGAAACGATTGCGGATCTCGAATTGCAGATCCTTGAAGGCGCGGTTCGAGGCCGGCAGCAGGTAGAGCGACAGCGAATAGAGGATGATCGTGCCGATGACGCCGGTGGCCAGCGCCGGCGCGGCGAGCGACATGGGACTGATGCCGGCCGCCCGCATCACCACCATTTCGCTTTCGGCGGTCAGCTTGTTGTAGACAAACAGGGCCGCGACGAAGACCGCGATCGGCAGGACCACGTCGATGAAGCGCGGCATGATCAGGATCGCGAGGTGCAAGAACACGCCGACCGACAATCCTCGGTTGACGATGAGATCGATGAGTCGCAGCGCTTGCACCAGCCAGACGGCCGAACTGAAGACCAGACAGACGGACAGCATGACCAGCAGCGTCTGGCGCAGCATGTAGCGCGTAAGGCCCTTCATGCGCAGGATTATAGAAGCGCGGCGCGCGCCGAGCCTAGCCCCGATTTGATTTTTCCACGTAATTTCCACGGCATAGTGCGCATTTTGTCGCGCGCGAACGGCTTGCGGCACGCGCTGCGGCGTGGAACTCTCCGCGGTTGTGAACGGGGACGCGATTCGGAGCGGGCATGGGCCTGCGAGAACGTGACGGAAAAACATGACGGGGGAATATGATGCGGCGGCCCGGTCGCCGTCCGGCCGGTTCGCGCCCAGTTTCGCGATGGCGTTCGCGATTCTCTTCGCGCTGAGCTGCGTGCCGCTGCTGCTGACGGCGCTGCCGCCGCTGCTCGACTATCCCAATCATCTGGCGCGGATGTATCTGCTGCCGCGGCTGCCCGATGCCGCCCTCGCGCGTTATTACATCGTCCAATGGACGCCGATTCCCGATTTGGCGATGGACGGGATCGTGCCCTTCCTGGCCAAGGTCGTGCCACTCGAGTGGGCGGGCAAGCTTTTCATCGTCTTGATCTTCCTGCTGCTCGCCGGCGGCACGGCGGCGATCCATCGCGTTTTGTTCGGCCGCTGGTCGCTCTGGTCGCTGCTCGGTTTTCTGCTGCTCTATACGCGGCTCCTGCTCTGGGGCTTCATGGGTTACCTCTTCGGCTGCGGCTTGGCACTCACGGCCTTCGCGATTTGGATCGCGCTCGATCGGCGCCATTGGCTGTTGCGGCTGATCGCCGGCACGGTTTTCGCGGTGGCGATCTATTTCGCGCATCTGTTGGCTTTCGGCATCTATGCCGTGATGATCGCGAGCTATGAATTCGGCCAGATCTGGCTGCAGCGCAAATCGATCGGCGCTGCCCTTCGCGATCTCGTGATCGGCGGCCTGCCGTTCCTGCCGGCGTTGGCGCTGATGACGCACAACTCGTCGACCGGCCGCATCATCTTCGCCAACCCGCTGCGCAAGTTCGATCTGCTGTTCAGCGTTTTCGACAATTACAGCCGGCCGTTCGATGTCGTCTGCTTCGTGCTGATCGTGCTCGTGGTTGGGTTTGCTTATTGGCGGCGCTGGGTGACGCTCGCACCGGCGATGGTGCTGCCGATGCTCGGCCTGGTCGCCGTCTACATCGCGATGCCGACGCAGCTCTTCACCGCGGCGGGCGTCGACCGGCGCATTCCGATGATGATATTCCTGGCGCTCATCGGCGGCAGTGCGTGGCAGCCGCGCGCTGCACGCATCGAGCCGCGCTTTCTCGCCGGTGTCGCGCTGCTCTTTGCCGTGCGGCTCGCCGTCATCGCCGCGATCTGGTTCCAGGCCGGGAGGCTCTATGCGCAGCTTTTGCCGGGGCTGGACATGCTGCCGCGAGGAAGCTGTGTTGCCATCGCGTTCGGCAAGGACAGCATCCAAGTGGCGAAAGCGCCGCTCACCCATTTCACGACGCTCGCGGTCGCGCGGCGCGGTGCGCTGGTGACGACGATCTTCCATTATCCGATGCAGCAGCCGATCACGTTGCAGCCCGACGCGAACCGCATCGCCGATGCGCTGGCACCGGATGGGCTCTGGTATCAATTCGTCGATAATACGACGCCGCTGCCGCCCGCGAGCAAAGCCGCGCTGCGGCAATGCGGCTATGTCGCTTTTGCCGATCCGCGCGCCTTCACGCTGAAGAACACCAGCGGGCTGACGCCGCTCTTCGTCAAGCCGCGCTATCAGCTCTATCGCGTCGCGGCCGACGCGGCCGCGACGCCGCCGTAATGCCGTCCTTCGCGCTGCTGTTACCGTCAGGGCTTGACCTCGCCGGTTGGGCGGGGGTGATCTTGGCGAGCATTGCGATGTGCGGCATCGGCCGGCTCATCACCGGCGGCCGCGCGCTGCCGGAATCGGCGCTGCTCGCGGGTTGGGGCGTCTGCGTGCTCGTGCTGACGGGGTCGGGCGTCGCCACGCCGGAGAGCATGCGCCCTCCGGCGCTGGCGTTGTTGGTCATCGGTCTGATCGCGCTGGTGCTGCCGCGTCTGCGCCTCGGCCTGTCGCAATGGTGCACGCTGGCGCGCGTCGCGCTGCTCGCCCTGCCGCTGCTTCTCATCATGGTCAGCGCGCGGCCGGCCTTGCCGGATACCTGGCTCAACCTGCTGCCGAACGCCGCCTATCTCTACGACCATAATTTCTTCCCTTCCGACGCGCGGCCGCCGGCGCACTCCTTCATCGCGGGCGCGCCCTACAACATGCAGCTCGTCAGCTATATGGCCGGGATGCTGCTGCCGGATTTCCCGGCGAGCGCGATGATCGATTTCAACATCGTGCTGCTTCTCGCGGCGGGGCTGTTGCTCGCGCGCATCATCACGCAAGCCGATACCGCGCAGCCGCGCTGGACGGTGCTGGCGTTGGGTCTGCTCTTGGCAATCCCGCTCAATCCCGGTTTCGATCCGCGCTATCACCTCTCGGCCTATAGCGAGACATCGGTGATGGTTTCGCTGCTCTTCGCTGGCTGGCACGTGGCGCGCGCGCTCGATCGTCTCGGCGGCGGGCGCGATGCGCGCGACGATTTTCTTCTGCTGGCGTTGATCCTCGCGGTGCTGGTCAACATCAAGCAGGAAAGCGTCGCGCTCGCTTGCGCCGTCGTCGTCTCGGCGCTCGCCGTTGCGCTGATGGCGCGGGTTGAGCGCGGCAAGGCCGTCGTACAAATACTGATCGCCGCCTTGCCGGCACTCATGGTCTATCTCGGCTGGCGCTGGTATGTGCTGCATTCCTTCGCGCTCGGCGAGCTGAAAGGCTTGCCGTACGAGCAATGGCATATCCGCGAGTTGCCGCTGATCCTTCTCAACATGCTGCGCGCGATCGGCGAGCGCGGCGTCTATTTCGCGATCCTCTACGCCGTGCTCGCCATCGCGGCGTGGCGGCTTCTGCGCCGCGAGCTCGATCTCGGCACCCGCGTCGCGGCGATGCTGCTCGGCAGCTTCATCCTCTACAACCTCGCGCTCCTCGGCGCCTATGTCGCGCATTTCGAAGGCCAGATGGGCATCGAGGCGCATTCCTATTTTCGCTACAACACGCATCTTGGCCTGCTGCTGATGGGAACGATCGTGCTCTATGCGCGCGATTGGCGCTGGTCGGCATTCGGCGGAAGCTGGCGGCGCGCGATGCCGACGGCCGTCGTTTTGCTGGCGCTGCTCGTGCCGTTCCCGTTCCTGCGCATGCTGCGCTTCGATCTCGAAGTGCCCAATCTGCGTGCCTATCAGCTCGCGCACGAAGCGGCGACGCGCATCGGCGATGACGCGAAGTTGCTTCTGCTTCTGCCGGGCGATAACGGGACGGTGCCGCCGACGATCGAAGGCGTCCTGCGCGATCTGCCACCGCGGCGGCCCAATGTCGAGATCGGGGTTGCGACTACGGACGATGAATTCATGCGCGCCGAGAACAGTTATCCACTTGCGTTGCTGGGTTGTGCCACGTCCGATATGGCGGAGGTTGTGCCGCCGGGAGAAGGTGCACTGCTCCGTCGGGAGCTCCTACCGCATACAATCGAGCGTCAATACAAATGGCGGGCTGAAGCGACTTGGACCTATCCGCCGCCGCCGCCGGGCGCGCGCTGGTCGCAGGTGCTGGCACCGGCACCGCTCTGCCTGCCGCCGAAACGGGCCCCAGGTTGACTCAAAAGCGGTGAGGGTCTATCGCCGCTAAGGAAACAAAAGGTCGGGGCGTCTCATGAAGATCAGCTTCGCTGCGCCGCGCATGCCGCGCTCGGGCACGGTTGTGGTCGCGGTCATGAGTGATCGCAAAATGTCGTCGCACGCCATCGAAATCGACAGGCAGACCGGCGGCGCGATCAAGCGCGCGATGGAGGTGAGCCGCTTCACCGGCAAGCCCGACGAGACGTTGATGATTCCGGGGCCGCCCAATATGGGCGACGTGACGCGCATCATGCTGATAGGCGTCGGCAAGCCCAAGATCGGCGAGCGCAGCGCGCGGCAGAATCGCGGCGGCGTGATTCTCAACGCGCTCAACAACGTCGGCGAGCAGAACGCGTCGTTCTTCGTCAACGCGTTCAAGGGTAAAGACACGGCCCTCGCCGCCGCCGATCTTGCTTATGGCGCGCGGCTGCGCTCATATCGCTTCGATAAATATCGCACCAAGGAAAAGCCCGAGCAGAAGCCGTCGCTGAAAGAGCTGACCTTTCTCGTCGACGGGCCGAAAGCGGCAGAGAAGGATTTCGAGCCGCTCGACAAAATCGCCGACGGCGTTTTCTTCACGCGCGATCTCGTCTCCGAGCCGGCGAATGTGATCTATCCCGAGAGCCTGGCGGCGGAAGCGAAGAAGCTTGCCTCGCTCGGCGTCGAGGTCGAAATTCTCGACGAGAAGCAGATGAAGACGCTGGGCATGAACATGCTCTTGGGCGTCGCGCAAGGCAGCCGCAAGCCGGCGCGGCTCATCGTCATGCAGTGGAAGGGCAATCCGCGCGCCAAGAACAAGGCGCCGCTCGCTTTCCTCGGCAAGGGCGTGACCTTCGACACCGGAGGCATCTCGATCAAGTCGGCCGGCGGCATGGAAGACATGAAATGGGATATGGGCGGCGCCGGCGTCGTCATCGGCCTGATGAAGGCGCTCGCCGGCCGCAAGGCGCGCGCCAATGTCGTCGGTATCGCCGGCTGCGTCGAGAACATGCCCGACGGCAATGCACAGCGTCCGGGCGATATCGTCAAATCGATGTCGGGCCAGACGGTCGAGGTGATCAACACCGATGCCGAAGGCCGGCTCGTGCTCGGCGACGCGCTCTGGTACTGCCAGGATCGCTTCAAGCCGCAATTCATGATCAATCTCGCGACCCTGACCGGCGCCATCATTGTAGCGCTCGGCCACGATCATGCCGGTATCTTCGCCAATAACGATCAGCTCGCCGATCGCCTCATCGCGTCGGGCAAGGCGGTCGAGGAGAAGCTGTGGCGCATGCCCCTGGGCGATGCTTATGACCGCATGATCGATACCGATGCCGCCGACATGAAGAATATCGGCGGGCGCGATGCCGGTTCGATCACCGCGGCGCAGTTCCTGCAACGCTTCGTCAACGGCGTACCCTGGGCGCATCTCGACATCGCCGGCACGACCTGGTCGAAGAAGGACACAGCGATGGTGCCGAAAGGCGCGACGGCCTTCGGCGTGCGGCTCCTCGAGCGCTTCGTCGCCGATCACTACGAAGGCAAGTAGCGTCGCCGGCTTGGCGCGACCGCGGGGACGGAATTGGGCGAGATCGGCTTCTACCATCTGAAGACGACACCGCTCGAGCGGGCGCTGCCGCGGCTCTTGGAGCGTGCGCTGAAAGACGGCTATCGCGCGCTCGTGGTGGCGAGCTCGAGCGAGCGGGTCGAGCATCTCAATCAGGCGCTATGGACGTATGACGACGCGAGCTTCCTGCCGCATGGCAGCGCACGGGACGGCAACGCCGACCGCCAGCCTATCTTTTTGACGGCGAGCGAGGGCAATCCCAATGCCGCGACCATGCTGGTGCTGGTCGACGGCGCCCACGGTACGGCGATCGAGAGCTTCCAGCGGGTTTGCGACATGTTCGACGGCAACGACGAAGCCGCCGTCGAGGACGCCCGCCAGCGCTGGCGCGAGGCCAAGGCCGCCGGCCATACGCTCACCTATTGGGAGCAAACAAGTTCTGGGTGGACGAAGCGGGGCGAGTAGGGGATCCGCTGTTGTCCCCATACGTTTCAGTTTTAGCGCTTTCGCGGCGAAATCCTTTTGCGGGGAAAGCGACATGAAGCGCTCCTGCGAAACACGGGGCCCCTGGGTTGAACCGGGGCGGGGCGCTCGCTATACCCGGCGCAATTCCCGGGGCGCCAAAGGCGCCTCTCTCCAAAATTCATGGGGCGCCTAGGAGCGCCCCTCTCCACAACAGGAATGGACTGTTTCATGGCCGTCGAGCGCACCCTGTCGATCATCAAGCCGGACGCGACCCGGCGCAATCTTACCGGCAAGATCAATGCGCGTTTTGAGGAGAAGGGGCTGCGCATTGTCGCGCAAAAGCGCCTGCAGCTCACCAAAGCGCAGGCTGAGGCTTTCTATGCCGTCCACAAGGCGCGGCCGTTCTACGGCGAGCTGGTCAGCTTCATGATCTCGGGCCCGGTCGTGGCGCAGGTGCTCGAAGGCGAGAACGCCGTCACCGCCAACCGCGACATCATGGGCGCCACCGACCCGAAAAAGGCCGCCGACGGCACGATCCGCAAGGATTTCGCCGAATCGATCGAGGCGAATTCGGTGCACGGCTCGGATTCGGCCGACAACGCCGCGGTCGAGATCGCGTTCTTCTTCGCCGGGGTCGATATCGTCCCCTGACCGGCGCGCGCCGCCGATCGCTGCATAAAATTTAAGCAGCTGAAATTTATGGGATTTTAGCCGCCGTCGCGTAATACGGGAGGCATGAAATCGCGTGCGCGTAATGGGGCGACGGGCGGAAGCGACCGCCAAAGCACGGCGGCGCGACCGCAGGACGAGACGCCGCTTGCGCGTATGCAGGCGATCGCCGGGTTGGGCACGGTCGAGATCGATTTCGGTACCGGCGGGGTGTCGATGTCGGACGAGGCGCGCCGGCTTTTCGGTTGGGATGCCGCTTCGGTGCCCAGCATCGAGGGCATCCTCCATTCGGTGCATCAAGACGACGCGGCGGCGATGGCGCGGTTCCTGGCGCCGCCGAAGCACGGCAGGCCGGCAAGCGAGGAATGCTTCTTCCGTCTCGCGGTCGAAGAGCGTCGCGGCACGTTGATCTACGGCCGGGCCGGGGTTGCACTGAGCCCTCGCGGCAAGCCGGAGCTGTTGGTCGCGGTCGTGCAGGACATGACGCGGCTCGTCGAGACCGAGCGCGCGGCACACAGTCAGGCGCAGTTCTATCGCGGCATTTTCGAGAATTCGATCTGGGGCATTTTCCAGACCACGGCCGACGGCCATTACCTGATGGCGAATGCCGCGCTGGCGCAAATCTATGGCTACGACACGGTGGACGCGCTGCTGTCGGCGCTGACCGATATCGGGGTACAGCTCTATGTCGACCCGACGCGCCGCGATGCGTTCGTCGCAGCGATGCGTGCGCACGGCATCGTCTCGGGATTCGAATCGCAGATCCATCGCTGCGACGGCAGCATCATCTGGATCTCGGAAAGCTGCCGCGAGGTGCGCGGCAATGACGGCAAGTTCCTTTATTACGAAGGCATGGTCGAGGAGATCACCGAGCGCAAGCGCGTCGAAGACGAGTTGCGCGCGGCGAAAAATGCGGCGGAGGCCGCCAACCGCGCCAAATCGGAATTCCTCGGCACGATGAGCCATGAGCTCAGGACGCCGCTCAACGCGATCATCGGCTTCTCGGAAGTGATCAGCGGCGAAGTGCTCGGTCCTGCCGGCGTGCCGGCTTACAAGACCTATGCTGGCGACGTGCTCGCCAGCGGCCGCCATCTGCTGATGCTGATCAACGATATCCTCGATTTCGCGCGCGCCGAATCGGGCCGCGTTGCGCTCGCCGAAACGAAGATCGATCTGCCGGGATTGATCGACGATACGATGCGCTTCCTCGCCGCACGCGCCGAGAGCGTTGGGGTGAGGCTGAGCGCCGATCTCGCCACCGCGCCGGCTGGCGTGACGGCGGACGAGACGCGGTTGCGTCAGGTGCTGCTCAAGCTCATCGACAATGCGATCAAATTCACGCCGCGCGGCGGGCGTGTCGATGTGCGCGCCGTGACCGGCGCGGACGGCGAGATCCGTATCGAGATCCGCGACAGCGGCATCGGCATGTCCGCCGACGATCTGGCACGCGCCTTCGAGCCGTTCCAGCAGGCCGATGGCGGACATGATCGTAAGCATGGGGGTACCGGCCTCGGCCTCGCGATCTGCGACCGGCTCATGCGGCTGCATGGCGGCGGCGTGATGCTGGCGAGCGAGCTTGGTCGCGGCACGGTGGCCACGGTGATTATCCCGCGCGAGCGCGCGGCGGCGATGGATGGATCAGGCGATCAGGCGCGGCTGCGCGCCTGAAAAGGCCGGAGATTAGGCGACGAAAGCCGCCAGGCCGATCAGGACGATGATGACCAGCGCCAGCGTCCACTTCATCAGGTTGGCGAAGCCCACCCACGTATCGCGGTGACGATCAAGCTCCAAATCGACGGCCATCAGAGATCCCCGGAAGCGATATT
>DASZLU010000159.1:0-18809 GCA_035552195.1 Allostellaceae bacterium | reverse complement strand
GAAATGATCAGCGGCGTGCGCGCTTCGTCGATCAAGATAGAGTCGACTTCGTCGACGATGGCGTAGTTGAACGGGCGCTGCACCATCTCCTCGAGCCGGAACTTCATATTGTCGCGGAGATAGTCGAAGCCGAACTCGTTGTTCGTGCCGTAGGTCACGTCCGAGGCGTATTGGTCGTGGCGCTGCACATCGTCGAGCCCGTGGACGATGCAGCCGACGGTGAGGCCGAGGAAACGATAGATCTGGCCCATCCATTCGCTGTCGCGCTTGGCCAGGTAATCGTTGACCGTAATGACGTGGACGCCTTTGCCGCTGAGGGCGTTGAGATAGACGGGCAGGGTCCCGACCAGCGTCTTGCCTTCGCCGGTCTTCATTTCGGCGATCATGCCGCGATGGAGGATGATGCCGCCGACCAGCTGGACGTCGTAATGCCGCTGGCCGAGCACGCGCTTGGCCGCCTCGCGCACCGTGGCGAAAGCTTCGACCAGGATGTCGTCGAGTTCCTCGCCCTGGGTCAGCCGGTCTTTGAAAAGCTGGGTACGGGCGCGCAGGCCGGCATCGTCGAGCGCCGCCATCTCGGGTTCGAGCGCATTGATCTCGTCGACCAGGGGGCCCAGACTTTTGACATAGCGATCGTTTGCCGAACCAAACAGTCGCCGGGCGAGGGCGCCAATCATCAAAGCCTCGGGCAGGGTAAGGGCGGGGACCGAGAAGAAATAGGAATAACCCCCTAAAGTGTCAATTCATCACAATAATTTAAGAGCAATCAGCGGGTTCCGCGCTTGTTCGAGGCGGGGCTTTATGCTTTAAGGCGCGCCAGACCCGGCCCCCCGTTCAGCGGGCGTTCGCGCCGGGTCTTCAGCGAAAGGATGATCGCCATGGCGCGTCGTGTTCTAGTCGCCGCTTCCCTTGCCGTGCTGATGGCCATGCCGGCCATGGCGGCTGACAAGAAAGCGGCTCCCGCAAAGAGCGCCCCGGCGGCCGCACCGGCCGCCACTAGCGGCGGCGACGATCCGGTCGTGGCGCGGGTCAACGGCACCGTTATCCATCGCTCCGAGCTCGAGCTTCAGCTGCGCAACGCGCCGCAGCAGATGCAGCAGCAGCCGATGGATAAGGTCTATCCGCAGCTGCTCACCAGCATGGTCAATGCGACCCTCTTGGAGCAGGCCGCGCGCAAGGCGAAGCTCGACCAAAACGCCCAGGTCAAAGAGCAGATCTCCGGCGCGACGACCGAAATTCTGGCCAATGCTTATGTCTCCTCGCTCGCGCGCAGTGAAATCTCCGAAACCAAGCTCCGCGCCGCGTATGATCAATACGCCAAGGACGCGCCGAAGACCGAAGAGATTCACGCGCGCCATATCCTCGTCGGCACCGAGCAGGAAGCGAAGGACATCATCGCTCAGCTCGATAAGGGCGCGGATTTCGCGACCATCGCCAAGGACAAGACCACCGATCCCTCGGGCAAGTCGAACGGCGGCGATCTCGGTTATTTCACCAAGCAGGACATGGTGCCGGAATTCGCCAACGCCGCTTTCGCGCTGAAGCCGGGCGAATACACCAAGACGCCGGTCAAAACCCAGTTCGGCTGGCACGTCATCAAGCTCGAGGACCGGCGCCAGGGCAAGGCCGGCACGTATGAGCAAGTCGCGCCCGAGATCGCGCAGCAGATGACGCAGCAGATCATCCAGTCGAAGCTGAAAGAGCTGGCCGGCGTCGCCAAGATCGAGGTCTTCGGTCCGGATGGCAAAGCGCTCGCGTCGAACGCCCCGCCGCAAGCGCAACAGCAGCAGCAGGCCGCGCCGCAGCAGCAGCAACAGCAGCCGGTTGCGCCGAGTTTGGCGCTGCCGGGCGGTGCGGGCGCCGGTGCTCCGCCGCCGCCGACCCTGTCGCCCGCGACGGCGCCGGATAAGCTCGGCAAATAACCTCTCGGACGGCGTGCGGGGACGCTGACATGGCCGATGACGTTTCGCCTCTCGCGCCGGAACGCTTCCCCGATCTGCCGACGATCGGGGGCGTGCAGCTGACCAGTGCGCATTGCGGTATCCGCTATCAGGGCCGCACCGACCTGATGGTCGCGCTGCTCGATGTCGGCACGACCGTCGCCGGCGTCTTTACCCGCTCGCTGATGCCGGGAGCGCCGGTCGATTGGTGCCGGCGTGCGCTGCCGCGCGGCAAGATCCGTGCGATCGTCGTCAATTCCGGCAATGCCAATGTCTTCACAGGCCGCGAAGGCAAGGCAGCGGTGGAGGCGACCGTGAAGGCCGCGGCCAAAGAACTCGGCTGCGATCAACGCGAGATATACGTCTCGTCGACCGGCGTTATCGGTGAGAAGCTGCCGGCGGAAAAGATCGTCGCGGCGCTCCCTGGCACGTTCCGAAAAGTGACGGCCGAAGCTTGGCCCGAAGCGGCGAAGGCGATCATGACAACCGACACCTTCCCGAAAGGCGCGACGCAAATCGCGACGATCGACGGCGTGACGGTCACGATCAACGGCTTTGCCAAAGGCTCGGGCATGATCGCGCCCGATATGGGCACCATGCTCGCTTACATCTTCACCGATGCGGCGCTGCCGGCCTCGGTGCTGCAGGCGCTGCTCGTTGCCGGCAATGAGCGCAGCTTTAATTCGATCACTGTCGACGGCGATACCTCGACCAGCGACACAGTGCTGGTGTGTGCGACGGGCAAGGCAAAGCACAAGCGCGTGACGCGCGCCGCCGATCCGCGCCTCAAAGATTTCCGCCGGGCGCTCGATGCGGTACTGGTCGACCTTGCGCAGCAGATCATCCGCGACGGCGAAGGCGCCCAGAAATTCGTCACCATCCGCATCACCGGCGCGGCCTCGACGCGCGCTGCGCGCAAGATCGGTCTCGCCATCGGCAATTCGCCGCTGGTGAAGACGGCCCTCGCGGCGGGCGATGCCAATTGGGGCCGTATCGTCATGGCGGTCGGCAAAGCCGGCGAGAAAGCCGATCGCGACAAGCTGGTGATTTCGGCCGGCGGCGTGCGCATCGCCGAAAAAGGCGGCGCGGTGCAGGGTTATGACGAGGCGCCGGTCGCCAAGCACATGGCGGGGCGCGATATCCTGCTCGAGGTTGATCTCGGCATCGGCAATGGCCGCGCCGTGATCTGGACCTGCGATCTGACTCATCGCTATATCGACATCAATGGCAGCTATCGGAGCTGACCCGCTTCCGATTGTGCCGATCGTCAGCGTCGCGCTGATCGACGAGCGCGGTCAGGTACTGTTGCAGCAACGCCCCAAGGGCAAGGCAATGGCCGGGCTCTGGGAATTCCCCGGGGGCAAAATCCAAAGCGGCGAAACACCCGAAGCCGCGCTCTGCCGCGAGCTCGATGAAGAGCTCGGCATCACCGTGGCGGAAAGCGATCTTGAGGCGATCGGCTTCGCATCGCATCGCTACGACACGTTCCACATCCTGCTGTTGCTCTGGGTGTGTCGGCGCTGGCAAGGCACGCCAGCGCCCCGCGAGACGCAAACGCTCGTGTGGACGCTGCCGTCGGCGATGAGCGACTACCCCATGCCAGCGGCAGATGCGCCGTTGATCACGCTTCTACAGCATCGGCATTAAACGGCGTTGACCTTACCGTCGAGTTCCATGAGATAGGTCTCGACCGCGAGCTTCGGTTGCTTCTGGTTGATGAGCTTCGCGAGCTTATGAAGCTGCGCCGCGTGCAGCTTCTTCTCTTCGTCGCCCTTCGTGTCCTTGCCGAAGATCACTCGATAGGCGCCGCAATCGCGATGATCGATCAGGATCGCGCGACGCACGTTGTGCAGCTTGATAGCGAGGCCGACATGCTCGAAGAAAGCTTCGCCCCAATGCGGATATTTGTTCGTCACCGCGCCCAGCGACGCGCCGGCGAGGATCAGATGATCGTAATTGTTCTTGAGGCCGCGGCCGTTGAGATAGGTACCGACATCGTCCATCAGCCGGTAATCCATGCAGCTTAAGACGACGCTGTCGACATCGCCGGCTGCGCGCGCGATGCGTGGCGCGAGGCCGAGCAGCGTCGCGCCGCCGCCGAGGCTCGCCAGTGTCAGAAAGCGGCGCCGCGAACTTGGCGGCGTGATTGAATCGCAACAAGAATGCTCGTGCATGATTTTCCCCCGAACGAAGATTTGTGTGGCGGATTATTCCACCGTTTCGACACTGCCGTCGAGCGCCATCAGCAGCTTCTCGACCTCGAGTGACGGATAGGTGTCGCGAAGCTCGCGGGCGAGCCGATGCAGCTCGCGTGCGTGTTGCGCCTTCTCTTCATCGCCGGCCAAATTGGTGCCGAAAATGACGCGATAACTGCCGCATTCGCGATGGTCGAGGATGATGACACGGCGGATGCCGTGCAGCTTGATCGCGAGATCGAGATGATCGCGAAAGCTCTGTCCCCAATGCGGGAAGACGGTATTGGTTACGCCCAGCGATGCGCCGGCGAGGATCACGTGATCGTAATTCGCATCGAGGCCACGGCCTTCCATGTAGCGCGCGATCTTGCCCGGCAGGCGATAATCGATGCAGCTCAAAAGCAGCGCCTCGGCCTGTCCGGTGCCGGTCGGTACGATCACGGGCTTTGCCGCGGCCATCGTCTTCCTTTCGTCAAGGTGTCGCTCTGTCGCCCGCCGGCCGCTCTTCGGTATCGAGCGCATCGGCCAATCGTGTCGTTGCGCTGCCCGGCCGCAAGGGGCGCTGCTGCGTGGCATGCGGCGCCCAGGCGGTCAACGTCGCGATCTCGAATTCCGCCGGAATGCGGCCTTCCGTGTTCCCGAAGCGCTCGCGATAGATTTCGGCTGCGCGCAGCATCGTCGCACGGCGCGAGAAGTGACGGTGGCGCAACGCCGTCGCGTTGGTCTCGCCCATGGCGCGCAGATCGCGCATCAGTTTCCAAGCGTCGGGATAATCGACGGTGACGCGATCGCTATCGACCACGGGCAAAGCGAACCCGGCGCGCTGCAACAAGCCGGCGAGGTCGCGCGGATCAGCAAAAGGCGAGATGCGCGGGCTGGCGCCGTTCTCGATCTCGCTTTCCGCTTCGAGCAGCGCAACGCGCAGCGACTCCAGCGTCTCGCCGGCAAAGAGATTGATCAGCAACAGCCCGTCCGGTTTCAGGATATGCCGGAGTTGCAGCAGCGTGCCCGGCAGGTCGTTGACCCAGTGAAAGGCCAGACTGCTGGTGACGAGATCGAAGCTTCCCGGCGCGAAGGGCAGGGCTTCGAGATCGATGGTCAGTGGCCCCGCCTCGCCGGCGACGACGGTCTCGATCCCGACGGCGCGGAGTTGCGCGGCGACCAGCCGATCGCGCGAATCGAGGTCCAAGGCACGGGCGAAGGGCCGCTTGATATCGGCCAGCCGGTCGAGGAGCCGTTCGGCGCCCTCGCGAAAGAGGAAACCGGCATCGCCGCCGATCCCGGCGATCCCCGTTCCGGCTCCCGTCGCAGCGGCTCGAGTGCGGTGCCGGCGCTGGGCGGGACGGTCGAAAACCGTAATGGGACTTGGCTGAGGCGCGGGACCCGGCATGGAAGCTATATGGCACGCGGCCCTTGCTCCGTCACCCGCAGCGGGGCGACAATCCAGCGATGCCTGCTCTTGCTTCGGCTGCGGGGCTGCGCCGTGCGCGCGACCGCCTGCTCGATCTCCTGCTGCCGCCGCGCTGCCTCTCTTGCGGCGTACCGGTCGCCGCGACCGGTACGCTATGCACGGCCTGCTGGCGCGGGGTGACCTTCCTCGGCGCACCGTGCTGCGCATGTTGCGGCTACCCGTTCGATTTCGATGTCGGCCCTGGCGGACTCTGCGGCGCCTGCATGGTCGACCAGCCGCGCTTCGACCGGGCCCGAGCGGCGATGCGCTACGACGATGCCAGCCGGCCGCTGATCCTCGCGCTGAAGCATGGCGACCGCCTCCACCTGGCGCCGCCGCTCGCCCAATGGATGGGGCGTGCGGGGCGCGAGGTCCTGGCCGACGCCGATCTGCAACTGCCGGTGCCCTTGCATTGGACGCGGCTGTTCGCGCGGCGGTACAACCAGGCCGCCGTTCTGGCGCATGCGATCGCCAAATCCGGCGGCCCACCGGTTGCCACCGATTGTTTGACGCGCCGCCGCCGCACCCCATCTCAAGGCTACAAGAACGCTTCGGCGCGGCGCCGCAATGTCGCGGGCGCTTTCGCGGTCAAGCATGCGGATAAAATTCGCGGCAAGCGCGTTGTCCTGATCGACGACGTGCTGACCACGGGCGCGACGGTCGAAGAATGCGCGCGTGTGTTGAAGCGCGCCGGCGCGGTGCGGGTTGACGTTTTGACCCTTGCGCGTGTCGTTCGCGCGCAACAATAGAAGGAAGAACATGGCGAAAGTCGAAATGTATACGACGATGTGGTGCGGTTACTGTGCGCGGGCGCGTGGGCTGCTGCAGAAAAAGGGCGTCGCCTTCGAGGATATCGACGTCGAATCCGATACATCGAAACGCGAAGAAATGGTTCAGCGCGCGCATGGCCGCACGACCGTGCCGCAAATCTTCATCGATGGCACCCATGTCGGCGGGTCGGACGAACTCGCAGCGCTCGATCGCGCCGGTGAGCTCGATCCGCTGCTCGGCATCAATCCGTGACCGTGTTCAAAGCTGCCTGTATCCAGCTCAACGCCGGCCGCGAGGTCGAGCCGAATATCCGCATCGCCGCCGATCTCGTGCGGCGCGCGCGCGATGCCGGCGCCGATCTCATCATGACGCCGGAAGTCAGCGACATGATCGAGCCGAAACGCGCCCTGCGCGACGAGAAAGCGCGTATCGAGCGCGAGCATCCGATGCTTGCCGCGTTTCGCGATCTTGCGCGCGAGACGGGTGCGCATCTGCTGCTGGGCTCGATCGTCGTGCGCACGGAAGGCGATGGCCGGCTCGCCAATCGCTCGTTCCTCATCGCGCCCGACGGCAACATCCTGGCGCGCTACGACAAGATCCACATGTTCGATGTCGACCTGCCCGGCGGTGAGAGCTATCGCGAATCCGCAGTGTTCAAGCCGGGCGAGGGGACGGCGCTCGCGTCGCTGCCTTGGGGCGTGCTGGGTCTCACCATCTGTTACGACCTGCGCTTCCCGCATCTCTATCGCGCGCTCGCCCAGGGCGGCGCCGATTTCCTGACCGTGCCGTCTGCTTTCACGGTGCCGACCGGCAAGGCGCATTGGCATGTGCTGCTGCGGGCGCGGGCGATCGAGAATGGCTGTTTCGTTTTTGCCCCCGCCCAATGCGGCGAGCATGCCGAGGGCCGCAAGACCTACGGCCATACCCTCATCGTCGCCCCGTGGGGCGAGATTTTGGCCGAGGCCGGAGACGAGCCAGGCTTCATTCTGGCCGAGATCGACACGGCCAAAATCGCCGAGGCGCGCCGGGCGGTGCCGTCGCTCGGCCATGACCGACCCTTCGCCACGCCCGCCAAGCGCCCGGCGGCGGCCAAATAGGGTGCTGCGGATAGCTCTGGCGCTTGATTGCCGGCATTGCTAAGCCAATATAAAGCCTCTGCTTTCTAGGGATTTACGCGGTCCGGCATGATCGTCTTCACTCTTCGCTGTAAGGACGGGCACGAATTCGAGACGTGGTTTCGCGATGGCGCCACTTATGAGCGCCAGGCGAAGCGCGGTCTCGTTACCTGTCCGGAGTGCGGCTCGACGAAGGTCGACAAGGCGGTGATGGCGCCGCGTCTCGGCCGCTCCCACAAATCCGATCCGGCGTCCCGCGAAACTCACCGGGAAGCCGCCCATCAGGCAGAAGCCGGGCGCGAAACCCCTTCCGAAGGCGAGGCGGCGCCCGCGCCGCTGCCGGCCGCGGCAGTGCCCGAGCGGCCGCCGACCCCCGCCGAATTCCGCCGCGCGCTTCAGGTGTTGCGCGGCTTCGTCGAGACCAATTGCGAGAATGTCGGCAAAGGCTTTGCCGACGAGGCGCGCCGCATCCACAAGGGCGAAGCCAAGGCGCGCGGCATCTACGGCGATGCGACGCCGGCCGAAGCGGAAAAGCTCGCCGATGAAGGCATCGAAGTCGCTGCCATTCCCTGGGTCCCAACGAACGACGCTTGAAACAAATCAATGGCCGATTTTCACACGCTCGATGACCTCAACGTGCGCGGCAAAAAGGTGCTGCTGCGCGCCGATCTGAATGTGCCGGTGAAAGACGGTCGCGTCACTGACGCGACCCGCATCGAGCGCCTGGCGCCGACGATCCGCGAACTCGCCGGCAAAGGCGCGCGCGTGATCGTCATGTCGCATTTCGGCCGGCCCGAGAACGGGCCTGATCCGAAATTCTCGCTGAAGCCGCTGGTCGAGCCGCTCGCCAAAGTCGTGGGGCGCCCCGTCGCGTTCGCCGAGGATTGCGTCGGCGCTCCGGCAGAGCGGGTCGTCGCCGGGCTGAAGGATGGCGATGTCGCGCTGCTCGAAAATACCCGCTTCCATGCGGAAGAAGAGCAGAACACGCCCGACTTCGCCAAGCAGCTTGCCGCGCTTGGCGATCTCTACGTGAACGACGCGTTCTCGGCCGCGCATCGCGCGCACGCGTCGACCGAAGGTGTCGCGCATTACCTGCCCTCAGCGGCGGGCCGCTTGATGCAGCAAGAGCTCGAAGCGCTGCATGCTGCGCTCGGCGCGCCGAAACGGCCGGTAGCCGCAATTGTCGCCGGCGCCAAGGTGTCGACCAAGTTGCAGCTCCTCGACTTCATGCTGAAGAAGGTGCAAGTGCTGGTCATCGGCGGCGCGATGGCGAACACGCTGCTGCTGGCGCAGGGCGAGAAAGTCGGCCGCTCGCTGGTCGAGAAAAATATGCTCGATGCGGCGCAAAAGATCCTTGCCGATGCGCGCTCCGCGTCGTGCGAATTGATCCTGCCGGTCGATGCCGTGGTCGCGGCGGAGCTTAAAGCCGGCGTTGCGACCCGCACCGTGTCGATCGACGCTGTGCCTGAGGATCAGATGATCCTCGATATTGGACCGCGCAGCGTCGCCGCGATCGAGAAGCGGCTCGCGCAATGCCCGACCTTGGTCTGGAACGGGCCGGTCGGTGCTTTCGAGACCAAGCCATTCGACGCGGCAACAGTTGCGCTGGCGCGGTGCGTCGCGGCGCTGACGCAGGCCGGCAAGATGCTGAGCGTCGCCGGCGGCGGCGATACCGTCGCGGCGCTGCATGAGGCGGGGGTGATCGATCAGCTCAGCTATGTATCGAGCGCGGGCGGCGCCTTCCTCGAGTGGCTCGAAGGCCGGGATTTGCCAGGCGTTGCAGCCCTGAAACCGCGCATTTAGCTATAATTTTCAGGATCTTAATCTTGTTGTAGGATTAAGAAAGTGTTAGCGTTCCCTCGCTGCCGTTGGTGAGGAACCGTTTACCATGCAGATCGCGCCTCCCGCTGCGATCATCGAGGTAATGCCGATCGTCCCGGTCGTTCGCGTCCCGCGCGAGCCGGAGCCGACGCGCGAGCGGTCGAAGCATTGGGCCGCCTTGTCCACCATTGGCCGCGGCCAGTTGATCGATTTGGTGGTTTGATCGCGCCTCATCTTGGCCAAGAAGCTTGGCCCTCTCACGATACCCCTTTATAATTATTCCAATTATGACGTCGCTGCGTTAGGCGACGCTTGTCGTTGAACGGGAGGGGATCGGCATGCACATGACGTCACGTTTCATTCTCGCGCTGCTCGGCGCATCGCTCGCCGGGATCGGCGTTGCCGCAGCGCAGACCGAGATCAAGGTCGGCGTGATCTCAACCATGTCGGGGCCCGATGCGCAGCCCGGCGATGAGATGAATAAGGGCATCGATCTCTATATGAAGACGCATGAGAAGGATTTGCCTCCCGGGGTCAAGGTCACCCTGATTTATCGCGACGATACCGGCGCCAATCCCGATATCGCCAAGCGCCTCGCGACCGAGCTCGTGACGCGCGATCACGTCAATTTCCTCGCCGGTGCGGTGTGGTCGCCGAACGCGTCGGCCATTGCGCCGGTCGCGACCCAAGCCAAAACCCCCTTCATCGATATGAACGCGGCGGCGGCGCCGATCACGCGGCTGTCGCCCTACATCATCCGCGACAGCTTCACGCTGTGGCAGGTGTCGGGGCCGATCGGAGAATGGGCTGCCAAGCAAGGTTGGAAGAAGGGCTACACGGCGGTGACCGATTATCCGCCGGGCTATGACGCTGAAGGCGGCTTCACCACCGCCTTCGAGAAGGGCGGCGGCAAGGTCGTCGACAAAGTCCGCATGGCCTTCCCGACGGAGGATTACGCGCCTTTCGTTCAGCGCATCAAGGACAGCAAGCCGGATGTCGCTTTCATCTTCGTGCCGGCCGGCAAGAAGGCGACGGCGGTGATGAAGGCATGGAACGATCTCGGCTTGAAACAGGCCGGTGTTACGCTGGTGACGACGCAGGACGTGATGCTCGACGAAGAGCTGCCGAACATGACGCAGGTCGGCAACGGCATCGTCAGCTCGGGCACTTACTCCAACGTCGCGACCCGGCCCGCCAATCAGGTGTTTATCAATGCCTGGAACGCGGCGTACGGCGGCAAGGCGATTCCCGATTTCCTGTCGGTACAGGGCTGGGACGGCATGGATGCGATCTATGCCGTGATCAAGCAGACGAACGGCAAGTTCGACGGCGATCAGGCGATGAAGATCCTCTCCAATTGGAAGAGCGACAACAGCCCGCGCGGGCCGATCTCGATCAATCCCGCGACCCGCGATATCGTCGAGAACGTCTACATCCGCCGCGGCGAAATGGTGAACGGCAAGCTCGCCAATGTGGAGTTCGACACGATTCCGAACGTGAAGGATCCGTGGAAGGAAGCGAATCCTCCGAAGTGATCGCCGGGGGAGCGCTGAAGAAATTTTGTGCGTGGCGTCTTTCGATGCCGCGCACAATTTCCCTTTATGCTATGCGAAGACGGCTCGGCGTGGTGCCGGTCAGGGGCGTTGTTTGCAGCTAGTGCATGTCATCGGTCGGGGTGAGTGAATGGATAGCGCGCTCTCCGCTGCCATCAGCATCGCGTTCCACGGCACGGCTTTCGCCATGGTGCTCTATCTCGTCTCGGTCGGCCTGTCGGTGACCATGGGGTTGATGGGCTTCGTCAATCTGGCGCACGGCGTCTTTGCCGCCGCCGGCGGCTACTTCATGACGACGCTCATCTTTCAACTCGGCGTCCCGTTCTATCTCGCGGTGCCGGTTGCGACGCTGGCCGTCGCGCTGCTTTCGGTGCCGCTCGAGCGCTTTCTCTATCGCCCGCTCTACGGCGCCAGCGACCTTGACCAGGTGCTGATGACGATGGGGCTGGTCTTCATGTCCGTCGCCGCCGGCAAATATTTCTGGGGCCCGACGGCACAACCTTTCTATCCGCCGGCGGATTTGAGCGGCCAGTTGCAATTCGGCCTGCGCAGCTTCCCGACCTATCGCAGTTTCTTGATCGGCAGCGGCGCGGTGCTGGTGACGCTGCTGTGGCTCGGTCTCGATCGAACGCGTTTCGGGGCGCAGATCCGCGCTGCCGTCGACAATCGAAAGATGGCGCAGTCGGTCGGCATCAACACGTCGCAGCTTTTCACCCTGGCGTTCGCGCTGGGTAGCGCGCTCGCCGCGCTCGGCGGCTCGCTCGGCGCCGAGATCATGGCGATCAGTCCGAGCTACGCGCTCGATCACCTGGTTTACTTCCTCATCGTGGTCGCTGTCGGCGGCCTCGGCACCATCCGCGGTCCCTTCATTGCGGCGCTGCTGCTCGGCATCTCCGACACCGCGTTCAAATATCTGCTGCCTGAATTCGGCGCCTTCTTCATCTATGCCCTGACGATGGCCGTGTTGCTGTGGCGGCCGCGCGGACTGTTCGGTCAAGCGTGACGATGATCCAACCATCCGAATCCGATATCGTCGCGCGGTTCGCGCGCCGGCATCGCTTGCGGCCGCTCGAGACGTTGCCCTGGGTTTTGATCGTCGCCGGCTTTTTCCTCTTTCCCGATTACCTCGCGCTCGGCGCGCAGATCCTTGCGACGACCTTGTTCGGTCTTTCGGTCGATCTCGTGCTCGGCTATGCCGGCATCGTGACCTTGGGTCATGCCGCTTTCTATGGCGTCGGTGCTTATACGGCGGGTTATCTTGCGGCCCATGGCATCGGCGCGCCGATCGTCGGCATGCTCGCGGCCATGGCGATGGCGGGCGTGCTCGGTCTTATCTCGGGCGCGATCATCCTCCGGGCGCAGGGGCTCTCGATCCTGATGCTGACGCTGGTTGTCTGCGTGATGCTGCAAGAGGCGGCGAACAAGATGACCTCGATCACCGGCGGCGCCGATGGCCTCCAGGGCATGGACGTCTCGCCGGTCCTCGGTCTCTTCCGTTTCGATCTCTATGGCGAGACCGCCTATTGGTATGCCGCTGCCGCGCTCTTCATCGGCTGGGCGGTGGCGCGTACTTTGGTGCATTCGCCCTTCGGCCGCTCGCTCACCGGCATTCGCGAGAACGTCGCGCGCATGCATGCGATCGGCACGCCGGTGTTCTGGCGGCTGTTGACCATCTACGCGATCTCCGCGGCGATGGCGGGCGCGGCCGGTGCGATCATCGCCGATACGACGCAGCTCGTCGCGCTCAATGCGCTGAGCGTCGATCTCTCGGGCTTGATCCTCGTCATGGTGATCTTCGGCGGCGTCGGGCGGCTCTACGGCGCCTTCGTCGGTGTGCCGCTCTACATGATCGCGCAAGATCGCTTCTCGGAGATCGATCCGACCTACTGGTATTTCTGGATCGGCTTGCTGCTGGTCATCGTCGTGCTGTTCGCGCGCGGCGGTATTCTCGGCCTGACCGATCTGCTGTGGCAGCGCGTGCAGCGGCGGAGGGCGCGATGAGCGATCTCGCCCTTGAAACGCGCGCGTTGTGCAAGAATTTCGGCGCGCTCGGCGTCGCCAACGAGATCAATTTCACGCTGTCGGTAGGCGCCCGCCACGCGCTGATCGGCCCGAACGGCGCGGGCAAGACCAGTTTCGTCAATCTCGTCACCGGCGCGCTCGAGCCGTCTTCGGGCCATGTCATGCTCGGCGGACACGACGTGACGCGCCTGTCGCAAGCGCAGCGCGTCAAGCGCGGTCTCGCGCGCACCTTCCAGATCAATCAGCTTTTCCGCGGCTTGACCGTGCTCGAGAACGTCACGCTCGCCATCACCGAGCGGCACGGCTTCGCCGGCGATTTCCTCCGCGCCGCCGGGCGACGTCGGCCGGTGATCGAGGAGGCCTATGCACTGCTCGAGCGCTTGGGCATCGCCGACCAGGCGCTACGCCCGGTGAAAGAGCTCCCTTATGGCCGGCAGCGCCTGGTCGAGATCGCCGTCGCGCTCGGCCTCGACCCAAAAGTGTTGCTGCTCGACGAACCGGCGGCGGGTGTGCCCTCCGGCGAAACCGGCACGATCATCGATGTGATCGAGCAGCTCGGCAGCGATATCGCGCTGCTTATCATCGAGCACGATATGGACCTTGTCTTCCGCCTGGCGCGGCGCATCACCGTGTTGGTGCAAGGCGCGATCCTGGTGGAAGGCTCGCCGCAAGAGATCGCGGCCGATCCACGCGTGCGCGAGGTCTATCTCGGCGAGCGGGAGCATCGATGAGCGTGGAGGCGAAAGCTGCTGGCTTGCACATCGCCCAGCTTCGCGCCGGCTACGGCGAGACGGTGGTGCTCGACGGCGTCTCGCTGTCGCTGCCGCCGGGCGGCACGCTCGCGGTACTGGGGCGCAACGGCGTCGGCAAAACAACGCTGCTTGCGACCATCATGGGGCATACGAGCCTGCATGGCGGCACGATCGAATTCGGCGGCGAGAACGTCGCAGGCTTCGCGCCCTATCGCCGCGCGCGGCTCGGCATCGGTTTCGTGCCGCAAGAGCGCGAGATCTTCCGCTCCTTGACGGTCGAAGAGAATCTCCTCGTCGCCGAGCGGAAGCCCGCCGGCGGCAAGGGCCGCTGGACGCTCGAGCGCGTCTACGATTTCTTTCCCTCGCTCGCCAATCGCCGCCGCAATGGCGGCAACGCCCTCTCGGGCGGCGAGCAGCAAATGCTCAGCATCGGCCGCGCGCTGATGGGCAATCCTTCGTTGTTGCTGATGGACGAGCCGCTCGAAGGCTTGGCGCCGGTGATCGTCGAAGCGGTGCTCAAAGGGCTCGAGCGGCTGAAGCACGAGGACGATCTCGCCTTGCTGCTGGTGGAACAGCATGCGCGCATCGCGCTCGAATTCGCCGAGCGGGCGCTTGTCCTCGATCGCGGCCGCATCGTGCACGAAGGCATGAGCCGCGATCTCCTCAACAGCCCCGACATCCTGGCCGGGCTGATGGGCGTCGGGGCCCGCGCGTAGAAAAGACAGGCGTCAGCCGGTCCAATCCCGCCACATCTGCCGAAGCGCCGCCTCGAAGTTGCGGGCGAAACGCGGCGCATCGCCCAGCGGCGATTGCTGAAGCCGCTCGCGCAGGGTGCATCGAAGTTCGGCGAGGCGCAGCGGATCCTGCGCGAGGCGAGCGGCGATCGCGATGTAGTCTTCGACCGTGGCGGCGGCGAGATCGCCCAGACCGACGATGCTCAAGAGATCGAAGCCGACCCGTGCGGCATGCCGGTTGCCGATCAGGCTGACAACCGGGACGCCCATCAACATCGCCTCGCAAGTCGTGGTCGTGCCGTTATAAGGGAACGGATCGAGCGCGATGTCGATATCACCATAGGACGCCAGATGATCGAGCATGCTCGGTTGCGGTTCGCGCAGCACGAGATGCGCGGCGTCGATACCCGCGGCATGAAAGCGATCGATGAATCTCTGCCGTTGCGTCGGCTCCTTGAAGAGCAGCGATTTCAGCATCAGCCGCGAGTCGGGGACCGCGTCGAGGATTCGCGCCCAGGCGGCGACCGTCGGCGGCGAGAGCTTCTGCGGATTGTTGAACGAGCCGAACGTGATGCTTCCGCGTGCGCGTGCCGGCGGCGGAACGATTGCGGGGGTCACGCTGCCGAAGAAGTGGTGGCAAAGAAAGGTCTCGGGCAGGCGCAACAGCTTCTCGGTATGAAACGCCTCCTGGCCTGGGGGATCGGCGCGCGCGTCGGTGATGCGCCAATCGACCGTCGAAAGTCCCGTTGTCGCCGGATAGCCGAGCCACGTCGCGGTGACAGGCGCTGGTTTGACCGCGAAGGCGTGGAGCCGCCCGGGGCCGGTATGGCCGGAAAGATCGATCGCAATGTCGATCGCATCGGCGCGCAGCTGCGCGCGCAACGCAGCATCGTCGAGCGTAAAAGTTTGGCGCCAGATCCCGCCCAGCTGCTGAAGCGCCGCGGAGACGAAGTCGGGTGTTTCGACATCGGCGTAGCAATAGATTGCGATGGCCTCGCGGTCATGATGCGCAAGCAGCGGCTCGAAAAAAAAGCTGACCGCGTGGTAGCGGAAATCGGGTGAGAGAAAGGCGACACGCAGGCGGCGATCCGGATCACGCGCATTGGCGAAAGCCGGCGCCGCCACGGTTTCGGCGCGCGCTTCGGCAATCACGCGATCGCCCCAAGCGCGATGGCGGTCGTAGATCGATGCGGGCGTCGAGTCGCTGTCGTAGAGCGTGAGCAGAAGCGGAAGCGAGTCGAGGCTCTCGCGGACGCGCCGCAAAGCCGGGTCGAGCGCGAGCGCGCGGCGATAGGCCGCCTCCATTTCCGCGTAGCGGCCGAGCGATTGTAGGGTGTTGCCGAGCTCGACATGCGCCGCGGCCCGTTTGGGGTCGAGCACGATGGCGCGGCGAAGCGATTTCTCCGCCTCGCCGTAGCGCCCGGCCGACACGAGAAATTCGCCCAGACCGTAGCAAGAAGCGGCGTTCTTGGTGTCGAGAGTGCTCGCTTCGCGAAAGCTCGCTTCGGCGGCAATGAGGCCTTGCCGTCTCTGCTGCTCGCCGAGCGCGGTCACATACATCGCGGCGATTTTTTTCAGCTCGCCGCCGGCCTTGCTGGCGAGGCCGAGCTTGGCGGCCTGCGCCAGGGCCGCGTCGGCGAGGCTGCGATAGGCGGTGAGCTCCGTCGGATCGAGCGCGATCGCGCGCTCCAATGCCTGGATCGCGCGCATGCCATCGCCAACCTGGCGGAAGCATTCACCAAGTTCGCGAAAGGGCCGGCTGTCGTTGGGACGGCGCTCGATCTCTTGGCGTAAAAGGGCAATGGCCTCGCCTGGCCGTCCGGCGAGACGGTGGCCGGCGGCCAGGGCAAGAATCGGGTCCTCGGTCTCGTGCGCCACTGTCCGGCGGCCCTTTGAGCTTGAACGCGGGCTGTTGTCGCCTGTCTTGTTGCGCGCGTCCAGCCGCTTGCGGCACCGGCACTCCGAATAAAAAGAACCCGCCGGCCTTTCGGCCGACGGGTCTCAGATTCTGGCAAGCTGGGGGCCTACCAGTAGAATGCGACGCTCACGCTTTGCGCCCAGGCATTGGAACCTGTGTTGCTCGCTTGCACTTTACGATCGTAGTAGTCGAGCTCGGTTTTGATATCGACCATGCCGGGCACCGGGCTGTAGGTGAGAGACAGGCCCGAAAAGATATGTCGCTTCTCGAGCGAGGCCAGCTGGGCCGCGCTTGCACCGCCGGAGACGCAGGCATTCACCGCTCCGCCCGTGGCGGTGGCGCAATTGCCGAAGCCGGCCGCTGCACTCGGCTTGTTGAAGAAGCCGACGCCGAACGCACCGCTCATGCGCCAATTCGGGTTGAAGCGATGGATATAGTTGGTGGTCAGTTCGAGCTCGTTGAGCGAGCTGATCTGGCCGGTCTGGCCGTTGATGACCATGTCGACCACGCCCGAGGGCGCGTCCGAATTGTAGGTCGCGAGGCCGTGGCTGTAGTTCACTAGGCCGCGCCACTGGTCTTGACCCCAGGTGTTGACCATCACGCCGCCTTCCACCGCCCAGTGCCACTGGGTGATGTTATTGGAGAAGCGGGTGCCGCCGAGGATCGGATTCGCGGTCGCGTTACGAATCTCGGAGCGGCCCACGCCCACGCGGGCCATCAAATGGCCCCAGGGCTGATCCCAGGCAACGCCCGTGTTGAACGACGGCAGGTTGATGAGACTGCCGCTGGTCACATCGGTGTTGTCCGAGCCCGTCGTCGCCAGCGCGCCCGCTGCAAGGCCGGTGGCGCCGATGCAGGTGCTGGTTGCCGTCGCCGTGCAGTAGGTCGAGCCGGTGTTCATCGATTCCAATGAACCCGACAAGGTGATGCCGCTACCGGCGAGGTAGGTGTAGCGGATCTGCGGGCGGCGGATGTTGACCGTCTGCAGCGGGCCGACCTGGTTCTGGTCGCCGATATCCGGCGCGAAGAGGATCGGGTCCGCCCAAGCCGAGTTGTACTGACCGAACAGCCACGGGCCCAACGTGCCGTAGGCCCATTGGATACGCGGAATGCTGTTGTTGCCGGCGCCGGTCTTGGGGTTGATCGCCGTCTGTGCGTAGCTGCTGCCGATGTAGTTGCTCTGGCTGGCGAGCGAGCTGAAATCGACGAGCAGGACGGTCTTCACTTCGCCGAGATCGGTCGGGGTGCGGGTCTCGAACGCGAAGTTCGTCGACTGCGCCTGCGCGCGCAAGCCGCCATGGAACGAGCGCGCGACGTTGCTGAACGTCGTGCCGCCGGAAGCGCCGGGGCCTTCAAGCAGCAGCGAGCCGAGACCTGGTGCGCCTTGCGCCGGTTGCGGCGTCTGATCGCTGGTGTGCTGGCTGCCGATATTGTCGTGGATGCTCAGCTGGACCTTGCCGTAGAGGCTGAGCGAGGTGTTCGTGCCCGGGATGAGGAACGATTGCGGGAAGGAACCCGCACCCGAACCCGATGGCGCAGCCGGCGGCCCCGATCGTGCCTGACCGGCGCCGATTTGCGCTTCCGCGGTGCCGAGTCCGGCGAGCAATGCCACTGCCGCCGTTAGGCTGCCTAGTGCGACCGCTCCCTGTCGAATTGGTGTTCTCATTGATCAAAACCCCGATTTGGTTCCTGAAAGCCAAGGGCGATACCCTCGCTTCGATTATCAAGAACTAATCGTTATTAGTGATCAATCAAAATGAGCTGGGGCGCGACGGTTTCTGACGGATTGTTGCACGAATGCAACAATGACCCGGAGCGACGGTTAAGCCCTTTATAGACATAGAAAAACCCGCCAACCTTTCGGTTGGCGGGTTGGTCGAGAGCGAAATCGGCGAGCTTACCAGTAGAAGGCGACGCTCACGTTTTGCGCCCAGGCGTTCGCTCCGGTACCGGAAGCCTGGACCTTGCGATCGTAGTAGTCGAGCTCGGTCTTGATATCGACCATGCCCGGGACCGGGCTATAGGTCAGAGCCAGACCCGAGAAGATGTGCCGCTTCTCGACACCAGCCAACTGAGCCGATACCGCACCGCCAGAGACGCAAGCATTTACCGCTCCGCCCGTGGCGGTGGCACAATTGCCGAAGCCAGACGCGGCGCTCGGCTTCTCAATGAAGCCGATACCGAACGCACCGGTCACGCGCCAATTGGGGTTGAAGCGATGGATGTAGCTGCCGGTCAGCTCCAGTTCGTTGAGCGAGCTGATCTGGCCGGTCTGGCTGTTGATGAGCATATCGACCACGCCCGAGGGCGCGTCCGAATTGTAGGTCGCGAGGCCGTGGCTATAATTCACCAGGCCGCGGAGTTGATCCTGGCCCCAGGTGTTGATCATCGCACCGCCTTCCACCGCCCAGTGCCACTGGGTGATGTTGTTGCCCATGCTGGTGCCGCCGAGGATCGAAACCGCCGTGGCGTTGCGAATCTCGGAGCGGCCTACGCCGACGCGAGCCATCAAATGGCCCCAGGGCTGGTCCCAGGCAA
>DASZLU010000158.1:0-164666 GCA_035552195.1 Allostellaceae bacterium | reverse complement strand
GAGCTTGGTCAGCGCCGTTTCCATCTCCTTCTTGGTGGAGAGGCGGCGGAGACCGGAATTCTTGGCTTTGGCGACCGGAACGCGAAGAGTCATCCGGTCCTTGTCGAAATGAACGACGAAAACATTCAGCGTGTGACCGGCGATTTCTTGCGTCTCGACCGCCAGAATCTTGCCGACGCCATGGGTCGGATAAACCACCAGATCCCCCGCCGCGTAGCCCAGCTTTTCGGCACCCTTGTCAGAATGCTTCTTGTCTTCTTTTTCTTTCACTGCCGTCGCCATTTCACCCTCCAAGAGGGTGTCACAGGTCCTTGCCGAGCACGCAGAACCACACTCCGATACAAGCGAGGTTCGCCCGCCCCCATCGGCTCAGCTACCCGGACCCATGTCACCGGGATAACACGCGGGACTCGCGCGCCATTGTTACAATTACCACAAAATGGCACAAAAATCCAGTACGGGAGCCATGCAGCCCCCGCAAATACCCATACTTATTGGGTTTTTTCTATCTTTTCGCCGGATTGGGGTCGAAGTGCTTCTCGAACTTGTCGGGCACGTCTTTCCACTGGTCGGCATCGGCCGGCGCCGGGCCCTTGCGCGTGATGTTCGGCCAGGAAGAGGCGTATTGCCGGTTGATCTCGACCCATTTCTCGGCCGTCGGCTCGCTATCGGGAACGATGGCTTCGGCGGGGCATTCCGGCTCGCAGACGCCGCAATCGATGCACTCGTCCGGATGGATGACGAGCATATTCTCGCCCTCGTAGAAGCAGTCCACCGGACAAACTTCAACGCAATCCATGTATTTGCATTTGATGCAGGCTTCGTTGACGACATAAGTCATGGCGCGTCACTCTCAGTAGCGAAGTTCAGGAAAGGGGTCATTGAGCGGGCTGCATCCCCAATCGTTGCAGCACGCGGCGTTTGGCCTCGCCGCGCTCGTGATCGGAAACATCGATCAGTCCCGCGATCCGGCGCAACAACGTGTCTTCGAGCGGATCAAGCACGCCGTCGGCATAGGCAACTTCCCACAGCATCTCGATCAGCTCGATCTTGCGCTCGCGGCTCAGCCGGTTGTTGACCGTGCTGGTGAAGCCGAAGAGCTGGGCCGACATCTCGACCCGGCGCTCGGCCGCGGCGATCAGGCTCTGCGCGTCTTCCGCACGAAGCGAAAAGCAGCGCTGTAAAAGCTGGCGGACGATTTCGCGCTCTTGCGGGTCGAAATCGCCGTCGACGACCACGGCCGCTTCAAGCAGCAAGGCGGCGACCGCGAGCTGCAGCTCATCGCCGCCGCGTGGAAGCGCGCTCTCGCCGTCTTTGAGCCACGCAAACAAGCGGTCCATCATCATAGCTCTGGCCTAGCATGCAGATTTCTGGGGTTCAACCCTGCGCAGAATATGGCTTTTTCGCCCCGTCGCTTGTGTCGCTGGCGGTCCCTTCGCCCCGGCTTTTCCGGCAATTCTGGAGGTAGATGCATTGGCCGAGGATCGCGGTCGCCAGCATCACCGAATTGGTGGCGATGAAGACCCAGTCGCCCTTCAGCCAGCTGTAGATCACGAAAAGCACCGAAGCCGAGACTTGGCCGACGAATAGCCATTTCGAGACCCCGGCCGTCGTCCCGGCACGCCATTGGGTATAGACCTGCCTGCCGATCGTCGCGATGAGAAGGGCCGCAGCTGCCCAGCCGATCAGTTCCTTGCCGATGTCTGCGACGCCCATGTCAGCGAGCAACCCCCGGCTCGCCGCTTTAGTTCAGTACCCGCCTCCAATGATTCGCCACCGCGGCCGCAGAATTCCAAATACGCGACACAATCCCGCCGCTTCGCCCCGCAAATCTCGCTGGATAAGCTTGGGAGACGAGAAGCGACGACGAACATCGACGCGCGAACGAATGTTTCGGGGGTAGAAGGCCCGGTCGGCCGGGCGATCGTCCTGCCATGCCGCGAGCGGCTCGGGATAGGCGGGATCCTTGGCGGGTTTCTCCTGACCGGCGTTTTCCTGGCGATAAGCGCCGCCGCCTTTCCGCTCGCCGCGGTCTACGGCTTCGTCTGGTGGGCGCGCCGCACTGAACGCCGCGCCCGGCGGGCGTCAGGTCGTGCACGGGGCGCGTTCGCCCTTATTATTATTTATTTATTATTTATGCCGCCCCTCGATAAACCCGGCTTCTCGCGCCCGATCTTAAGAACGCAGCGCCCGAAGTCACGCGCAATTTGCCCGTGCGCCTATGTCGGCCAGCGTACGTAAGACAAGAACCACAGGTGAAGAGGCGGGCTAGGTGTTGCCCGCGAGCGCCTTGCGAACCTCGGCCATCAAGGTGTCGCTATCGACCGGCTTGCGCAGCACCGGCCCGATCGCTTCGTCAACCGGCACGTCGAAGGCAGAGACGTAAATGACCTTGACCTCGCGATGACGCATGCGCGCCATCCGTGCCAGCGCGAAGCCGTTGACGACCGGAATGACGATATCCATGACCAGAAGCGCCATCGGCTTCTTGTCGTCGAGAATGTCCAGCGCCAGGCGATAGTCCGGCGCCTCGACAGCCTCAAAACCGGCATCCGCCAGCATTTTGACCAGCGCATAACGAAACGCGTCATCGTCGTCGACGACGAGGACTCGAGTAGCCATTCCGATTTCCTCTAGCCTAGCTTGACGGGCACCATTTTATAATTTTTCGCCTTCTCGCCAAACGCAAATTGCCGCGCCGAAATGCTAAATCCGCTATGGCACTATTATTTTCACGGGAACGCTTCGCAGAATGACCTCCGCCGGCAAGTAGCATGACTCACCTGGTTTCAGTCTTCCGGCGCGGCTACGGCATCGCGCGCTCGACCGTGGTCTATCGTGGCAATCCGCTCAAGGTGCGGCGCGCCAGGGGATTTTACCGCCAATTCATTCGGCCGGGTGATCTCTGTTTCGATGTCGGCGCGCATGTCGGCGACCGGCTCGCGCACTTCCTCAACCTCGGCGCGCGCGTCGTCGCGGTCGAACCGCAGCCGCGTTTGATGGCAGGTCTGAAACGCCGCTTCGGCAACGACCCGCGCGTTATTCTCGTCGGTGCGGCGCTTGGCGCCGCGCGCGGCAAGGCTAGGCTTTCGATCGATCCGGCGCATCCGACCGTGGCGACCCTATCGCCCGACTACATCGCGCAAGCCGGCGAGAGTCGCGGCTTCCGCCATGTGCGCTGGCGCGAGGAGATCGAGGTCGAGGTAACAACGCTCGATGCGCTGATCGCGGCACATGGCCAGCCTGCCTTCTGCAAGATCGATGTCGAAGGCTATGAGCATGCAGTGCTCGAAGGCCTATCGCGGCCGCTCTCCGGCATCTCGCTCGAATACCTGCCGGCGGCGCTCGATCCGGCGCTGGTCGCCATCGCGCGGCTCAATCGGCTCGGCACGTATCGCTTCAATCGCTCGGTCGGCGAGAGCATGGCCTTGGCCATTCCGCGCTGGCTCGGCGCGGCCGAGATCGGCGCCGACCTCAAGCGCCTGCCGCGCGAGGACAAAGCCGGCGACGTCTATGCCTTTCTCGACGATGGCGCCGTCAGTCGATAAGCTGACATTGATGAGCAAGGCTTTCACCAAAGAGACGGACGCCGTCGAAGATGATGCCCCGGAAGGCGGCGCCCCACTGCCGACCGGTCTCAAGAATTACATGACGCCGCAGGGCTTCGCCGCCATGCAGGACGAGATGAAGAAGCTCGTCCGCGAGGAGCGGCCGAAAGTGGTCGAGACCGTCGCCTGGGCCGCCGGCAACGGCGACCGGTCGGAGAATGGCGATTACATTTACGGCAAGCAGCGGCTGCGCGAGATCGATCGCCGCATCCGCTATCTCACCAAGCGCATGGAGAGCGCCGAGGTCGTTGACCCGATGCGGCAGACGCGGCGCGATCAGGTATTCTTCGGCGCGACCGTCACCTATGCGACCGAAGACGGGACCGAGAACACGATCACCATCGTCGGCGTCGACGAAGCGACATCCGATGCGAAACGCGTGAGCTGGGTATCGCCGATCGCACGCGCGCTCTTGAAAGCGCGCGAAGGCGACACGGTCGACCTCAACACGCCGAACGGCGTCGAGCAGATCGAAGTCGTCACCATCGACTATCCGGAAACCACCTGACGATGGGAGCAATTTGACGATGGCCAGGGGTCGCGTGGTCCTCCTGCACTTCGTCGCGCAAATGCCGATGGCCGGCATCGCGTGGCAGGCGCTGCAATATCTCGTCGGGCTGCAGAAGCTCGGCTACGACACGTGGTATGTCGAGAATCACGGCGCCAATCCCTACGATCCGCGCGCCAACAGCGTGATGATGGATTGCAGCTACAATGTCGGCTTTCTCAAAGATTCGATCGAGCGTTTCGGCTTCAAGGATCGCTGGGCCTATTGGGATGCGATCAACGACGTCTATCACGGCCTGTCGCGCGAGCGCGTCTTCGAGCTGCTGAAAGGCGCGGATGCGCTGATCAATCTCTGCGGCGCGACCAGGCTGCGCGATGAGCATATGGCCTGCCCGGTGCGCATCATGGTCGACACCGATCCGGTCTTTGAGCAGATCAAATACGCCAAGGCCGATCCCGGCGCCCGCGCCTATCTCGACGCGCATACACATTTCTTCACCTATGGCGAGAATGTCGGCGGTCCAGGCTGGATCGTGCCGCTGTGCGGCATTCCGTGGCAGCCAACGCGACCGCCGGTCGAAACCAGCCTCTGGCCCGAGGCTCCAGGCGCACCCGAGGCTTTCAGCACTATCGCCACCTGGGAGAACAAGGGCAAGAACATCGAGTTCGAGGGCGAGCATTATGTGTGGTCAAAGCATGTGAACTTCCTGCGCATGCTGGATGTGCCCAAAGAGGCCGGGGCTCGATTTACGATGGCGATGCTGCCGCCAACGGCGGAGATCGAAGCCCAGGTCGCCGCGGCCGGCTGGCGCCTGACCGATCCGCGCCCAGTCTCGGCCAGCGTCGACGCTTACGGCGATTTCATTCGCGGCTCGCGCGGCGAGTTCACGGTGGCGAAGGACATCTATGTGCGGCCGAAAAGCGGCTGGTTCAGCGACCGCAGCGTCTGTTATCTTGCCTCCGGCCGGCCGGTCGTCACCATGGCAACCGAGTTCGACCGGTTCATTCCTGTCGGCGAAGGCCTCTTTCAATACCAGGATAAGGCCGGTGCCCTGGAAGCGATCAAGGCGGTCAATGCCGATTACCCAAGGCATGCCAAGGCGGCGCGTCGGGTGGCCGAGGAATTTTTCGCCTCGGAGCGCGTTGTCGGGAAAATGATGAAGGACGCCGGGCTTTAAGCCGACCGGGGACTTTCGGTTTCTGGGGGCTTCGAGAAATCAGCCGGGCTACGGCGCGTCGTGCGCGTGGAGAACGGGTTCGGGATGAGTACAACGGAACTGCCGCAACCGGCGGCACGTACCGAATTCGGTGCTGCGTACACGGAACGTGGCGCTTCGCGCAGCGAATTCGGCGCTGCGCGCTGGCTTGTCCCGTCCTGGGACGGTCTCGCCTGCATCCTTTTTGGCGCCGTCGTCATCATCGCCCTGCTGACCTTCCAGGATTACGGCGTCACCTGGGACGAGGACGGCCACAATTGGTACGGCGTCTTCGTCCTCAATTACTACGTGTCGGGGTTCAGCGATCTGCGCTCCCTGCACTGGATGGATTTTTATAATTACGGCGCGGTCTTCGATTCGATCGCCGCCGCGCTCAACACCATCTCGCCCTTCGGCACGTATGAGACCCGGCATCTGCTCAACGCGATGGTCGGCGTCGTAGGCCTGGTCGGCACATGGAAACTCGGCCGGACGCTGGGTGGGCCGCGCGCCGGCTTCCTTGCCGCACTCTTCCTGGCGCTGATCCCCAATTACTACGGCCAGATGTTCAACAACCCGAAGGACATCCCCTTCGCGGCCGGCGCCGTCTGGGCGGTCTATTACCTCGTCCTCATCATCCCGAGCCTACCGCGGCCGCGCTGGCAGCTCGTCTTGAAGCTCGGCCTCGCTTGCGGCCTGACCCTCGGCGTGCGCGTCGGCGGGCTGCTTCTCTTCGGCTATCTCGGCCTGCTCCTGAGCCTCTTCGCGCTGTGGCGCGGGCTCGAGACGCGGCGCGTCGGCATGTTCTTCCGTGAAGGCATCGTCGGCGGTTTCCGCGTCTTCATTCCGGTGATCGCCATCGCCTATCCGGTGATGCTGATCTTCTGGCCCTGGGCGCAGCACGGGCCGATCGCCAATCCGCTTTCGGCGCTCGCCACTTTCTCGCATCAGGAATTCCCGTTCCGCACGCTCTTTGCCGGCCATTACATCATGGCGGCGGATCTGCCCTGGACCTATCTGCCGGTGCATATCCTTTTGGCGCTGCCCGAGATCGTGCTGCTGCTGCTCGTCGCCTCGCCGTTCGTTGCGCTCTATCTGCTGTGGCGCGATTTCGGCGCGATCGGCCGCAACCGTGTGCTGATGCGCTTCATGGTCGCGTTCACGATCCTCTTTCCTGTGTGTTATGCGATCGCGATCAAGGCCGTGCTGTTCGACGGCATGCGGCATTTCATTTTCGTGTTGCCGCCGATCGCCGCGGTGGCCGCGCTGCTCGCCGATCGCGCCTGGCAGAAGCTCTCCGCGCCGCGGGTGCGTCACGCGGCATTTGCCGTGCTCGTCCTTTACGGCTTCGCTCACATCGCGACGATGGCCCAGCTGCATCCCGACGAATATGTCTACTACAACGCGTTCATCGGCGGCACGAAAGGCGCGCAGGGCCTCTTCAAGCTCGATTACTGGGCGAACTCCTACGACGAAGCCGTCCATGGATTGCGCGATTATCTGAAAGCCGAATACGGCGGCGATTTCATGGATCGCGACTTCACCGTCGCGGTCTGCGGCCCCCCCGGCTCCGCAGCCTATTACTTTCCGCCGAATTTCATCTTCACCGAGGATCACGAGAACGCGGATTTCTTCATCGCCTTCACCAAGGACGATTGCGACAAATCGCTGCCCGGCACCGTGGTCTATCGTGTCGAACGCATGGGCACGCTGCTGTCGCTCGTGCTCGATCGCCGCGCCATCGTCGCCGGCGCCCGCCGGCCCGGCATGCTTGCCGGCGCCAACTAACCTGTCGAACAGCCATGGAACGCCGCGAATATGAGCGGCTCGCCGCCGCCGAAGAGCGCGGCTGGTGGTTTCGCGGCCTGCACGCGAATCTCATTCGCGCCTGGCAGCGCCGGAGCGGCAACGCGAACGGCGGCGTGTTGCTGGATGCCGGCTGCGGCACCGGCGGCTTGCTGACGAGGCTCGCTCACGCCGTGCCGTCGGCGCGTTGCTATGGATTGGAGTTCGATCCCGACGCAGCGGAAACCGCGCGCGCCAAGAGCGGCGCGATGCTGATGGTCGGCTCGATCGTCGCGCCGCCGCTCGCGGCGCAATCTTGCGATGCGATCTTCAGCGCCGACGTCCTCTGCCATCGCGGCGTCGAGCCCGCGGAGGCGCTTGCCGCGCTTGCGCCTTGCCTCAAGCCGCGCGGTCTGTTGCTGCTCAACCTGCCGGCTTATCGCTGGTTGTTCTCGGGCCACGATCTCGCGGTCGATAATGTGCGGCGCTTCGGTGCCGGCGAGGTGCGCGCGCTGCTGCGTGGCGCGGGCTTTGCCGAAATCCGTATCGGCTATTGGAACAGCCTGCTCTTCCCGCTGATGGTGGCGCAGCGCTTCATTCATCGCGGCGCCAAAAGCGATGTCGAATTACTGCCGCCGCTCATCGAGCGGCTGTTCGCGGCGACCCTCCGCTGCGAGCTGGCGCTCGCCGCTTGCGGCTTGCGTTTGCCCTTCGGGGGCTCAATCTTAGCGACTGCGGTAAAGCTATGACCTACGCTCTGAGCATCGTCGTTCCCGTCTATAACGGCGCCGACAGCATCGGCGAGCTCGTCGACGCGCTCGAAGCGCTCGACGTGCCGGGCGGGCATGAGATCATCCTCGTCAACGACGCGAGCCCGGATTCGAGCCTGCTCGAATGCCGGCGGCTGCAAGCCCGCGCCAAAGTGCCGATCACCCTCGTCGATCTGGCGCGCAATTTCGGCGAGCACAACGCAGTGATGGCCGGCCTCCGCGAGGCGAGCGGCGCGCATGTCATCACCATGGACGACGATCTGCAGAATCCGCCGGGCGAGGTGCTGCGCCTCCTTCATCACGCGCAGAAGACCGGCAAAGACGTGATCTACACCCATTACGCCAAGAAGCAGCACGCCGCCTGGCGCAATATCGGCAGCCGCTTCGCCAATTGGTGCGCCGACAAAGTGCTCGACAAGCCGAAGGGACTTTATCTCTCGAGCTTCCGCTGCATCAGCGCCTTCGCCGCGCGGCAGGTGACGCAGTATCGCGGTCCCTTCCCCTATGTCGACGGGCTGATCCTGCAGGCAACGCAGAGCATCGGCACGCTTCAGGTCGAGCATCTGCCGCGTCATGCCGGACGCAGCAACTACACGCTGTCGCGGCTGCTGCGTCTCTGGACCAGCATGTTCGTCAATTTCTCGGTGATGCCGCTGCGCATCGCGACCTTCACCGGTTTCGTGATGAGCGGCCTTGGCCTCTGCGGCGCGGTCTGGGCGCTTGGCACCGCGATCTTCGAAGGCACCCCTCCGGGCTGGGCCTCGCTGACCGTCGCGACGCTGCTGCTCCTCGGCGTGCAGCTCATCATGCTCGGGATCATCGGCGAGTATCTCGGCCGGCTTTACCTGACCGTGAACCGCAAACCGCAATCGGTGGTGCGCTCGACAACACGCGCCGAACCGGTCGAGCGTGCGCAGCCGGCGATCATCAGCCGGAACTGATTTCCTTCAGCGCGGCGACGACACGCGCGGCCCGAGCCTCACCCAACTCGGGAAACATCGGCAGGCTGAGGATTTCGCGCGCGGCGCGCTCGCTTTCCCGGAGCCCGCCCGGCCCGACCGCGACGCGGTCCTTATATGCCGGTTGCAGATGCACCGGGATCGGATAATGGATGTTGGTACCGACGTTGCGCGCTTTCAGCGCCGCTTGCAGCGTGTCGCGATCGCGGCAGCGCAGTACGTATTGATGGAAGACATGTGTGCCGCCCTGCCGCCGTGCCGGCAAGCCGATGCCCTCGCACCAGCGCAGGCCGTAATCGTAGATGCCGGCAATCGCCTGGCGCCCCGCATTGTCGCCGTCGAGATGGCGGAGCTTCACGCGCAGGATCGCCGCCTGCATCTCGTCGAGGCGCGAATTCATGCCGGTGCGATCGCTGATATAGCGTTGGCGCCAGCCATACTCGCGCAGCTCTTTAAGACGCGCGGCAAGAGCCGGGTCGTTGGTCAGCACCGCACCGCCATCGCCGATGCCGCCGAGATTCTTCGTCGGATAAAAGCTGAACGCTGCGAGATCGCCGATGCCGCCGAGTCGCCGCCCGTCGAGGAAAGCGCCGTGGCTTTGTGCGCAATCTTCGATGATGCGGAAGCCATGCCCCTTGGCGAGCGCAGAGATCGCGCTCATGTCGGCGCCAAGCCCATAGAGATGCACCGGGATCACCGCGGCGATCTTGCCCGGCGGCTTGATAAGTGCTGTTTCGAGCTTCGCCGGATCGATCGTATAGGTCGCGGGATCGATATCGATCAGCAGCGGCTTCGCGCCGGCAAGCTCGATCGCGGCAACGGTCGCGACCGCGGTATGCGAGACCGTCGCGACGTAATCGTCGGGCCCGAGATCGAGCGCCTTCAGCGCCAGCACCAGCGCTTCGGTACCGCTCGCCGCGCCGATGCCGTGACGCGCGCCAATATAGGCGGCGAATTCCCGTTCAAAGGCTTCGACCTCGGGACCGAGGATGTAGCGCCCGCCTTCGAGCATCCGCGCGAGGGCGGCATCGATTTCGGCGTGATGCGCGCGATAGCCGGCGCGGGGATCAGCTTGAGGAATTACCGGCTCAGACATAGTAGCGACCGTGTTCGCGGAAATAATCGACCGAGCGTTTCAAACCGTCTTCGAGCGGGACGTTGTGCCGCCAGCCGGTGACGGCGCGGAACAGCGTGTCGGAGGCGAAGTAATCGCCGATATCGATGCGCCGACGCTCGGCCGGGAATTCATGGCGCATGAAGACACCGCCGCCATTCGCCGCGATCAAGAGATCGGCGAGCTGGTCGAGGCTGACCGGCCGCTCGCCGCCGAGATTAAAGACTTTACCCTTGGCCTCCTGTGTCAGCGCGGCGAGCAGGAAGGCATCGACCGCATCATCGACATAGGTGAAATCGCGCTTCTGCTCGCCGCCCCATACCTCGAACGGTTTGCCTTCGAGCACCGCGCGCAGCCACACGCCGACGAAAGTCTGGCGCGCGTCCTTGATGCGCATGCGCGGACCATAGGTGTTCGTAAGACGCAGCGCCGTCGCCTGGATGCCGTACACATCGTGATAGAGGATGTGATAGGCCTCGCCGGCCATCTTATTGACGCCGTTGACGTCAACGGGGTGGAGCAGGTGCCGCTCGTCGACCGGCAGATAATCGGGCCGGCCATAGATCTGGCGCGTCGAGGCGAAGACCACGACGGCTTTCGGGCAGACCGCGCGGCAGGCTTCGAGCAAGGTGAGCTGCGCCAGGCAATTGATCTCGAGATCGGTCACCGGGTCGTGCATCGAATCGAGATGGCTGGTCTGACCGGCCAAGTTGAAGAGATAGTCGCAGCCTTCGAGCAGCGTCCGCATCCGCGCCGTGTCCCGGATATCGGCATTCGCGACCGTCACCCGGTCCTTGATCGGCGCGATGTTGAAATGATTGCCGCCGTAATTGGGCAGCAGGCTGTCGATCAGCAACACCCGGCTTCCCAATGCCACGAGCTTGGCGGCAAGATTGGAGCCGATAAAGCCTAGTCCGCCGGTCACGACGACCCGCGCTTGATCGAATCTCGCGAAGTTTCTTTGAGCTAAATCAATCGGCATTGATCAATATTTATGGTTAGGATTGCGATTTGAGGTATAAGCTACCGAAATCGTGCTGAAATTTCATCGATGACCGGCTCGCTCTTTTCCGGCTTCTGGCGCCGTGCGCTCGCTTTGGCAACACTCGCGATGCTGGCGGCGTGCACCTCGCATGTCTCGGCGCCGCCCGCTCCGCCACCGATGAGCTTCAGCGACCAGCAATGTTTGGCCGAGCTTAACCGTCTCGGCGTGCAGTATCAGGTCGAGCCCCAATCGGCAAGCACGAGCCGGGCCTGTCTCGTCCAAAATCCGATCCGCGTCTCGGCCGCGACCATACCGTTCAGCCGGCCGACCGTCGCGGCCTGTGGTTTCGTCCTGAAATTCGACGAGTTCGAGCGCCAGGTGATTAGGCCGATGGCCAAGCGGACCTTCGGCCACGACCTGAAAGAGATCGTCCATTTCGGCGCCTATAGCTGCCGTCCGACCCATGCCGGCCGCGAGAGCGAGCATGCGCATGGCCTCGCGATGGATATCGCCGGCTTCGTGCTGACCGACGGCACGATGATCTCGGTAAAGCAGGAATGGACCACGCGCGGCAAAGCGCGCGATTTCCTACACGCGGTCGCGACGCAGGCCTGCGGCTATTTCAACGAAGTCCTCGACCCGGACTCCGACCGCGACCATGTCGATCACATTCACCTCGATCTTGGCCGCTGGAAATACTGCATCCATCACGGCTGACACAGCGCGGCGGCGTCAGGTCTCGAACGCAACTTCGTCCTCGAAAAGCGAGACCCAACCTGACGACGTGTTCTCGAGCATGACGGGCGGTGTCGGCTCGTCATAAAGCAACTTTGCTTCGGCCGGCGGCCCGCGGCGTTGACCCAAAGCCCGAACGATGAGCCGCCGCCGCTGATGCGGCAACTCGACCACCACGACGTCGCCGATCCGCACCGCGTGATGCGGCTTCACCCCGTCGCGGCCGCCGATACTGACGCGGCTTTCGGCGCAAAGCCGCGCGGCGAGCGAGCGCGTGCGCGCGACCCGCGCGAACCACAGCCATTTGTCGAGGCGGAGGGTTGCGGACGGCGGTACTTCGTTTTTCATCGGGCGAAGGTCAACGCTGCTAGTTTCGCGAAAGGAGAATCGGCGCGCGGGCGCTCGGCGGCAGGAATGCGCTTCTTGGCCGGGCGCGCGTGGAAGGTTACGCCGTTCTCGTCATGGACGGCGCGATAGCCGAGCTCGGCAAGCATCGCCGGCAGATCGTGGCGCGAGGCGCTGGCAAGCGCGAGCAATTCCGGCGTGACACCGAACGCGCCGTGGCGCGCGAGGCGCCGCGCCGTGGCCGCAAGGCCTTCGACCTTGTCGACCCGCAGGATGCGCGGGCCAAGCACGCTATAGCCGATGGCACGATAAGTATCCTCGGTGATCGCGCGATCGCGCGGCGACGCGACGCCGCCGGGGATTTTCGGCGCCTCGAGCTTGTTGTGTATCGACCAGAGCAGCGCAGCGCCCGCCATGGCGTCGCGTTTCAGCATGCCGTCGAGATAGACCGATTCCGTACCAAGCCGGACGCCGTGCTTCGCCAACAGCTTGCGATCCTTGCCGCTAAGCCCCGCGCATTGCGCGGCGACGTCGCCGGCCGGCACGGTGCCGAGCGCTTCGCAGAGCTGATAGACGAGGCCGCGCGCCGCACCGTCGAATTCGGCATGACGCAACCGCACCAGCGGCGCGACACGCCGGCGCTTTTCCATGCCCCAGAACGAGGCCAGACGCCGGCGGATCGTCTCGCGCAGCGGCGCATCGAGCGAATGACCGGCGAAGACTTCGATCTGGGGATCGAGCGCGCTTTCACCGGCGATCAGGCGGCCAACAACGCCACTGCGCCAGAGCAGCTTGCCATCGGCATCGAGCCCGAATTCGTCGTCGGGCGCGGCCGCGAGCTCGCCGACACGCGCTTCGATCTCGCCGCCCAACACGCGGTTGGCGGCGGCCAGCAACGTCTTGCTGGCTTCGGTATTGGGCACGGCATCGGGTACGAAGCGGAATCCGTCGAGCTTGCCGACGGGATGACCTTCGACCTTCACCTCGCCGGCACGGCTCACCGAGGCGAGTAATTCGCGCGACGACGACAGTTGTTTCACCAGGAAGGCCGAGCGGCGATCGACGAAGCGTTGCGTGATGCGATCGTGCAAGGCATCGGAGAGATGATCCTCGATCGCGCGCGCTTTTTCCTGCCAGCTCGTCGCATCGACCAGCCAATCGCCGCGATTGGCGATGTAGGTCCAGGTGCGGATATGCGCGATGCGCGTCATCAGCGTGTCGATATCGCCGTCGCTGCGATCGAGCCGACTCATCTGCCCGGCGACGAAATCCATCGGCAGGCGGCCGTTGCGACTGATCAGATGGCTATAGATCGAGGCGAGGAAACGCGCATGCGTGTCGCTCATGATCTTGCGGAAATCGGGAATCTGACAGACTTCCCACAACAGCCGAACCGTTTCGGGATTCGTCGCCGCCGAAGCGATGTCCGGCATCTTCGCCAGCGCCGCGAGCGCCAGGTGATCGTCGGCCTCGCGCGCGGGCACGAGACCGTGCAGATGCGGCTTCTCTTCGAGGCTCTTCAGCAAGCCGCCGACCGAGCGATAGTCGAGCCGTGCGTTGCGCCAATAAAGCCGCGGCAGCGGATCGAAGCGATGATTCTCCACTGCCTCGACGATATCTTCATCGATGCCGGGCAACTCTCCGGTGGTGCCGAAGGTGCCGTCGCTCATATGCCGGCCGGCGCGACCGGCGATTTGCGCGATCTCGGCCGGCGCCAAACGGCGCGGCGCCCGGCCGTCGAATTTCGCCAGCCGCGCGAAAGCGACATGGTCGAGATCCATGTTGAGGCCCATGCCGATCGCATCGGTCGCGACCAGGTAATCGACTTCGCCGGATTGGAAGAGCCCGACCTGTGCATTGCGCGCGCGCGGGCTGAGCGCGCCCATCACTACGGCGGTGCCGCCGCGTTGGCGGCGCATCAGCTCGGCGAGCGCGAAAACATCGGCGATGGCGAACGCGACCACCGCGCTGCGCGGCGGCAGGCGCGTGATCTTTTTTGGTCCGGTATATGACAATGTCGAGAAACGCGGCCGGCTGACGTATTCGGCCTCCGGCACCAGGCGCTTCAGCAGCGGCCGGATCGTGTCGGCGCCGAGGAACATCGTCTCGGACAGGCCGCGTGCGTGCAATAGGCGATTGGTGAAGATGTGGCCGCGCTCGGCATCGCCGCAGAGCTGGATCTCGTCGACGGCGAGGAAGTCGACCGGCAGATCGAGCGGCATCGATTCAACGGTGCACACCCAATAAGCCGGATGGGGCGGGACGATCTTTTCTTCGCCGGTGATGAGAGCGACCGCACGTGCGCCTTTGAGCGCAACAATCCGGTCATAATTTTCGCGGGCGAGAAGGCGGAGCGGGAAGCCGATCATGCCGGTGCGATGTCCGAGCATGCGCTCAATGGCGAGATGGGTCTTGCCGGTGTTGGTCGGGCCTAGCACTGCCAGGACCCGCGCCGCCGGAGTGAACACTCCCATGTCATGAATCATCGGGTGTCCCAAGGCGAAACGCAAGCACGGCGATTTGTCTCGGCGCGAATGACAAGAAATTCATGACCCCGACAGGACTTTTGGCCGGGTCTCACGCGTATATCTCTACGCAAGATATTTTTTGGGACCCGAAGGAGGTCCGCCATGGCCCGAATTTCGTTCCGCTCCCTCGCGACTCGCGCGGTTTTTGCTGTCGGCATGATCGGCGTGCTCGCCGCGCCGCTCCCGGCCATCGCCGATGGTTGGGGGGCGCATGAACGGCAGAATTGGCGTCGCCCGCATCCGGTCTATGTCGCGCCGAGCCCCGTCTACGCGGCCCCCGCTTATGCAGCGCCCGCTCCGGTTTATGCCACGCCGGCCCCGGCTTACGCGGCGCCCTACCCGGCGCCCTATGCCCCGGCCTATCCGGCACCCGCCGCGTACCGTTCGTGCAATAACGCGCTGGTCGGTGGTTTGATCGGCGCCGCGGCGGGCGGACTCATCGGCGCCGGGGCGGGCGGTCACAGCCGCGACGGCGGCGCGGCCGCGATCATGGGCCTGATCGGCGGCGCGGCGGTCGGCACTGCGGTTGGCGCGGCCTCCTGCGACTAACGGCGAGCGGCTGACGGCAACACTTAAACGGCGGTAATCGCGCTCCGAAGCCGCAGCGGATCCTCAATGTTGCGGAACGGCTCGAGCGACCCACCCGTCCCGCGCACCAGGATGGTGCCGTAGTTGAAGATACGGCCAGTGATGCTCTGCTCCACATCGACGCTTTCGACCTTGGAGCGCGCCATCTCGATGGTGTAGCGGCTGATGATGCCGCGCTTGAAGATCACCCGATGATCGGTGACCGCGAGCTCGGTCGAGGCGCGCTGGATCGCGCCGTGGATCGCCGCGATCAGTGCCAGGAGCAGGAAGAACGCGCCGGCGATGAGGCCAGCATCCTGGAAATCGGTTCCCGCATAGTAGCCCGCCAGGGCGCAGGCGATCGCGATCAGCAGGAAAAAAATCGCTCGGCCATAGATCAGCCAATGGAGCTTTGTGCGATAGATCAGGGTCTCGCCCGGCTGCAGCACTTTTTGGATGTAGCTCATCACCCTATCCTATCATGGTCCTGGATTTTCCCTGACACCTTGCATGAATGGCGTTCCGGCCACATATCTCGGGCGGTTCAAAACATTCGGCCGAGCGAGCAGGAAAAGGGGTCATGGCCAGCGAGAAACGTGAATTCCAGGCGGAAGTTTCCCGCCTGCTGGAGATCGTCGCGCATTCGCTCTACAGCGAGAAGGAAATCTTCCTGCGCGAGCTTATTTCGAATGCCTCCGACGCCTGCGACCGGCTGCGCTACCTCGCCCTGACCGAGCCCGCGCTGACCGAGGGCGACACCAATTTCCGGGTGGTCATCCAGCCCGACAAAGGCAAGCGCACCCTCGTCATCTCCGACAACGGCATTGGCATGAGCCGGCAGGAGATGATCGACAACCTCGGCACCATCGCCCGCTCCGGCACGGCTGCTTTCGTCAAAGAGTTGTCCGGCGACAGCAAGAAGGATGTCGCGCTGATCGGCCAGTTCGGCGTCGGCTTCTATTCCGCCTTCATGGTCTCCGCCGAAGTCGAGGTCGTCTCGAAGCGCGCCGGCGAGGCAATCGCCCATCGCTGGGTCTCCAACGGCCGCGGTGAATTCACGATCGACCAGGATTCGCGCGAGAAGCGCGGCACGACCATCACCCTTCGCCTCAACGAGGCGGACGAGGAATACGCCGGGCCCGATCGCATCCGCGAGATCGTCAAGAAATACTCCGATCACATCGCGCTGCCGATCGTGCTCGACCAGGACGGCAAGGAAGAGACCCTCAACGCCGCCTCGGCCCTCTGGATGCGGCCGAAGGGCGAGATCACCGCCGAGCAATACAAAGAGTTCTATCACCACGTCGCGCATGCTTTCGACGAGCCGTGGCTGACGCTGCACAATAAGGTCGAAGGCAATTACGAATATACGACGCTGCTCTTCATTCCCGGCACGAAGCCCTACGATCTCTTCGATCCGGCGCGCAAGCATCACGTGAAGCTCTACGTGCGCCGCGTCTTCATCACCGACGACGCGCAAGAATTGCTGCCGCCTTATCTGCGCTTCCTGCGCGGCGTCGTCGATAGCGAAGACCTGCCGCTCAATGTCAGCCGCGAGATGCTGCAGAACAATCCGATGCTGAAGCGCATGCGCGGTCAGATCACGACGCGCGTACTCTCCGAGTTGGCCAAGAAGGCCAAGGACGAGCCGGCGGAATTCGCGAAATTCTCGGAGAATTTCGGCGCGGTGCTGAAGGAAGGCATCTACGAGGATCGCGAGCACAAAGACGAGATCCTGCCCCTCGCCCGTTTCCGCTCGACCGCCGGCGACGAACTCACCTCGCTCGACGATTACATCCAACGCATGAAGCCCGGCCAGGAGGCGATTTACACCATCGCCGGCGAGAATCTCGACGCGCTCAAGCGGAGCCCGCAGCTCGAAGGCTTCCGCGCGCGCGGCATCGAGGTGCTGCTGCTGACCGATCCCGTCGACGAATTCTGGATGCCGTCGGTCGGCGAATACCAGAAGAAACAATTCAAATCGGTGACGCGCGGCAGCGCCGATCTCGACAAGATCGCGCCCGAGGAAAAGAAAGAAGGCGCGCCGGGCGCGGACGAGAAGCCCGAAGGCGAGGTCGCCTCGCTGATCGCGCTCTTGAAGCTTTCGCTCGGCGACGCGGTGAAAGACGTGCGCAGCTCGAAACGTCTGACCGACAGCGCCGTCTGCCTCGTCGCCGACGACAGCGATATCGACATGCATCTCGAGCGGCTGCTGCGCCAGCACAAGCAGCTCGCCGCCGGCATCGATGCCAAGCGCATCCTCGAGATCAATCCGAAGCACCCGCTGATCGCTCGGTTGGTCGATCTCGCCGGCAAGAGCGGCGCCGGCGAAGCGCTCGGCGATTTCGCCTGGCTGCTCTTGGATCAGGCGCGGATCTTGGAAGGCGAGACCCTGCCCGACCCGGCGAACTTCGCGAAGCGCCTGTCCTCGGTGCTGGCGCGGGGGCTATCGGCTTAGCGGCCCTGCATCGGAACGCTCGCGGCGGTGAGGATCGGGCCGCTGCCGTTCTCTTGTAGCAGCACGGCGGCGCCATAATCGCCCAGATTCTGGGCTTCATCGGGCGGGACGGTCAGCTCTTCCGACCAGCCGGCCCAGGAGCCAAGGCGGCGGAAGCTGCGCACAGCGTGGTGGTCCCACGAAGTCTTGCCGGCATTTTCGCCCGTCGTCACCGCCATCGTGCGCATCTTGTCGTAGCCAACGAGCCAGACCGTGGCCGGCTGGCCCGGCGGCGATTGCCCGTTGCCGACATCGGCCACCAACGCGCCATCGTCGCGCCAACGCAACGTCAGGCTTGGATGCGGCTTGCGATTGGCCTCGGCGGCGCGGATCATCGGCTCGATCGCGGCGGGCTCGGAGGCGACGCCTTCGGCCTGGCCTTGGATCACCATTTCCGGCGTGTAGACGTAGCGCAGCTTCATCGCCGATTGATAATCGCGCTGCCGCCGCGTCGCCCAGGGCTTCGAATAGGCGTCGGTCCAGCCGATGTAGTTCCAATATTCGACATGGAAGGCGAGCGCGATGAGATCGGGGCGCTTGGCCAGCTCGCCAAAATATTTATCGGCCGGCGGACAGGAGCTGCAGCCTTGCGAGGTGAAAAGCTCGACCACGACCGGCGAATCGTCGGCCCAGACAAGGCTGGGCATCGCCGCGAGGAATGCGGCGAGCATGGCGAGAGGAGCCGGCCGGAGCATGCCCCATCCTGCACTTCGTCGAACCGTTTCGCAAAGCACTATCCTTCACAAGGGAGTGAGGCTTGACCGGCTTGCAACCCTCGCGGCAGGGTTCGGTTAACGCAAATCCGAGGGAGGAAACAAATGATTCTCGAAGTCCGCACCTATATGGCGCAGACCGGTGGCGGCACTGCCCGCTGGCTTGAGCACTACGAAAAATATGGCCTGCCGCCGTCGAAGCGCCATCTCGGGCAGCTCGTCGGCTTCTTCGTCAGCGAGATCGGGCCGCTGAACCAGATCGTCCATATGTGGCGCTACGAATCGCTGGCCGATCGCGAAGCGCGCCGCGCCGCGCTCTACGCCGATCCCGAGTGGCAATTCTTCCTCAAGAACGGGCCGCAACCGACGCCGCTGGTCTCGCAGGAAAGCAAGATCCTGATACCGACGTCGTTCTCGCCGATGAAGTAGCTCTCAGCCCTCAGCGATCAGCCCGTGCCGGGCCGATCGCTGGGGCCGGTAACTCAGGCCTTCATCATGCCGCGCAGCACGTATTGCAGGATGCCGCCGTGGCGGAAGTATTCGAGCTCGTCCAGCGTGTCGATGCGGCAGAGGACTTTGATCTCTTCCGTCTGACCATTCGCGCGATGGATGCGCACGGTGAGATCGCTGCGCGGCTTCAGGCCGCTGGCGATGCCGAGCACGTCGAAAGTCTCGGTGCCGTCGAGCTTCAAGGTCTGGCGCGTCATGCCTTCCTTGAATTGCAGCGGCAGCACCGCCATGCCGACGAGGTTCGAGCGATGGATGCGCTCGAAGCTTTCGACCAGCACCGCGCGCACCCCGAGAAGCTTCGTGCCCTTCGCCGCCCAGTCGCGCGATGAGCCGGTGCCGTATTCCTTGCCGCCGACGATGACCAGCGGCACGCCTTCTTTCTGGTATTGCATCGCCGCGTCGTAGATCGGCATCACCGCGCCGTCGGGCTGATGCTTGGTGACGCCGCCTTCGACGCCCGGCACCATCTCGTTCTTGATGCGGATATTGGCGAAAGTGCCGCGCATCATGACGTTATGCGTGCCGCGGCGCGCGCCGTAGGAATTGAAATCCTGCGGCCGCACTTGATGCTCGAGGAGATATTGCCCGGCGGGGCTTTCTTTCTTGATCGAGCTGGCGGGCGAGATGTGGTCAGTGGTGATGCTGTCGCCGAAGAGCGCGAGCTCGCGCGCGCCGTTGATGTCGGTGAGCGCCGCGGGCTGTTTCGGCATGTTGTCGAAATAGGGCGGCAGCGCGAGATAGGTCGAGCCCGGGTCCCAGGCGAAGGTCATGCCTTCGACCTTCGGCACTTTGCGCCACTCTTCGGGACCTTCGAAGACATTGCCGTAGCGCTTGCGGAATTGATCGGCGGTCACCGCGCTGTGCACGGTCTCGGCGATCTCGCGATTGCTCGGCCAAATATCCTTGAGATAGACCGGCTTTCCGTCCGGATCCTCGGCGAGCGGCTCGTTCGTCAGATCGATGTTCACCGAGCCGGCGAGCGCATAAGCGACGACGAGCGGCGGCGACGCGAGATAATTCGCGCGCACCTGCGGATGGATGCGGCCTTCGAAATTGCGGTTGCCCGAGAGCACGCCGGCGACGACGAGATCGCCTTCATCGATCGCGTCGGCGATCGGATCCGGCAGCGGGCCGGAATTGCCGATACAGGTCGTGCAGCCGTAGCCGACGAGGTTGAAACCGAGCTTGTCGAGATCCCCCTGCAAGCCGGCCGCGGCATAGTAATCGGTGACCACCTGGCTGCCCGGCGCGAGCGAGGTCTTGACCCACGGCTTTACCTTGAGGCCGCGTTTCACCGCGTTGCGGGCGAGCAAGCCGGCGCCGAGCATGACGCTGGGGTTCGAGGTGTTGGTGCAGGAGGTGATTGCGGCGATGACCACCGCGCCGTCCTTCAGCGCGTAATTCGCGCCTTTGACGGCAATCTCCGACTTCGTGTTCTTGCGATTGGGCGCGAGTTTTGGCGCTTCGGTCGCGAAATTGCCGGCGACGCCGCCGAGCGCGACGCGATCTTGCGGCCGACGCGGACCTGCGAGCGACGGCACCACGGTCGAGAGATCGAGTTCGAGCGTGTCGGTGAAGACCGGCTCCGGCGTCTTCTCGTCGGCCCAAAGGCCTTGTGCCTTGGCATAAGCCTCGACCAGCGCGATGCGCTGCGGATCGCGGCCCGAGAGCTTCAGATAGCGGATGGTCTCAGCATCGACGGGGAAGAAGCCGCAGGTCGCACCATATTCCGGCGCCATGTTGCTGATCGTCGCGCGATCGGCGACGGCCATGTTGGCGATGCCGGGACCGAAGAATTCGACGAAGCGCCCGACGACGCCGCGCTTACGCAGCATCTGGACCGCGGTCAGCACGAAGTCGGTCGCGGTCGCGCCTTCTTTCATCGCCCCATGGACGCGGAAGCCGACGACTTCCGGGAGCACCATCGAGATCGGCTGACCAAGCATCGCGGCTTCCGCTTCGATGCCGCCGACGCCCCAGCCAAGCACCGAGAGGCCGTTGACCATCGGCGTATGGCTGTCGGTGCCGACCAGCGTATCGGGGTAGACGATCGTCTTGCCGGCCTCCTCGGTCGTCCACGCGACCTGCGCGAGGTATTCGAGATTGACCTGATGGCAGATGCCCGTGCCCGGCGGCACAACGCGGAAATTATCGAACGTGCCTTGGCCCCAGCGCAGGAAGGTGTAGCGCTCTTGATTGCGCTCGAACTCGACCTTGACGTTGTTGCGGAAGGCTTGGGCGTTGCCGAAATTATCGACCATCACCGAGTGATCGATGACGAGATCCACCGGCGCGAGCGGGTTGATCTTCTTGGGATCGCCGCCGAGCTTCACCATCGCCTCGCGCATCGCCGCGAGATCGACCACCGCGGGCACGCCGGTCAAATCCTGCATCAGCACACGCGCCGGCAGGAAGGCGATCTCGCGCTCCGAGGTCTTGGTCTTCAGCCATTCGGCGACCGCCTTGATGTCGTCGACCGTGACCGTGCGGCCATTCTCCAGCCGCACCAGATTCTCGAGCAGCACCTTCAACGAGAAAGGCAGGCGCGAGATGTCGCCGAGCCCGGCGGCCTGCGCCGCCGCTTCGAGGCTGAAATAATCGTAATTCTTGCCCCCAACGGTGAGGGTGCGACGGGTTTTCAGCGAATCATGGCCGGTGACAGGCACGTTTTTCTCCTCGGGACACGGGAAAAGCGGGGAATTTCCTGCTGCTACTGCCTTTAGAGCGCCAGATCAAGGCCGTGAAGCTGAGGTTCAGGTGCGGCCAAGCCCCATCATGGCGAGCGCGGTACGAGCGGCAGAGCCGCAAGGATCGGCGACGGATTCTCCCATCTCCATATGCGCGTAGTTCTTGCTCTCGACAACCGTCACCTGCTTGCCGGCAGCCTTCGCAGGGGTCGCGAAATCGCGGCCCTGGCGTTGGAATTCCGGTGTCTCGAACGTGCCGTAAGCCACCGTCACCGGCGCGTGCAGCAGCGGCAAATGGCGGATCGTGCTCATAGCGTCTTCCATCGCGTCGTCGAATTCCACGTAGTTGCTGCGCGCCGAGAGCCGAACCGGCTTCATGTCGTACATGCCCGAGACGCAAAGTCCGCCTTTGACGGTGTCGGCGGGCAAGCCGAAATCCTTCTGCCAATCGGTCACCAGCGCGACACCGGTGAGATCGCCGCCGGCATCGAGGACATTGATGAAAAACCGAGCGCGACATAGTGGACGCCGTGATCGTGAAACAGCTCGGCCGGTGCAGCGCTGCCGCGCGCTGTCCCGGTGCGCCAGGAGCCGCCACCAGGGGCACCGTGCCACCCAGCAGGGGACGACGATCAATAGTTGAAAACGTGTCTATCGATCCCCTTTTTATAAAAAAGATATATATTACAACAAGATAAGCTCTAGCCTGGGGATAAGCCACGGCAAATACCACGCTTTCGCCACGATTCTTACGCGCCAGCGTCCCAAAGGGGGTGTTTCCTACGTGCGGGTGAGAGAGGCTATTGGCTTTTTCTCCCTCTCCGTAGCGGTCATTCCCCCCGACCGCTCATACGCGGCCTCGGTTCCCCCGACCGAGGCCGCCTTTCTTTTTGAGCGCTTCCTTTTCTTGGCGGGACTTGGTCTGTTTAGGACGGCTCAAGGGGGTTCGATGTCCGACACGAGCGCTGAGACAGGCTGGCTGCGGCAGCTGAAGGGTTCCCTGACCGCCTCGGCCGGGACAATCGTCTTCGGCATGGAAGACGGCACGGTCTCGATCTTCGGCCTCGTTTTCGGCGTTGCCGCGACGACCAACAGCAACAGCGCCGTCCTGGTCGCCGGCGCCTCGGGCGCCGCCGCGGCCGCAGTATCGATGATGGCTGGCGCATTTCTCGAATCCGAGACCGACCGCGACGAGCAGAAGGCGCGCCAGAAACAGCTCGAAACCGACGTGAGATGCGACCCCGGCGGTGTCGACGCGATGCTGGCCGAGCGGTTGACCGCGGTTGGACTGGAGCGGCAGCAGGCGAGCGCGCTCGCCGGCATCGTGCGTGACAAGCCCGACGCGATCAAAGCGCTGCTCGTCGCCATCCAGGGCGGCACCGAAGCGGCGACGAACCCCGTCCAACAGGCGCTGTGGATGCTGGTGGCGGATTTCTTCTCGGCTGCCGTGCCGATCGTGCCTTTCATGCTGATGCCGGTGGCCTCAGCCCGCATCGTCTCCGCCGGCATCACCATTGTGCTGCTCGTCGCGCTCGGCGCCGGGCGCGGCCTCATCGGCAAGCGCTCGCTCGTCCAGACGATCATCGAGACCGTCGGTGTCGGCATCGCTGCTGCGCTCGCCGGCGTCGGCATCGGCGTGTTGTTCAACAATAATTACGGCGGCAGCTAGACCGGTTTCTTTGCTTTAGCGGCGGCAAGCGGTCACAATCGCGCCGCGCGATGCCTTCCACTCAAGCCCCTCCCAATCCCCAAAGTTTTTTAAGTGAGGGCGATTTCACCGGACGAGGCCTCGCCTGCCGCCGCGGCGAGAAGCTGATTTTCCGCCGCCTCGATTTCGTGCTGCCGCCAGGCGGCGCATTGGTGCTGATCGGCCCCAACGGAAGCGGCAAATCGAGCCTTCTCCGCCTGATGGCCGGGCTGACGCCGCGTGAGATCGGCGTGTTGGCCTGGGGCGGCCTCGATATTCGCGAAGATCCCGGCGCGCATCGCGGCCGGCTGCATTTCGTCGGCCACAGCGACGCGCTGAAGCCGGTTCTGTCGGCGCGCGAGAGCCTCGCCTTCTGGGCGAAGATGCGCGGGAGCGAGGCCGCGATCGATCCTGCGCTGGCGCGCTTTGGCCTCGCGAATGCGGCGAGCCTACCCTGTCGTTATCTCTCTGCCGGGCAAAAGCGGCGGCTCGCCTTGGCGCGACTGGTCGCGGCGCCGGCCGCGCTCTGGCTGCTCGACGAGCCGCTGACCAGCCTCGACACCGAAGCCGCTGCGCAGCTACTCGCCGCGATCGCCGAGCACCGCGCCCAAGGCGGCCGCATCGTGCTGTCGACCCATGCGCCGATCGAACTTGTCGACGCGACGCGGCTCTCGCTCGCGGATTTCCGTCCGGTGCCGGCGGAAACGGCCACGGAGCTATTGGCATGAGCGCGTTTTTGACGCTCGTCGGACGCGATCTGCGTCTCGCCTTTCGCCAAGGCGGCGATGCCGCGATGGTCATCGCGTTCTTTGTTCTGACCGTCGTGCTGTTTCCGTTCGGTGTCGGTCCCGAACCCGAATTATTGCAACGGATCGCCGCCGGCATCGTCTGGGTAACGGCGCTGCTCGCCGCGCTGCTCTCGCTCGAGCGATTGTTTCAGGCCGATTACGAAGACGGCAGCCTCGAAGCGCTCGCCCTGCTGCCGCTGCCGCTCGAAGCGCAGGTACTGGCGAAATGCCTGGCGCATTGGCTGGTGACCGGCCTGCCGCTGATCGTCGTCGCGCCGCTGCTGGCGCTGCTGCTGCATCTCGATCCGGCAGGCTATCCGGCGCTGATCGCCGGCATGGTGCTGGGCACGCCGACCCTCAGCCTCATCGGCGCGATCGGCGCCGCGTTGTCCCTCGGCGCGCGGCGCGGCGGCGTGCTGATCTCGCTGCTGGTGCTGCCGCTTTATATCCCGGTCCTGATCTTCGGCGTCGCCGCCATCGAGGCCGAGAGCCAGGGATTCGGCGCCCGGCCGGACCTGCTGCTGCTCGCGGCGCTGCTGGTCCTGGCGGCGGGGCTGGTTCCTTTTGCCGCTGCGGCGGCCCTGCGCCTCGCGCTAGAATAGGGACGACCATTCAAGTGCTCGCTTAAAAAAAGATTTAGATGTTCCGCCTCGCCAATCCCAACCGCTTCATGCAGTGGTCCGGCAAGCTCCTGCCCTGGTGCGCGATCGCCGCCGTGCTCTTGCTCGGCGCCGGACTCTATCTTGCGCTCTTCGTCGCGCCGGCCGATTATCAGCAAGGCGAGTCCGTGCGCATTATGTACGTTCATGTGCCGTCGGCTTACATGGCGACGATGGTCTACGCGATCATGGCGACGGCAAGCGCGATCGCGCTGATCTGGCGTCATCCGGTCGCCGATATCGCAGCGCGTGAAGCGGCGCCGCTCGGTGCGGGATTCACGCTGCTGTGCCTGGTGACGGGCTCGCTCTGGGGCAAGCCGATGTGGGGCACGTGGTGGGTCTGGGACGCGCGGCTCACCTCGGTGCTGGTGCTGTTCTTCCTTTATCTCGGCTACATCGCGCTGATCAACGCGTTCGACGAGCCGACGCGCGGCGCCCGCGCCGGTGCGATCCTGGCGCTGGTCGGCGTCGTCAATTTGCCGATCATCAAATTCTCGGTCGATTGGTGGAACACCCTGCACCAGCCGGCGAGCATCTTCCGTCTCGGCGGCCCGACCATCGCGGCATCGATGCTGTGGCCGCTGGCGATCATGGCGCTGGGCTTCACCTTGCTCTTCGTGACGCTCTGGCTGATGCGCATCCGCAGCGCGTTGATGGCGGCGAAGCTGCGCGCGCTACGGCTGCAAGAGGCGGCATGAGATGGAAGCGCTGGATCACTTTCTTGCGATGGGCGGCTATGCGCGTTTCGTGTGGCCGGCCTATGCGCTGGCGGTGATCGTGCTCGGCGGTTTCGCGATCGAGACCATCGTCACCTATCGCAAGCGCCAGCGCGCGCTGGCTGAAGCGGAGAAGCGCCGGTTATGACGCGCAAGCGAAAGCGGCTCTATGTCGTGCTCGGCGGGCTGGTGTTGCTCGGCGTCGCGACGGCGCTGGTGCTCTCGGCGTTTCAGGACAATCTCGTCTTCTTCTACGGCCCGTCCGATCTCGCCGCCAAGAAGGTGCCTGATGGACGCGACATCCGCATCGGCGGCCTCGTTGAGAATGGCAGCGTGAAGCGCGAAGCCGACGGGCTGACGCTCGACTTCAAGGTCACCGATGGCAACAGCGCCGTGCCCGTCACCTATAGAGGCGACGTGCCCGATCTTTTCCGCGAAGGCCAGGGTGTCGTCGTCGAAGGCAAGTTGCAGCAAGGCACCTTCCGCGCCTCGAGCGTCCTCGCCAAGCATGACGAGAATTACATGCCGCCCGAAGTGGTCGACGCGTTGAAGCGCAGCGGTCATTGGCAGGAAGGCGCGAAACCCGGCCCCACCTCGGCAACCGCCAACGCGAAGCAGCCATGATTATCGAATTAGGTCACTTTGCGCTGATCCTGGCGCTCTGTCTCGCAGCGTTGCAGGCGACCGTGCCGCTTTATGGCGCCTCGCGCCGTCACGCCGGATTGATGGCGGTCGGGCAAAGCGCGGCCGTCGCGCAGTTCCTGCTGATCGCGGCGAGCTTCGCCGTCCTGGTGAACGCTTACGTCACGTCGGATTTCTCGCTCGCGACGGTGGTCGAGAACAGCCAATCGACCAAGCCGCTTCTCTATAAGATTACCGGCGTCTGGGGCAATCACGAAGGCTCGATGGTGCTCTGGGTGCTGATCCTGTCGCTGTTCGGCGCGGCGGTCGCGCTCTTCGGCGACAATCTCCCGCCCAGTCTGCGCGCGCGCGTGCTCGCGGTGCAGGGCATGATCGGCATCGGCTTCCTCACTTTCATTCTCTTCACGTCGAACCCGTTCCTGCGCGCGCAGCCGGCGCCGCTCGACGGCGCCGGCATGAACCCGGTGTTGCAGGATCCCGGCCTCGCCTTCCACCCACCGTTCCTTTATCTCGGCTATGTCGGCTTCTCGGTCGCATTCTCTTTCGCCGTCGCCGCGCTGATCGAAGGTCGCGTCGATGCCGCCTGGGCGCGCTGGGTCAGACCGTGGAGCCTCGCCGCGTGGTGCGCACTCACCATCGGCATTGCGATGGGAAGCTGGTGGGCCTACTACACGCTGGGCTGGGGCGGCTGGTGGTTCTGGGACCCGGTCGAGAACGCGTCCTTCATGCCGTGGCTGGTCGGCACGGCACTCATCCATTCCGCCATCGTCGTCGAGAAACGCGATGCGCTTAAAAGCTGGACCATCCTTCTCGCGATCATCACCTTCTCGCTGTCGCTGGTCGGCACCTTCCTCGTGCGCTCGGGCGTACTCACCTCGGTGCACGCTTTCGCCGTCGATCCGACGCGCGGCACCTACATCCTCATCCTGCTCGTCCTCGCCATCGGCGGCTCGCTGACGCTCTACGCTTTCCGCGCGCCGGCGCTGCAAGGCGGCGGAATTTTCGCGCCGATCTCGCGCGAAGGCGCGCTCGTCCTCAACAACGTGCTGCTCACGACCGCGGCGGCGACCGTATTCCTCGGCACGCTCTATCCGCTCTTCCTCGACACGATCGGCGGGCCGAAGCTGTCGGTCGGCTTTCCGTTCTTCAATCGCACCTTTGTGCCGCTGATGGTGCCGGCGCTGCTCGCTGTCGCGGTCGGACCGTTGCTTGCCTGGAAGCGCGGCGATCTGCGCGGCGCGTTGCACCGCTTGTGGTTTGCGTTCGCGGCGGCGCTGCTCGTCGCGCTGATCGGGCTCTATCTCGCCGGCTTCAAGCCGATCCTCGCGCTGCTCGGCCTGGCGCTCGCCACCTGGGTCGGCATCGGCGCGCTCGTCGAATGGGCGGAGCGGGTGAAGCTGTTTCGCGCCGGCGCTGTCGAGACCTGGCGCCGTGCACGCCATCTGCCGCGCGCGTCCTATGCGATGTCCATCGCGCATTTCGGCGTCGCGGTGAGCGTCGCCGGCATTGCCGCTTCGGCGTTCGAGGTCGAGCAAATTCAAATGCTACACCCTGGCGATACGCTGACCATCGCCAGCTACGTGCTGAAATTCGATGGCACCGAGAAAGTCGCCGGCCCCAATTTCACCTCCGACCGCGCGACGATTGAGGTGCGGCACAACGGCCGGATGGTGGAAGAGCTGCATCCCGAACGGCGCTTCTTCCCGCTGCAACAGATGACGACGAGCGTCACGGCGATCCGCAGCAATATGCTCGCCGATCTTTACGTTGCGCTCGGCGATCCCGATGACAGCAACGGCTCGACCGTGCGCGCCTATTGGAAGCCGCTCACGCCGTGGATCTGGATCGGCGCCGTGATCATGGCGTTTGGCGGCTTGCTCAGCCTCAGCGATCGGCGTTGGCGTGTCGGCGTCGCTTCGCGCCGGCGCCTGCCGGCGGCGCATCCCGCGCCGGGAGAATAGATTTTGCGGCGCTTGCTGTTTCTGTTGCCGGTCGCGCTGTTCGTTGCCGTCGCGGTTTATTTCCTCCTTGCGCTCAACCCCAACCGCGACCCGCAGCTTCTGCCGTCGGTGATGATCGACAAGCCGGCACCTTCGTTCCAACTCGCCGGGCTCGATGGCGGGCAAGGCATCGCACTCGATGCGCTCAAAGGCCAGGTCGTCGTCGTCAATTTCTTCGCGTCGTGGTGCGAGCCCTGCCGCGACGAACACCCGCTGCTGATGGGGCTGGAGAAGCAGATCGGCGTGCCGGTTTACGGCATCGCCTATAAAGACAAGCAGCCCGATACCGATCGCTTCCTGAAGCAGCTCGGCGATCCTTATCACGCGATCGGCGTCGATGAGAATGGCCGCACTGCGATCGATTTCGGCGTCTATGGCGTGCCCGAGACCTATGTCATCGACAAGGAAGGCCGCATCCGCAAGCGCTTCGTCGGCCCGTTGAGCGAGCGCCAGGTCGCCCAGGAACTGTTGCCGCTGGTGCAACAGCTGCAGCATTCGTGAAGCCGCTCCTCGCCCTGCTCGCTTTCTTACTGCTCGCACCGGCTGCTGCGTTTGCCGTCGAGCCGAGCGAGCGGCTGAGCGATCGGGCGCTCGAAGCACGGGCGCGCGCGCTCAGCGAAGAGCTCCGCTGCCTCGTTTGTCAGAACGAGACCATCGATGAATCGAACGCGCCGCTGGCGCATGATCTGCGCGTCTTGCTGCGCGAGCGCATCGCCGCGGGCGACAGCGACGCGCAGGCCGTCAAATTTCTCACCGATCGCTATGGCGATTTCGTGCTGCTGAAGCCGCCGGTCGAGCCGGCGACCTATTTGTTGTGGTTCGGGCCGATTATCGTGCTGCTGCTCGCGGGGAGCGGCGCGCTGATCTATCTGCGCCATCGCAAAGCCATCGCGCCGGTCGAGCCGCTGAGCGCCGAGGAAGAACGCCGCATCGAGCGGCTGCTCAAGGAAGAAGGCTGATGCTGGCGCTCATTCTCGGGCTGATCGGCATGACGCTGATCGTACTCACCCTCGTGCTCGGTCCGTTGCTCAAGCCGGCGCGCGCCCCGGAAACACGCGAGGCCTTCGACCGCGCGGTTTATCGCGACCAGTTGAAAGAGCTCGAACGCGAAGTCGCGCGTGGTTCGGTCGCCGAAGACGAGGCGGCCACGGCGCGGCTCGAATTGCAGCGCCGGCTGCTCGCCGCCGACAGCGATGACAAAGCCGCAACAGCCGGCGCGCGCAAACCGCTGCTCGCCACGGCGATCGCGCTCGCTGTCGTGGTCATCGCCGGCGGGATTTATGTGAAGCTCGGCTCGCCGGGCATCGCCGACGATCCCTACGCCAACCGCGAGGCCGAGCGCGATCAAGTGGCGCAGCAACAGGCGCAGCTCACGCAAATCCGCAGTATGGTCCAGAAACTCGCCGACGACATGAAGCAGCATCCCGACAATCTCGAGGGCTGGTTGCGTCTCGGCCGGTCCTATGCGGTGCTCAATCAGCTCGATGACGCCAACGCCGCTTTCGCGCAGGCCGAAAAGCTGAAGCCCAACGATCCCGCCGTGCTGATGGCGGAAGCGCAAGCGGTGATGGCCGGTCGGTCGGTCGCCGAACAGCTCACGCCGCAGGTCGTCGCGTTGCTAACACGCATCCAGACGATCGATCCCGACGAGCCGGCGGTGCTGTGGTATCTCGGCTTGCACGCCGCGCAGCAAGGCGATTTCAACGCCGCGCGCGCCGATTGGGAAAAAGTAAAAGAGAAGATGCCCCCCGGCAGCGATGAAGCCCGCACCGTCGCGACGGCACTGGATGCGATCAAGGATCGGTGAGAATTCCCCTCTCCTCGCTCGAGGGCGGAGGGGACTTTGTGTTCTAATTGCCCGAATGAATCGTCGCTTCGCTCTTGGCGCGGACTTCGTCGAGGGTTACGCCGGGGGCGAGCTCGATCAGCTTGACGCCGCCCTTGCCCTGACGATCGATCTCGAACACGCCAAGGTCAGTGATCAGCATATCGACGACGCGCGCGCCGGTGAGCGGCAAGGTGCATTGCTTCAAGAGCTTCGGTCCGTCTTTCGCTGAATGCTCCATCACCACAACCACTTTCTTGACGCCGGCGACGAGATCCATCGCGCCGCCCATGCCTTTGACGACTTTGCCCGGGATCATCCAATTGGCAAGATCGCCGTTCTCCGCCACCTGCATCGCGCCGAGGATGGCGATGTTGATGTGGCCGCCGCGGATCATCGCGAAACTGTCGGCGCTGGAGAAAAAGCTGGTGGTCGGCAACTCGGTGACAGTCTGCTTGCCGGCATTGATGAGGTCAGCGTCTTCTTCCCCCTCGTAAGGGAACGGACCGAAGCCGAGCATGCCATTCTCGCTCTGCAACTGCACCGAGACGCCGGGCGGAATGTAGTTCGACACCAAGGTCGGAATCCCGATGCCGAGATTGACGTAGAAACCGTCGCGCAGCTCTTTCGCCGTGCGTTCCGCCATCTGGTCGCGTGTCCAAGGCATGGGCGATCTCCTTATGCCCGTTTGCGGACGGTGCGCACTTCGATGCGCTTCACCGGATTCTTGATGTGTACGATGCGCTGGACGTAGATGCCCGGCGTCATGATCTGGTCGGGATCGATATCGCCCGGCTGCACCAGATGCTCGACCTCGGCGACGGTGATCTTGCCCGCGGTCGCCATCACCGGATTGAAATTTCGTGCCGTCTTGCGATAAACGAGATTGCCTTCGGTATCGCCCTTCCACGCGTGAACGATGGCGACATCGCCGACGATGCCGCGCTCCATCACGTAATGCTCGCCGTCGAAATCCTTGGTCTCCTTGCCTTCGGCGATCACCGTGCCGTAGCCGGTCTTGGTGTAGAAGGCCGGGATACCGGCGCCGCCGGCGCGGATGCGCTCGGCCAGTGTGCCTTGCGGATTGAACTCGAGCTCGAGCTCGCCCTTGAGGAATTGCTCGGCGAAGAGCTTGTTCTCGCCGACATAGGACGAGATCATCTTCTTGATCTGCCGCGTCTCCAAGAGCAGGCCAAGGGCCGCGCCGTCGATGCCGGCATTGTTCGAGACGACGGTCAGGTTCTTGGTCCCAGCCTTCTTGATCGCATCGATCAGTGCGTCGGGCGTGCCGCAGAGGCCGAAGCCGCCCGACAAAAGCATCATGCCGTCGCGCAGGATGCCTTCGAGTGCCGCGTCTGCCGTGGGATAAACTTTATTCGCCATCGGGGCTCGTGACCCTCCCCCATTTCCGATGGGCGAAGAAATAACACGCCGAAAGCCGCGAGGCTACGGTCGCCTAGCCGCGATCCCGCTGGGGCGCGATCTCGTCGATCGCGTGCGCCATCTTGATGTCGCGATCGGAGAGGCCCTCGACGTCATGCGTCGCGAGCACGATCTCCACCCGGTTATAGACATTGAACCATTCCGGGTGATGATCCATCTTCTCAGCCAGCAGCGCGACACGCGACATGAAGGCCCAGGCTTCGCTGAAGGTACCGAAATGGTAGGTTTTCCGGATCGCATCGCGATCCTCGACCTCGGCCCAGCCCCTGAGCTCCGCCACCGCTTCCTTACGCTTCGCACCGACCAGACGTTCGACCATTTGCAGCCTCCGTCGCTCCAACTATGTAGATTGGCATGAGCCAGCTTCCGCCTTCCGCCGTCGATATCGAGACACTGGCGCAGCAGGCGCTCGCCACTATACCAGAGGAATTGAGGCGGCACGTGGGTGCCGTGGTCATCCGCGTCGAGGAATTTCCCGACGAGGAGACCGAGGAAGAAATGGACCTCGAAAGCCCGTTCGACCTCCTGGGCCTCTATCGCGGCGTCGCGATCCCGCATCAGAGCGTGACGGCGACGCGCAGCGATGTCGACATGATCTTTCTTTATCGCCGTCCGCTGCTCGACTATTGGGTCGAGACCGGCGAAGAGCTCGCCGCCGTCGTGCGCCATGTGCTGATCCACGAGATCGGCCACCATTTCGGCTTTTCCGACGACGACATGGAGCGGATCGAGAATACCTAACCAATGTCCCCTCCGCCCCGAAGGGGAGGATCAATCGATCAACTTCTTCACCCGTTTCCGCAGCGCCGGTAACAAATCTGCCTCGAACCATGGGTTCTTGCGCTCGAACAGCACCGTGCGCCAAGACGGATGCGGCAGCGGAAAATAGCGCGGCCCATATTCGCGCCACGCCGCGACCGTGTCGGCCATGCGCGGTTTCTTGGTGTCGGCGAGGTAGTAATCGATCGCATAAGAGCCGACGAGCAGGATGAGTTCGATATTGGGCAGCAGTGCCAGCACGCGGTCATGCCAGAGCGGGGCGCATTCCGGCCGCGGCGGCAGATCGCCGCCGCGCTCGTAGCGGCCCGGATAGCACAAGCCCATGCCCATGATGGCGACACGGCTTTCGTCGTAGAACGTCTCGCGATCGATGCCGAGCCAGTCGCGCAGCCGGTCGCCGCTGCGGTCGTTGAAGCTCAAACCAGTCTCGTGGACCTTGGTGCCGGGCGCCTGGCTGAGGATCAACAGCCGCGCCGAGCGCTTGCCGCGCAACACCGGCCGCGGCCCCGACGGCAAATCCACGCAGACCCTGCAGGCGCGGATTTTTGCGTAGAGCGTATCGAGTTTCGTTTGGGGCATGGCCGCAATTTTAGAAAACGCGTCAAGCCCCCCGAAAGCGGGGCTGACAACGAGAGACGCCTGTCACGGCGATAAACCTGGGCAAACCCGCGTTGCACACGCGGCATCACCGCCTATGATCGCCGCAGACAAGGACATCGACAAGCTTTATGACCTCAGCGTCAAGCGCGTGTTGAAAGCGGCGAAAGGCAGGGAGAGCGATGCAGGTCTTCGGGCAAATTAACAGCTGCGGCACCGTTGGCGCACGGGCGATCGCGGTAGCGGCCCTGGCGCTCACCGTGCTGCACGCGGGCGCGGCCCGTGCGCAGAATAACTACTACGGCACCGACCAGCGCTATTGCGATCGCAGCGCTATCAATCAGATTTTGAGCCCGACCACCGGCAACGTCGTCGGTAGTTTAGGCGGCGCGGCGGCCGGCGGTCTCCTCGGCAATCAGGTTGGCAAGAGCAGCGGCAAGACCGCAGCAACGATCATTGGCGTGCTGGGCGGCGCGCTCGCCGGCGGTTATATCGGCCGTTCGATGGATCCGGTGGATCGAGGCTGCGTGACGCAATCGCTCGATCACGCGCCCGCCAACCAACCGGTCGCCTGGCAGAATCCGAATACCGGCTCAAGCTATTGGGTGACGCCGACACGCGATCTGCGCGGGCCGCATAACGAGCCGTGCCGCGAATATGTCACCGACGCGGTGATCACCGGGCAACGCCAGAACGTGACGCACGTCGCGTGCGAGCGGGCGGATGGCAGCTGGGTGCCGGTAGCGGCCAACCAGGTCCGTGCCGCGGCCCCAGCGCCGGCCCCCGCCCGTGCGCCGCAAGCGCAAACCCCCGCGCCGCAGGCGATTTCGAGCGACATGGTGTTCAAGGTGCAGCAGCGGCTGCGCGATCTCGGCTTCTATGTCCGCGACAATATCGACGGCAAATGGGGCCCCGCCACCGCGACGTCGCTGCGCAATTTCCAGCGCTCGCGCCAACTCGATGCGACCGGCCAGCTCGACTCCCGCACCATGGCGGCACTCGAGCTGCATTAAATCGCCGACAGCGTTAGGCGCTAGCGCAGCGCCGCAGCGATGTTGCCGCCATCGACCGTCGTCACATCGGCGGTGGTCTTGAGCGACAGCGCCTGATGCAGGAATGCTTGCGCCACGTCCTCGGCGGTGACTTCGCGGGCGAGGAGATTGCCGGAGAGATAATCCTTCTCGCTGAGGCCGCGCGCTTTCGAGCGCTCGGCGATCATTTCGGGCGTCAGCAAGCCGCTGCGGATACGGTCGGCGTTGACGGCGTTGGCGCGGATGCCGTCCTTGCCGTAATCGAGCGCGTATTGCCGCGAGAGGAAAAGCGTCGCCGCTTTCGGCAGACCATAAGGCCCGAAATCGGGACCGGGATTGATCGCCTGTTTCGATACGTTGAAGAGCAGGCAGCCGCCCGTTCCTTGCGCCAGCATGATCTTCACGGCGGCCTGTGCGACGCGCTGATGCGACCAGAAATTGAGCTCGAAGCTTTGCCGCAGTACGGCTTCCTCGACGGCGCCGATCTTGCCCTGCCACGCCGCGCCGGCATTGGAGACGACGATATCGAGACCGCCGAAATGCGACGCGATCGTCGCGAACGCGTCGCGCACCGAAGCATCATCGGTCACATCGCAGGCGAGGCTCAGCGATGCGCCGCCGAGTCTCTTTGCGACAGTTTGTGCGCCGGCCGATTCGCGGTCGAGCACGGCAATCTCGGCGCCGTTGTCCTTGAAGAGTCTGGCGCAGGCCGCACCGATGGCGCCGGCGCCGCCGGTGATCGCCACGATCTGCCCCGCGAGCGGCTTCTCGGCGACGCTGCCGAGCTTCGCCTGCTCCAGCGACCAATATTCCATGTCGAAGAGATCGCATTCGGGCAGCGCCTCGAAGCGTCCGATGGCTTCGGCATCGGTGATCGTCAGCACCGTGTTCTCGGCGATGTCGGCGGCGACGGCCGCGTCCTTTTTGCTGCGCCCCATGCCGAAGAGTCCGACGCCTGGCACGAGCGCGACGCGCGGCAATGGATCGAGCTCGCGCTTCGACGGATCGCGGCCTTCATTGTTGAGCTTGAAATAGGCGTGATAGGCCGTGACGAAATCCCCCGCTGCCTGATGCACCGCGGCACGGAAGCCGGCAAGATCGCTCGCATCCGGCGCGGGCACGACGAGGGGGATGTTCTTGGTGCGGATCGTGTGATCGGGCGTGACGACGCCCTGCTGCGAGTAGCGCTTCACCTCGGCGCCATTCACATAAGCCATGATCTGCGCATTGCTGCGGAAATCGAGCACCAAACGACGCCACGCCCCTTCGCTCTTCGCATCGGGCTCCGCGCACGCACCGCGCAGGATCGGCGCGACCGAGGCGACGCTCGCCAGCATCTTCGGCAGCGGCGCCGGCGCGAAGATGCTTTTGCGATTCGTAGCGAGCCGCTCTTCTGCGCTCGTCACATTCGTGATCATGCGCTCATACGCTTCGCGCGCATCGGCCCCGAAGGTGAAGATGCCGTGCTTTTCCAGCACGAGACCTTCGACCGCGGGATCGGCCTCAAACACTTCGGCGGCCTTCTGCGCAAGCGCGAAGCCCGGCATGATGTAGGGCACATAACCCATGCGCTTGCCGTAGATCTCGTCGCAGAGAGCACGCGCATTCGGCTGATCGGCGATGCTCAGCACCGCCGTCGAATGCGTGTGATCGACATATTTGAGCGGCAGGAATGCATGCAGCAACGTCTCGACCGAGGGATTAGGCGCGCCGGGATCGATGAGATTGGCGCGCTGATAACGCACCATGTCTTCGTCCGAGAGCTTATCCCGCTCGCGCAGCTGCAAGAGCGGCTTCATGCGCACCGCGGGCAGACCAGCCGGCTCGATGTCGCCCATATCCCAGCCCGAGCCTTTGACGCACAGCACCTCGACCTCGTCACCCGCGAGATCGATCGCTGTCGTCTTCACCGAGGTGTTGCCGCCGCCATGCAGCACGAGCAGTGGATCCTGACCGAGGAGCCGCGATGTATAAACGCGGAGCGCGAGATCGCGGCCGATGCTCTGTTGTGCATAGCGCCGCACCATCCCGTCCGCGTCGTCGTCGTTCCAGCGCGATTTCATGAGAATGCGGTCCTTGCTTTAGGCGGCGCGGCGAGTACGCGGCTGCCGAATCAGGACCTCCGCGGCGATACCCAATTTGGCGTGAAGCCGACGAATCATCGCGATCGACAAGCCTCTTTTGCCATTGAGCACCTCCGCAACCCTTGTTCGGCTGCCGATCAGGGGCTCGAGATCCTTGCGGGTTAAACCTTGTTGCTCCATGCGGAATTTGATCGCTTCGACGGGATCGGGCGGATCAATCGGATGGTGCTCGGCTTCGTAAGCGTCGATAAGAGTCGCGAGGATATCGAGTTGATCGCTCTCAGCGGTCCCTTTCTTCGCGCCCCAAAGCTGTCCGAGTTGCTTGAGGGCGCGATCATAGTCGCGCTCGGACCGAATGGGTTTAAGTTCAACTTTCATATTTCACCGTCTTAACGTCGATACGGTCATAGTCCCGCTGCGTACCGACCCCTTTTATCCAGATCATCGGCCGTTCGAAATCGATCGCAACGACCAGTCGATAGCTATTGCCCTTGATGTTAAAGACCACACGCTCGCTCGTCACGACGCTCGCGGTCGCATAGGACTGCTTCACATCCGCCATATTCCGCCAGTGCGCGCGCCTGGCTTCGTCGAACCAGGCATCGAGTGCGGCCTTGACGGCGAGCTGATCTTTACGGCCGGCGAGCGACGCCGCAAATTGTCGCAGAGTCCGCCGCGCGATGATCCGCATCGATCGATTTTATCTTGCGCCCATTTTGGGCGCAAGCATCGCCGAGGATGGTTCAGAGATAATCCAGCCCGATATCGAGTTGCTGGACGCTGTGCGTGAGCCAGCCGAGCGAGAGGAGATCGACGCCGGCCTGCGCGATCGCGGGCGCGGTGATCGGGGTGATGCCCCCGGAGGCTTCGGTGAGGGCGCGGCCTTTGACGAGGCCGACGGCTTCGCGCATCTGATCGACGGTCATGTTGTCGAGGAGGATCGCGTCGGCGCCGACCGAAAGCGCCTCTTCGAGCTGGGCGAGCGTATCGACTTCGAGCTCGATCTTGACGAGATGGCCAATCGCGGCGCGGGCGCGCTCCACCGCCGGCTTGATGCCGCCGGCCGCGGCGATGTGGTTGTCCTTGATCAGCACCGCATCATCGAGGCCAAAGCGGTGATTGAAGCCGCCGCCGACGCGGACCGCGTATTTCTGGAGATTGCGGAGGCCCGGAATCGTCTTGCGCGTGCAGATGATCCGCGCCTTGGTGCCCGCGACCGCATCGACCACGCCGCGCGTCGCCGAGGCGACGCCCGAGAGATGGCAGAGGAAATTCAGCGCCACACGCTCAGCGGTCAAGATGCCGCACACCGAGCCGGCGATGGTCGCGATCGTGTCGCCCTTGGCGAGGCGGCTGCCATCGGGTTTTTCGATGTGAACCTTGATCGTCGGATCGAACAGCGAGAAGGCGAGCAACGCCGCATCCAAACCCGCGACGACGCCGGCTTTGCGCGCGACCAACGCTGTCTTGGCCGTCTCGGTCGGCGGGATGATCGCATCGGTCGTGATATCGCCGGCGCGGCCGAGATCTTCGAGTAGCGCCGCGCGCACCTGTTCTTCGATCATGATTCGCGGCAGCGGCGGGACAGTCATCGCTTTCCTCCAATCGCGCGCGGCAACGGTTCGGCCGCGATATCATGGGCGAGCGCCAAGGCTTCGTTAAGGCGTAAGCGGCTGTGGCGCGCGGCGCTCTCCGCGGCAGGGAAATCGCTGCGCCAATGGCTGCCGCGGCTCTCGCGGCGCTGGAACGCGGCGACCGCGACCAGCAGCGCGACTGTCGCCGGCTGCGAAGCGGCACCGCCACTTTCCGCGAGCGGCAACAGTGCTGCGATCGCTTCGCGGAGCGAGTCCGCATCGCGCACTACCCCGACCTTCGCGTCCATGACCCCGCGCATCGGCGTCGGATCGGGCGACGGCGGCAGATCAACAGGCGGCAACGCATGCGGCGCAGGGCATACGGTCCCGGCTACACTCTCCGCCACCCATTGCCCGCAGACCACCGCTTCGAGCAGCGAATTGCTGGCGAGGCGGTTGGCGCCATGGAGACCGGTCGCAGCCACCTCGCCGCAAGCCCACAGCCCTGGCACGGAACTGCGCCCCGCCGCGTCGACCGCGACGCCGCCCATATGGTAATGCGCCGCCGGCCGCACGGGGATCGGCATGGTCGCAGGATCGATGCCGGATTGCTTGCAGAGCGCGTCGATGCCCGGAAAGCGCGTCGCAAAGCGTGCGCCGAGCGCCGTCCGCGCATCGAGGAAGGTGCGATGGCCCAATTCGATACGGCGCCAGACCGCGCGCGAGACAACATCGCGCGACTGCAACTCGTCGGTAAAGCGCGCGCCGTTCTCATCGATGAGCACCGCGCCCTCGCCGCGTACGGCCTCGCTGACCAGCGGCATGGGATCGCGCCCGGTATCGAGCGCGGTCGGATGGAACTGCACGAATTCCATATCCGCGAGTTCGGCGCCCGCCGAAGCGGCAAGCGCGAGGCCGTGGCCGAAAGAGCCCGTGGGATTGGTTGTATGGCGATAGAGATAGCCGAGCCCGCCCGTCGCGAGCACGATGCGGCTAGTCGGCAGCAACAGCACGCCGTCACGCCCCACGGCCGCGATCCCGGCGACCGTATCGTCGCACAGGATCAAGCGTCGCGCTTCCATATCCTCCAGCACGGTGATGGATGACGTCCGCCCCACCGCGGCAATCACCGCCTGCAGAATCGCATGGCCGGTGCGGTCGCCTCGGGCATGGACGATGCGGCGGCGGCCATGCGCGGCTTCGAGGCCGAGGGCAAGCTGGCCATCAGCCGCACGATCGAAGCGCACGCCGAGCGCGATCAACGCGTCGATGGCGCGCATGCCGGCGCCGGTGATCTGCGCGACCACTGCAGCGTCGCTGAGCCCGTCACCGGCAGCGATCGTGTCGGCGGCGTGAAGGCGGGGGTCATCATCCTGGCCGATCGCGGCGGCGACGCCGCCTTGCGCCTTGGCGCTCGCCGCGCCCGTGCCGAGTGCGGCTTTCGACAGCACGATCGGCTTTTCGGGCGCCAGATGAAGCGCTGTGATAAGCCCGGCGAGGCCGGCGCCGATGATGACCGGCCGGCCGATGAATTCGTCCGACGGGTATGGCATGGAGGTTTCCTAGATTTTGAGCATGCGCTCGACCGCGAGACGCGCGCGGGCGGCGAGCGCCGGGTCGATCGTCACCTCGTGCTGCATCGTCTCCAGCGCCTGGCGGATCTTCGGCAGGGTGATGCGCTTCATATGCGGGCAGAGATTGCAGGGTCGTACGAACTCGGTCGCTGGATGCTGCAGGGCGACGTTGTCGCTCATTGAGCATTCGGTCATCAGCACGACGCGGCGCGGGCGGCGCTCGGCGACATAATCGTTCATCGCCGCGGTCGAGCCGGCGAAATCCGCTTCGGCCACGACATCGGGCGGGCATTCGGGATGCGCCAGCACGACGACGCCGGGATGGCTCGCGCGCAGCTCGCGGATTTCCGCCGCAGTGAAGCGCTCATGCACCTCGCAATGGCCCTTCCAGGCGATGATCTTGACCTTGGTCTTCTTGGCGACGTTCTGCGCCAGGTATTCGTCGGGCAGCATGATCACTTCCGGCACGCCGAGCGATTCGACGACCTTCTTCGCATTGCCCGAGGTGCAGCAGATGTCGCTTTCGGCTTTCACGGCCGCCGAGGTGTTCACATAGGTGATCACCGGCCGTCCGGGATAGCGCTGGCGCATCAGCCGCACGTCCTCCGCCGTGATCGATTCGGCGAGCGAGCAGCCGGCGCGTGTATCGGGAATAAGGACGGTTTTTTCGGGATTGAGGAGCTTGGCCGTCTCGGCCATGAAATGGACGCCGGCGAGAACGATGACCGAGGCTTCGGTCTTCTGCGCCTCGCGCGCCAAAGCGAGGCTGTCGCCGGTGATGTCGGCGACGCAGTGAAAAATCTCGGGCGTCTGGTAGTTGTGCGCGAGGAGAACGGCATTGCGCTGACGCTTCAGCGCCAGGATCGCCTCGATGTCGTCGGCAAAGACGCCCCATTCCATCGGCGGAATGAAGGTTTTGACGCGGTCATAGAGCAGCGCGGTATCGGGCACGGCGATTTTCCCTAAATGCCTTATGCTCATTATGAGCAATTTTCCAAAGATATACTATCGCTGAGCATAAGGTCAAGAGGGACGAGTCGCGGTAGCCCAGCGCCCGGCGCAAGGCGGTTCGGCGCTCCGGGAAACCCTCGCGGCTCCGCCGGAAACCCTTGCGGGCGAACCGGTCATCGGTTTCAGTGGGAAGAACTGGTTTTTAGGGAGGGTCGGTCGATGGCGGTCAATCTGGATCCGGTGACGCTCGAGGTCATCCGCAACGCGTTGCCGGCGATCTCGAACGAGATGGCCGCCGATCTCCAGCGCACCTCCTACAACATGATGATCTACGAGGTGCGCGACTTCTGCACCGCACTCGTCAACGCCGACGGCGAACTGCTCTGCCAGAATGTCGGCGGCGTTTCGCATTTCGTCGCCGATCTCGGCATCATCATCACCGACGGCGTAAAGAAATACGGCCGCGACGGTTTCGCGCCGGGCGATGTCATCATCATGAATCACCAAGCCGTCGCCGGACAGCACCTCAACAACATCGTCATCTACATGCCCTATTTCTTCGAGGGCGAGCTGCAGCTTTTCTCGATGGTGCGCGCGCATTGGATCGACATCGGCGGCACCAGCACGGGTTTCGGCGCCGGCCCTGATTGTCCCGATCCCTGGCAGGAAGGGCTGCAGCTCAATCAGCTGAAGCTCTATCGCCGCGATGTGCTCGACGAGACGCTGCAGCAGGTGATCCGCGACAACATTCGCTTCCCGGAAAGCTCGATGGGCGACCTGCGCTCGCAAATTGCCGCCTGCCGACTGGCGTTGCGCCGCGTCGACGAGTTGTTCCAGCGCTACGGCAAGGAGACGATGCAAGGCGCGGTCGCGCGCATCTTCGACGAAACCGAAGCGAAATGCCGAGCGGTTGTCTCTCAGATCAAAGATGGGGTTTACGAAGCCTCGGCCGTCCTCGACGACAATACGCCGATGGGTGTGGAGGCCGTCCATATCCACGCCAAGGTCACGGTCGAACGCGGCAGCATGATCATCGATCTCTCCGGCTGCGAGAAAGAACGCACGCGCGGGCTCAATTCGCGGACGCTCGCCGGCGCGCGCATCGCCTATAAGGCGCTCACCCAGCCGCTGGCACCGGTCAACGAAGGCTCGTTCCGCGCGCTCGACATCGTGCTGCCCGAAGGCACGATCATGATGGCGCGCTATCCCGCGCCGATGACCGGGTGGAGCCGCATCCTGCCAACGGTTGTCGATGTGATCGTGCGCTCGCTCGCGCCGGCGATGCCGGATCGCACGCCGGCGGCGCATCACGGGACGATGGGCGGCGGCTCGATCATCTTTTCCGGCATCGATCCCAAGACCAATCGCCGCTTCGTCACGCAATCGATCGAAGGCGCCGGCTGGGGTGGCCGCCCGACCGAGGACGGCGAGAATGGCAGCGTCTCGATCTGCCAGGGCGATGTGCGCAACGGCTCGATCGAGGCGATGGAGTTGAAAGTGCCGATCCTCATCGAGAATCGCGGCTTCCGCCCGGATAGCGGCGGACCCGGCAAGTTCCGCGGCGGCGTCGGCCTCAACGTGCGCGCGCGCAGCCTGGTCGAGGGCCGCTGGAATCTCGGCCGCTCCGATCGCCGCTCGTGCCCGCCTTGGGGCCTCTTTGGCGGCATGAACGGCAGCTATTCGGAATGCTTCGTGAAAAAGCCGGGCGATAACGACTTCAAACCGAATTACGGCTTCCGCACGCCACTACCCGCGGACAGCGTGATGTCGACGTTGACCGGCGGCGGCGGCGGCTGGGGCGATCCGCTGGAGCGCCAGGCAGCGCGCGTGCGCGAGGATGTGCTCAACGAATTCGTCAGCCGCGAAGCGGCGGCGACATTCTACGGCGTGATCATCAACGACGATCTTTCGATCGACGAAGCCGCCACCGCGGCCGCGCGCGCCAAGATCAAGGCTGAGAAACAACGAGAAGCCGCCCCGGCGGCGGCGGGCGATTAGGCCGCGGTATCGATCGCCGACGCCAGACTTTCGAGCGCGATCAATCTTTCGCGCGGCAACGTAACGCGCACCGTCGTGCCGACACCTTGCGTACTTTCGATGGCAATGGCGCCGCCATGGAGCTCAATGAGGCGCTTGGCCAAGGGCAAGCCGGCACCGAGTCCCTCGTAGCGCTTGGTGAGCGTACCGTCGACCTGTTCGAAATGTTGCAACGCGACGGATATGTCCTCGACCATCATCCCGATGCCTTGATCGACAATTGTCAGGACAAGGTCGCCGCCGCGCTCAATGGCGGCGCGCATCACGATACGCCCGCCTTCTTGCGAGAATTTGATGGCGTTGGCTAAGAGATTGGCGAGTACTTGCTTTAGCTTGAGACGATCGGCGCGCAATTGCGGTAAGCCGTCGGCAATGTCGAGCGCCAGAACCAGTCGCTTGCGTTCGAGATCGGCACTACGCTGGCCGGCAACCTTGTTCAAGATTTCGCCGACGCCGATGCAATCGTCCTCGATCACAACGCCACCCGCGTCGATCCGCGACAGATCGAGGACATTGTTGATCATGGTAAGCAACCGCTGGCCGGACAGGAAGATATCGGTCGCGTAGTCGGGATAGGTTTTGTTCTCGATCGGGCCCATCACTTGATCTTTGATCAGCTGTGAGAAGCCGATGATCGCATTCAGTGGCGTACGCAACTCGTGCGTCATATTGGCGAGGAAAACGGATTTCGCGCGACTGGCGGCTTCGGCCATTTCCTTGCTGGCGACGAGTTCGCTGTTAATGGCCTCGAGCTGCGCATGCTGATCCGCGAGTTCGATCTCGCGCAGAGCGCGAAAGCGGCTTTCGCGAATGAGATAAAGGCCGAGGATCACGAGCAGCAACGTCGCCGCCGCAGCCAGGGCAAAGAGGGTCAGCGTATGCGCGGCCGAGGCCGCGAAGACATCGGTGAGGGGAATCCCGACTGTGACGACCAGCGGAAACGTCTTGAGCCGCTGATACGCAAAGAGTCGCGCGATTCCGTCGATCACGCTCATACGCGTATAGAAGCCGTGCTCGCCGGGAGCGACGGCCGCGGGCCGTGGGGTACCGGCGATCGACTCGCCGACGCCGTCGAGGCCGTCGGGGTGCGTCTTGCTGAAGCGCGCGCGTACGACATCATCGAGCCCGACCAGCGCAATCGTGCCGTCGGTACCGATATCGATCGAAGAAACGAGGCTGGTAAGATTTGCCGGCGCGACCGAAAACACAATGACGCCGAGAAATTTCCCATCCTCGTTATCGACACGACGGGAAATCTGGATCGAGGCTTGGCCGGAAACCCGACCTATCACAGGCTTGCTGATAAAGACGCCGGGGAACCCGCCATCGAGGTGAATGCGGAAATGTTCACGATCGCTGAGATTGACCGGCTCCGGCGGAAGACCGAGCGTGGTCGATTTGAGATAGCCATCGGGCCCGATGATCGAGCCTTGTATCGTTGCTTGCGACAGCAGCGGAATCTCGCCTGCCCAATCGTGAATATCGAAGCTTGAGCCCTTGGCGCGCATGCGCGCGGCGACGGCCTCCATGACGCCGGAAATGCCGTCGAGCGTGTGCGAGACTTCTTCGCTGAAGGCCGCCGCCAAATTTGCGCTGTTCGAGCGCGCTTGCTGCACGGCAGCCTGCTGCGCTTGCTGCGCCGACACCAACACCGCCAGCCACATCAGGGCGATGACGATACCGCCGACGCCGAGGATGATATGCTTAACGAGGTTGTGGCGCCCAAGCGGGCCTACGGTGCTGTTGTGCCGCCAGATCATTTGTGTCCGTCACCGGCGACCATCCCCTGATTTGTTTAAGGTCTCGTTGCCGCCCCATTAAGTCGCACCCTTCCGAGCCTGGCCTAAGCCGAGCGCACGACCGGCAGGCGTGCGCCGGAGATCGCGCGCTCCAAGAGCACCTCGCGGCGGAAACGCATCAGCTTCGCCGGCCGGCCGCCGGTTTCGGTCGAGACCTTGCCGGTCTCTTCGACGAGGCCTTGCTGCTCGATCAAGCGGCGGAAATTCTGCTTGTGAAGGCGCAGGCCGGCGAGCGCCTCGACCGCGCGCTGCAGATCGAGCAGCGTGAAGCTTTCGGGCATGAGCTCGAACACGACGGGACGATATTTGATTTTCGCGCGCAATCGGGCGAGGCCCGTGGCAAGGATGCGGCGATGGTCATGCATCATCGGCTCGCCCGGCAGCGGATCGGGAATCGATTTGGCGCGGCCGGCTTCGGGCACGAGCTGCGCCTCGTAGAGCAGCTCATAGCGTTGCAGCACCAGCTCCTCGTTCCAGTGCTTGTCGGAAACGGCAAACGCCGCGGCGACGCGCTGCTGTCGCGCGCGGCGCTGCGGCAGATCGCTCGCCGACGCGGCCCAGGCACCGAGGCGTTTCTCGACCGTCGGCATGAATGCCGGCGGGCCTTCGCGCCAATCTTCCCACGGCAGATAGCGATACCAATTGCGCCAGCCGGGATCCTGTTCGCCCGTCGCCTTGGCTTCGCGCGTCAGGCCGAGATAGGAGATGGCGATGACGCGCGCGCCGTCGAGCGTGCGATCACGATCGGCGAAAGTGTAGAGCTGCTCGACATAATCGAGCGGGTGATGGGTTTGCCGCTCGACCCAGGAGCGCAAGCCCGTCTGCAGCGAGCGATGGCCGGATTCGAACGGACCGGACGGCAGCGCGCGCCCGTCCTGGATGGTCAGCACGCGCGGCTCGTCCTCCGTCGCCGCGACCAGCACGGCGGTCAGGTCGATCTCGATCGCGCCGCTTTCCGAAACGCTCACCCTCTGCCTCTTTGCCGTCTCTCGCCTCTTCGCCCTTCCGGGCGCGCGCATTGTGTCACAAGATAGCGCCGCGAGGTATGTAGCATGACCGATTTGCCGTACGGCGTCTTAGCCGCCTTGGTGACGCCCTTCACAGACGCGCTTGAGCCCGACACGAAGACCCTCATTGCGCATGGACGTTGGCTGCTGAACCACGGCTGCAACGGCCTTGTCATGCTGGCGACCGCCGGCGAGGCGAATTCGCTCTCGCTGCGCCAACGCCTCGGCATGATCGAGGCAGCGGGTGCGGCCGGCCTGCCGCTGTCGCGGATGATCATCGGCGGCGGTTCCTGTGCGCTCGATGAAGCAGTGACCTTGACCAAAGCGATCGCCGCCGCGGGCACCGCCGGCGTGTTGCTGCTACCGCCTTTCTATTATCGCGACACGGGTGAAGAGGCGCTCTTCCGTTTCTACGCGTCGCTGATCGAACGCGCCGGTGCGCCGGGGTTGCGGGCCGTGCTGCACCATCGGCCGCAAGCCTCGGGTTCGCCGATCACCGATGCGCTGATCACGCGGCTGCAGGGGCAATTCGGCGCGGTCATCGCCGGCGTGCAGAACGGCGCCGGCGATTGGGCGACCACGAAATCGCTGATCGAGCGCTTTCCCGGGCTGGCGATTTTTTCCGGAACCGAGCGCTTCCTTCTCGAGACCCTGCGCGCCGGGGGCCAGGGCTGCATCTCGGCGACGATCAACATCACCGCGCCGCTCGCCGGGGCTGTCTTTCAAAAACGGGAGAGCGGCGAAGCCGACGAGATGCAGAAAGCGTTAACCGCGTTGCGGGAAACCTTCGATCATTACCCAACCCCGCAGGCGCAAAAGGAAATACTGGCGCAGATGACGGATCGTGCCGGTTGGCGCACGGCTTTGCCGCCGCTTTTGCCCTTGCCGACCGATAGCTGCGACGCGCTGCGACGCCAGCTCGACGCGCTGCCGCCGTGGCTTGCCCTCGTCGCCGCACATCGTTCCGCTGGCTGAAAGATCGCGACAGCCCACCACAACTTACGGAAAATCCAAGCTTTTCCTTTAGGGCTTGGTAAGAGGTCTTCGGTTTTAATGCCGAAATGGACGGAAATTCTAACCTCGGTCTGGGCGAGCTGCGTCAGCTGACGCCGCAAGAATTGCGGCAAATTCTGCAGCTTCATGAACTTTATCTCGCGCGCGAAGCCGCTGGTCGGCGCGCCGTGTTGGCTTATTACGATCTTTCTTCTGCCGATCTCAGCGAGCACGATCTGAGCGGCGCCGATCTCACCGGCGCGCGGCTGCATCGCGCGATCCTCAAGAACACCGTGCTCCGTCAGGCGAAGATGCCGACCGCCGACCTGCGCGCCGCCAATCTCAACGGTGCCGATCTCACCGGCGCCGATTTGCGCTCGAGTTGCTTGCGCGGCGCTCAGCTCAACAACGCCAAGTTGCCCGAAGCGAATATGAGCAAGGTCCCGCCCGTCGGGCTCGACCGGATCGAAGCGGGCCGCGCAGTCGACGACACGCCGCGCACCGATCTCTCGTCGATCGAAGCGCACGATTGCGATTTCACCGGCGCCAATCTCAGAGGCGCTGCCTTCATCCGCGCCGATCTGACCGATGCGGTCCTGTCCAACACCGACCTCTGCGGCGCTGATCTGCGCCACGCCAATATCACCGGCGCGGTGCTGGAACATGCCGATCTCAGCGGCGCCAATCTCTGCGGCGCGACCCTGCGCGGCGCGATCCTCTCGAATGCGAAGCTCGTCGGCGCCGAGCTGCGCGGCGTCGATGTCAGCGGCGCGATCCTCGATCGCGAATTGCTCGCCACGGCAGCGACAACCGAAGATCTGCAGGGCATCAACCTCAACAAGCTCACCGCCAAAGAGCTGCAGGACGTCCTGCGCGACCATCAGCTGTGGCTCGACAGCCACGGCAAGGAAGGCAAGCGCGCCGTCCTCAGCGATTACGACCTCTCGGGCTGTGCGCTCGGCAATGCGAAACTGGCACTGGGCGTCCTCGCCCGCGCCGTGCTGCGCGGCGCCGATCTGTCGCGCGCTTCGCTGGCGATGTGCGATCTTTCGCTCGCCGATCTGCGCGACGCGCGGCTCGACGGCGCCGATCTGCGCGGCGCCAAACTGGTGCGTGCGCATCTCTCGGGCGCGACACTGTCGCAGGCCAATCTCATGCCGCTCGAGAATGTCGGCGACCGGAAATACGATTTCCCTGCCAATCTCGAAGGCGCCAAGCTCAAAGGCGCTGATCTCAGCGCCGCTCAGCTCCGCCAGGCGAAGCTCGCCAGCGCCGACCTGACCGGTGCGATTCTCGATCATGCCGATCTGCGCGATGCCGATCTGCACAACGCGAATTTCAAGGATGCGACCGCGACCCGCGCCCAGTTCGAAGGCGCCGAGATGCGCGACGTCCGCAATCTCCGCCGCGGGTAGTCCCCGCGTTAAGATCGTCCGGGCGCGAGGCGGCCGGCCGCTCTTCTTCGCACCATCGCTCTGCGACGCAACCTGCGGGTTCAATTCTAGGCGCGTCCCATTCTAGCGCGAGAGGCGGTGCACGGCGGGCGGGCGCCCCCTGACAGCCTCTAGTGGATGCTTGGCGCTTTCAAGAAGCGCGCGCGATCCGCCGAATGCACATGCAGATCGATGGTCTTGCCGTCGCGATAGACGAGCAACGACACATCGACGCCTGCTTTTCCCTGCCGCCAGATATTGCGATAGAGCCCGGCGAGATCGCCGATTTCCTCGCCGCCGACCGCGAGGATGATGTCGCCGGTCTTGAGATTGGCGCGCCGTGCCGGTCCGGCATTGGCGAGGCCCGCGACGACGACCTTGCTGTCGACCTCGGTTGCGTAGAGGCCGAGCCACGGCCGCGGCGGGTGGTTGGGTTTGCCGAGGGTCAGCAGATCGTCGTAGATCGGCGCCAAGAGATCGATCGGCACATGCATGTTGAGATGCTCGGGTGTGCCCTTCTCGCCGCCTTGCTGCAGATGCAGCGAGCCGATCCCGAGCAATTCGCCACTACCGCCGATCAGCGCCGTGCCACCCCAATTGGGATGCGCCGGCGCCGTAAACAGCGCGTCGTCGACGAGATATTCCCAATAGCCGGTGAATTCCTGCTTCGCCGCGATCTTCGCCGAGATCGCGTGCTTGCGGCCGCCGCCGCCCGCGACGACGACGCGATCGCCGGGCCGCGCCGTGGCGGAATGGCCGAGCTTCATCGCCGGCAGCTTCATTCGGCCGAGGGCCTGGACGAGGCCGAAGCCGGTTTCCTGGTCATAGCCCAGTACCGTGCCGGGAATTGCTCGCCCGTCGGAAGTGTTCAGCCAGATCGTCTCGGCCTCGGTGATGAGATAGCCGATGGTCAGGACGACACCGTCCTCGCGGATGATGACGCCGTTGCCGGCGCGCTCCGTGCCGAGGGTTTGCGCGGTGTAGCCGTCGGCGGGAATGGCCGCGCGCACGGTCAGACAGGAGGCAAGCGCCTGGTCGAGGTCGAAATTCCAGTCCTCTTGCCGGGGCTGGGCGTGCTGCGGAATTTCCCAATCGCTCGGCGATGACATGCCGGACTCCTTGATTGGCGATGGCCGAGTATACACCGGCGACCACCGATACAAAAAACGGGGGACAAAACCCGGGGGAAAAAAGGGCGGCTAGCCCTCCTCACCGGGATAAGACCGCCGCTGCCGCTTAAGTTGCCCGCGCTTTGCCTTGTCGTCGCGGCGCCGCGCCTTCGCGCCCGCCGTTACCCTGGTCGGCCGGCGAATCTTGGGCCGCTTCGCCGCCTGTTGGATCAGCGCCACCAGTCGCTCCAGCGCATCGGCGCGGTTGCGCTCGCGGGTGCGGAAACGCTCAGCGGTGATGACGATCACGTTATCGCGGGTGAGCCGCTGGCCCGCGAGCGTTTTAAGGCGCGCCCGCGTCTCCGAATCGAGCGCCGGCGAGGCGTCGACATCGAAGCGGAGTTGCACCGCACTCGCGACCTTATTCACATTCTGGCCGCCGGGACCGCTCGCCCGGATGAATTGCTCGACGATCTCGCTCTCATCGAGGGCAATGTGCGGCGTGACCCGTATCATCGGGTCAGGCTAGCCGAGGCGAGGACGCTTGCGAAGCCGCCACAACACCGGCATCATCGAGCGAAAGGCTGGGTACAGGGAGGACATCATGAAGCATCTTTGGGCCATCGCACCGGTCGTCGCCGCACTCGGCGCCGGCCCGGCCTTCGCGCAGACCAACAACATCACCCTCGGCACCGCCGTTCAGCTCACCGGCAAAGACGCCAATACCGGCCGCTATTATCGCGACGGCTATCAATTCGCGATCGACAAGATCAACGAGAAGGGCGGCATCACCGTCGGCGGCAAGAAGTACAATCTGAAGCTCGACATTCTCGACAACCAATCCGACACCAATCTCGACGTGCAGCTCTACACCAAGCTGATCACGCAGGACAAAGTCGACTTCCTGCTTGGCTCGTATTCGAGCGCGGTCGTGCTGGTCGATACGTCGGTCGCCGAGAAATTCGAGATGCCGATGGTGCAAGGCGGCGGCGCGGCCAGCCAGATCTTCAGCCGCGGCTATAAATGGGTCTTCGGCACCCTGCCCCGTGCCGAAGATTATTTCTCGAGCACCATCGCGATGATGCGCGAGCTCAATCCCAAGCCGAAGACCGTCGCGTTGATCACCGCCGACGACGCCTTCGATGTCTCGGTCGCGCAAGGGACGCGCGAATTGTTGAAAAAGGCCGGGCTCGAGACCGTGCTCGATCAGCAATACGCCGCGAACAGTTCGGACTTCTCGTCGGTACTGACGCTGATGAAGTCGAAGAGCCCGGATGTCGTCTTATGGGGCGGGCTGCTCTCCGAGGTGCTGAACAGCATCCGCCAGGCCAAAAGCCTCAATGTCAGCGCCCAGGACCTGACGTCGTTCACCGTCGGCGTGCCGACCGCTGATTTCCGCAAGGCGCTCGACAAGGATGCCGAAGACGCTTTCGGCATGACTCCCTGGGTCCCGACCGGTGCGCTGAAGGACGATTATTTCGGTGACGACAAGACCTTCAACAAGGCCTATATCGCAAAATTCGGCTACGAGCCCGATTACCACGCCGCTTCGGCGGCGGCCGATGTCGAGGTCTATGCCAAGGCGATCGCCAAGGCCGGCTCGCTCGACAAGGCCAAGGTGCGCGACGCCATCGCCGCGAGCGATTTCTCGAGCCTTTACGCGCATGTGAAATTCGCGTCGAACGGCCAGATCGACGTGCCGCAAATCGCCATCCAGATCCAGGACGGCAAGGTCGTACCGGTCTATGGCGAGAAGATAATCAACAAGCCGCGCTATCCGGTGCCCAGCTGGGACAAGCGGTAACGGCCGAAAGCCGCGAGCTTCTACCAGCCTTCGAGACGGACCGGCGGGTCGGTGCGCATATCGGATAGCTCGCGATACTGGCCGCGGTAATAGAGCAGCGGCTTGGGCGGCAAGCTCGGATCGTGATTGAGCTGCAGCACCTTGCCGAGCAGCAGCACGTGGTCGCCGCCGTCGTAACGGGCATAGGCCTCGCATTCGAAGGCGACGAGATGCGCGTCGATCAGCGGCGAATTGCGATGTCCCGGACGATGCTTCACCGCACCGAACCGGTCGGCGGTCTGGCTGGCGAAGGCGCTGGAGACGTGCCGCTGCTCCTCGCGCAGCAGATTCACCGCGAAATGATCGACTGTGTTGAACAAATCGAAGCTGCGGCTGGTGCGGGCGATCGACACCAGGATCAGCGGCGGATCGAGCGAAACCGAGGTGAAAGAGTTGACGGTGATGCCGGCTGGCTGGCCTTGCGCGTCAACGGCGGTGACAATGGCGACGCCGGTGGGAAATAGTCCCAATGCGTCGCGGAATTCGCGGGGGGTAAAACTCATAGCAGTGGGCATACTATGAGATGGAACCGGCCGCGGCAATCCCACCGCGGCCGGGAAATCAGAGCGACATCAACCCGCTAGCCGATCAGAGCGAGCCCTTGAGCTTCGCGCCGGCCTTGAAGCGGACGCCTTTGCTGGCCCGGATCTTGATGGGCTCGCCGGTCCGCGGATTGCGGCCCATCCGCGCGGCCCGCTTGCTGACATGGAACGAGCCGAAACCCGGAATGCTGAATTTTTGCGTCTTCTTGAGTTCTTTCGCGATCGCCCCCGTCACCGCATCGACCGCCTTGTTGGCCACCGACGTGGTGAGACCATTCTTCTTCAACGCCTCCACGAGTGCCTGTTTGCTCATGCGATTCTCCCCTTCCTCTGTTGGACGGCTGACGACGCAAGCCGCCGTTTTTTTATCGATTATCGGCAGCGCCAATCGCGCTGAACCTCGATGACAGTCTCACCGCTTGCCACGTGAATCAACAACTTCCTTGCGTGGCAAGCCGAGACGTGATCGCGCGCGTCGCGGAAATCCCGATCTGGCGGGCAAAACCGCGCTCTCCTAGGATGAGACCACGATGAAAGTGATCGAGCTAACCGCCTGGCAATTGGAGAAAATCGTTGTCGGCGAGCGTGTTGCGCCTACATCGCCGGGCCCGGGCGAGGTGATCGTCGCGATGCGGGCGGCAACGGTGAATTATCGAGATTTCGTCTTCGCACGCGGCGGCTATGGCCGCGAAAGCGGCGCGCTGCCGATTATCCCGTTGAGCGACGGCGCCGGTGTCGTCGTCGCGGCCGGCCCCGGCGTGACGCGCGCCAAGCCGGGCGATCTCGCCTGCCCGATCGTCATGCCGCTCTGGCTGAGCGGATCGATGCGCGACGAGCATCGTCGCGCGACGCTGGGCGGCTCGGTCGATGGCGTGATGGCCGAGCAGATGACGCTGAGCCAGGACGCCGTCGTCATCGCGCCGCGCGGCTACAGCGCCGTCGAGGCAGCCACCCTGCCCTGCGCCGCGCTGACCGCCTGGAATGCGCTGAGCGGCGTGAAGCCGGGCGATTTGGTGGTGACGCAAGGCACCGGCGGCGTCTCGCTGTTCGCGTTGCAATTCGCCCACGCCATGGGCGCCACCGTGGTCGTGACCTCCTCCAGCGATGCGAAGCTGGCGCGCGCCCGGACGCTGGGCGCGCAGCACGGTATCAATTATCGCAGCACGCCGGAATGGGCGGCCGAGTTGCGCCGGATGACCGGCCGCACCGCCGATCTCGTCATCGAACTCGGCGGCGCGCAGTCGCTGGCGCAATCGATCCGCGCCGTGCGCACCGGCGGCACGGTGACGCTGATCGGTGTGCTATCGGGTGCGAAAGCCGAGATCGAGCTCGGCCGCGTGGTGACACGCGGCCTCCGGCTGCAAGCCATCACGCTCGGCTCGCGCGACGATTTCGAGGCGATGGTGCGCTTCATCGATGAGCACCGGATCAAGCCGGTGATCGACGATCATCGTTTTGCTTTTGCCCAGACGCGCGAAGCCATCACGGCCATCGCCGAAGGTAAGCATTTCGGCAAGCTGGCGATCGAATTCTGACGGAAAGCGTTAGCCGAGCGGCGGCTTGCGCGCGAGCAGGCCGACCGGGCCGCCGCCGGCGAGTTCCTTGTCGCCGGCGAACCGGCGCAGCAGCCAGATCGCCCGCGCGGTATTTCCACCATTGCGGCGCGTGCTCGCCGAAACCGCTCGTGTTAGCGAATCGGATCAGCGCGGCGTGAACAGCGTCGTTTGATATTCCGCTTTGGCGTCGGCGACGACCGGGTTGCTGAGGATGCCGAGACCATCGACCTCGACTTCGCAGACGTCGCCCGGCTTCATCTGCACCATGCCTTCGACATAGACGCCGCCATCGTTTTTCGACGTCGGCTTCTCGCCCGCATGGAGCGGCAGCGAGCCAGGCGAGCCGGAGACGATCACGTCGCCCGGCCGCAGGTAATAGCCTTGGCTGAGATAATTGATGAGTTGCGGCACGCCGAAGATCATGTGATCGAGTGTCGCATTCTGGCGCTCGATACCGTTGACGCGGGTAACGATGCGATGCTTCTGCCAATCGCCGAATTCGTCGGGCGTCATCATCCATGGGCCGAAGCTGCCCGATTGCTCGAAATTCTTACCCAGGCCGAATTGGCGATTGTGGCCCTGATATTCGCGCACCGAGCCTTCGTTATAGATCGAATAGCCCGCGACATGATCGAGCGCCTTCTCGACTGGGATATGACGCCCGCCCTTGCCGATGATCACCGCGAGCTCGCCTTCGTACTCGTATTTCACCGCGACCTTCGGATCGGGACAAAGGATCGGACGATCGTGCCCGACCTGCGTGCATGGCATACGCAAGAAGATCTGCGGATATTTCGCCGAGGTGGTGAGGCCGGTCTCGTTGATGTGGAGCTTGTAATTGAGCGCCAGGCACCAGATCGCCTGCGGGTCGGGAATTACCGGATCGTAGGTGATGCCGGCGAGGCCCTTCAGGCCTTTCTTGGTCGCCGCCGCCGCTTTGGCTCGCGCGAGCCCGTCGGGCAGCTCGAGAATGGCTTTCAAGGTCTTCGGCAGATCGGGCGCCGCCTCGCCGAGCGCGACGAAGCTCTCTTTATCGGCGATGACGCCGACGCCCGGTGTGTCGCCCTGGCGATAGGAAAAAATCCGCATAGTGTGCCCCTCCCCAATCGATGCGATTGGGCAGGAGATTAGGCGAGCCGCTAGCGGGATGCCAGCCGCGGCTTAATCGAAGAAGGCCAGCGTGCGGATTTCGATGCTTTCGCGCGGCCGTGCGTTCGGCGGCGGCGACGGAATGTCGAAAGCGGTATGTGCCGTCCAGCGCGCGCCGCTGTTCTTTTCCGAATCGAACACCTTGAATACCAGGGCTTCGTCGCGGCGCATCAGCGGAAACCAATACCATTGGTGCTTGGGATTGTATTTCACCGCATAGGTCTGGCCGATGCGATTGGGATAGCGGCGCTCGGAAATGACGAAATCGTCGAACACCATGCTGCGCGCGTCGCACATCGCAAGCGGGAAAGTCTCGACCGGATGGCGGATCGGCCGCCAGCATTGCACGATGGCAAAGCGCTTCTTGAGCAGCGCCTCGGCCTCATCGCCCATCAGATCGCGCACGCGCTGCGGGCCGGACCATTCGGTGTAGTCGTTATGCGCGCGACGCACGACTTCGCGAATCTTCTTCGCCTCGCGCATCTCATCGTCGGCGGTGCGCAGCGTGTGGTCGAAGACGACGACGCGCGACGCGCCGGTCTCGCGTTTGATCAGCGCTTCCATCTCGGGATAGTAGACACGCGCGATCTCGTCTTCGTCGAAGAAATCGCGCATCTGCGTGTCGTGCGGGATGAAGCGGAAGCCGTTGCGCTCGAGCGCGAAGCCGCCGGGCGCGAGCCGGCCGTTATGCATCGTGACGGTATGAACGTCGGCCGTGCCGCCGGTGCGGATATCGGTCGAGCCGGGGCCACCGGTATAGGTGAAGAGTTGTTGCCCGTCCTCGATCATGTAATTGACCGAGGCTTCGATGGTCGCAGGTGCTTCGAGTTCAGCGAGTTCAGCCATCATGGCCTCCTTCAGGCGCCAAATTTATGTAGGGCCAACCGGCATGTCCGTCCAGCGCAGGGGATATGCCGGGAGCGCAGGCCCGTTACGCCCAACCCCTCATGGGGGCGCGAGCGCGAATTCCGCCGTCGCGGTGATCGAGACCGTGGCGTTGCCGGCCTCGGCAACGGGCGGCGGTGCGGGCGCCGCGGCGGCGGCCATTACGCGCATCATGGGCTGAATCACCGGCGGCGGGGCGTTCACATTGCCGACGGTCAGCGAGCGAATCCCTTGCAGCTTCACGCCCGCCGTCGCCGCGATGCGGTCGGCGCGCCGCTTCAAGCGCGTCAGCGCTTCATCGGTCAGCGCGTCTTCGACCGATTGCCGCGCCTCGCGCGAGATATCCGGCGTGAGCGCCTGCATCACCAGATCTTGCTGTTGCAGCGCGCCGGTCAGGTTGACCAACGCCGCGAAATCCTTGCTCGTCAGCGTGACGGTCTGGCTGCCGTGCCAGCGCGGCGGCTGCTTGTCCGGCGTCTCACGATAGACGTTGTAGCCGCCCGTCTCCACCGCGACGCCGGCGGTTTGCTTGATGCGCGTCATCGCCGCGCTCATGCGCTGATTGATCTCGCTCTGCACTTTGCCGGCATCGGGATCGGTCACCTCGGCCGCGAGGGTCGCGCGCAAGAGATCGCGCGGCACATCGCGCTGCGCCGTCTCGCTCAGATGGAGAATGCTCTGATTGTTGGTTGGCACAAGCGGAGCCGTTTGCGCAGTTGCGGTGGAAAGCGCGGCCATCAGCAACCCGAACGCCACGCCCGTTCCTCGCCAAAAGTGCCGGAAAAACCGCATGATCCCCGCTCCTCGATGCCGCCGATGGCGCTCCGACAACACATATTGCAGCGCGAAACAAAAATCCATCTTCTCTCTCAACAATGGAATTTGATTTGTCACGCGCCGCAGGAATGACGTATTGATGGTCGATATTAACAAAAAGGTTGATGGCGCAAGAACCGCACGGAGACCAACGGGTGAGGCAATGACCGAAACGACAGTAAGCAACTCTTATCGCTGGCTCCAACTTCTGGCCGGCATCATCTGCATGGTGATGGTCGCCAATCTCCAATATGGCTGGACGTATTTCGTCGATCCGATGGATCAGGCCAACCACTGGGGACGCGAAGGGATTCAATTCGCGTTCTCGCTCTTCGTCGCGACCGAGACATGGCTGGTGCCGGTCGAATCATGGTTCGTCGATAAATTCGGACCGCAAAAGGTGATCGCATTCGGCGGCGTGATCGTCGCTGTCGCCTGGGGCATCAACTCCGTCGCCGATTCCCTGCCGATGCTTTATCTCGGCTCGATCCTCTCCGGCATCGGCGCAGGCGCGGTTTACGGCACCTGCGTCGGCAACGCGCTCAAATGGTTTCCGGATCGGCGCGGTCTCGCCGCCGGCATGACCGCCGCCGGCTTCGGCGCCGGGGCCGCGCTGACCGTCTACCCGATCATCACGACGATCCAGACACACGGCTATCAAGCTGCGTTCCTGTGGTTCGGTCTCGGTCAAGGCATCATCATCCTGTTGCTCGCCGGCGTCCTGCGCGCGCCGCAAGGTGGCCAAGTCCCGGCGGCGGCGCAGCGCGTCAGCCAGGCGGGCCGCGATCACACGCCGGCCGAGATGCTGAAATCGCCGATCTTCTATCTGCTCTATGCGATGTTCGTGATGGTCGCGGCGAGCGGTCTCGTCGTCACCGCGCAAGTCGCGCCGATCGCGCGCGATTACAAGATCGCCGGCGTCGAAGTCGATCTGTTCTTCATCGCCGGCACGACACTCGTCGTCGCCGGCATCGTCGACAATGTGTTGAACGGCTTGGCACGGCCAACCTTCGGCTGGATATCGGACCATATCGGCCGCGAGAACACGATGGCGATCGTCTTCACCTGCGGCGCCGCGGCCTATTGGGGCTTGGGTTCGATCGGCACATCGCCCGTCGGTTTCGTTTTTGCCGCGGGCCTGGTCTATTTCACCTGGGGCGAGATCTACAGCCTTTTCCCGGCGACCTGTACCGACACCTACGGCTCGAAATACGCCGCAACCAATGCGGGGCTGCTCTATACCGCGAAAGGCACGGCGTCGTTCCTTGTGCCGGCGGCGAGCGCGCTGCAAGCCGCGACGGGAAGCTGGCACTCGGTGTTCCTGGTCGCGACCGTCGCCAATCTGTTGGTCGCCGTGCTGGCGCTCTTCGTGCTGAAGCCATGGCGCGTGGCTTACAATGCCCGCGTCAGCGCGGGCACGACAACCACAACGGTGCGAACCGCCTAACAGCGTGCGTGGATAGTGAAATAAAAGCGGCGGCTATTCGGCCGCCGCTTTTTCTATCTTCTCGATCCGCGCCGCGCAGAATTTGAATTCGGGAATCTTGCCGAACGGGTCGAGCTGCGGATTGGTCAGCATATTCGCCGCCGCTTCCGCGTAGCAGAACGGGATGAACAACATGCCGGGCGGGATCGCGCTGTCGGCGCGCGCTTTCAGCTCGATCGCACCCCGCCGCGTCGCGACGCGGATCGGATCGCCCGGCTTCACGCCCATATGCCAGAGATCGGAGGGCGCGAACGAGGCGACCGCCTCGGGCTCCAACTCGTCCAGCACGGTGGCACGACGCGTCATCGCACCGGTATGCCAATGCTCGAGTTGGCGGCCGGTCGTGAGCACCATCGGATATTGCTCGTCCGGCTGTTCGGCCGGCGGCACCAGGCCGACCCCAACCAGCTTGGCGCGGCCGTTCGGCGTCGGGAAACCATCGCCGAAAACGATCTCGTTGCCCGGCTTGTCCGGCGCATCGCAGGGATAGGTGACGGAGCTTTCGCGCGAGACCCGATCCCAGTCGATGTTGTCGAGCGAGGGCATGCCCTTCTTCATCTCGCCAAAGACCTCGCCGGGACCATCGTAATTCCAATTGAGACCGATGCGGCGCGCGATCTCTTGGATGATCCAGAGGTCCTGCCGCGTCTCGCCCGGCAGCGGCAGCGCCGCGCGGCCGCGTTGTACCTGGCGGTTTGTGTTGGTGACCGTGCCGTCTTTCTCGGGCCAGGCCGACGCCGGCAGCACGACATCGGCGAAACGCGCGGTCTCGGTGAGGAAGATGTCTTGCACGACGAGATGCTCGAGCTTCGCCAGCGCCTCGCGCGCATGCTCGACATCGGGATCCGACATCGCCGGATTCTCCCCCATGATGTACATGCCGCGGACTTTGCCCTCGTGGATCGCGGTCATGGTCTCGACGACGGTAAGACCGCGCTTCAGATCGGCCGCCGCTCCCCAAAGCTCCTCATAGATGCGACGCATCTCGGGATCTTCGACCTTGCGATAATCGGGGTAGAACATCGGGATGAGGCCGACATCCGACGCGCCCTGCACATTGTTCTGGCCGCGCAGCGGATGAAGACCCGTGCCCGGCCGGCCGACCTGGCCGGTGACCATGGCGAGCGCGATAAGGCAACGCGAATTGTCGGTGCCGTGGACATGCTGCGAAATGCCCATGCCCCAGAAGATGATCGCCTTCTCCGCCCGCGCATATTTGCGCGCGACGGTCTTCAGCGTCTCGGCATCGATGCCGCACTGCGCCGCCATCGCTTCGGGCGTGCGGTCTTTGACGGCCTCGCGCACCGAGTCGAAATCGTCGGTATGCGCCTGGACGTATTGCTTGTCGTAAAGATCTTCGTAGATGATCGTGTGCAGCATCGCCGACAGCATCGCGACGTCCGCGCTCGGCTTGAATTGCAGCATATGCGTCGCATGCCGGTTCAACGTCTGGCCGCGCGGATCCATCACGACGAGCGTCGCGCCGCGCTTCGCCGCCTGTTTGAAATAGGTCGCCGCGACCGGATGATTCTCGGTCGGGTTGGCGCCGATAACGATGATGACATCGGCCTCGTTTGCGGCGGTGAATGGCGCCGTCACTGCAGCCGAGCCGATCCCTTCCATCAGCGCCGCCACCGACGAGGCATGACAGAGCCGCGTGCAGTGATCGACGTTGTTGGTACGAAATCCGACGCGAACCAATTTCGCGAAGAGATAAGCCTCTTCGTTCGAGCCCTTGGCCGAACCGAAGCCGGCGAGAGCGTCGCCGCCATGCGCGTCGCGGATTTTCTTGAGGCCCGCGGCGGCGCGGTCGAGCGCCTCGTCCCATGTCGCTTCGCGGAAATGCGTCGAGGGATTCGACGGATCGATATCGTCGGTCGCATTTTTGGGCACGCCGTCCTTGCGGATCAGCGGCGCCATCAGCCGGTCGCGATGGGTGATGTAGTCGAAGCCGAAGCGGCCTTTGACGCAGAGCCGCTGCTCGTTCGACGGGCCGTTGCGGCCTTTGACCGAGACGATCTTGTCGTCGCGTATGTTGTAGGTGATCTGACAGCCGACGCCGCAATAAGGACAGACGCTGTCGACGTGGCGATCGGGCTTGGGCTGCGCCATGCCAGCGATGTCGACCATGGTCGCCGGCAGCAGCGCGCCGGTGGGGCACGCCTGCACGCATTCGCCGCACGCGACACAGGTGCTGCGCCCCATGGGATCGTCGAAATCGAAGACGATCTTCGAATCGTGGCCGCGCGCGGCCATGCCGATCACGTCGTTGACCTGAACCTCGCGACAAGCGCGGACGCAAAGGTTGCATTGGATGCAGGCATCGAGATGCACCGCCATCGCGGGATGCGAGCGGTCCGGCACCGGTTGCTCGCGCGCCGGAAAGCGGCTTGCCGAAACGCCGACGTTGTCGGCATGCGTCCAGAATTTCGATGCCGGATCATGCGCCGTTGCGCGCGCCGGCTGATCGGCGACCAGCAATTCGAAGACGAGCTTGCGATTGGTGATCGCACGGACGCTCTGCGTCTTGACCTTCATCCCCGCGCTCGGCTTGCGAATGCAGGACGCAGCGAGCGCACGCTCGCCCTCGATCTCGACCATGCAGGCGCGGCAATTGCCGTCGGGGCGATAGCCCGGCTCCGGCGCGTAGCAGAGATGCGGCAACTCGACTTGCGAACGCCGCGCCGCGCTCCAGATGGTCTCGCCCGGCAGCGCCTCGACCTCGACGCCATCGAGGAGGAATTTCACGCCTTGCGGCAGCACGCCCGATCCGTCGCTCATGACACATCCTCGGGGAAATATCTCAGCACCAGCTTCACCGGGTTCATCGCCGCCTGGCCCAAGCCGCAGATCGATGAATCGGTCATCACCCACGCAAGATCGGCCAAGAGTGCGCTATCCCACTTCTTTGCCTGTAACAGTTTCACCGCCTTTTCGGTGCCGACACGGCAGGGCGTGCATTGGCCGCAACTCTCGTCTTCGAAGAAGCGCAAGAGATTGAGCGCGACCTCTTTCATATCGTCCTTGTCGGAGAGAATGACGACGGCCGCCGAGCCGATAAGGGCGCCATGCTGCTCGAGCGTGCCGAAATCCAAAGGCAGATCGGCCATCGAGGCCGGCAGGATGCCGCCCGAGGCGCCGCCTGGCAGATAGGCCTTGAATGTATGGCCCTCGGCCATGCCGCCGCAGAATTCATTGATCAGCTCACGTACGGTGATGCCGGCTGGCGCCAGCTTCACGCCAGGCGATTTCACCCGGCCCGAGACCGAGAAACTGCGCGGGCCTTTGCGGCCGCGGCGGCCTTGATCGATGAACCATTCGCCGCCACGCTCGACGATGTCGCGGAGCCAGTAAAGCGTCTCGACATTGTTGATCAGCGTCGGCCGGCCGAAGAGACCGACTTGTGACGGATAGGGCGGCTTGTGGCGCGGCAGACCGCGCTTGCCCTCGATGCTTTCGAGCATCGCCGATTCCTCGCCGCAGATATAAGCGCCAGCCCCGCGCCGCAGATGGATCTTGGTATGACGCGACAGCCCCGCGGCCTCGAGCTTCGGGATCTCGATCGTCAGCGCTTCGCGGACATGCGGATATTCGTCGCGCAAATAGATGTACGTGTCGGCCGCTTCGATCATCCACGCGCCGATCAGCATGCCTTCGAGGAAGCGATGCGGATCGATCTCGAGGTAATAGCGATCCTTGAACGTGCCCGGCTCGCCCTCGTCGCCATTGACCGCCATCAACCGCGGGCCGGGCTCGGCGAGCACCGCGCGCCATTTGCGTCCGGTCGGGAACCCGGCGCCGCCAAGGCCGCGCAGTTGCGCGTCGTCGAGAATTTTGAGCAAGGCGTCGCGGGCCATCTTGCCCGAGACACAGGCTTCCAGAAGCTTGTAGCCGCCGCTCGCGCGATAGGCGGCGAGCTCCGGAAACGCCGCGGGATGGGGATGCGTCTCGCCCTTGGCGACGGCGCCGGCGACGCTGTCGATCGTCGCATGCTCGTGCAGCGCGTGGCCGATGGCGACGACCGGTGCGTTGTGACAGCCGCCCATGCAGGGCGCGCGGACGACGCGGACACCGGCGCCAAGCTTTGCGGGCAATTGCGCGAGCAGCTTTTGCGCCCCGAGCAATTCGCAGGTGAGGCTGTCGCAGACGCGCACGGTCAGTTCCGGCGGCGGCGTCTCGTCATCCATCACGATGTCGAAATGGGCGTAGAAGGACGCGACCTCGTAAACCTCGACGAGCGCGAGTCTCATCTCCGCCGCGAGGGCCGCGAGATGACGCGCATAGAGGCAGTGATATCGATCCTGCAGCAAATGGAGGAATTCGATCAGCAGATCGCGGCGCCGGGGCTGTTCGCCGAGCAGTGCCTGAACCTCGTTCAGCGATGACGGATCGACCTGACGGCCCTTGGGCTGCTCGCGGCCAGGCCGCCGGCCTGAACCCGGATGAATACGCCGTCTCGTCGTTTGCGTTTCTTGGCTCATGATCTGCCGCTGGCCGCTCGGTTTGCCACAGGCAAGTTAGGCCCGCCGCCGGTACGAACTCAACCATCGGGCGCGCAAGACTTCGTGGGAATTCATCTGCCCATAAATCGTGGGCAGGATCTCGGGCGGTTTGGAAGCGGTTACTTGGCCTTGAGACGCTCGAGCATGGTCGAGCCGAGCGCGGCCGGCGAATCCGTCACCATGATGCCTGCGCTCTTCATCGCGTCCTTCTTGCTGTCTGCCGTGCCACTACCACCCGAGATGATCGCGCCGGCATGGCCCATGCGGCGGCCCGGAGGCGCCGTAGCGCCGGCGATGAAGCCGACCATCGGCTTCTTCACCTTGTTGCGCCTGATCATGTCGGCGGCTTCCTCTTCGGCGGTGCCGCCGATCTCGCCGATCATGATGATCGATTCGGTTTCGGGGTCGGCGAGAAACATCTCCAGCACGTCGATGAAATTCGTGCCGTTGACCGGATCGCCGCCGATGCCGACGCAGCTCGATTGGCCGAGATTGACGGCCGTGGTCTGCGCCACCGCCTCATAGGTCAGCGTGCCGGAGCGCGAGACGATGCCGACATGACCTTTTTTGTGGATGTGGCCCGGCATGATGCCGATCTTGCATTCGTCGGGAGTAATGACGCCGGGGCAGTTCGGGCCGATGAGACGGCTCTTCGAGCCGGTCAGCGCGCGCTTCACCGTCACCATATCGATCACCGGAATGCCTTCGGTGATGCAGACGATCAGCGGCAACTCGGCGTCGATCGCCTCGAGGATCGCCTCGGCGGCGAACGGCGGCGGCACATAGATGACGGTCGCATTGGCGCCGGTCGTCTTCACCGCCTCGCTCACCGTGTCGAACACCGGCAGGTCGAGATGCTTCGATCCGCCTTTGCCGGGCGTGACGCCGCCCATCATCTTGGTGCCGTAGGCGATCGCCTGTTCGGAATGGAACGTGCCCTGGGCGCCGGTGAAGCCCTGGCAAATGACTTTGGTATCGCGATTGACGAGGACCGACATCAGGCGGCCTCCTTCACCGCTTTGGTGATCTTGGCCGCAGCATCGGCCAGATCATCGGCAGACAGGATCGGCAAACCCGATTTCGCGAGTATCTCTTTGCCGAGTTTCACATTCGTGCCTTCAAGCCGTACGACCAGCGGTACATGCAGGCTGACCTCGCGCGCCGCGGCGACGATGCCTTCGGCGATGACGTCGCAGCGCATGATGCCGCCGAAGATGTTGACGAGAATGCCTTCGACATGCGCGTCGGAGAGGATGAGCTTGAACGCCGCGGTGACGCGCTCTTTCGTCGCGCCGCCGCCGACATCGAGAAAGTTCGCCGGGCTGGCGCCGTAGAGTTTGATGATGTCCATCGTCGCCATGGCCAGGCCGGCGCCGTTGACCATGCAGCCGATATTGCCGTCGAGCTTCACGTAATTGAGCTGATGCTTGGCGGCTTCGAGCTCGGTCGGGTCTTCTTCGGCTTCATCGCGCATCTCTTCGACCTCGTGATGGCGGAAGAGCGCGTTGTCGTCGAAATTCATCTTGGCATCGAGCGCCATGATGTCGCCCGCACCGGTGACAACCAGCGGGTTCACTTCGACGATCGAGGCATCGAGGCTGGTGAAGGCCTTGTACATGGCGAGCATGAACTTCGTCGCCGCCGCGATCTGCTTGCCCTCAAGCTTCAGCGCGAACGCAATCTCACGCGCATGGAAGCTTTGCATGCCGGTGACCGGATCGATGGCGATGCGGATGATCTTTTCCGGATGGTCGTGCGCGACCTCTTCGATCTCCATGCCGCCTTCGGTCGAGGCCATCACCGTGATGCGCGAGGTTTTGCGATCGATCAGCATGCCGAGATAAAGCTCGCGTTTGATATCGCAGCCTTCCTCGACATAGATGCGCTTGACCTCGCGGCCTTTGGGGCCGGTCTGCTTGGTCACCAGCACATGGCCGAGCATGTCGGCGGCGGCGTTGGCGACATCATCGGTCGATTTAACGACGCGCACACCGCCTTTGCCCGACGGATTTTCGGCGAAGTGACCGGCGCCGCGCCCGCCGGCGTGGATCTGTGCTTTTACGACATAGACGGGACCGGCGAGGCCTTTCGCGACTTTCTCGGCCTCTTGCGGTGTGTAAGCGACGCCGCCTTTGGGGACGGCCACACCGAATTTCTGCAGCAGGCTTTTCGCCTGATACTCATGGATGTTCATGTCGGAAAAACGCTCTCACGCGAGTGGTTCGGAGCCAACGACGACCTAGGCATAGGCCGGAACCGGAAGAAGGTAAAGATGCTGCACCGCGGGAGCGCTCCGCGGCGGCGCTCATATTCGGACTGATTTAGTACTCGAATTGATAGGTCAGGCCGATGCTGCTGCCGGGATCGTTATCCGGCGTCACCGCGCTGCCGGTCGCCGCCTGGCCGCCGGTACCGAGCTGGGTCTCGAGCTTCAGATGTTTCGTGAGATCGATCTGGACCTGGGCGCGAGTGCCGCCGGAAGTGCCCTGTTTCGTGCCGACATAGACGCCGTTAGCAACATATTTCCCAGCCTCGACGGTCGCGCCGGCACCGTTGCCCGAAGCGGCGCCGACCGAGAGCCGGTCGAGCCCCAGCCCCTTGCGCACGCCGGCGAGCGGATCGCTGGCGCTGCCGACGCCGCTGATCGCCGCCAACGCCTGGGCGATCTGGACGAGCTGGAACGGCGTCAGCTGCTTCACGCTCTGGCCGAAGAGCAGCTGCGCCAGGATTTCGTCCTGCGGCAGATCGGGGCTCGAGGAAAGGCGGATTTTCGGCTGATCGGCATAGCCGGTAATGTTGAGCGTCGCCGTCACGCCATTCGACGTGCTCTGCGCCACGAAATCGAGCGTCGGATCGAGTTTCGATTGCAGTCCGTAGCCGTCGAAGGCGACCTTGCCGCTGACGAACTTGAGCGTCTGCCCGGCGAGGCTGAAATTGCCGTGACGCAGATCAAAGCCGCCCGCGATCTGCGGCGCGGTGCTGTTCCCGGCGATATGGAGCTGGCCGCCCATCTCGGCGTCGAGCCCGTGACCGCGCACGAAAACCTGCTCGGGCGCGTCGATCGTGAGATCGATCGCGATCGGCTTGGCTGGCGGCGCGGGCGGCGGCGGCTTCTGGCCGGGGCGACGCACTTCGAGCACGGCGACGCTTTGCGGGAATTTGTCGGGGATTTGGATATTGGCATTGGCGATCCGGACGCGCCCGGCGATCGCGAGCTCGCCCGCAACCTCGCCTTTCACCGTGAGATCGGCGTCCATCACCGCGTTGAGGAGATCGCTGGCGAGCGGCTTGGCGTTGCGCACCGTGATCATGAGATCGACCGGCATCGGCGCAGCAACGCCGATCGAGCCGGCTATCGCAATCGTGCCGTCGCCGGCCTTGCCGGTGAACTGCGTCAGCCGCAGCGTGTCGCCATCCGCGGTCACCGTTCCGCCGAGGGCGGTGAGGTGAATGCCCTGGGTGAAATCCTGTACCGAGCCGTTGGCAAGGCGCGCCGAGCCGCTGGCGCGCGGCGCCGCCATCGTACCGGTGACGCCGACATCGAGCGTCACCTGACCGCGCACGCTGCGGCCTTCGGCGGTGAGCCACGGATCGAGAAGGACGAGATCGACATTCCCCGTACTGTGCAGATTCATCGGCGCGTCGGGCTTCAGCGGCGCCGTGCCAACCACTTGCAGATGCAGATTGCTGCCGGAAGCCAGTTTTATGTCGAGCTGCGCGTTGTCTTCCCGCAAGGTCGCACTCGCATCGAGATCGGCAGGCGGCAGCGCGCCGCCGGCGCCATTGCGAATGCGCAGGCCGCGACCGGTGGCGCGGATCGTTCCCGTGGGCGCCGCCAACGTGCCGCTGAGCTTGGCATCGGCCGACAGCGTGCCGGTGCCGTCGATGTCGGGGAAGAATGGCTTTGCCAGTGCCGGCGTCACATTGCGCAGCGCAATCGTCGCCTGCAGCTTCGGTGAAATATCGCCGGCGATGGCCAACGTCGCGGCGCCGCTGCCGAGACGAAGCTGATCGATCGCGACGCCATTGGCGGCCCGCAGCTTTGCCGGTCCGAGCAGCTTGACCGTCTCGCCCCGATAATCGGCTTGCAGCGCGGTCAATTGCAGCATGCGTTGCGGCAGGTTTGCAGTCGCGGCGGTCGCAATATGCGCCGGACCCTGCGCCGTGTTGAGATCGGAGACGAGCTTCAGCGCCAGCGCTTCCTGCGGACCGTTCGCTTCGATCTTTGTCGTGCCGGTGATGCCGTTCGCGGCGGTGATGCCGGTCAGGACGATTTGCGACGCTGTTACCGGCTGCCCGGCAGGATCGGTGATCGTCGCATCGAGCGTCGCGCGATCGGCGCTATCGCCCAGAGCCGATAGCTGGCGCCCCTCGGCACGGAGCTTTGCTTGCGGCTTGCCGTTCGCCGCATTGGCGGTCTCAAGCGTCGCATCGATGCTGCCGGCGAGCTGCATTCCGATCAGCGGCGCGAGATCGGCGAGGCGGGTCGCGCGCAACTGCATGCGGCCGAGCGGAAATACCGCGCCTTGCGGCAAGCTCAAATCGCCTTGCGCGTTGAGACTCTGCCACTGCGCGCGGCTTAAGGAAATTTGCGTCGCGCCATCATCGCCGCGCTGGATCTTGGCGGCGAGCGTGATCGGCGCGCCGGCGAGTTGGCCGCGCACATCGACCTGGCCGCTGGGATGCGCCGGCAGACCGGTCGCCTCGATCGTCGCGTCGACCGGGCCGGTCGGCACCCCGGGCACGCTGATCTGGCCATGGCTTTGCAGGTTGAGCGCAAGATTGTCCTGCGGCCCGTGCACGCGGCCTTCGACCGAAAGCGGGCCGGAAAGCGTGGGCGCGAACGCAGCGATATTCGCCAGCGTTACGCCCCACGCGAGATCGACCGCGCCGCCGGTCGAACTGCCATGCGCCGAGAGCTGCACGCCTTTGCCGTCGATCGCCGCCCGATCGAGCGTGTAGTCGCCGCCGGTCATGCTGCCGGCGGCAGCAAGCGTCGCATTCTCGCCGATCAGTTCGGCCACCATCGGCTCGCCGCCGGTGACATCGACAGTGCCGTCGAGCGCGAGCTGCAGCGTCTCGCCCTGTTGCGCGACTTTTGCCACCACCGCACCATGGCCTTCGACCGAAGCGCCACCAATTGCAGCAAGCGGGGCGAGATTGGAGAGGCTGACCGTCGCGGTCGCCGTCAGGTTGCCGCCGAGCTGCGCCGCGCCGGTGACACCGATCAGCGGATTCGTCACGGTGAACGTGAGCGGCCGCGTCGGCTGATCGAGGGTCGCCTCGGCTTGCACGGCGATCGGCGCCGCAGCGAGCAGGTCGGGCTGCGGCCCAGGAATGTGCACGTGATCGATGACGCCGTTCACGTCGATCTTGCCGCGATTGCCTTTGAGATCCGTGGCGATGCTGCCGATGCTGGCGCCGCTCGCGGCGAGATCGGCGATGGCGAGCGTGCCGGTCGCGTCGGGGCCGGTGACCGGCCCATGCACATGCAGATCGAGATTGGCCGACTGCCAATGGAGATCGGGGCGCGGCGCCATCGCTGGCGCGGCCACGGTGAGATCGAGATCGACACTCTCGCCTTTGATGTCGATTGTGCCTTTTCCGTTGCCGGTGAGCGCGCCGGCTTTGACTGCGAGGCCAAGCTGCTCGGCGTTGCGCGGCCCAACCAACGTCCCCCTTATCGAGATCGCGCCCAGATCGGGCAGGTCGGCGAGCCCGGCCAAGAGTCCCTGCGACGGCTCGCTGATATCGAGCGCGACATTGTCACCGGCATCGCTCGTCTTGCCGGTGACTTTATAGCTGCCCGCCCCGTCGAGCCGCTCGATATCGAGCGCGACGTCGCCATCGGTCAGCGAGGCAAAGCGCAACTGGCCATCGACCTTCACGCTCGCCGGCGCATGCGCCAGCGCCGCGCCGAGATCGAGCTTGTCGACGCGCAACGCGCCGAGCGCAACGCGCAGCGGCGGCAAACTCGATTTGCTTTTGCTCGATGACGAGGCCTCACTTTCCGGCAGGCGCGCGGCAACGATGTGCGCAGCGGTCAGACGATCGATCTTCGCTTCGCCGCGCAGCAAGGCGAGCGGCGACCAATCGAGCGCAACATCGTCGAGCGTGAGCCACGCACCGTCCTTGTCGCGGATCTCGGCATGGGCCAGGCGCAGCGCGCCCGGGAACGTGCCGCCGAAGCCTTGGAGCTGCACCGTGCCGCCGGTGAATTTCGCGGCGAGCTCTTCGATCGTCGAGCGGCCAGGGCCGGTGTTGGCGACGATGACGATGAACAGAATCCCCAGCAGCGGCAGGCCGATGACCACGCCGATGACGAATGCGGTTATTCTCAGCGCTCGTTTCGTCAAAACGCCACTTCGTCAAAAGGCCGGCTGGTCGGAACGCCGGCCGGTCAAAAGGATTGGCCAAGCCCGATATAAAATTCGAACTTGTCGCCGCCGGGCTGCCGATTGAGCGGCAGCGCCACGTCGACGCGGACGGGACCGATAGACGTGTAATAACGCAAACCGACGCCGGTTCCGATTCGTAACGTGCCGGAGAAAGGCATGTTGTCGGCACTGACCTGTCCGCCGTCGAGAAAGACGGCCGCACCGAAGCTGTCGAAGAAGCGTTGGCGGTATTCGACGGTAGCGGCATCGATCGCCGTGCCGCCCATCGGATTGAGATCGCGGAAAAGCGGCCCGACCGATTGATATTTGTAGCCGCGGATCGTTCCGCTGCCGCCGCCATAGAAGCGCTGATCCGGCGGCAGCTCGAATTGCGACGCGCCCTGCACGCTGCCGACAAGGCCGCGAACGGCGAGCACGCTGCGTCCCGGCTTGGCGCCGAAGACCCAGTCGCCGATATCGAAATAGGTGGAGCCCGAAACCTGCAGGATCGCGAAGGTGCTGGTCGGATGGCCGAGCGATTCCGTCGGTGTCACGATGAACGCGGCACGGATGCCATGCGTCGGATCGAGCGTCGGATCGCTGAGGCCGGTGCTGTCGTAATTCGCGGTGAGGGGCAGGCTGATCAGCGTGAAATCGCTCGAGACATGCTCTTGCAGAATATGCTCGCGCTCGCCGGTGATTCCGATGCTGCCGTTCCAGAGCGGCCCGAATTTTCGATGCAGCGAGGGCCCCGCGGTGACGGCGGTCTGGTCATAGGCCTGCAAGCTCTGCTTGAGCGCCGCAGCGTCGAATTCGAGCGACGTGTCGCGCTGCGGGAAATCCGGTTTGATGAATTGCCCGGTGACACTGTAGCCGAGACCCGTCGTGGCCGTGCCGCCGAGACCCGTGGCAGCCGCCGACAGATTGAGCTGCTCGGCATGGCCGAAGAGATTGCGATCGGACCACGTCACTTTCGCGCTGGCGCCGAGATCGGTGGAATAGGCGCCGGTGACGCCGACGGCATGGCCCGGCCGTTCCTGGAAATCGAAAGTGATCGGCAGGCTGCCGTCTGGTGCGATCGTATCGGAGGCCTTCACCGATACCCCGGAAAAAACGCCGAGCTTCAGCAAATCCTGCCGCGCGGCGTCGATCGCGCTTGGCTTATACTGCTCGCCCGTTTGCAACAGGAGCCGACGGCGCACGAAATCCTCGTCCACATCGTGAAGACCGGAAAGCGTGATCGCGCCGATCGTCGCGCGCCGGCCGGTCGTCGCGTTGAAAACGACGTCGATCGAGAGCGCGTCGGCGTCTTCCGTCGCGATCGGTAGATCGACTTTCGCGAGCGGATAGCCGTCCTCTTCGAGCGCGGTGAGGAACCGCGTGCCGGCACCGAGAATATCGGACGACACCGCCGGCTGGCCTGGCTTCAGATCGAGTTTCGCCACCGCATCTTGCGGCAAGCCATCGCCGTGCACGGCGATATCGCGCAGGCGGAAGAGCGGGCCTTTATCGAGCGCGATCTTGGCCTCGACCGATTGGCCGCTCGGCACCTTGTCGAGCTTATCGGCGAGGTTGGTATCGTCGACTTGAGTGCCGTCGACCGTGATCGTGACCGTGGCTTTGTAGTAACCGAACGCTTGCAGCACGGTCTGCACGCGATCGTAATCGTTCTTCGCGCGGGTGATCAAAGCGAACGGTCCGACCGGTGCCTTGTCCTTGAGGGCTTGCAGCTGCGAGGTGTCGCTCAGCGCGCCATCGAGCGACTTGTCGCCGGTCGCATCGATCACGACCGTATAGGCTTGTGGATCGCTGGCGCGCGCGGGCAAGATGGCGAGGGCCAGCATGCAGAAAGCAAGCGCTCGCACGCTCCGCGCGATCGCGTTTCGAAAATGCTGCTTATGCCTAGCCACGTTTCGAGTCCCGCGCCTTCCCCAACCACGCCGAGCCTTGCCCGCAATTGCGGCGAAATTCGGATTCGCCGCCGAAAGAGGACGAGGCCGAGAGAGGCGTGGCCGCCGCTATTCCGCGGCGGCGACCTTGCCCGTGCCGCCCACCGCGCCCGAAGCTTTCACCTCGGCGACGCGGGCGTCGTCGTAACGCAGCACCTGGCGCATGATCTCGTCGGTGTGCTCGCCCAACAGCGGCGAGCGCACGACGTCGCTCGGGCTGGCCGAGAGCTTGATCGGATTGCCGACCGATAGATATTTGCCGCGCTTCGGATGATCGACCTCGACCACCGTGCCGGTCTCGCGCAGGCTCTTTTCCTCGGCGAGCTCTTTCATCGAGAGAATCGGGCCGCACGGAATATCGTACTGGTTGAGGATATCCATCGCCTCGAACTTGGTCTTGGACATTGTCCACGCTTCGATGCGATCGAAGATCGCCTTCAGGCGCGGCAGCCGCGCCTCGGGCTTGGCGTAATCGGGATGCGTGATCCAGCCTTCTTCGCCGATGACCTTGCAGATCTCCGCCCAGACCGGCGCCTGGGTGATGAAATAGATGTAGGCGTTGGGATCGGTCTCCCAGCCTTTGCACTTCAAGATCCAGCCCGGCTGCCCGCCGCCCGAATCATTGCCGGCGCGCGGCGTTGCATCGCCGAAGGGAATGTTCTGGCCGTATTGGCTGTATTCGGTGAGCGGGCCGGCTTTCAGCCGCTGCTGATCGCGCAGCTTGACGCGGCAGAGATTGAGCACCCCGTCCTGCATCGCGACGGTGACGCGCTGGCCCTTGCCGGTGGTCGTGCGCTGGAAGAGCGCGGTCACGATGCCGAGGCAGAGATGCAAGCCGGTGCCGCTGTCGCCGATCTGCGCGCCGGTGACGAGCGGCGGGCCGTCGCGGAAGCCCGTGGTCGAGGCCGAGCCGCCGGTGCATTGCGCGACATTCTCATAGACCTTGCAGTCTTCGTACGGACCGGGACCGAAGCCTTTGATCGAGGCATAGATGAGCCGCGGATTGATCTCCTGGATGCGCTCCCAGGTAAAGCCCATGCGATCGAGGACACCGGGGCCGAAATTCTCGACCAGCACGTCGCAGGTCTTCATCAGCCCTTCGATCAGCTCTTTGCCGGTCGGGTTCTTGGCGTCGATGGTGATCGAGCGCTTGTTGTGATTGAGCATCGTGAAATAGAGGCTGTCGGCGCCCGGCACGTCGCGGAGCTGGCCGCGCGTCACGTCGCCGGCGCCCGGCCGCTCGACCTTGATGACATCGGCGCCAAACCAGGCGAGAAGCTGCGTGCAAGTCGGTCCCGATTGCACATGGGTGAAATCCAGAACCTTAACGCCGTCGAGTGCCTTTCCCATGTCCGTCTCCCGAGTTCCTTCGTTATGTTCGTTTCGTCGTGGCGACAACGCCACCGACGCCAAAAATCCTATTTCTTCTTCAAAGCGCTTTGCGGATTGAGATTGCCGATGCGGCCGCTTTCGCTGCCTGCCGCTGGATCGATGACCGCATTGATGAGCGTGGGTTTGCCCGAGGTCAAAGCCGCATCGACCGCCTGCTTCAGCGCATCGGGCGATTCCGCCTGCACGCCGACGCCGCCGAACGCTTCCATGAGCTTGTCGTAGCGCGCGCCTTTGACGAAGACGGTCGTCGCCGGATCGGCGCCGCCGGCGTTGACGTCGGTGCCGCGATAGATGCCGCCATTGTTGAAGACGACGACGCAGACCGGCAGGTTGTACCGGCAGATCGTCTCCACCTCCATGCCGCAGAAGCCGAAGGCGCTGTCGCCTTCGATCGCGAGCACACGGTTGCCGGTTTCGAGCGCGGCGGCGATCGCCTGGCCCATGCCGATGCCCATCACCCCCCAGGTGCCGACATCGAGGCGCTTGCGCGGCTTGTAGATGTCGATGACGCCGCGCGCGAGATCGAGCGTGTTGGCGCCTTCGTTGACGAGGATCGTATCGGGCCGTTCCTTGATGACCGTGCGCAGAGCGCCAAGCGCGCTGTGATAATCCATCGGCGAATTGTTGTTCATCAGGCGCGGCGCCATCTTGGCGATGTTCTCTTCGCGCTTGCCGTTGACGGTCGTCGTCCACGCTGCGGGTGGCTTCGGCCAGTTGCTCCCCATGCCTTCGATCAAGGCCGCGACGCACGAGCCGATATCGCCCACCAGCGGCGCGGCGATCTCGACATTGCTGTCCATCTCCTTGGGCTCGATGTCGATATGGATGAATTTCTTGGGTGCGTCGCCCCAGGTCTTGCCCTTGCCGTGCGAGAGCAGCCAATTGAGCCGCGCACCGATCATCAGCACGACATCGCTGTCTTTCAGCACGGTCGAGCGCGCCGCGCCGGCGCATTGCGGATGCATATCCGACAACAAGCCTTTCGCCATGCTCATCGGCAGGAAGGGCGCGCCGCTCTTTTCAACCAGCGCTTTGACCGCCGCGTCGACCTGCGCGTAAGCCGCGCCCTTGCCGAGAATGATCAGCGGCCGCTCGGCCGATTTGAGGACATCGAGCGCGCGTTTGACCGCCTCCGCCGAGGGAATCTGCGCCGGCGCCGGATCGATGACTTTGACCAGCGATTTCTGTCCCTTCGCCGCGTCGATCACCTGGGCGAAGAGCTTGGCCGGGAGATCGAGATAGACGCCGCCCGGCCGCCCCGACACCGCCGCGCGCAGCGCGCGCGCCACGCCGATGCCGATATCGGCGGCGTGCAGCACGCGAAACGCCGCTTTGCAGAGCGGCTTGGCGATGGCGAGCTGATCCATCTCCTCGTAATCGCCCTGCTGCAGATCGACGATCTCGCGCTCGGACGAGCCCGAGATCAGGATCATCGGGTAGCAATTGGTCGTCGCATGGGCGAGAGCGGTCAGGCCGTTGAGGAAGCCGGGCGCCGACACGGTAAGGCAGACGCCGGGCTTCTTCGTCAGGAAGCCGGCGATCGCCGCGGCGTAGCCGGCGTTCTGTTCGTGCCGGAACGAGAGCACGCGCATGCCCTCCGCCTGCGCCATGCGGCCGAAATCGGTAATCGGAATGCCCGGCACGCCGTAGATCGTCGTTAGGCCGTTGAGCTTCAACGCGTCGATGACGAGATGGAAGCCGTCGGTCAGCTCGTGGGTCTCGTCGGTTGCGGCTTGCGCCATAAATGCCTCCTGAGAGCCGTTATTCGCAGAAATTCCAGTTCTTTTCGACATGCGCGGCAAGATCGAGCGTGTGCTGGCGCGTCAGCGCTTCGGCCCGCTCGGTGTCGCGCCGCTCGAGCGCCTCGATGATCTTCATGTGATCGATCAGCGAGCGTTGTGCGCGATTGTCCTCGCCGATCGTCGCCTGACGAATGGCGCGCACATGAATGAAGAGATTTTCCGTCATCTCGGCGATGAGCTGGCTGCCCGACAGCCGAATGATCGCTTGATGGAATTTGATATTGGCGTCGGAATACTCGTCGAGATGGCCTTGCTGCGAGCCATCCTGAAACTCGTCGAACAGCTGGCGCAGCGTCGCGATCTCTTTATCCGACGCCTGTACCGTGATCAGCCGGGCGGCGAGGCTTTCGAGCGCTGCCCAGACGCGGATCATCTCGATGATTTCCGCTTTCGATTTGCGAACGACGAAGACGCCGCGACGCGGCGCGGTGCGCACGAAGCCTTCGCGTTCGAGGACGGTCATCGCCTCACGGATCGGCGTGCGCGAGACGCCGAGCTCGGCCGAAAGCTGACGCTCATCGAGTCTGATCTCATCGGGCTGCGCATAGACATTGACCGAGGTGATCGCCTGCTTCAGCGCGTGATAAGCCTGGGCGCGAAAGCTCGATGGGGTAATGATCGGCTTCACGGTGAGCTTCGTTGCCGTCATTGCTTCGCCCCCAATCGTTGCTTCGCCCCAGTCATTGCTTCGCAGGGGTCATTAAAGTGCAACCTCCCCCATGTAGCGTTTTGCGTCTTGATTCTTGGTCGATTGTATCTGGTATACCAGGGGACAGCGCGCATCGCTACCCGTCCCGCATGATCTCTACGGCCAGAGCCCCAGGCACGCTGTGTCATACCGCGCTGCAGCATCGCCTTGACCCAGCTTCAGCTACCCTTTAAGCGGACGCGCCATGGCACGCACGACGAAATATCTCAAATTCCGCGGCCGGCTGGTCATCGTCGGTTTCGGCAGTATCGGTCAGGGCATTCTGCCGCTGATCCTGCGCCACATCGACATGAAGGCCTCGCAGATCACGGTGGTGACCGCCGAAGATCGCGGCCAGAAGGAAGCGAAAGATCTCGGTGTCCGCTTCCTGGTCGAGCCGCTGACGCGCGACAATTACACCATGGTCCTCGAGCCGCTGGTCGGTCAGGGCGATTTCCTGCTCAATGTTTCCGTCGAGGTATCGAGCCTGGCGCTGGTCGAGCTCTGCCGCGAGCGCGGCGCGCTCTATCTCGACACCTGCATCGAGCCCTGGCCGGGCGGCTATACCGATCCCGATCTCACGCCCTCGCTGCGTTCCAACTATGCGTTGCGCGAGAACGCGCTGGCGTTGCGCGCCAAGCATCCCGGAGGCCCGACCGCGGTGCTGACCCATGGCGCCAATCCCGGTCTCGTGTCGCACTTCCTTAAAGTCGCGCTGCTCGATCTGGTCGAAGAGCAAGAGCTCGACATTCCGCAACCCAAGACGCGCGACGAATGGGCGAAACTCGCGTCCGAGCTTGGCGTCAAAGTGATCCACGTCGCCGAACGCGACACGCAGGTCTCGCGCATCCCGAAACAGCCGGGCGAGTTCGTGAACACCTGGTCGATCGACGGCTTCGTCTCGGAAGGACTGCAACCGGCCGAGCTCGGCTGGGGCACGCATGAGCTGCATTTCCCCGCCGACGGAGGCCGCCACGAATTCGGCACCGGCTGCGCGATCTTCCTGAACCGTCCAGGCGCGACGACGCGCGTCCGCAGCTGGACGCCGCTCGAAGGGCCCTATCAGGGCTTTCTCATCACCCATAACGAGGCGATTTCGATCGCCGATTACTACACGGTGCGCGACGGCGACAAAGCGATCTATCGCCCGACCGTGCATTATGCCTATCACCCCTGCGACGACGCGGTGCTCTCGTTGCATGAGATTTGGGGCAAGAACTTCCGCATGCAGGAAACCAAGCGCCTGTTGATGGAAGAGATCGAGCACGGCATCGACGAGCTCGGCGTTCTGCTGATGGGCCATAAGCAAGGCGCTTACTGGTACGGCTCGCGCCTCTCGGTCGAAGAAGCGCATCGTCTCGTGCGCTTCAACAACGCGACATCGCTGCAAGTCACCGCCGCGGCGCTCGCCGGCATGATCTGGGCGATGGAGAATCCGAACCGCGGCATCGTCGAGCCCGACGAGGTGGATCACGAGCGCATTCTCGAAATCTGCCGGCCCTATCTCGGCAAAGTCGTCGGCGAATTCAGCGACTGGACGCCGCTATTCGATCGCGGCCGCCTCTTCCCCGAAGACATCGACGACGACGACCCCTGGCAGTTCAACAATTTCCGGGTGGTCTAGTTATCCGAGTCGTTGCGAGCTAAGCGGCGAAGCCTCGTCAGCCCAGTAAATATCGCCGCCTTCGATTTTGAGCGGGATGCGCGCGAGCGCGCGGCCGGTGCAGGGACCTTCGAAGCAATAACCGTCTTCCGGGCGGAAGACGGCGCCGTGGCCGCCGCACATCAGGAATTTGCCCTCGAGATCGAAGAAGCGGTTCTCGGGCCAGTCGATCGGGATGCCGATATGGGGGCAGGAATTGCGATAGCCGAACAGCTTGCCCTGCCAGCGGATGACGAAGACCGCTTCGCGCTCGATGCCGCCGCCGAAGGCAAAACCACGCCCCTCGCCTTCGGGAATATCGCTCTCGGCGCAGAGGCGCTTCACAACGGGCGCCGCCGCCCCTACAAACGGATGGGGTCGCAGGCGCCCGTCAATCATGGTTTCACGCCGCCCATCTTGCAGATGATCTTCCATTCCTCGGCGCCGACGGGCGAGACCGACAGGCGGCTTTGCTTCACCAGCTTCAATTCTTGGAGCTTCGGCTCGGCCTTGATCGCGGCGAGAGTCACCGGCTCTTTCACCGGCATCACCGGTACAATGTCGACTTGCACGAATTTGCCTGTCTTGTCGCTGGGATCGGGATAAGCGGTCTTCACGATCTCCGCGATGCCGACAACGGCACGGCCTTCATTCGAGTGATAGAAGAAAGCGCGATCACCAACCTTCATCGCTTTGAGATTGGCCGCGGCCTGGAAGTTGCGCACGCCGCTCCAATTCGTGCGCTTGTCCTTGACCAATTGTTCCCAGGAATACGCGGTCGGTTCGGATTTCATCAGCCAATAGGCCATCCTCGTTCCCCTTAATGTTCAGGCCCGCGCCACCAGGAAGAGGCGGCGGAATTTCAGCAAAGTCTTGCCATCCTCGCGACGCTTAAAAACCGCGGCGAGGCGCTGGGCGTAAGCATCGAGAAACGCGGCGCGCAGCTCATCGTTCAACGCATCGAGCACCGGCCGGAGCGTCGTGCCGCGCATCCATTCCAGTACGGCATTGTCGCCCTTGAGTTGATGGACGTATTCGGTTTCCCAGAGATCGATGCCGCCTTTGGCGCGCGGCGCAAGCAGATCGTAATAGAAATCGGGCAGCCCGACCGGGTCGGGCCGCAGCATCGACGGCGTCGGGCAATCGGGATTGAAGAGCGGCGCGAGCGTTGACGCCCACGGGCCGCTCGCCGCGGTCTCGCGCAACAGGCTTTGCGAGGGATTGTCGAAATTGCGCGGCATCTGCACCGCGAGCACGCCCCCTTCGGTCAGCATCCCAAAGAGGCGCGGGAACATTCGCTCATGTCCGATCAGCCAATGCAGCGTCGCGTTGGAGAAGATCAGCGCCGCTGGTGCGCCGGGCTGCCAGGTCGCGATGTCCGCATTGACCCAGGCGATGGACGACGGATCTTTCGCGGCCTCGGCGAGCATCGCGGCGGAATTGTCGACGCCGGTCACGGCGCGATCCGGCCAGCGCGCGGCGATGGCGCGGACATGCGCGCCCGGCCCACAGCCCAAATCGAACAGCGATCCGTCCGGCAAATCGGTGATTTGCGCCAGAAGATCGAAGCCCGGCCGCAGCCGCTCGTCGGCGAACTTGAGGTATTGTTGAGGATTCCAGACCATAGCCATCCCAGCATAAATCGGCCCGCTTGCCGGCGCAGCATACGTTTCGCGCCATGCGGACGGGATGAGGAAGGATCGATGATCATCAGCTGGACGAATTGGCCGGCGACCGCAGCCGCGAGGCTCAGCCTGGCGCTCGTCGCGTCGTCGAGACCCAGCGCAACCTGAACATCATCGTTCGGCCCCCCCGGGCGACCCCCTGCCCATCTCGGCCGGCCGTACACTAAATTTCTAACGTACATCTCAGGAAAGGCGCCTTTGGGCGCTTTCGGTTTGCAATAACACATATTAATTTTGTTATTAACGACTATTGAAACAGAATTTCCCGTGAAATATGTTATTAGTCATCAGACTTAGCGCTTCTGTCCCGGAAATATGGCTCCGTTGTCGCCCGATCTCGCGCGGTTGAATCTCGCCCCCTTTGGGGCGAGCGAGACCGATGTGCGCCGCTTGACGGCGACACAGATCGACCGCTACGGCTGGCGCGAGCGACATCCTGTCGCCATGACCGCGGACGATCGCGGCACAAAGATCAAAGAATCAGTTGGAGGAGCTGTGTCATGACGCTGAAACTCGGCGACGTCGCACCTGATTTCACGCAAGAATCGAGCGAAGGCGCGATTCATTTCCACGAGTGGCTGGGTAATTCCTGGGGCGTGCTGTTCTCGCACCCGAAGGATTTCACTCCGGTCTGCACCACCGAGTTGGGCACCGTGGCGCGGCTCAAGGGCGAATTCGACAAACGCGGCGTGAAGGTGATCGGCCTGTCGGTCGATTCGGCCGGCGATCACACCCGCTGGGCCAGCGACATTAAGGAGACCCAGGGCACCGCGCCGAACTATCCGATCCTCGCCGATGCCGATTTCAAGGTCTCGACCCTTTACGGCATGCTGCCTGCCGGCACCTCGGGCGAGGCGGCCAAGCGCACCCCGGCCGACAATCAGACCGTGCGCAACGTCTTCGTCATCGATCCGAACAAGAAGGTCCGCCTGATCCTCGTCTATCCGATGGCGACGGGACGCAATTTCCAAGAGATCTTGCGCGTCATCGACTCGCTGCAGATGAGCGACAAGCACAAGGTCGCGACGCCGGCGGATTGGAAGCAGGGCGATGACGTGATCATCACGGCGGCGGTCAACGACGAGCAGGCGAAGACGCTCTTCCCGGGCTTCAAGACGCTGAAGCCTTACCTGCGCACGACGTCGCAACCTCGCGATTGATCAGAATGGCGGCGAGCATGCAGATCGTAACCGGCAATCGGCTGCGCGACGGCGTGGTGATCTATTTCGCCGGCGCCGGCGATTGGACTCCGTCGATCGACAAAGCGCTCGTCGCCGAGGACGACCACGCCAATGCATTGCTCGCCGAGGCGCAAGTCGGCGTGCCGCCGCTGCCGGCGGTGGGGCCGGTGCTGATCGAGGTGACGCGCGAGGGCGATCATCTGCGCCCCGTAAGCCTGCGCGAGCGTATCCGCGCATCGGGCCCGACCACGGGCCCGATGGCGGGCCACACCGCGCTCGACGCCAACCCGGCCGCGTCGGGTGTCGACGATTATTCGATTTAGGCCCCCCGTCGGACCTGAAGACTTCGGACCCGGAGAGCAAGAGTGTATCGTTACGACGATTTCGATCATCGGTTTGTCGACGAGCGCGTCGCGCAATATCGCGATCAAGTGCGCCGCCGGCTTGCCGGCCAATTAAGCGAAGACGAGTTCCGACCACTGCGATTGATGAACGGACTCTATCTACAGCTTCACGCTTATATGCTGCGCATCGCGATTCCCTACGGGATGCTGAATTCGGAGAAGCTGCGCAAGCTCGCCCATATCACGCGCAAATACGATCGCGGCTACGGTCATTTCACCACGCGCCAAAATCTGCAACTGCATTGGATCAAGCTCGAGGACACGCCCGACATCCTCGCCGAATTGGCCAGCGTCGAGATGCATGCGATCCAGACCAGCGGCAATTCCTTCCGCAACACCACGACCGATCCTTTCGCCGGCGTCGCCGCTGATGAGATCGAGGATCCGCGTCCATACGCCGAGATCATCCGGCAATGGGCGACGCTGCATCCCGAATTCTCGTTTCTGCCGCGTAAATTCAAGATTGCCGTCTCCGCGTCGAAAGACGATCGCGCCGCGGTGAAGATGCACGATCTCGGCCTTTACCTGCACAAGAACGAGCAGGGCGAGATCGGCTTCGAGGTGCTGGCTGGCGGCGGTCTCGGCCGCACGCCGCTCTTGGCGCAGACGATCCGTAAATTCATTCCGCGCCGCGACCTGCTCTCCTATATCGAGGCTTGCCTGCGCGTCTACAATCAGTATGGCCGGCGCGATAACCTCTATAAGTCCCGCATCAAGATCCTGGTGCAGAGCCTCGGCGCCAAGAAATACGCCGAGGAAGTCGAGACCGAGTGGCAGGCTTCCGACCGCGAGGCCGTCGCGCTGCCCGAGAATTACGTCGCCGAGATGCAATCGGCCTTCGCGCTGCCGGAATACGACCGTGCGCCGGTTGACGAAGGGTCGCTCCAAAAAGCCATCGCCGGCAACCCGGCTTTCGCGCGCTGGGTGAAGAACAACGTCAGTCCGCACAAGATCGCCGGCCACGCCGTGGTCACGATCTCGCTGAAAGAAGTCGGCAAGACCGGCGGCGATTGCAGCGCCGACCAGATGGATCTGGTTGCCGATCTCGCCGACGAGCTGAGCTTCGGCGAGGTGCGCGTCGCCTATGAGCAAAATCTCGTCCTGCCGCATGTGCGGCGCGACAAGCTGTTCGCGCTGTGGCAGCGGCTCGACACCGCCGGCCTCGGCAGCTCGAACATCAATCTGATCACCGACATCATCTGCTGCCCGGGGATGGATTACTGCAGCCTCGCGACGGCGCGCTCGATCCCGGTCGCGTTGCGGATCGCCGAACACATGGCGGCCAAGGAAGACACGATCGGCGTCTTCAATATCAAGATGTCGGGCTGCATCAACGCCTGCGGCCATCACCATCTCGGCCATATCGGCATCCTCGGCGTCGATAAGAACGGCGAAGAGGTCTACCAAATCACGCTCGGCGGCGACGCCGGCAATGATGCGGCGGTCGGCACCATCGCCGGCCCGTCGATCAAAAGCGACGAAGTCCCGGCGGCGATCGATCGGCTGGTCGAGGCGTACACGAAGCTGCGCCAGGACGGCGAGCGCTTCCCCGAAACCTATCGCCGCGTCGGCCAGGCGCCGTTCAAAGAGGCGCTCTATGCTGCTCGCTGAGGACGGCACACTCAGCGTCGACGATTGGCATCACCTCTCCGACGACGAACCGATCCCGGCAAGCGGCGCGATCACCGTCTCTTTCGCGCGCTGGCAGACCGATGAGACCATCTTGCATACACGCGCCGACAAGCTCGGCCTGCGCGTGCCCAATACGATATCGCCGCAAGAGATCGCCGGCGACGTCACGCGCTTCGCGCTGATCGTCCTTAGCTTTCCGAAATTCACCGATGGCCGTGCCTATTCGCAGGCACGGTTGCTGCGCACGCGCTTCGGTTATAACGGCGAGTTGCGCGCCGAAGGCGACGTGTTGCGCGATCAGTTGATGTTCATGAAGCGCGTCGGCTTCAACAGCTTCGTCGTTGGCGAGCGCGCGATCAAAGAGAATTGGGCGAAGGCGTTCAGCGAATTCGACGTGTTCTACCAGCAGGCGCCGGACGGGCGTCCCTGGGTCATGCGGCAGCGGCTGGGTCCGCGCAATCCGTAGACCGCGCAGATCCAGCCTTGTTCCGATTTAGACTTTAGCAAACCGAACCCGCCGGGCAGATCACCGTCGTCGTTGCCGGCGGCGTCGCCGGCACGACGACCGTGCTCGGCTGCGCCGCGCGCGGAGGCGGGTTATGAACGTCGACGCAGGCCGTGAGGCCCAGCGCCAGAACACCGAAAATCACCAAGCTGCGCATGGCGTCCTCCTTGCAAATTATCAAAAACGAAAAGCCTAACCATGGCTAGAACACGCGCTGCTGAAAGCGGTTCCCGTGGCACGAGCGCGGCAGGACGAATGCGCGATCATGGTTAACGAGATCGCGACGCGATTTTTCGGGCGCGAAAAAGCCCGGTCGTCCGCGCGAAGTGACGATTTTACCGTTCTTTAGACTGTTTTCCTTACCCTAGCTTCAGCCAAGCGATCATAAGCTTGGCAGTGATGTGACGTGTTTATGTTTCGCGCGCGATGGTCGCGGTCGGTGCCGGTCCCCCCTCAACCGCATCGGCCGCGGCCGCTTTTTTTGGGTACGCACCCCAACTGCCGGCCAGTGGACGAGCAGCTTTATCAACCCAAAGAACGCCATGTCCCGCGCCGCTTGCGACGCGCTCAAGCTATGCTCGGTAATATCCAGGCGAACCGGGTTCGAGTTCTTGCGGATATTGTGGTATTTACCCGATATGGCAGTGATAGAGACAACTGTCCTTTTTGCGCCGCCGCTCGCATTTCTGCTTTTCCTTTTTGCCCGGGAGTTACGGCTCCCCGCACGATTAGGATTGGCCGCAACGGCCGCCGTCCTCCTGCTTTTCATCTTCGCGGCAAAATTTCTTGGCTTTACGTTTGTGAACCCATGGGCAGCGGTAGCGGCGGTTGCGCTCGCATATTTCATTTATTGCTTTCTAGTCGCAGCGTGCTTGCTTATTCCTTCTAAGATATTCCGATATGCGATCATGACGGTCGTCAGCTTGCCGATCTGCGGCGGCTATTTGCTTGGAACCGTCGGCGTTCTAGGTTTGGAGTTCATTGTCTTGGACGTTTTTCGACCACCGAGAGAGGTCCAGAAGGTTGGACCGAATTTGGTCTGCGATATTAGCGCCTGGGGCGCCGCGTTTACCGCGAGCGGTTATTCCGTAGATCTTTATCAGCTATGGCCAGCGGCTCCCTTTATTGAACGGCGAGTCGTGAGTTTCGATGTTGTGCAGAGTGGTTACGCTGGAGACACGCCTCCCGCGGATAAAACTTGTGGCGATGCATTGACTGCCTATTCGCGATGACGCCGCGCGTCTCATCCCAGCGGATAGTCCGCCTGATCCTCGTAAATCGCGCCGCTCTTCGTCAGATAGCTCGCGATCAGCGAGAAATGATCGACGCGAAACGCAGGCGCACGATAAAGCGCGTGCTCGCTTAGATAGGCTTGCAGCCGGCTTTCGTTGGTGGCTTTGAGGCGCGCTACGCTGACATGCGGCATGTAGCGCCGCTCTTCCGGCGGGAAGCCGAGCCGCGACAGCGCGCTCTCGATCTTGTCGTGCAGATGCTGAAGCGCCTCGTTGCGCTCGACCCCGACCCACAACTGACGCATACCAAAATGACCGACGGTGGCGAGCGCGACATCGAAGCGCGGCCCATGGATATGGGCGAGCGCGGCGTCGACATCCTCGGCTTGACCCTCATCGATCTCGCCGATGAAACGCAGCGTCAGATGATAATTCCCCGGATCGACCCATTTCGCGCCCGGCAGGCCGGTCGCCATCAAGGACAGCGACAGCTTGAGCTCGGGCGGCAAATCGATACCGACGAAGAGGCGCAGCATGACTCACTCTACCGGCTTGCCGAGCAGCTTTTCGACGGCCGGCGCGATGCGGCCGACGATTACCGCAACACCCGCCGGATTCGGATGGAGCATGTCCGGCTGATTGAGCTTCGGATCGAGCGCCACGCCATCGAGAAAGAACGAATAGAGCGGCATGTCGTATTTCTCGGCGAGCGCTGGATAGATGGCATCGAAGCTCTTCCGATAATCCGTGCCCCAATTCGATGACGACCGCATACCGAGCAGCAATACCCTCACCTTGGCGGTTTTGAGCTTGCCGAGCATCGTATCGAGATTGGTCTCGGCGCGCTTCGGATCGAGGCCGCGCAACATGTCATTGGCGCCCAATTCGACCAGCACCACATCAGGATGATCGCCCATCGCCCAATCGAACCGCGCCAAGCCGTCCGCGGTCGTGTCGCCCGAGACGCCGCCATTGTCGACCGCGACGTCATAACCGTCGGCCTTCAGCCGCGCGGCGAGTTGCGCCGGAAACGCTTGGTCCGGCGCAACGCCGAGACCCGCGGTGAGGCTGTCACCGAATGCGAGGATGCGTGTTGCCGCCAAGGCGGGCCCGGCGAATAGCCCGGCGAATAACAGGGGCGCTAGCAGAAGCGTGATCAGCGCCGCGCGCGTCGCTCGATTGACAAAGCGCGCGCCACGGCCATAACCCCGGCGCGCCTTGATGAAACAAGAAGACATTGGAAAACCGCTGATCCTCTTGGAGGATGTGCGTCTTACCCTGACGAGCGCGGCGGGTCCCGTCAACGTTCTGCGCGGCATTTCCGCGACCATCGAGTCCGGCACGACGATCGGCCTGGTCGGCCCGTCGGGCTCGGGCAAATCGACGCTGATGATGGTGCTGGGCGGGCTGGAGCGCGTGACCAGCGGCAAGGTTGCCATCGCCGGAACCGATCTCAACGAGCTCAATGAGGACGCGCTGGCGCGGTTTCGCCGCGACCGCATCGGCATCGTCTTTCAATCCTTTCACCTCGTGCCGACCATGACCGCGCTCGAGAATGTCGCGGTGCCGCTGGAGCTGGCCGGTCGCAGCGACGCTTTCGCGGTTGCCGCGGCGGGGCTCGAAGCCGTCGGGCTGAAAGAGCGGCTGCAGCATTACCCGTCGCAACTCTCGGGCGGCGAGCAGCAGCGCGTGGCCATCGCCCGCGCTTTCGCGCCCGAACCCTCTCTTCTGCTCGCCGACGAGCCAACCGGCAATCTCGACGGCGAGACCGGACAGCAGGTGATCGATCTGCTCTTCGCGCTGCATGCCAAACGCGGCACGACGCTGTTGCTGATCACGCATGATCCGGCTCTGGCCGCGCGCTGTGATCGCATCATCCATCTGCGCGACGGCCATATCGTCGAGACCTCACCATGAGGACCGGCGCGTGAACCTCGCCTGGCGCCTGGCGAAACGCGAGCTGCGCGGCGGGCTCAAAGGCTTCGGCGTGTTGCTGGCCTGTCTTTGTCTTGGTGTCGCCGTCATCGCGGGCGTCGGCTCGCTCGGCGCCTCGATCGATGCCGGGCTCAACGGCGACGCGCGCGCGCTGCTCGGCGGCGATATCGAATTCAGCCTGGCGCAGCGTCCGGCCGATCAAGCCGAGAGCGATTTTCTCGCCGCACAAGGGGGGTTGTCGCGCACAACGCGGCTGCGCGCCATGGCGATTGCGGAGAGTGGTGCCTCACGCAGCCTGATCGAGCTGAAAGCGATTGACCGCAGCTACCCACTCTACGGCAGCGTCACCCTCGCTCCGCCGCAATCGCTCGATATCGCGTTGGCGCGGCAAGACGGCGCCTGGGGCGCAGCGGTCGCGCCCGCGCTGCTCGATCGTTTGGGGCTGAAGCTGGGCGATGCGATCCGCATCGGCGGCGCCCGTTTTATCGTGCGGGCGACCTTGGCACATGAGCCCGACAGCGTCAGCGGCGTCTTCGAGCTCGGCCCGCGCGTGATGGTCTCGCAAGACGCGCTGGCCGCGACCGGATTGCTCGCACCCGGCTCTCTCGTCGCGTACGCCTATCGCCTGCGCTTGCCGCCGGGGAGCGATGATGCGGCCGTGATCGAAACGGCGAAAGCGAAATTTCCCGAAGCCGGCTGGCGCATCCGCTCATTCGCCGATGCCTCGCCCAATCTGCAAGAGCTGCTCGATCGCGTCACGGTGTTCCTGACGCTGGTCGGCCTGACCACATTGCTGGTCGGCGGCGTCGGCATCGCCAATGCGGTCGAGAGCTATCTCACGACCAAGATGGACACGATCGCGACGCTGAAATGCATGGGCGCGTCGCGGCGGCTCGTCTTCTGGATCTATCTCGCGCAGATCATGACCTTGGCGCTCGGCGGCATTTTGCTCGGGCTACTGATCGGCATCGCCGTGCCCTTCGCCGCGACGCCGCTGCTGCCGGCGGCGTTGCCGGTCGAGGCGCGGCTCGGCATCTATCCGCTGCCGCTGCTGCTCGCCGCCGCTTATGGCATTTTGGCGACACTGTGCTTTGCCGCATGGCCGATCGGCGCTGCCTGCGAGACGCGCGCGGCGACGCTGTTTCGGAACGCGCTCGCCCCGACGCAGGCGCGGCCGGCCCTGCTGCCCGCGATCATCGCCATCGGCGCGGCGCTCGGACTGCTGATCCTGGCCATGGCGAGCGCACCCGATCGCACTGTTGCCGCGTGGTTCATTGCCGGCGCGGCCGGGGCGCTGGTCGTTTTCCGGCTTGCGGCGCAGGGCATGATGAAGCTCGCCACCTTCGCGGGGCGGCCGCGTCTGCCGGGTCTGCGTCTTGCCCTCGCCAATCTGCACCGGCCCGGCGCCACGACGGTCGGCATCGTCGCGTCGCTGGGGCTCGGTCTTGCCGTCCTGGTCGCGGTGGGACTTGTGCACGGCAATCTCGCGGCCGAGCTCAGCGAGAGCCTGCCCCAACGCGCGCCGTCCTTCTTCTTTATCGATATCCAAAAAGACCAGATCGACGCTTTCGATAAGCTGTTGGCAGGCATGCCAAGCGTCGGCGAGGTGCGGCAGGTGCCGAGCCTGCGCGGCCGCATCTCGGCGCTGAACAGCGTGCCGGTGGAGAAGGCTTTCGTCGGCCCCGATGCGCGCTGGGCGACGAGCTCGGAGCGCGGGCTCACCTACGCGGCCACCCTGCCGGCGGGATCGCGCCTCGTCGCCGGCGAATCGTGGCCGGCGGATTATCGCGGCGCACCGCTCGTCTCCTTCGCCGCCGATCTGGCGCGCGGCATGAAGCTGAAAGTCGGCGACACGATCACCATCAACGTGCTCGGCCGCGACGTCACGGCAAAAATCGCCAATCTGCGCGAGATCGATTGGACCTCGCTCAACATCAATTTCGCCATCGTGCTGTCGCCCGGCACGCTCGACGGCGCGCCGCAAAGCTTCATCGCCACCGCGCGTGCTGCGCCGGGACAAGAAGCCGCGCTCGAGCGTGCCGTCACCGACGCCTTTCCCAATGTCTCTGCGATCGACGTGCGCGACGCGCTCGGCACGCTCGGCGACATCGTCGGCGCGATTGCTGCCGCGGTACGTATCACCGCCGCCATCACCCTCGCGGCCGGCGGGCTGGTGCTGGCCGGTGCCATCGCGGCGACGCATCGCCGCCGCGTCTACGAAGCGGTGGTGCTAAAGGTCCTCGGCGCGACACGGCGACAGATCGCCGGCAGCTTTTTGATCGAATACGGGCTGATCGGCTTCGCGGCGGCGCTGATCGCTTGCGTCATCGGTACGATCGCCGCCTATTTCCTGCTGACGCGCGTGATGCATGCGCCGTGGGATTTCCTCGCCGGTACCGTCGCCGTGACCGGAGTCGGCGCGATCGCCCTGACCCTCGCCGCTGGCCTCGCCGGTACCTGGCGCGCGCTCGGCGCGAAAGCCGCGCCCTTCCTGCGCAACGAATAGCGCCTTACCACCGATCACGATCGGCTCACGGGATTGTCATTCCGGCGCCGCAATTACGCGCTTACCCTTGTCGAACGGACGTTTGCAAAGGGAGAAACGCGACATGAGCGAAGAATCGATCGACCCTCGGCGCCTCGTCTTCCCCGGCCTCGCCGGGCTTTATCAGGCGGGCGCGCCGCGCGCTTACGGCTTCATGCGATTTTGCACCGGCGCGGTTCTCGTGCCGCACGGCATCCAGAAGCTCCTTCTGATGACCCCAAGCAACTATGCGAGCAACATCGCGCAACATGGCATTCCGGGCGGGATGCTGCTGGCCTGGCTCACGATCCTCACCGAATCCTTTGGCGCCGCGTTTCTCGCCATCGGCCTCTTCACGCGCTTTTGCGCCGCCGCGATCTGGATCGAGATGGCGGTGATTATCACCGTCTTCCAGTGGCAATTCGGCTATTTCTGGACTCAGAAGGGCGTCGAATACGCGCTGCTGTGGTTGCTGCTTTGCACCGCGATCTTCTTCCGCGGCGGCGGGCGCTATTCCGTCGACCACTATCTTGGACGCGAGCTTTAGCGCAGCGAGGCGTCAGCGGCCGAGTGTCTTGCGCCTCTCTTCGAACTCAGCCTTGTCGATCTCGCCGCGGGCGAACCGCTCTTCGAGCATGTCGAGCGCGCCGCCGCCCGCCCGCCGGTAGTAGCCGTGATGGCGCCAGCCAAACATGCGCGCGACCAACGCGATCACGGCGCAGAGAACGAGGATCCAGAGCAGCGGGCCGAAGAACATGCCGCCGTGCCAGCCCCACATGTGGTGGTAATAGCCATAACCGGGACCGGGAGACGCCGGCGCCCCGCCGGTTTGCTGGGCGAGCGCGGGTAAAGTCGAAAGAGCAAGAGACGCGCCGCCGGCGACGATCGAGGCAATGCGGGTCATGGACGATCTCCTCTAGCGTTTTGCAAAGTATGGAGGGATCGCCGACCCGCGCGATTGACCTAAATCAATCGGCCCGTCAGCGCCCGTCGCTCTTTGCGTATTCGTCGTGCAAGCGAACCCACGCCATCGGGTGCGGCATGCCTTCCTCGCCGCGGCCTTTCGGCACGATATCGAGATAGTGATAGGCGCCGTTGAGCATATCGAGACCGCGCGAATAGGTCGAATACGTGTGATAGAGCGCGCCGGTCTCGTCCTTGGCAAAGACGCTGAGGCCGGGCGCGTCTTCCATGCGGAAATGGGTGGTGCCGTAATTGTAATTCTTGTCCGTCGCCTTGGTCTCTTCGGGCGTGAAATTGACGCCGAGATCGCGATTGAAGCTGCCGTTCGGGCCACACGACACCCATTCGAAGCTCCAGCCCATACGCTTCTTGAACGCGTCGAGCTTGTCGATCGGCGCGCGCGACACCGCCGCGAGATTGGTGTCGCGCGCGTTGAGATGGACGATCGCACGTTCGAAATTATCTGCCCAGAACGAGCAGCTCTTGCATGCCGCGTTCCAATCGGGATGGAACATCAGGTGATAGATGATGAGCTGCGAGCGGCCGCGAAAGAGATCCGAGAGCCGCACCTCGCCCTGAGGGCCGGCGAAACGATAGTCCTCGGCGTTCTCCCACGGCAGCGCGCGCCGCGCCGCGCTCAATCGGTCGCGCACTTGGTTGAAGGCTTTCTCTTCAGCCAGCAAGCGTTGGCGCGACGCGAGCCATTCCTCATGCGAGACGATCGGATGCCCGGTCATATGTGTGTTTCTCCTTCAGCTTTTCGCCTGCTGCGCCGGAGGCGGCGGCGGGACTGTGTTCTTGAAGCTGGGCCGCTGCGCGTTGCGATCATAGTAAGCGGAAAGCGACTTCGCATTGCGCAAGGCCTCGGCACCTTCCGGCATCCTGCCGACGTAGAACAGGATCGCCATGAGATTTATGTCGGCGAAGGAGTAGCGATCGCCGGCGAGATAGCCGGTCGGCGCGACGGCTTTGTCGAGGATAGCGATTTGCTCTTTCAACGCGGGCAAGGCACCGTCGATCGCCGCGCGATCCGGCGAGCCGTCGGCCGTCTTTGGGAAGAAATAGCCGAAGAGATAGGTGCGGACCATCACCGGATCCATCACCGTGTTGACGATCGAGACCCATTGCTCGGCCCGCGCCCGCTCGCGTGCGTCGCCGGGAAAGAGCGCCGGACCGTCGAAGCTGCGGTCGAGATAATCGGCGATGGCTTTCGATTCGCAGAGCTCGAAATCGCCGTGGCGCAGCGCCGGGATTTTGCCGAACGGATGGATTGCCGATACCTCGGGCGAATGGGGCGGCAAAGGCCTCAGCTCGTAAGGCACGCCCTTTTCCTCGCAGGCCATGCGCGCGACGCGCGTGTAGGTCGAGGGTGCGAAGCCGAGAATTTCCACGGTGGCCATGATCATTTTCCTCCGCTGAGAAGTTGGTCGAGGCAGTTGAGGGTCGAATTCCAGCCGCGCTGATGCTGGTCGCGGCTTTCAGCCGTTTCGAAGGCTTGTTGCGTGATCGAGATTTTGGTGCCGCCGGGCGCGGGAGCGAAATCGATGGTGACCTCGGTCTCGTGGCCGCGCACGCCCTTGTCGTCTTCCCACGCCCAGGTGAAGACCAAACGCTTCGGCGCATCGATCGTGCGATAGATGCCGCTCACCGTCATGCGCTTGCCGTCGGCAAAGCCCATGGTCGTGCGCCAGGCGCCGCCGGGCCGCACATCGATCTTGTGCTCGGGAATGTTGGCGCCTTCCGGCCCCCACCATTTCACCAGCAACGCCGGCTCGACCCAGTGCGCGAAGACGCGATCCGGCGGCGCCGCAATCAAACGCTCCAAATGCATCACGCTATCACTCATGTCTTGCTCCCCTTCGGTGTTTCAGCCGCCAATACTACTTCGAGGCGATCGAGAGCGGCGCTCCAATGCGCGCGCTGTTGCTCGATCCAGGATTGCGCCAGCGCTAAAGTCTCGGGCCGCGCGCGCACCAGGCGCTTTTGCTTTTCGGCCCGACGCTGGATCAACCCGGCGTCTTCGAGGACGCGCAGGTGGCGCGAGATCGCCGGAAAGCTGATATCGAAATTCGCCGCGATGTCGCCGGCGGCCAGCTCACCGCGCTGCATCAACCGCTCGACGATCGCTCGCCGCACCGGATCGGCCAGCGCGCCAAAGACACTATCGAGCGGAAGTTGCGCCACAGCCAATGCCTCTTTATTTAACTACTCGGTTAAATATCACGGCGGCCGCGCGCGAGTCAACGATCTTCGTGGCCTGCCGCGAGATCAGAGGTTGGGCTTAGACATTCACCGGCGCGAGCGGCGTGCGGCCGCGGATCATGTCGGCAGCCTTCTCGGCAATCATGATCACCGGCGCATTGATGTTGCCGCCGACCAGATCGGGCATCACCGAGGCGTCGACGACGCGTAGCCCGTCAATGCCTTTGACCTTGAGTTCGGCGTCGACCACCGCGCTCTCATCGCGCGCGCCGCCCATCTTGCAGGTGCCGAGCGGGTGATAGACCGTCGTCGCGGTCGCACGAATGAACGCGTCGAGCTCGGCATCGCTGCGCTTATCGACGCCGGGCGCGCTCTCGACCTCGCCGAAGCGCTTGAGCGGCGCTTGCGCGAAGACCTCACGCGCCATGCGCATGCCGTCGCGGATCGCTTTCAGATCCTTGTCGCGCGAAAAGAAATTCGGCGCGATGCGGATCGCCTGGCGCGGATCGGGCGAGGCGAGCGCGAGGTGACCGCGGCTTTCGGGGCGCAGCACCACCGCGCGCACGCCATAGCCGTCGAGATACGCCGGCTTGAAGGGTGGCAAGTAAGCGCCGGCGTCGAGCGGCGCGACGCGGAACAGAAGCTGGATGTCGGGCATTTGCTGCGACGGATCGCTTTTCAGATAGGCCTGCACGTTGTTCATGACCGTCGCCGCGGGGCCCGTGCCAAAGAAATGCGCGCGCGCCAGATCGATCGCGATACGATCGAGCCGCAATCCTTTCTGCAGCGGCCCCGGCTCGGTGCGGATCGCTTCGACCGAAGCGCCCATATGGTCCTGCAGATTCTTGCCGACATGCGGCTGATGCAGATTGACGAAGATGCCGTGTCGGCGGAGTTCGTCGCCGTCGCCGATCCCCGACAGCATCAGCAATTGCGGCGAATTGATCGCGCCGCCGCACAGAATCACCTCGCGCTCGGCGCGCGCGACTTTGACCTCGTTGTGCTGCTCGTATTCGATGCCGACCGCGCGCCCGCCGGCGAAGATCAAGCGCCGCGCCAGCGCGTGGATTTCGACGGTAATATCGCTGCCACGCTCCAGCGCCGGATGAAGATAAGCGACCGCCGCGCTGCACCGTTTGCCGTTCTTGATCGTCGACTGGCTGCGGCAGAACCCTTCCTGCTGCGCGCCGTTGTAATCGGGCGTGAACGGAAAACCGGCGCTTTTGCCCGCCTCGATGATCGCATCATTGATCGGATCGTCCGATTGCGGCTCGATCGTCGAGAGCGGCCCGTCGCCGCCGCGATAGGCGCTGGCCCCACCCTGCCAGCGTTCTTGACGCCGGAAATAGGGCAACACATGCGCATAGGACCACCGATCAAGGCCCGATTCCGCCCAGCGATCGTAATCGCCACGATGGCCGCGCACATAAGCCAGCCCGTTGATCGACGACGAACCGCCGACCACTTTGCCGCGATTAATGGCAATCGCGCGGTTGGCGGTACCGGGCTCGGCTTCGCTCGAATACATCCAATCGGCCCGGCGCTGCAGCACGTTGCGCCCCCAGGCGAGCGGTATGTGTAGCCAGAAATCGCGGTCCCAGCCGCCGGCTTCGAGCAGCAGCACGCTGGCGCCGCCATCCTCGGTCAACCGATGCGCCAACGTGCAACCGGCAGAACCGGCGCCAATGATGATGTAGTCGTAGGTGTCGCGCTTGAGCATTTTTCCACCCTGACAGCGATTTTAACCGAAAACAGGCTCGATTCCGCCAAGTCTTGGCAGACAACGCAGCACAAACAGCATTGAATTCGCCGCTGGACCTGCCAATATCCTTGCCAAGTTCCTATTCCTAGGCCTCCACGGGGGTTTTCCCAATGTCATATGATCCCACCAATCGCTGGTCAGCCAGCGCTAGTGCTGCCGATCGCTCGGTCGGCATCGACGCCGGCCTGCGCAGCTACATGCTGCGCGTCTACAACTATATGGCCGGCGCGCTCGTCGTAACCGGCCTCGTCGCCTGGTTCAGCCAAGGCTTCGTGTACCAGCTGGCGCTGCAGCATTCGCCGCTCTTGTACGTGCTGATCTTCGCGCCGCTGGCTTTCGTCATGGTGCTGAGCTTTGGGATTCAGCGCATGAGCCTGGGTGCGACACAGGCGACGTTCTGGGGCTATTCGGCGGTCATGGGCCTCTCGATGTCGACGATCTTCCTCGTCTACACCGGCACGAGTATCGCCGAGGTGTTCTTCATCACCGCCGCGACGTTCCTCGCCATGAGCCTTTACGGCTACACCACCAAGAGCGATCTCTCGCGCTTCGGCTCGTTCCTCTTCATGGGTCTTATCGGCATCGTCATCGCGAGCATCGTGAACATATTCGTTGGTTCGCCCGCGATCCTCTTCGCGATTTCGGTGATCGGCGTGCTGGTCTTCACCGGCCTGACCGCCTGGGACACGCAGCGGATCAAAGAGATGTATTGGGAAGGCGACAGCGCCGTCATCGCCGGCAAGAAGGCGATCATGGGCGCGTTGTCGCTCTACCTCGATTTCGTCAACCTCTTCATGATGCTGCTGCAGTTGATGGGGAACCGCCGCAACTGATCGGCTTCGCCTCGAACAACAAAGGCCCGGCGCGCAAGCGGCCGGGCCTTTCCTTTTGCGCGAGGCGTGTAAGGGCTAAGCGCGGCCGTAGACCGGAATGACGGCGCCCGTGGTGACGCGGTTGCTCGGCGCGGCAAGGTTGCAGATAATCGCGGCGACGTCAGCCGGTTTCGGCCAAGCCGCATGATCGGCCTTCGGCATCGCTTGCCTATTGGCCTCGGTGTCGAGCGTCGATGGCGCGATCGCGTTGACGAGGATGTCTTCCTTCACCACTTCGGCAGCGAGAGATTGGGTCAGCGCCGCGACGCCCGCTTTGCTGACGGTATAGCCGACCGAACCGGCGCCGGTGCGCGGCTCGAGCGCCGGCCTTGCGGCGATGTTGACGATGCGCCCGCCGCCGCCGGCCTTGCGGATCGAAGCGACCGCCGCGGCGCAGCAGAGGAAACAGCTCAACAGGTTGTTGCGCACCATGCCCATCAGCTCGGCCTCGTCCGTTTCGGCGATCGGCCACGAGGCGTAGCCGCCGGCGAGATGGATCGAGGCCCAGAGCTTCGGCACGCCGTCGTAGATCCGCTGCACCACCGTCTGCGAGCCGAGATTGGCATTGCCGATCAGCGTCACGCGCGGGTGGCCGCGATGCGCGAAACGCAGTTCTTCGGATTCGACGTGGTATGGGATATGGCAGATCGCGCCGCTGGTCAGGAGTTCACCGACCACCGCAGTACCAAGCGCGCCAGTCCCGCCGGTCACGACCACATGACGTTCGCGAAAATCGGCCATCGCCCCCTCCCGCTATTGCGTGATCAAAAATCCGAGCAACGGCCGTTGATTTCCCAATCGCCGTAGCGCGTCGGCTCGGGGCCTTTCGGGCCGCCGATTTCGCGCTCACGCGATGCCGGCGGCTTCGACGCGGGCTCGGTGGTGGCGGCAGCGGGCTTAGGATCGGGTTTGGGCTCAGCCATGCGCTTAATATGGCTCTCCTCGGTAGCGCATGCCAGAGTTCGCTTGCGAGCCCGGAGCCGCGCTTCTATAGCGCGCCATGACCGACACCGATGCAACGATAACGGACGGGGTGCCCGAATGCCCGCGCTGCGGCAAGCCGACGCCGCTTTGCGTGTGCGAAGGCATCGAGCCGATCGACAATCGCGTTGCGCTTCTCATCCTGCAGCACCCGCAAGAGCAGGATCGCGACCTCGGCACCGCGCGGCTGACCGTACTGCATCTGAAGCGCGCAGCGATGAAGGTCGGCTTGAGCTGGCCGAGCCTCGCCAAGGCATTGGGCCACGAGGTGAATCCGAAGCGCTGGGCCGTGCTCTATCTCGGTGCCGCGAGCGCCGCGACCTTGCCGAAAGATCGCGAGGTCACGCTAATCGACAGCAAAGGGGCGCCCTTGCCCGAGCAGGAGCGCGCGCTCGCCGAGATCGACGGCGTCATCGTTTTGGACGGTAGCTGGAGCCAGGCGAAGACGTTGTGGTGGCGCAACGCATGGGTGCTGAAATGCCGGCGTCTAGCGCTCAATCCGAAGCACCCGTCGCGTTACGGCAAATTGCGCCGCGAGCCGCGACGTGAAGGCTTGTCGACATTGGAAGCGGCAGCGCTGGCGTTGGCGCGCTTGGGCCACCAGCCCGAAATCGAGACGGCCCTTGGCTCGAACTTTGCGCGACTGCTCAACGCATACCGTGCAGCCAATACACGCGCAAAGTGACAGAACTGGGGCGTTCTTCCGGCCAAACTAAGATCGCCTTTATGTATTGAAGCGCCAAGGGGTAAGCGCCAGTTTATGACGATGCCGAGTTTGTCTGCTGTCAGAGGCACTTCTAGTTCTGTTTCCGCACGAGGCGCGGCTCTCGATCTCATTGGCGCGGTGCTTCGGCAAAAACATCCGCTTGATGAAGCGATCGATGATCATCCCGCGATGTCGGAATTGCCGGCGCGCGATCGCGCTTTCGCGCGCTTGCTCGTCGCGACCGTGTTGCGCCGCTTGGGACAGATCGATGCGCTGATCGAACATTGCCTTGAGAAGCCACTGCCGGCGCGTGCCGCGGCGACACAAGATCTGTTACGGCTCGGTCTGTCGCAGTTGTTGTTTCTGCGCACGCCGCCGCATGCCGCCGTTGCGACTTCGGTCGATCTCGCCGAAGCGCGTGGCTTCCTCTCCTACAAAGGTCTCGTCAACGCGGTGCTTCGGCGCTTGAGCCAGGAAGGCGCGGCGCTGATCGCCAATCAAGATGAAGCGCATCTCAATGTGCCGCCCTGGCTCTGGCGCAATTGGTGCGAGGCTTATGGCGAGCCGACGACGCGCGCCATCGCGATGGCGCATCTGCACGAAGCGCCACTCGATATTTCGGTGCGCAGCGATCCCGAACGCTGGCGCGAGCGGCTCGATGCCGTGATGCTGCCCACCGGCACGCTGCGTCGTCAGGCCGGCGGCCCGATCGCCAATCTGCCGGGCTACGACGAGGCCGCATGGTGGGTGCAGGACGCCGCCGCCGCGTTGCCCGAAAAGCTCTTCGGCGATGTCGCCGGCGAGACCGTGCTCGATCTCTGCGCCGCGCCCGGCGGCAAGACCGCACAGCTCGCCGCCGCCGGCGCGCATGTCATCGCGCTCGATCGTTCGCCACGGCGCGTCGAGCGGCTCAATGCCAACCTTTCGCGGCTGCGTCTTAAGGCCGAGACGCATGTCGCCGACGCGATCCAATGGCGGCCGCAGCTGCCGGCGAGATACATCCTGCTCGACGCACCGTGCACGGCGACGGGTGCGATCCGTCGCCATCCCGACGTGCCGCATCTGAAGACACCGGAAGACGTGACCCGTCTCGCCTCGGTGCAAGAGCGGCTGCTGAACGCGGCGGTCGATATGCTCGCGCCGGGTGGGACGCTGGTTTATTGCACCTGCTCACTCGAAGCGCAGGAGGGCAAGCAGCAAGTCGAGAAGCTGTTGTCGCGCGGCGCGCCGGTAACACGTTCGCCCGTCGACCCGACTGAGATCGGCGGCCTTAAGGAATGCATCAGCGCCGAGGGCGATATTCGCACGCTGCCCTGCCACCTTGCCCAGCTCGATGGGCTCGACGGCTTCTTCGCCGCGCGGCTGGTGCGCAACTGACTTGCGCTTGAGGGGCGGTTTGCCGCCTTGACAGAGATAGCCCGCGGGTGCTTGCTCGCGGCTATGCGTAACGACGAACCCCTGCTGAGCTGGCCGCAAGAAGGCCCGACCCGTGCGCCCTATCGGGTGATGCACGATCCCGACATCTATCGCCAGGAGATGGACAACATCTTCCGCGGTCCGACCTGGCACTATCTCTGCCTTGATGCCGAGTTGGCGAAGCCCGGCGACTATCGCACGAGCTTCATCGGCGAGATTCCGGTCATCGTTTGCCGCGACGAAGACGGCAACATCAACGCCATGGTCAATCGCTGCGCCCATAAGGGCGCGCTGCTCTGCATCGAGCCGCATGGCAATCGCAAGCAATTCGCCTGCGTCTATCACGCCTGGACCTATGACCTGAAAGGCGACCTGACTTCGATCGCCTTCCAGCGCGGCCTCGCCGGCAAAGGCGGCATGCCCAAGGATTTCGACGTCTCGAAGCACCATCTCGCACGCATCCGCGTGGAGAATTTCTGCGGCATGGTGTTCGGCACGTTCAGCGACAAGGTCGAGGATGTCGAGACCTATCTCGGTCCCGACATGGCGGCGCATGTGCGGCGCATCTTCAATCGGCCGGTCGAGGTTTTGGGCTATTACCATCAGGTCCTGCCGAACAATTGGAAACTCTATATGGAGAATTCGCGCGATCCCTATCACGCGACCATCCTTCACGCCTTCTATGCCACGTTTAAGCTCAACCGCCTATCGATGCTCGGCGGCGTCGCGCTCGGCAAAGACGGCTGGCATAACCTTCTTTATTCCGCTGCAGAGCGCGACATCCAGAAAGAGAATTACGAGGGCGGTCATCTGCGCTCGGTGATCCGCGATGTCGGCCTCGAGGATTCGACCTTCCTCGACCGCATCCAGGAATTCGACGACGGGATTACCGTCGCCATTCAGTCGATCTTCCCGACCTGCAACACGCAGCAGATCTACAACACGCTGGCGATCCGCCAGACCGTGCCGCTCGGCCTCACCAAGGCGGAGCTGCATTGGACCTGTTTCGGCTACAAGGACGATACGCCCGAATTGCGCCGCATGCGCCAAGCGCAGGCCAATCTCATCGGCCCGGCCGGCTATGTCTCGATGGAAGACGGATCGGTCGGAGGGTATGTCCAACGCGGCACGGCCGGCGCCGAAGAAGAAGCCGCTGCGATCATGGAAATGGGCGGCCGCACGATCGAGCCGCAACCCGGCGTGCGCGCCACCGAAGTGGCGCTGCGCGGCTTCTGGCGGGCCTATCGCGAGTTGATGGGCTACTGACATGGCGGTGATTTCGGAAGCCGTGCGCCGGCAGATCGAGGCGCTGAACACGCGTTATATCCGCGCGATCGACGACGACGCTGTGGAAGAGTGGCCCAAGCTCTTCACCGAAGGGTGTCTCTATCGCATTACGACACGCGAGAATTTCTCGCAGAACCTGCCGATGCCGCTGATGGAATGTACCAGCCGCGGCATGCTGATCGATCGCGTTTTCGGCTATCGCCGCGTCAATGTCTATGAGCCGCAGCGTTATACGCATCTGCTCTCCGGTCTCGTCGTCGAGCCGGTCGATGCCGATCATGTCGCTTGCCGGCAGAATTACGCCGTGATCCGTACCATGGTGACGGGCGAGATGACGATCTTCTCGGCCGGCGTTTATCACGACCGCATCCGCCTCGGCGCCGAGGCGCTGTTCGAGGAGCGCATCGTCGTGCAGGAATCGCGCCGCGTCGACACGCTGCTCGTCATCCCGATCTGAGCCGACCGTCCGGGGGCGCGATGGCTGAGTCCGATTACCTCACCCTGACGGAAGCGGAAGCGGCCTTCCTCAAAGCAGCGGTCGATACGATCATTCCCGCCGATGAACTGTCGCCCTCGGGCAGCGAGTGCGGCGTGGTCGATTTCATCGATTGCGAGCTCGCCGGACCTTACGGCGAGGGCGCGCGACTCTATCGCGACGGGCCGGTTGTCAAAGGCAAGCCCGAACAAGGGTATCAGCTCGATCTGACGCCGCGCGAATTCTTCCGCCAAGGCATCGCCGCGGCGGACGCGTGGACCCAAGCACGGTTCGGCGCAGCGTTCGCGGCGCTCGACGACGCGCAACGGCAAGCGGCGGTCACCGAGATCGATAGCGGCACGGCGAAATTCGAGAATTTCGAAGCGGGCGCGTTCTTCGAAGCGCTGTTGCAGATCGTGATAGAAGGCTTCTTCGCCGATCCCTATTACGGGGGCAATCGCGACATGGCGGGATGGAAGATGATCGGCTATCCCGGCCTGCCCGCCGATTACCAACACGCGATGGAGCATGCGCGAGGCAAGAAGCATCAGCTGAAGCCGCGCTCCATCGGCGACTTCGCCTGAGGTCGCTGCGTGGGGGTGACGAAACTCAAACGCACGGATGCCGTCATCATCGGCGTCGGCTGGACCGGCAGTATCCTCGCGCGCGAACTGACCAAAGCCGGGCTCAATGTAGTCGCGCTGGAGCGCGGCAAGTTCCGCACACCGGAGGCGGATTTCGCCCTGCCGCATATCCGCGACGAGCTGAAATATGCGGTGCGGCAGGAGTTGATTCTCGATCCATCGCTCGAGACGCTGACGATGCGGCACGAGATCAACGAAACCGCGCTGCCGTTCCGACGCTGGGGCGCGTTCATGCCGGGCATGGGTCTCGGCGGGGCCGGCACGATCTGGAACGGCATGACGTGGCGCTTCACGCCGTTCGATCACGATATACGTAGCCATCTCACCGCGCGCTACGGCAAGGATGCGATCGCCGAGGATCAGACGATCAGCGATTGGGCGATGCGCTATGAAGAGCTCGAGCCGTATTACGATCGCTTCGAGAAGCTCTGCGGCACGTCGGGCCAGGCCGGCAACCTGCGCGGCAAGCTCATCGACGGCGGCAACATCTTCGAAGGGCCACGGCAAGCGGAATACCCCAATCCGCCGCTCCCTCCGTCGCGTGGCGGTGAATTATTCGGCCAAGCCGCCAGGAACCTCGGCTATCACCCTTATCCGACGCCATCGGCCAATCTCAGCCGCGAATACCGCAATCCCGAGGGTGCGGTGCTCAACCCGACAATCTTCTGCGGCCATTGCGATCGTTTCGGCTGCGCGACCAATTCGAAAGCCAGCCCGAATTCCACCATTCTGCCGGTGCTGCTCAACGAGCCGCTCTTCGATCTGCGCTGCAATTCCTGGGTGACGCAGATCGTCTATGACAAGGCCGCGCGCAAAGCGACCGGCGTCCGCTATGTCGACACGGTGAGCGGCGAGGAATACGAGCAGCAAGCCGATCTGGTGCTGCTCTGCGCTTACCCTTTCACCAACACAAAGCTCTTGCTGATGTCTGGCATCGGCGACCCCTACGATCCGACGACGGGCAAAGGCGCGGTCGGCAAGAACTACTGCTACCAGGTCACCGGTCAGGTGCCGGTCTTCCTCGAGGACGAGGAGATCAATCCCTACATGGCGACCGGCGCCAACGCCATGAATCTCGACGATTTCAACGGCGACAATTTTGATCACGAAGACCTCGGCTTTTTCGGCGGCGCGTTGCTCTTTGCCAGCCCGACCCATGGCCGGCCGATCATGGGGCGCATGACACCGCCGGGCACGCCGCGCTGGGGCCGTGCGTGGAAAGAGGCGACGGCGAAATGGTACAGCCACGCCTTCACGATCCACGCCTCGGGCATGAATTTCGCGCATCGGCATAATTATCTCGATCTCGACCCGACCTATCGCGACAAGCTCGGCAATCCACTCGTGCGCATGACCTATAATTTCCGCGACAACGACCGGAAGCTCTCGACCTACGTCACCAGCAAGGCGGCCGAGATCGCCAAGGCGATGAAGCCGACGGTGATGGGCACGCCGACACCGCGGCGCGGCAATTTCAACATCGTGCCCTATCAGTCGACGCACAACACCGGCGGCACGATCATGGGCACCGATCCTAAGACCAGCGTCGTGAACCGTTATCTGCAAAGCTGGCACGCCGATAATCTTTTCGTGATCGGCGCATCGACCTTCCCGCAGAACCCGGCGCCGCCGCCGACCGGCGCCGTCGGCGCGCTGTCTTATTGGGCGGCGGACGCGATCACCGGCCAGTATCTGAAAGCGCCCGGACCATTGGTCCCCGCCTGACGGGCGCAAGGTGTTGGCGGCCCCCAACCTTAGGACAAAGCGGCAAAGTTGGGGCACGGGTTGCGAATCGGTGCCATTTTTTCGCCAAAACCGATTGTTAGCTTACAGCCCCAGAAGCTGGGGAACGGTCTCTCGCTTCACGTAGGTTCGCGAGGAAATGGAAGACGACAAATATTGGCGCTCACGGGCATCGGACATGCGCCACCGGGCAGCCCACATCAAGGATCCCTTCGTCTCGGGCAGCTTCATCGCCTTGGCCGAACAATACGAACTCCTCGCCCAGGATGGCGCCCGCTGGGTCCAGGCCGCTACCTCGCTTTATCAGGATCAGCCCGTCGAAGTGCTGCCGGACGACCTTTCACCTCCCCGGGCTAAGTCGCGTTTTTAGGGATTCGCGCCGCTCTTCTCCCGGCCGGAACTTCGCCGACAAATCGGGCTATCCTGCAGCCTTTGAACCCGGCAGGACGTCATGCGCGCTCCTCTGATCCCTCTCGCTCGTTTCGTCTCCGCCTCGGTCGCGCTGGTCCCGGCCGCCGCACAGGCGGCCGATATGCAGCATAGCGCGCAGCTCTTCCAGGCCTGCGCCGCCCGCCATAACGACCGGGCCGACGCGACCGGGCCGAGCCTCAAGAGGATCGTCGGTCGCAAAGCGGCTGCACTCGACGATTTTCATTACGACCCGCGGGCCAAGGTGAAAGGCAACCGCATGCCGTTTTCCGACATGGCCAGCGACACCGATATCGACGATTGCCTATCTCGCAACCCTAAAATAGGGCCGCAATAACAGCGAAGCCGGGCGATGCGGCTTCCTTGCCCCGCCCCGCCTTCCCTGTTACCTAGGACGGGATGCAGCAGCCCGTTCGTATCGCGCCCTCGATCCTGTCCGCCGATTTCGCCAAGCTTGGCGAGGAGGTGCATGCGGTCGATGCGGCCGGGGCGGATTACATCCATATCGACGTGATGGACGGGCATTTCGTGCCCAACCTCACGATCGGCCCGAATGTGGTCAAAGCGCTGCGTCCCCATTCGAAGCTGACTTTCGACACGCATCTGATGATCGCGCCGGTCGATCCCTATATCGCCGATTTCGCGCACGCGGGTTCCGACATCATCACGGTACATCCCGAGGCCGGGCCGCATTTGCATCGCACGATTCAGCTCATCAAATCGCACGGCAAGAAAGCCGGTGTCGCGCTCAACCCGGCGACGCCGATCGAGCATGTCGACTACGTTCTGAACGACGTCGATCTCGTGCTGGTGATGAGCGTCAATCCTGGCTTCGGCGGGCAGAGCTTCATTCCAGAAGCGCTCGAGAAGCTGCGCCTGCTGCGCACCCGCATCGACAAGCTTGGCCGCCAGATCGATCTCGAAGTCGATGGCGGCATCAATGAAAAGACGGCGGCTGAAGCCATCGCCGCCGGCGCCGATGTGCTGGTCGCCGGGACCGCGACGTTCACCGGCGGCGCCAACAATTATTCCGGCAACATCCGTCGCCTGCGCGGCGGCGGCGCTTAAGCGATGCGCCCAGGGTTGCGCGCGCTCTACCACGGCTCGGCGATCTATCATCTGAGTCTCGCCGGCCGCACGCCGCACGAGTTGGCGCTGAAGCTCGACCCCTGGCCGGGCGATGCGGCGCAAGGCGAGGCGCTGCTCGCCGGCGAATTCCGCTTCCAAAGCGAGGCCGTGCACGCGCCCTCGCCGCCGTGGCGCGCCGGCACCACCGATGAATTTCGCGCCGATCTACAGCGCTTCCAATGGCTCGGCGATCTCGCCGCGCTCGGGAACGAAGCGGCATGGGAAGCGGCGCGGAGCTGGACCGCCGAATGGCTGCAGCAATTCGATATCTACGACCGCCTCGCCTGGCGCGCCGATGTGATCGGCGATCGGCTCTTCACTTGGCTCGAATATTTCGATCGCCTCGCGGTCGACGAGACGCTGCGCGCGGCGATGTTGAAAAGCCTCGCGCGGCAAGCGCGTCATCTCGCCCGCATCGCCCATCGTGAAGCGCCGGGCCTGCCGCGGCTCGCGGCGCTGCGCGGCCTGATCGCGGCGCTGGCGGCGCAAGTGCTCGACCGGGCGCTGGCGCGTGCGCTTGCTCATTTCGCGCGCGAGATCGAGGCGCAGATCCTTGCCGATGGCGGTCATGCTACGCGCAACCCCGAGGCGCAGCTCACCGCGCTGCGCTATCTCGTCGATGCGCGTGCCGCGCTGACGGCATCGCACAATGAAGTGCACGGCGCGATCCAGCAGGCGATCGATCGCGCCGCGCCGATGCTGCGCTTCTTCCGCCACGGTGACGGGCGCTTCGCGCTGTTCAACGGTGCCAATGAGGGCGATGGCGCGACCATCGATCGCGTGCTCAACCGCGCCGACGCCAAAGGCCGCGCGCCGGCAACGGCGCCGCATTCCGGTTATGAACGACTGCGCGCCGGCCACTCACTGGTGCTGTTCGATTGCGGCAAGCCGCCACCCGCCGGGCTTGACGGCGATTACCATGCCGGTCCTCTCGCTTTCGAAATGAGCTATGGCCGCGAGCGGCTGATCGTGAATTGCGGCGCCTATCACGGGCCGAGCACGGAATGGCGCGGCGCGATGCGTGCGACGGCTGCGCATTCGACCTTGATCGCCGCCGATACGAGTTCGGTCGAGTTCCGCCCCGATGGCAGCGTCGCCTTGGGCCCGCATGAAGTGACGGCGATGCGCGCCGAAGATGCGGGCGCGCAATGGGTCGCGGCGAGCCATGACGGGTTCAAGAAAAATCTCGGCCTCACCCATGCGCGGCAATTGTTCCTTGCCGCCGATGGCGAGGATTTGCGCGGCGAGGATCGCCTGACCGGCCGCTCGGGCCAAGGCTTCGCCATTCGCTTTCACCTCCATCCCAGCGTCCAGGCCTCGCTGACCCAGGACGGCAACGCCGTGCTGTTGCGCTTGCCCGGCGGCGCGGGCTGGCGTCTCAGGATGCAGGGCGCGGTGCTGAGCATCGCCGAAAGTATTTACGTCGGCGCTGGCGGTACCAAGAAGACGCACCAGGTCGTGCTCGACGGTCATGTCGGCAGCAACGGCGCGATCGTCAAATGGGCGCTGCGCCGCGAAGCCAAGAAGCCGAGCGAGGACACGCACCCCTCGCTGGCCGAGGATCTGTAACGCGTCTCGCTGTCGCGCGATCATCGGCGGCGGTTAGGAACGAGGCCATGCCGCCGCTTTATCGTCCGACAAGGCGTCAGCTTCTGCGTGGCAGCGCTGCGTTCGTAAGCACCGCGATGCTGCCCGCTCTCATCGGCTGCGCCGCGCCCGGCCCGCATTGGTCCCGCGATCCGTTCGGCCTCGGCATTGCCTCGGGCGATCCGATGCCCGACGGGTTCGTGCTGTGGACGCGGCTCGCACCGGAGCCACTGAGCCCCGATCCGGCGACGCCCGGAGCGGCTCGATCCCGCGCGCTCGATGCTCGGGATGGAGCAGGATAAATGGCTGTTCGATGGTCTCGCTCGCGCGCACACGCGATGGAATGTGATCGCGCAAGACGTGCTGATGGCCGAGCTGCGCGAGAAAGTGCCGGACGACAGCGGCTACGGCTTCTGGACCGACGATTGGAACGGCTATCCCGCGTGCCGCGCGCGGCTGCTGCACCATATCCAAGAGTCGAAAGTGAAGAACCCGGTTGTGATCGGCGGCGATATCCATTCTTTCTGGGCGAACGAGCTGAAGATCGATTCCTTCGATCCGCGTTCGCCAGTGGTCGCGGCCGAATTCGTCGGCACCTCGGTTACCTCCTACGGGCCGCCTTATGACGCATTCATGGCATTCGTTCCGAACAATCCACATATCAAATTTTTCGAGAGCCGCCGCCGCGGCTACGTGTTGGTCGACACCAACCGCAAGCAGATGGACGTGAAGATGCAGGTCGTGTCGGATACCACTGATCCGCAAGCGACTCTCTCAACATTGAAGCACTGGATCGTTGAAGACGGTCGCGCCGGGCCGCAAGCAGCTTGAATCGCCGGCGGCGATCCGTCATCCAAATTTCATCCCGCTGTCACAGAGCACCGCTATAGCTCGCCGTATAAGCCGACTATAGGGTGTCGGCCAGGAGGGGGCTCGTATGAGCGACGCGACAATCATCCGTCCTATTCATTCGTCACACGACCAGCACGCACATAACTCGGATCATCCTCTGCATTCCTCGCGCCAGCCGCGCTGGACGCAGCGCGCCACGTCTTTCGGTGTCTTCGGCATCCTGGCGCTCGGCGCCATCTACGCCGGCACGTCGCTGATCCACGATCTCATGGCGATGGGCCCGACCACGACGCTCTTGCCATTCATTCTGCTCGGCGTCGCGCTCTGCATCGCGTTGGGTTTCGAATTCGTCAATGGCTTCCACGACACGGCCAACGCCGTTGCCACCGTCATCTATACGCATTCGATGGCGCCGCAAATTGCCGTCGTCTGGTCCGGTATCTGGAACCTGATCGGCGTCGTATCCTCGGCCGGTCTTGTCGCTTTCACCGTCGTCTCGCTGCTGCCAGTCGAGCTCATCCTTCAGGTCGGCTCGTCGGCCGGTTTTGCGATGGTGTTCGCGCTGCTGATCGCGGCGATCATCTGGAACATCGGCACCTGGTATTTCGGCATCCCGAACTCCAGCTCCCATGCCTTGATCGGCTCGATCATCGGCGTCGGCCTCGCCAACCAGCTCATGGGGGGCCCGAACGCCACCAGCGGCGTCGATTGGAACCAAGCCGTCGGCGTCTTCCGCTCGCTCGCTTTCTCGCCGGTCGTCGGCTTCATCTTGTCGGGCCTCTTGCTGCTTCTTGCCAAGGTGGCGCTGCCGTTCCCGAAACTCTACACCGCGCCCGAAGGTTCGAAGCCTCCGCCGCCCTGGATCCGCGGCTTGCTGATTCTCACCTGCACAGGCGTCAGCTTCTTCCACGGCTCGAACGACGGCCAGAAGGGCATGGGCCTCATCATGCTGATCCTGATCGGCACGGTGCCCACCGCCTATGCGCTCAACCACGCGATCGGCGCCGACCATGTGCAGATCTTCCATCAGGCGAGCCAGCGCGCCGAAGCCGTGCTTGCAAAGCACGCCAACAGCACGACGAACGACGACGTCCGCAAGGACGTATTGGCCGCGCTCGAGCAGCGCACCGTGACGCCGGCCTCGATCCCGGCTCTCAACGCGCTGGTCGCGAATATCGATACGCAGGTCGATGAATACGGCGCCTATTCGCAAATCCCGGCGGCGAAGACGACCAACATCCGCAACGACATGTATCTCGCGAGCGAGATGCTGTCGCGGATCAGCAAGGACGATCAGCTTCAGCTCAGCACCGCCGAGCAAGCCGATCTCAAAGCCTATAAAGGCGAGCTCGACAACGCGACGAAATTCATCCCGACTTGGGTGAAGATCGCCGTCGCCATCGCGCTCGGCATGGGCACGATGATCGGCTGGAGGCGCATCGTCGTCACCGTCGGCGAGAAGATCGGCAAGACGCATCTGACCTACGGTCAGGGCGCCGCCGCCGAGATCATCGCCATGGTGACCATCGGCGCCGCAGACCAGTGGGGCTGGCCGGTCAGCACGACACATGTTCTGTCGTCAGGCGTTGCCGGCACAATGGCGGCCAACCGCTCGGGCCTGCAATGGTCGACAATCCTCAACATGATCATGGCCTGGGTGCTGACGCTCCCGGTCGCGATCATGCTCTCGGCTAGCCTGTTCTGGATTTTCCGCCAAGTCTTCTAGGTCGGATCTTCTCGTTCCGGGCGGCGCGCGGGGTTATCTGATCCCCAGGACCTCGCGCGCTTTCGCCCAGCTTTCCTCGCGTGGCACATCGAAACGATGGCGGTCCGCCACCGAGATCGGTGCGATCACCGCCTTCTCGAAACTGGCCCGCGCCCGCACGCGCTCGTACCACGCCGCCACGTTCGGTCGCCGTCCCCGCCACAGCCCGTCGAGGCCGATCGCTTCGGCGCGGAAGATGTAGGGCGTCGCCGCCGCATCGGCGAGGCTGTATTGCGCGCCCGCCACGTAAGGGTGCGTCGAAAGCGCCGTCTCCATATCTGCGATGTATTTGTCGTAGTTCTTCAGCGCTTGCGCGACATGCGGCGCGGCGAGACCTTGCGTGATCGATAGTTGCTGGCGCTCGCGATAATCGAGATTGGGGATCTTGGCGAGATGCGCCGCGAGTTCATCGGGCGTTTTCTGGATCAGCACTTTGCGATTGGCGGTCGCGAAAGTCACCGTCGAGCAGGCGGCGTGAAGATAATCGTCAATCTTCTTCATGAAGAGCCGCGCCTGATGGCGCAGTGCCGGATCGATTGGCATCAGCGGCGGATCGGGAAACGCCTCGTCGAGATATTCGATGATCAACGTCGATTCGATCAGCACCTTGCCGTCATGGATGAGCGTCGGCACGACCTCATTCGGATTGAGCTTGGCGTAATCCGGCCGGTGCTGGTCACCGCGCTGGAGATCGAGGATTTCCCCTTCGAAAGCGAGACCCTTTTCCTCGAGCGCAATACGCACCTTGACGGAACATACCGAAGTACTGCCTTGATAGAGGTAAAGCATGGGCGCGCCTCGCTTCGAGATGCCCGTCAATGTATAAATGGGCAGGGCTTCGGGCAAGCGAGCGTGTTGTGAAGTTATCGATTCTTTCCGTTGCCGATCATTATCCCGATGGCGCGCGCTTTCAGAGCGACTTCTATCGCGCTATCATCGAGCAGGCGGTGCTGGCCGAGAGGCTCGGCTACGAGGTCTGCTTCATCGCCGAGCATCACTTCCATCCATACGGCGTCGTGCCCAACCCGGCGGTGCTGCTTTCCGCCATCGCCCAGCGCACCAGTCGCATCCGCTTGGGCCCGGCGATCACGGTGCTGCCCTTCCGCGATCCGCGCACCGTCGCCGAGGATTACGCGCTGCTCGATCAATTGTCGGGCGGGCGCCTGATCTTGGGACTCGGCTCCGGCTATCTGAAGCATGAATTCGCCGGCTTCGGCCGCGTCGGGGCCGAGAAGCGCGACCGGTTCGACGAGAACATGGCGATCGTGAAGCAGCTGCTGACGGGCGCGCGCGTGACGCATCAAGGTAAATTCACGTCGCTCGACGCGGTGCAACTCAATGTCGCGCCGATCCAACAACCCGTACCGCTCTATGTCGCCGCGCTCAACAAAGAGGCGGTTTATCACATCGGCCGGCAGGGCAATGGGCTGCTGACCATTCCCTATGGCACGCTCGAGAATTTCGAGCAGATCGGCACGCTGCAGGAAGCTTTCGCGCGTGGCCGCAGGGAGGCGAATGCGCCGCCGATGCCCGGCGGCCTCGCGCCGCATATCACGACCTTCCACACTTACGTCGCCCGCAGCGACCAAGAAGCCGAAACGTTGGTGCGCGACGCTTTCGAGCTTTACTGCCGCACGCGGCTTTACGCCAAGCCGTGGACCTACGAGCAGATCCGCGACAACGGCCTCGCGCTCTTCGGCTCGGTCGAGACCATCGCCAAGAAGCTCATCGCGCTCAAGCGGATGGGCGTCGAGCATGTCGCGACCCTGTCCAATTTTGGCGCGCTTTCGGCCGAGCGTATCGAGGCTTCGATGCGGTTGATGATCGACGCGGTCCTGCCGATCGTCCAAAGAGAATCGACCCCATGACCCCTCCGCTGGACGCCGCGGTGATCATCGTGGGTGGCGGACCAGCGGGATTGATGCTTGCCAATGAGCTGGGCCAGCGCGGCGTGGCGACGCTGCTCTTCTGCGATCGACCGGGGACATCGCCTTATCCGCAGGCTAACGCGACCCAAGCGCGGACGATGGAATTCTATCGCCGGCTCGGCTTCGCCGAGAAGCTGCGCGTTTGCGGCCTGCCGCCGGATCATCCGACCGATGTCGCTTATTTCACGCGGGTCACGCGTTACGAGATCGCGCGATTGGATCTGCCGCCGGCACAGGACGCGCGCGCTCTGATCAAAACGCTGTCCGGATCGTGGAGCGCGGCCGAGCTGCCGCATCGCTGCACGCAAATGTATATCGAGCAGGTGCTGCTCGACGAGGCACGGCGGAACAAATCCGTGTCGTTCCATTTCAACTGGCGTGTGACATCCTTCGTCGATCATGGCGATTATGTCGAAGTCGAAGCCGAAAGTGCCGATGGCAGCGCGAAGCGAACCGCGACCACGCAGTACCTCGTCGGCTGCGACGGGCCGCGCAGCACGATACGGCGGCAGCTCGATCTGCATTACGACGGGCTTGCGCAAGTCGACCGGCCCTTCATGAGCGGCCGTCAGCTCACCACCTATCTCCGCGCGCCGGCGGTCTATGACGTGTTGAAGCACAAGCGCGCCTGGCAGTATTGGTCGATGAACCACGCCCAGCGCGGCACGATGGTGACGATCGACGGCAAGGGCGAATTCACCTTCGGCATGCAACTGCCGCGCGACCGAGAGGAAAGCGACATCTCGGAAGCCGAAAGCATCGCACGCTTCCGGACGATGGTCGGCGCCGAGATTCCGGTCGAGATCATCAACCGCAAATCCTGGCATGCGGGGTATTCGCTGATCGCACAGGCCTATCAGCGCGGCCGCGTATTGATGGCCGGCGACGCCGTGCATTTGTTCACCCCGACCGGCGGACTTGGTTACAACACCGCCGTCGAGGATGTCGTGAACCTTGCCTGGAAGCTGACGGCGATGGTGCAAGGCTGGGGCGGGCCGCGTTTGCTCGACACCTACGAGACCGAGCGCCGCCAGATCGCCGTCCGCAACACCGGCTTCGCCAAATATTTCGCGGACACGGTCGGCCGTTTCGTTCCGGCGCCCGAGATCGAAGACGACACGCCGGAAGGCGCGGCGGCGCGGGAGGCAGCGGGCGTGTTGCTCAATCGCCATGTACGCGAAGAGTTCAACATCCCCGGCATCACTTTCGGCGCGCGCTACGACGGCTCGCCGATCATCGTGAATGACGGCACCGCGCCGCCGCAAGACAAGATGAACGATTACGTGCCGAGCGCCGTGCCGGGTGGCCGCGCGCCGCATGTCTGGCTGAGCGATGGCCGCTCGCTTTACGACACGCTCGGCTTCGAGTTCAGCTTGCTGCGGCTGGGACCCCGCGCGCCCGATACGGCCAATCTCGCAAAAGCGGCGCAAGCACGCGGTATGCCGCTGACGATCGTCGAGCGGCCGGCGCCGGAGATTCGCGATCTCTACCAAGCCGATCTCGCGCTGATCCGGCCCGACCAGATCGTCGCCTGGCGCGGCAATCGCGTCCCCGACGACCCCGCGGCGCTACTCGCGCGCCTCACCGGAAACTGACCGCGCTCAGTTTTGAATTGCGCCTGATCCGGGCGGCGGCATAATCGTGCCGTGGCCCCGGCAAAGACGAAAACAACAAAGGCAAAAGCTCCGAAGCCTGTCGCGAACAGCGGCCGGCGCGAACTCAACAAGCGCGACAAGCTCGCACGTATTCGCAATGCGGCGCGCGCGTTGTTCATCGAGAAAGGCTTCGACGACACCACGACGCGAGAGATCGCGCTGCGGGCCGGCGTCGCCATCGGCACGCTGTTCCTCTACGCCAGCGACAAGCGCGATCTGTTGCTGCTGTTGTTCGATGAAGAGCTGAACAAGCTGTCGGATCGCGCCGTTGCGAAGGCGAAGCGCAACACGCCTTTCATCGACCAGCTACTCGCGGTTTTTCGGGTATTTCTGACCTATTTTGGCGAGACGCCACGGCTGTCGCGCTACATGATGCAGCAAGTAACGTTCATGGGCTCAGGGGTCGGCGACCGCATCCAGGCCGGGCTCGAGCGCACGCATCAGCTTCTCGCCGCGGTGATCGCCCAGGCGCAGGCCGATGGGCTGGTCAACCAGGACGTGGCGCCGCTTGCCGCCGCCGAGCTGGTCTTCCTGATCTATCGCGCGGAAATCCGCCGCTGCCTCGCCAACGAACCGCCACGGATCGAGGACGGTATCGCGGCGCTGCGTCGCGATTTCACCATCCTGTTCGAGGGGATGCGGCCCCGGCCGGGGCCTTCCCGCCACTAAACGGGCGCGCAGAAAAATGACTATGCTCATTTTTCCATTGACAGAAAATTCGCCCGCGGCATCCTAGTCCCATGAGAAAGCCGTCTGGAGGCGGCTGAATAAAACGCCGTCCGGGGGACGGCAGGGGAAGGAAAATCGTGGCCACGCAGAATATCGATGTCGCCGAATTGCTGGACGGGCTGAAGCTCGGCCGGCTGCATGTTCTCGTTTTCACGCTCTGCTTCATCGCGCTGTTCCTCGACGGCATGGATTTCGGCACGGTGCTGGTCGCAGCGCCAGCGATCCTGCGCGATTGGCATCTGCAGCAGAACGCGATGGGCATCGTCTTCGGCGCCGGCAATTTCGGTCTGCTGATTGGCGCAGTAATCTTCGGCAAGATCGGCGACCGGTATGGCCGCCGCGTCGGCATCATCGCCGGCGTGCTGACTTATAGCCTCCCCGCCCTGGTCACCGGTTTCGCTGGGGACATCAACCAGCTTCTCGTCCTGCGCTGCCTCACGGCGCTGGGCATTGGCGGTGTCGTTCCCAACGCGATCGCCTTGCTCAACGAAACCGCGCCGAAGAAGTATCGCGCCAGCTTCGTCATCGTCTCGCTGATCGGCAATTCGCTTGGCGCGGCGGGCGTCGGCGGTCTGGCGGCGGCGACCATCCCGCATTACGGCTGGCCGGCGGTGTTCATCATCGTCGGTGCGCTCGGCTTGGTGCTGAGCCTGCTGCTCTACGCCGCGCTGCCGGAATCGATCCGCTATCTCACCCTGGCCGCGCCGGCATCGCCGCGCTTGCGTCGCATGATCGGGCACGTCGCGCCCGGGATCGCACCCGATGCCGGCTTCCACCTCGAGCAGCAGAAGAAAGTCGCGAAGTTCAACATCGGCATCCTCTTCCGCGGCCGGCTCGGTGCGGCAACACCGCTCCTCTGGTGCGCTTATTTCTTCGAAGCGCTCACTTTCTTCACGATCCTCAGCTGGTCGGTCGTCCTCTTGCAGAACAACGGCGTGTCGCCGGCTATGGCGTCGCTCGCCTTCGCCTATGGCGGCCTCGGCAGCATCCTGGCGCACCTGATCCTCGCGCGGCTGGTCGATAAATTCGGCGCGACCGTCATCGCGCTCTCCGGCTTGCTCGCGATCGTCGCGCTCTTCTGCCTCGGCTCGCTCGGCCTCTCGACGACGATGACGGTGGCGATGATGATCCTGGTGATCACGGTCTCGGCCGGCACGCACGATTCGCTGAACGGCATCGTCGCGTCGTTCTACCCGACCGCCATCCGCGGCAACGGCGTCGGCTATGCCAGCGGCTTCGGCCGGCTGGGCGCCATCCCCGGCCCGGTGATCGGCGGATTCTTGCTCTCGGCTGGCTTGCCCTTCAGCACGGTGATGAACATCATCGCCATTCCCTATGTGCTGCTGGTGATCGTGTGCTTCATGCTGGCACGTCGGCGGCCGAGCGAGAACGACGAGCCGGCTATCGCGCCGGCAGAGTAACGGAATAGCGACGTAAGGAGCAGCGATGGCGCAGCGCGATGCGGCGGTGATCATCGCCGGCGGTGGCCCGGCGGGGCTGATGCTGGCGAATGAGCTGGGCCGGCGGCAGGTGCCGACGCTACTGCTGTGCGATCGGCCATCGACGACGCGCTTCCCCGCCGCCAACGCCACCCAGGCGCGGAGCATGGAGCATTACCGGCGGCTGGGTTTCGCCGACAAGGTCCGCGCCGTCGGCATGCCGCCGGATTACCCGACCGACGTCGCCTATTTCACGCGCATCACGCAACACGAGGTCGCACGCTTCTCGCTGCCCGCGGCACGCGAGGCGCGCGATTTGATCAGGACGCTGTCGGGCTCATGGAGCGCGGCGGAGCTGCCGCATCGCGGCTCGCAGCTTTATGTCGAGCGCGTGCTGCACGCGGAGGCAGAGAAGCAGCCGTCGGTTTCGCTGCGCTTCGGCTGGCGCGTCGATCGCTTCGCCGATAACGGCGACAGGGTTACGGTCGAGGCGACCAATGTCGCCGACAACACGACACAGCATTTCGCCGCCGATTATCTTGTCGGCGGCGATGGCGCGCGCAGTGTCGTCCGCAAGCAGCTTGGCTATCACTTCCGCGGCGAGGCGGGTGTCGCGCGCGACTATATGGGCGGGCGGATGCTCTCGATCTGGTTCCGCGCGCCCGATCTCTATAAGCGCATCCCCTTCCCGCGCGCCTGGCAGTATTGGGCGGTCAACCCGACGCAACGTGGCTTGCTCGTCGCGATCGACGGGCGCGAGGAATTCATCTTCATGTTCCAGTTGCCGCCGGACATGGACGAGGCCGCGATCACCGATGCCTGGGCCTGCCAGGCGCTCGACCAATCGCTCGGCGTGCATTGCGAGCTCACCATCATCGGCCGCCTGCCCTGGACCGCCGGTCTCGCTCTCGTCGCCGAGAGATTCCAGCACGGGCGCGTCTTCCTGGCCGGCGACGCCGTCCATCTTTTCACCCCGACCGGCGGGCTTGGCTACAACACGGCGATCGAGGATGCGGTCAATCTCGGCTGGAAGCTTGGCGCGGTCGTCAACGGCTGGGGCGGGGCGCAGCTGCTCGATAGCTACGAACGCGAGCGCAAGCCGGCCGCCGAGCGCAACACCGGATACTCCTTCTATTACGCCAATTCTATCGGCAACTTCACGCCGGGGCCGGAGATCGAAAGCGACGGCGCGGCGGGCGATGCGGCGCGGCGCGAGGCGGGGATCTATCTCAATCGCCATGCGCGCGAGGAATTCAATATTCCAGGCATTACCTTCGGCACGCGCTATGACAGCTCGCCGATCATCGCCGCCGACGGGACGGCGCCGCCGCCCGATCGCGCGAACGCATATGTGCCCAGCGCCACGCCCGGCGGCCGCGCGCCGCACGCGTGGCTTGCCGATGGCCGCTCGCTGTACGATACGCTCGGTTTCGAATTCAGCCTGCTGCGTCTGGGGCCCGATGCACCGGAAGCGAGCGCATTCGCCCAAGCCGCCGTCACGCGCCGCATCCCGCTGACCATCGTCGACCGGCCGGAGCCCGAGCTGCACGATCTTTATGCAGCGCGGCTCGCTTTGATCCGGCCGGACCAGATTGTCGCTTGGCGCGGCGACCACATGCCGGAAGATGTGGATAAGCTGTTGGCGACCGTGACCGGCGCCTGATCGCCCCTTGATGGGCGGCATCGGCGCCAATTAAGGTCCGTCTATGACCGACAAATCCGATGGACGTCGCCCGATAAAACGGGCCCTCCTCTCTGTTTCCGACAAGAACGGCTTGATCGATTTCGCCCGGGCGCTCGCCGCGCGCGGCGTGGCGCTGATCTCGACCGGCGGCACGGCGAAGACGCTGAGCGAGGCCGGGCTCGATGTCGCCGATGTCGCGTCGGTGACCGGGTTTCCCGAAATGCTCGACGGGCGCGTGAAGACGCTGCATCCCGCGATCCATGGCGGCATCCTGGCGCGGCGCGACATGGAAGCGCATCTCGATGCGATCAAGACGCACAATATCGCGCCGATCGATCTGGTGGTCGTGAATCTCTATCCCTTCGCACAGACGCGGGCGCGCGGCGGCGATTTCGACGAATGCCTCGAGAACATCGATATCGGCGGCCCGGCATTGATCCGCGCGGCGGCGAAAAATCATGACGGCGTCGCGGTGGTCACCGATCCGAGCGACTACGCCGCCGTGCTGGCCGAGATGAACGCGCATGACGGCGCGACGACACACGCGTTGCGCCGCAAGCTCGCCGGTCTCGCTTTCGCGCGCACCGGCGCTTACGACGCCGAAGTCTCCGCCTGGTTCGCCGAGCTCGAAGGCGAGAAATTTCCGCCGGTTGTCGCGGTCGCCGGCACGCTCAAAGAAAAGCTGCGCTACGGCGAGAACCCGCATCAGGCGGCGGCGTTTTATCTCAACAGCGCCAAGCGCCCGGGCATCGCCACCGCGATGCAGCTTCAGGGCAAGGAGCTGTCGTTCAACAATCTGAACGATACCGACGCGGCCTATGAATGCGTCGCCGAGTTCGACGCGCCGGCCGTCGCGATCATCAAGCACGCCAATCCCTGCGGCGTCGCGACCGGCACGGATTTACGCGATGCGTTCCTCAAAGCGCTGGCCACGGATCCGGTCAGCGCCTTCGGCGGCATCGTCGCCGTCAACCGCCCGCTCGATGCGGCGGTTGTCGAGGCCATCGGTAAGCTCTTCCTCGAAGTCATCATCGCGCCCGAGGTGACCGAAGAGGCGAAAGCGCTGCTCGCGAAGAAGCAGAATCTGCGACTGCTGTCGGCAGGCGCGCTGCCCGATGCGAAAGCGCCGGGCATGACCTTGCGCTCGCTCGCCGGCGGCTATCTATTGCAGACACGCGATGACGGTCGCATTGGCGAGAGCGATCTCAAGACCGTCACCAAACGCGCGCCGACCGACGCCGAGCGCCGCGACATGCTCTTCGCCTTCCGCGTCGCCAAGCATGTGAAGTCGAACGCCATCGTCTATGTGAAGAACGGCGCAACCGTCGGCATCGGCGCCGGGCAGATGAGCCGGGTCGACAGCTCGCGCATCGCCGCGCACAAGGCCGAGGAAAGCGGCAAGGTCGCCGGCCTCAAAGAGAGCCCCGCGATCGGCTCGGTCGTCGCCTCGGACGCTTTCTTCCCCTTCGCCGATGGGCTCGAGGCAGCCATCGCCGCCGGCGCCACGGCCGTGATCCAGCCGGGCGGGTCGGTGCGCGACAACGAGGTCATCGCCGCCGCCGACAAAGCCGGCATCGCCATGGTGTTCACCGGGATGCGCCACTTCAGGCATTGACGGGCTTCTGCGCTCCTAAGCTGAAAGCGCGGCGGCACTGAATCCGATCAGGTACGATTATCTTTTATTTCGTCTTTGCCGGGCTTGTCCCGGCAATCCATGGGACGACCCGTTCACGCGCTCTTCGCGCGTGAACCCAAAGGGCACGGCCGCGGAAAGCGGCCGCGCGGGTCGTCCGGAATAAGTCCGCGGGTGACGTTATGTTTGGGTGATCTGCACGCAGTAACGAAAGAAGCGAACAAGCTCAGGCCGATCCTGCCGTTCGATTTCTGCGAGCCCGACGTCGAGCTACGAACAGACCGATTTCTGTTAAAACTCAACGGCATAGAGCGCTAGCGCGTGGCCGTTCCTGTTGAAAGAACAGTAGCATTGGCTTATCTCGCGCAAACTCATAGAATTGCGGACAAGACACTCTGGAGGAAACCTTATGACGTCACCCGATAACGGTCCGGTCGTTCTCGAGCGCGATACTGCGCAGGCGCAGACCCTCCGTCCGCTCGACATCGCGTTTGCGGATTATGATCGCCACCGGCCGTTGGTCGATGGTCGCGTCAAGGCGAAGGGCCTGGCGCTCAAGACCAACACCGCCTGGATCGGCGATTTCTGCACCCGCCCGGTCTATGAGGATTACGATGCGGCCGAGATGTCGTTCTCGTGGTACGTCGCGGCGCGCGATCGCGGCGAGCCCTGCATCGCCCTGCCGATCTTCCCGCTGCGCATGGCCGTCTGGGCCTATCTCTTCGTGCGCGCCGACTCGAACATCACCAAGCCGAGCGATCTCATCGGCAAGCGCATCGGCGCGCAGGGTTACCGCTATACCGTCAATCTCTGGCTGCGCGGCATCTTCAAGGAGCATTACGGCTTCTCGCCCGAGCAGGCGACCTGGATCACCAACGAGACCGAAGGCGCCGGCTACATCATCCCGAAGAACGTTTCGGTCGAGATCCGCAAAGGCAAATCGCCGGAAGAGAAGCTGAAAGACGGCGAAGTCGACGCGATCTGGTGCACCTCGGTCACGCCGGCTTTCGAGAACGGCGAGAAATGGGTGCGGCGCCTGTTCCCCGATACGCAGGGCGAGATGCAACGCTTCGTCAAGCGCACCGGCGTGATGCCGACGACGCATACGCTGGTCATGAAGAAGGAACTCGCCGAGCGCGAACCGTGGATCGCGAAGAGCCTCTACGATGCTTTCGTCGACGCGCAAAAATCGGCCGACGAGATGCTGCAGGACGATCCGAAGCGTTACTCTTATCTCGATTCGGTCTTCATCCAAGAGCAGCAGAAAGCGGCTTACGGCATGAACCCCTATCAGCACGGGTTAAAGGCCAACCGCAAGATCGTCGAGACCTTCACGCGTTATGCGCATGATCAGGGCTACATCTCGCGCAATATCCCGGTCGAAGAGCTGTTCGTGCCGAGCCTGCTCGACACGTAAGCCGTCAATTCTTAGCTCTCAGCCTTCGGCAACCGGCCGCGAAGCAATTCGCGGCCGTTGTTCGTTTCAAGGGCGGGGCTTATTCTTACGCCACGAACAATAAGCATGATCGGAGGAACGTCATGGATCGTCGCGCTTTCCTGCAATCCGCCACACTCGCCGCGGCCACAGGCGCGGTGGCAACGCCCGTTTCAACCAGCACGGCCATTGCCGCCGAGCCCAGCGCCGGCGCGACTGCCGGCAAGCACGATTGGGGTTTCCGGCATCCCAAGGGCGGGCCGGTCATGAAGCGCTTCAACGAACAGCGCTGGGTGCTCGACAATGTGATCCAGGCGAACGGCATCGATTGGGACCAGAGCCATACCGGCGTCGTCATCGGCTCGGGCGGACCGAGTACGATCCCCGAGATGAACGAGCTGAAGAAGCGCGTCGTGCGGCTGGTCGATATCGCGCCGGCTTTCGAAGCGCTGGCGAAAGCCCGCGAGGCGAAGGCGAAAGAGGCAGAGCAGGCCGGCAACAAGGAGGCCGCCGCCGAGCATTATTACCTCGCGTCGAATTATTGGGCATCGGCGATGTGGACGATCGACGAGGTCAATAGCCAGATCAAGACGCAGAACGACAAGAAGCTCGAGAACTACAAGAAATGGATTTCGGTCGCCGACCATCACATCGAATGGATCGAGCTGCCCTATCACGGCAAAAGTTTGCCGATGATCCTGCATCTGCCGCCGAATTATCAAGCGGGCGCGAAAATCCCGGTGATCGTCGTCGTCTCGGGCATGGACGGGTTCAAAGAACGCTCGGTCGCGCTCAAGGACGATCGCTTCCTGAAGCGCGGCTATGCCGTGCTGGCTTTTGAAGGCCCGGGCTATTGGGAGCCGCCGCTGCGCGGCATCTATGTCGACGTGCCCGGCTGGGCCGAATGCGGCAAGTTGGTCTGCGATTGGATCGCCAAGCGGCCTGAACTCGACGTCGGCAAGATCGGCATGACCGGCGTTTCCTTCGGCTCGTTCTTCACCGCGATCATGATGTCGGGCGATGCCCGTTTCAAAGCCTGCGCCATCACCGGCACGTGCTATGAGCCCGGTGGCGAGACGATCTTCAACCAAGCATCGCCGACCTTCAAGAAGCGCTTCATGTTCATGTCGGGCATCACCGACGAGCATGAATTCGATGCCTTCCGCAAGACGATCGACTGGAACGGCTACGCGCAGAGGATCAAAGGCGCCTATTTCGTCGCTTGCGGCGAATACGACCAGCTCTGCCCCCTCGAGCACACCGAGGATTTCGTGAAAGCGCTGGGTGGGGCAAAGCAGCTAATCGTCTACAAAGGCGGCAATCACAGCATCGCCTTCACCACCTCCTCAACCAAAGGCCCCAACCCGCGCGATGTGCAGGCCGACTGGCTAGCAGCGCGGCTCGACGGCAAGCCTTTCGACAGCGAGTACTGGACGGTCGATTACGACGGCAGCGTGAGCAAGGCGAAGCTCGCGTAAGCGGATCGGCGGGCGTTAGATGCAGCGCCCGCCATCGACCTCGAGGGCGACGCCGGTGATGAATTCGGCTTCGTCCGAGGCGAGATAGAGCGCGGCATTCGCCACATCTTTCGGCGTCGAGAGTCGGCCGAGCGGCACCGTCGCAACGAACCGTTGGCGATGCGCGTCGGTGTTGCCGCCGAGAAAGCTGGGCAGCAGCGGCGTATCGCCCGCGACGGGGCAAAGTGCGTTGACGCGGATTTTGTCGGGACCGAGCTCGGCGGCCATGCCCTTGGTTAGGTTGATAACCGCTCCCTTCGAGCCGTTATACCAAACCAGGCCGGGCCGCGGCCGGAGGCCGGCGGTCGAGGCCGTGTTGATGATCGATCCGCCCGTGCCCTGCTTGCGCAGCACGGGGACCAGATGCCGGGCCGAGAGATAGATCGATTTCACGTTGACCGCGTAGATGCGATCGAATTCCTCTTCGCCGACTTCGAGCATCGGCCGGTTCACATGGGTGATGCCGGCGTTGTTGACCATGATGTCGACATGACCGTAGCGGTCGAGCGCGCCGGCAATGAGCTTGGCCATGTCGCCGTCGCGCGCGACATCGGCGCGGATATAGGTCGCGCTGCCTTGGCCCTGGGCGCCGTCGAGCTCTTTCGCGACGCGCGTGCCCCCCTCATCGTTGATGTCGTTGACGATGAGCTTCGCGCCTTCCTCGGCGAAGCGCTTGGCGATGGCCTCGCCGAAGCCCGAGCCGCCGCCGGTGACGATCGCTACCTTGCCCGCCAAACGCATATCTGCCTCCCTGCACCTTTATGCGGCGCAGTCTGGCACGGCTCGGCGGAAGCGGAAAGTCAGCCCGAAATTCTACGCGAGAATGTTGAGGATCGAGCCGCGTGGCCGATTGGCCGCCATCGGGCCGGAAGCGGCGGTTGTCGTCGTCAGTGCCTGCGCAACGGGCGATCGCACGGGAGCCGATTTCGCCTGGCCCGGCGCGGCCGATTGGACCGTGGCCGTCGCTTGTACCGGGGCAGCTGTCTTCGCCGCACGCAAGGAACGAATTTGCTCCATCACGGCGAGTTGGGCAGCGGAAGGCGTACCGGAAACGGGCGACAAAGCCATGCCGTCACCCTGAAGCAACATGGTAAAGACGCAGTTAACCCTCGCCTTGTTGTCCGTGCGTACGGGAATTATCCTGGCGCCAAAGCCAAAAGGGAGACTTCGCCATGCCGGATGACAGCACCATTCCCGTCCCCTCCACGGTCGCGAGCCGCGCCTGGATCAACGAAGCGAAATACAAAAAGCTTTATGAGGAATCGGTCGCCGATCCGGCCAAGTTCTGGGGCGAGCAAGGCAAGCGGCTCGATTGGATCAAGCCCTATACCAAGGTCAAGAACACGAACTACGAAGGCGACGTCTCGATCAAATGGTACGAGGACGGCACCCTCAACGTCGCCGCCAACTGCATCGATCGGCATCTGAAGACCCGCCCTGACCAGATCGCGATCATTTGGGAAGGCGACGACCCGAACGAGAGCAAGCACATCACCTATGCCGAGCTGCACGATAATGTCTGCCGCCTCGCCAATGTGCTGAAGTCGCACGGCATCAAGAAGGGCGACCGCGTCACCATCTACCTGCCGATGATCCCGGAGGCGGCCTATGCGATGCTCGCCTGCGCGCGCATCGGCGCGGTGCACAGCGTGGTCTTCGGCGGCTTCTCGCCCGATAGCATCGCCGGCCGCATCCAGGATTGCGATTCGCCCTATCTCATCACCGCCGATGAAGGCCTGCGCGGCAGCCGCAAGGTGCCGCTCAAAGCCAATGCCGACGAGGCGCTCAAGACGTGCCCCGGCGTCAAGAAGGTGTTGGTGGTAAAGCGCACCGGCGGCAATGTCGGTTGGCAAGAAGGCCGCGACGTCTGGTACGACGACGAGATGGCGAAGGTGTCGAGCGATTGCCCGCCGACCGAAATGAGCGCTGAGGATCCGCTCTTCATCCTCTACACCTCGGGCTCGACCGGTAAGCCGAAGGGCGTGCTGCACACGACCGGCGGCTATCTCGTCTATGCCTCGATGACGCATCAATACGTCTTCGATTACCACGACGGGCAGGTCTATTGGTGCACCGCCGATGTCGGCTGGGTGACCGGCCACAGCTACATCGTCTACGGCCCGCTTGCCAACGGCGCGACGACGCTGATGTTCGAGGGTGTTCCGAACTATCCCGATGCCTCGCGCTTCTGGCAGGTGATCGACAAGCATAAGGTCGACATCTTCTACACCGCGCCGACCGCGATCCGCGCGCTGATGCGCGATGGCGACAGCTTTGTCGCCAAGACCTCGCGCAAATCGCTGAAGCTGCTGGGCTCGGTCGGCGAGCCGATCAATCCCGAAGCCTGGCTCTGGTATTACCGCGTGGTCGGTGACAGCCGCGTGCCGATCGTCGACACATGGTGGCAGACCGAGACCGGCGGCATCCTCATCACGCCGCTGCCCGGCGCGACGCCGCTGAAGCCTGGCTCGGCGACGCGGCCGTTCTTCGGCATCCAGCCGCAGATCGTCGATGGCGAGGGCAAGGTCCTCGAAGGTGCGACCGAGGGCAATCTCTGCATCATCGATAGCTGGCCCGGCCAGATGCGCACGGTTTATGGCGACCATAAGCGCTTCGTCGAGACCTATTTCTCGACCTTCAAAGGCAAATACTTCACCGGCGATGGCGCGCGTCGCGACGAGGACGGTTATTACTGGATCACCGGCCGCGTCGACGACGTGATCAATGTCGCGGGCCATCGCCTCGGCACGGCCGAGGTGGAAAGCGCGCTCGTCGCCAACACCAAGGTCGCCGAAGCCGCCGTTGTCGGCTATCCGCACGACATCAAGGGCCAGGGCATCTATGCTTACGTCACCTTGAAGCTCGGCGTCGAGCCGAGTGAGGCGCTGCGGCAAGAGCTGAACCAATGGGTGCGCAAGCAGATCGGCCCAATTGCGACACCCGATCTCATCCAATGGGCGCCGGGCCTGCCGAAGACGCGCTCGGGCAAGATCATGCGCCGCATTCTTCGGAAGATCGCGGCGAATGAGCAGGATCAACTGGGCGACACGACGACCCTCGCCGATCCGAGCGTCGTCACCGATCTCGTCAGCAAGCGCATGAACAAGGGGTAAGGCCATGGCGCACACACGCCGCTACATCAAAGGCGAGATGCCGCAGACACGCGGCTATTCGCCGGCCGTCATTGCTCAAGGCGGGACCACCGTCTATCTCGCCGGCGTCACCGTCTCGGTCGATTCCAACGGCAAGGCGCTGCACGGCGATTTCGATGGCCAAGTGCGCGAGATATTCAAGAAACTCGGCGGTACGCTCGAGGAAGCCGGCGGCAAGCTCGCGGATATGGTGACGATGACCGTCTTCATCACCGATCCCCGCTATGGCGACCGCTTCACCCAGCTGCGCCGCGAGATCTTCGGCGACAATTTCCCGGCCAGCGCCCTCATCACCGTCTTCGCCCTCGCCCGGCCGGAGCTGCTGGTCGAGGTGCAAGGCATCGCGGTGATCGGGTAGCGGCGCTGGCCGATCCATTCCGGCGTCGGGCCGTTGATCTTCCATGAGACGGCGCAAAGTCTATCTTCACAAAGTCGATTCGAGAGCGGTCGATGCGATGGACTATGACAAATTGCGGCGGGAGCTTCAGATCGTGTTTCGAAGCGAGCCCCAACGCCTCTATGTCTATTCTCGCGTGAGCTTGTCAGAGTGGCAGATGCTTCAGAAGACATCCTCGCTCGGCGCAATCGTGAACGCACATATCAAGACGCGACACGCCTATCAGCGTTTCGGCCCGGACGAAGTCGAGATCATCATTCGACCATGAACCCGCGTAGCGCGCGAATAGCTTGATGAGCGCGGGGGACACCGCGATCAATTCACCTTGGGAATAGGCCCGGCTGACACGCGCACCCAGCCAAGGCAAGCCCAAGGGCGGCTAAAGCCGCCCAAACCGCGATCCGCATATGATTGCCCCCGAACCGAATTTACTTCCCCGCGCCCCCAAACTAACGGATTTTCCGGGGCGCTATCACGAATTGCGTTTCGGAAACCCAAACCCTTTTATCTGGGCAAACAATCTGGTTATCGGGTTCTCGGCAAGATTTACTCGACCAAAAACCCCCGCAACGCACGATTGGCGACGGTCAGCATGGCGAGGTCGGGCTGGGTCGCAGCTTCGATCTCGCGCACCAGCGTATCGAGGCGGCCAAGGTCGCGCGCGTGGCCGTCGAGCCACGCCTGGAAATCGCCGCCCTGCGCCAAAGCGCGGGCGGTGAGATCGGCTTGGTGGGCATAGAGATCCTCGATGAGCGCCGCGATCGCGAGCTTTTGCCATTGCGTCTCGGCGAGGAGCTTGCGCGCGGCCGCCCGCAACGCGTCGAGATTGAAGCGCGCGCCGATCGCGAAGAAGCGTTGCCCGGCGTCGAGAAGCTCGCGCCGCGCCGTCGCCGCGAGGCGCACGATATCGACCGACGAGAGCAGGAAGTTGAGCCGGGCGACGCGTAGCGCGAGATCCGGCGGCGCGCCTTTCTCGACGAAAGCCGCTACTTGCCGCGCAAGCTCGTCCTTCTCGGAAGCGGGAATGAGTTCGCCGATATGCTCCGCCAACCGTGCGATGGCGGAGCGATTCGCCTCGACCTGCGCTTCGATGTCGAGCCGTGAACCGGCGAGGAACCAAGCGGTGATGCGTTCGACGAGGCGCAGGGCCGTCCGAATCATCTCGAGTTGCAGTTGCGCCGGCGCTTTATTGTCGAGCGCGTTGATATCGCCCCAAAGCGCGTCGAGATCGAAGATTTGACGCACGATTATGTAAGCGCGCGCGATATCGCCGGGGCCGCGACCGGTGCGCGAAGCGGTCTCGCGCAGGAAGGTGATGCCGGTGCGGTTGACGAGATCGTTCGCCGCAACTGTCGCGATCAACTCGCGCCGCAGCTGATGATGCGCGATCTCGTCGCGGAAGCGTTCGCGCAGGATCGGCGGGAAATAGCCGAAGAGATCGGCTTCGAGTTGCGGATCGTCGGGGAAATCGCTTTCGATCAGATCCTCGACCAGCGTGTTCTTCACATAAGCAAGCAGCACCGAAAGCTCGGGCCGCGTCAACGGTTGATGATCTCGCGCCCGCGCCACCAGCGCGTCATCGGACGGCAGAAATTCGATCGCACGGTCGAGCCGGCCTGCGCGTCCGAGATCGCGGATCAGCCGCGCCTCGCTATCGATCCGCTCCGCTCCCTCGGATTCGGCAAGCGAGAGCGCCAAGCCCTGCAGATAATTGTCCTGGAGCACATGCGCGGCGACCTCGTCGGTCATCTGCTGCAAGAGCCTGTTGCGCTCATCCAGCGTGATCCGTCCGTTCGCGACGGCGCCGTTGAGGAGTATCTTGAGATTGACCTCGTGATCCGATGTGGAAACGCCGGCGGAGTTGTCGATCGCATCGGTATCGATGCGGCCGCCTTTCATCGCGTATTCGATACGGCCCTTCTGCGTCACACCGAGATTCGCACCCTCGCCCACGACCTTGGCGCGGACATCGTTACCGTTGATGCGCAGCGGGTCGTTGCTCTTATCGCCGGCTTCGGCGTGGGTTTCGCTGGCGGCTTTGATGAAGGTGCCGATGCCCCCGAAGAAGAGTAGATCGATCGGCGCTTTGAGGATTGCCTGGATCAACTCCGCCGGGGTCAGATGCTCGGTTTTGATATCGAGCCGTGCGCGCATCTCCGGCGAAACGGCAATCGATTTGGCGCTGCGCTCGAAAATCCCGCCGCCTTTCGAGATCAGCGTCTTGTCGTAATCGGCCCAGCTCGAACGCGGCAGATCGAAAAGCCGCTCCCGCTCGGCGAAGCTTTTCGCCGGATCGGGATCGGGATCGAGGAAAATGTGCATGTGGTTGAACGCGGCGATCAGCTTGGTATGCCGCGAGCGCAGCATGCCATTGCTGAAGACGTCGCCCGCCATATCGCCGACACCGACGCATATGAAATCGGTGGTTTGAATATCGCTGCCGAGCTCGCGGAAATGGCGTTTCACCAGTTCCCAGGCGCCGCGTGCCGTGATGCCGATCGCCTTGTGATCGTAACCGTCCGAGCCGCCCGACGCATAAGCGTCGCCGAGCCAGAAGCCGTATTCGGCCGAGACGCCATTGGCGATATCGGAGAACGTCGCGGTGCCTTTATCGGCGGCAACGACAAGATAAGGATCGTCGCCGTCGTGGCGCACCACATCCTTGGGCGGCACCAGCCGGCCGCCGACGATGTTGTCGGTAATGTCGAGCATGCCGCGCATCAAAATCTTATAACACTCGACCACCTCCGCCGCTTGCTCGGCGCGCGCCACCGGCACGCGCTTCACGACGAAGCCGCCTTTCGATCCCGTCGGCACGATGACCGCGTTCTTCACCACCTGCGCCTTCATCAGCGCCAAGATCTCGGTGCGGAAATCTTCTTTGCGATCGGACCAGCGGATGCCGCCGCGCGCGACCTTGCCGGCGCGCAGATGCACGCCCTCGGCCCGCGGCGAATAGACATAGATTTCGCAAAGCGGGCGCGGCAGCGGAAAGAGATCGATCTCGCGGCTCGACAGCTTCACCGAAAGATAAGACTTGGGCGATCCGTCCGCTTGACGCTGGAAATAATTGGTGCGCAGCGATTTCTCGATAAGGCGCAGGAAACCGCGCAGGATGCGGTCTTCATCGAGGCTGTCGACCCGGTCGAGCTCTTGTTCGATCTCTTTGGCGCGGCGTGCGGTTTCGGCGACAGCACGGTGGGCCTGCGCCGGATCGAAACGCGTCTCGAACATGGTCGCCAGCCGGCCGGCGATCGCCGGGTGATGGGCGAGCGTGTCTTCCATATAGGCCTGGCTGAATGCGGAGCCGGCTTGCCGCATCGCTTTGGCATAAAGCCGCAACACCGTCACCTGCCGCCAATCGAGACCGGCGGCGAGGACGAGGCGGTTGAGGCCGTCGCTCTCGACGAGCCCAATCCAAATATGCGCGAAAGCTTCCTCGAAGCGACGATGCTCACTCGCGATATCGAAATCGCCGAACAGCGAGGCGACGCCGAAATCCTGCATCCAGACCGACCGTACGTCGCCCTGCGGCTGAATTTCGAATGGCTCTTCGGTGATCGCCTTGAGCCCCATATCCTCGAGGATCGGCAGCACATCGGCGAGCGCACAGGGGTTGCCAGCGCGATAAAGCTTGAAGCGCAACGCGCCGCGCTCGGCGCTCTCGGGCTTGTATAGCGACAGGGCGAGCGGCGCACCGTCGCGCACCGCCTCGATGCGATCGATATCGCCAAGAGCCGCGGCGACCGGATAGCGCTCGCGGTAATTGCTCGGGAAAGCGCTGCCATAACGCGCGGCCAGTGCCAGACCTGCGGCCTCGCCACGCGCGTCTATCAGCGCCTCGCTCAGCTTGTCGGCCCAGCTCCGCGCGGCATAGGCCAGCGCACGCTCAATCGCAGGAATGTCGGCGTCGTGTTGCGGTTCATCGGCGCGCAGCACGAAATGCAGCCGCGCCAACACCTCGTCGTCGAGCAGCGTCCGATAGCTGTCGACCCGCGCGCCGAAACCGAGCTCGAGGATCGCCGCGAAATTCTGGCGCATTCCGGTGCCGTAAAGCTCGCGCGGTACATAGATAAGGCAGGAGACGAAGCGCTTGAACGGATCGCGGCGTGTGAACAGCGCGACGCGCTGGCGTTCTTGCAAGCCCAGAATCCCGATCGCGATCGCGTAGAGCTCGTCTTCAGAAATCTGGATGAGTTCGTCGCGCGGATAGGTCTCGAGGATATGCGCCAGTGCCTTGCCGTCATGACTTTTCGGCTCGAAGCCGCTGCGCCGCAGCACGCTCGCGACTTTGAGCCGCAGAAACGGTGTCGCATTTGCCGGCCGGCTATAGGCGAGCGAGGTGAACAGGCCGAGGAAGACGCGCATCCCGACGACATCGCCTTGCGGCCCGAACAGCTTCACACCGATCGCGTCCATTCGCACCGGCCGATGCACCGTCGCGCGGCGTTGCGATTTGGTGATGATCAGCGCGTGCGATTCGCGCAGGAACGCCTGCACCTCGGGCGAGAGTGCGTTGAAATTGCGCAAGCCGTTGAAGAGGACGTAGGAAGGGTCGCGCATGACACCGAGGCCGGCAGCGACCCCGCCGCCGTCGGCGTCGAAGCGATAATCGCGGCAGCCGAGAAAGGTGAAATTGTCGTCGTCGAGCCATGTCAGGAAATCGAGCGTCTCCGCAAGCTCTCCTTCGGGCAGTCGCAGCTTCGCGGCCGCCAGCGCGGTACGCGTCTCGTCGAGGATGTCGCGCATCCTTTGCCAATCGGCGACCGCCGCACGTGTATCGTCCAGGGCGGCACCCAGCCGCGCCGTGATCGCCGCAATCCGCGCAGGATCGACGACCTCGCTGATCTCGACATGCATGAGCGATTCGCGCTCGCCTTCGCCATCGCTGCTTTCGGCAAGATCGACGAGATGGCCGTCTCCGTCACGCCGCACACCGAGCACCGGGTGAATGACAAGATGGACGGCGACAGCTTCCGCATTAAGCGCCATGCTGACGGAATCGACGAGGAACGGCATGTCGTCGTTGACGATCTCGACGATCGAGTGGCGCGCGTTCCCGCCTTCGCATGCCGCGGCGCGCGGGTTAAGCGCGCGCAGTTTCGCTTTGCCGGCGGGACGCTGCTGCGCGAATTGCCAGAGCGACAACGCCGCGCCGAAGAGATCCTGCGCGTTGCGACCGGCAAGATCGTCGGCCGCGACACGATCGTAGAATTGCGCGACGAAGCGCTGGAAAAGAACGGCTTTGCCGGCGTCAAGCCGCGTCGCCGCGAGGTTCGAGACCGCTCGGAGGAGCGTCGGTTTTTCGGTGTCCGCGCGCTGCGTCATGTCTGACGGCGAGCGCTCGCGGTCTCAGGCGCGACGATCGGTGCGCGGCCGCGGCAAATTATCGGAGAGACCGAGCGCCGGCCGCAGCGGTGCTTTCTCGAGCTCCGCCACTTGGTGCAGCGGCACGTTGAGCTTTTCCTGAATATTGCGATAGACCGTCGCCACCGATTGCGAGGTGGCCGAGCCGTGGTTGTAGAACAACTCGGGATTTTGTTTCGCGGCTTGCGGCGCAATTTTGGCGGCCGATTGGCTGCCGTTGACGTCATGCGCCTTGATGAATTTGATTGCGCCGTTCGGACCCAAGAGATGCGCGAGATGCAGCTCGGCCGGCGTCGCCTTGTGGCCCGTCACTGCCTTGAGACGATTGCCGTTGAGCTTGGCGTATTCGCCCGCCATCAATGCCGAAAGCCGGTCATTGCCGCGCAATTCGAGAATTTTGCGTTCGGTTGTCTTGTCGGCCACGACGGGCGCGCCCTGGGCATTCAGCTTGACTTGCTTCGCGAGGTCGCCATAGCCGTATTGCGCGCCATGATCGTGCAGCATGCGCAGCCAGGTCGAGCCGGTGAACTGGAAGAGCCCGGTGGCGCTGCTGCGATTAGCATGGACGTTGCCACGAAAGCCGCTCTCGAGGCTCGCCTGCGCGACCAGGAAGTCGAAATCGACGCCGGTCTTCGTGGCGGCTTCCCGGATGCTGTTCATCACCTCGGGAGAGAGGCGTTGTCCGGCGATCACGGTGCCAAATTGCGGGCTGACGGTCATGGCGCGTCACTGTCGTTGACGAGGCTAACCTTCCAACCCCGGTGACGGTGGCTGGTTGCTCCAGTATCCCGCCCGGGAAGGGGGTTAGGCAAGCCCGGCCGCGCCCCCGCCTCCAAACCGGGATGGCCGAGGAATCGCTGGGATTTTAAGCCTGAATTAACCATCTTCCCCGACCATTGCCGGAGCATGGATAAGGCCGCGCAACTGCAGACAGTACTCGGGCGCCTGTCGTCGCCGCAAGCCGCGGAGCTGGCGCGGGCGGTGGAGCTCGACCGCGCCCTGGGCCGCGTGGTGGAGTCGATGCCCAGTGAGGCGATCCTCGAGGCGCTGCGCCCCATGCTGCGGATCGCGAAGCCACCGCGTGTGCCTACGCTTCAGCGCCTCATCTGCGTTGGCTTCGAGGATTTCCTCACCGATCACGACGACGATCCGCGTCTCGAAGGGCTGATCCCGCGCGCGTCGCTGTCGCGCTGGTGGCAAGCGATCGAGATGATCGCCGGCGACGAGGTTCGGGCTTTCGAGACAAGGCTGCGCGAGCAGCTTGGCGCCGTCGCGCCTCATCTCGAGACGCTACAACATGAAGCCTGGGAAGCGGCGGCGCGCTGGTCGGCAGCGGTTGTCGCGGAGCTGGCGAATTCCAAACCGCCGCTGGCGCTGCGCAAGTTGCTGCCCGCTCCGGCGGCGCGCGATGTCGATGTCATCGCTCACGTACTGGCGATCGCCAAGCCGTTGAACGCGGCGATGAAGACGCTGCTGCGCATTTCGGCGCGGCTGAATCTTCTCGAAGAACGGCGCATCACCGATCTCGCCCCCGACTGCATCACGCTCTTGAAGAAAGAATATCTCGCGCTGTCGGAGAGCCATGGCATGGATGCGCGTTTCCTCGCTCTTGCCGTGCTCAACCGCTTGCAGCATTCGCATCAGATCCTGCGCCTGGGGCGGGCGCTGTCCTGGAAACCGAACGACACACTGGTCGCGAATACCGAATTCTTCTGCGTCGGCGCCCGCTTGATCGGCGAGGTTGAGCGCGACGCGCGGGCGATTCTGTTGCAGATGCCGCGGCGTGGGCCGTTGCCGTCGCCGCACGCTCTCGGCGCATCGCTCGTCCACTATCTCGATGAGTCGGAAGGCGTGCTGAAAGAGATCGGCGTGCGCCGGGATTCGCCCTGGGGCATAGCACTGCTCAAAAGCCGCACCAACATCGCCGACGCGCTCGACGAGAGTTTTCTCGATCGCTGTGCCGCGCTCATCCTCGCGCTCCTGCCGCAAGTCGAGTATCCCGGCCATGGTCCCGATCTGTCGGCGCCGCCGAGCCGCGCAACAATCGGCCTTGCCAATGAGGCCGCCAGCTTCTTGAAACTGCTGACGCAACGCGGCGAGCGCCACGGCTTCGCCAAGACGGCGCATGAGGCGATCAACACGCTCGCCGAGGAAGTCGACGCTCGCATCAGCGATCTTTGCGGCACCGTGCGAACCACGCCCGACCGTGCCGCCGTCATCGAGGCGCAAGCGCGCGCCGTCGCCGAGCTCTATGGCGAGCTTTTCGACCATGAGCGCTCGACCGTGCTGATGCGCCAGATCACCCTGGCGCTGCACGCGCCCGCCCTCTAAATTCCTCGTCATAGGCCGCGGATAACGGCCGTTTTTGCCGCTTGCACGTCTTGCATTGCATGACCGCGCCGGAAAATTTAGACTCAGCCACGGAACGTGCTACGCAACCTCAGAGGCGAGGCCGTGACCCTTAACTTCAGCAATGTCCTGTGGCTTCTGATTGCCGCGTGCGAGGCGCTGCTCGTGGCCGCGCGCATGTTCATGCATCCGGGACCGGTGCGGTTGGCATTTGCGCTGCTGATCCCGCTGCTGATCATTCTCGGCGCGATCGCGAACGCGATCTACAACCGGCTGACCATCGGCCATGCCATCGACGATCTGCCGATCGCTAGGCGCCGCTAGCCGCACAGTCACCCGACGCGCTTGACTCCCGCCCGGGCGGGCTCAATATCGAGCGAAGAACCCTTTTCCCGCCGGAATCCGCGCCTTTTGCGGCTTCCGCGCTCCGGTATAGCGAGGAGACTTCCATGGCCGATGACGGCTTTGCCCACACCGTAAACCGCGAGGCCGAGAAAGGCCGGGAGGGATTTTATAGCCGCGCCAGCGAAGGCAATCTTGCGCCGCTCTGGCGCGTGCTGGGCGGCCTGGTTCTCGATGAACCAAAGAGCCCATGCGTGCCGGCCATCTGGAAATGGGCCGAGGTTCGCCCCTATCTGATGGAAGCCTGCAAGATCATCACTGCCGAGGAAGCCGAGCGCCGTGTGCTGGTGCTGGAGAATCCCGGCATGCGCGGCGAATCGCGTATCACCCGCAGCCTCTTCGCCGGCCTGCAGACGATCCTCCCGGGTGAGGTCGCGCCCGCCCATCGCCATGTCGCCTCGGCCTTGCGCTTCGTGATCGAGGGCAAGAACGCCTACACCGCCGTCTCGGGCGAGCGGACGATGATGTCGCCGGGCGATTTCGTCATCACCCCGTCCTGGACCTGGCACGATCACGGCAATCTCAGCAACGACCCGATGGTGTGGCTCGACGGGCTCGACATGCATCTGGTCAATCTGATGGATGCCGGGTTCCGCGACGGCTATCCCGACAAGACGCATCCGGTGACCCGCCCCGAAGGTGCCGCCGATGCCGAATTCGCCCACAATCTCCTACCGGTCGATTACAAGCCGTCGAGCCAGACGACGCCGATCTTCAACTACCCCTATGCGCGCTCGCGCGAGGCGTTGGACAAGATGGCGAAGTTCCATCCGGTCGATCCGTGCTTCGGCTACAAGATGAAGTTCGTCAATCCGATCGATGGCGGCTGGGCGATGCCGACGATCTCGACCTGGATGTCGCTGTTGCCCAAGGGCTTCAAATCGATGCCCTACCGCTCGACCGACGGCGTGGTGTTCGTCTGCGTCGAAGGCACCGGCAAGACGCGCATCGGCGACAAGGTCTTCGAATGGGGGCCGCACGACGTGTGGACCGTGCCGAGCTGGCAATACTACGAGCACGAAGCGTCGTCCGACGCTGTCGTGTTCAGCTTCTCGGACCGTGTCTCGCAGGAAAAGCTCGACTTCTTCCGCGAGCAGCGCGGCAACGCCTGAGCGTTCATCACCGGCAAATAAAAAAGGCGGCAGGTGACTGCCGCCTTTTTTATTTCATGCAATCAAATCAGGGCGCGCGTGTAGGGTTGGTGTGACGGCTACGCGCGCCCTGCACTCTATAAAGTCGTGATCACGTTGAGCAGCGCCTGCCGGCCGTTGCGGACTTCTTTCACCGCCCGCTCGAGCGCGCCGGGCAGATCGGCCGGCTTCTCGACCCGTTCGCCGTAACCGCCGCTGGCTTCGATCAGCTTCTCGAAATCCGGCGAGGGACTCAAATCGGCGAGGGTCAGCGCGTCGTCTTTCTGCTGCGCCACGCCTTTCTCGTACATGCCGAGCGTCGCCCGGCGCACGGCGCCGTAGATCGCGTTGTTGTTGATGACCGTGAGCACCGGCAGCTTATGCGCCTGGCCGACCCAGTGGCACGCGGTCGGATTGGCGAACATGTAGGCGCCGTCGCCCATGGCCGAGACCACCAGCGCATCGGGCTTGGCGAGCTTCGCACCCAGCGCCGCGCCGAGGCCCCAACCGAGACCGCCGGCCGGGCTCGAGCCGAAATAGGTGCCCGGCTTCTCGCGGCCGCAGAGATCGGAGCGCACCCAATATTCGTTGACGATGATCGCGTCGGGACCAACGGCCTGGCCGAGGCAATGATTGAGGTATTCGAGCTTGATCGTTGGCGCCGCTGCCGCTTTCTCGACCATGCCCTTCCACGCGCCGCGCATCGCTTTCCCGCGCTCGGCAAGCTTGCCGCGCCGCGCCGCGGTGGCCGCCGATTTATCGACACCCGCTTCCGCGAGCCCGGCTTCGATCGCCGCCAGCGCCGCCGTGGTTTCGGCCGAGATCGAGAGATCGCTGGGGAAGTTGCGGATCGGATAGCGCGAGAACGCCGGGTCGTCGTTGATATGAACGACACGGCAGCCGGCCGGCGGGCTTTCCTGCGACGGATACCACGGCACGTCGCAATCGATGACGATGATGAGGTCGGCATCGTTGAGCAGCGGCCGCGGCATCGCGCCGAAATTCATCGAATGGCTGGTCGGCAGATTGACGTAGCGCCCATTGAACGAGACGACCGGCAGCGCAAACTTCTCGGCAACGCGCGCCAGCGTCTCGGCGCCCGCCACCGTGCGGCCTGCGGCCGCGGTGATGATCATCGGCCGCTCGGCTTTGGCGATCATATCGACGAGCGTCTTCACCGCCTGCGGATCGGGATATGGCCGCGAGGGATGAACGCGCGGCTTGTCCGGCCGGTTGGAGGGCGGGAACATGCCGCCCAGCGCCTCGCGCGGCAGGGTCAGGTAAGCCGAGCCACGCGGCGAACTCATCATCACCTCAAGGGCGCGCGGCACGAGTTCGTCGGCCTGCATCGGCAGACGCATTTCGTAGTCCCATTTGACGAATTCGCGCAGCATGCCTGCCTGATCGAACATTTCCTGGCCCCAATGGATCGGGCCGCCGCGCGAGCCGAGCACGCCTTCCTCGGTGATCGGATTGCGGCCGGCCATCAGCAGGATCGGCACGTTCTCGCGGCAAGCGTCGGCGAGGCAGTTCAGCGTATTGGCGGTGCCGACATTGGTGTGCACCATTACCGCCTGCGGCTTGCCGGTGACCATGTAATAGCCATGCGCCATGGCGACGGCGCAATTCTCGTGCGTGATCACCATCGTTTTGGGGATCGACGCATTCTTGCGCTGACTGTGCACAATGCCTTCGATCAGCGGCGCGAAATCGGTACCCGGATTGACCAGCAGGTGATCGATGCCGTTGGACTTCAAGGAGCGCAGCAGCACTTCGGCGGCGCTTTCGGTTCCTTGTTGCCCGGTCGACGGAAACGGCGAATCGTCCATGAATAAAGCCTCCCTTTTTTGCTGCGGCCGATGTTACCGCCCGCTTGCGGCACGGGTCAAAACCTGTGATCGACCGCCATTAAGGGAAGAATTCATCTCTTTTTAAGCATAGGAGACCAAGCTTTTCGGGATAGCGAATAGATGCGAGTCCCCGTGCAATCCATCACCATCGCCGGCCGCCGGATCGGTCCAGACGCGCCGCCCTATATCATCGCCGAAGTCTCCGCCAATCACGGCGGCGATCTCGCGCGCGCCAAGCGCATCATCGACATCGCCGCTGAAAAAGGCGCGGATGCGGTGAAGTTCCAGGCCTATACCGCCGACAGCATGACGCTCGACAGCGAGAGCGGCGATTTTCTCATTCAAGGCGACAATCCGTGGAAGGGCCGCAGCCTGCACGCGCTCTATCAAGAAGCCGCCACACCGTTCGATTGGTTCGCCGAGCTTTTCGCCCACGCCACATCGCGTGGCATTCCGGCTTTCGCTTCGGTGTTCGGTCGCGATTCGCTGGAGCTGCTCGAGCAGCTCGGCGCGCCGGCTTACAAGATCGCATCGTTCGAGGCGGTCGACACCGACCTCATCGCCGCCTGTGCCGCGACCGGCAAGCCGCTGATCATCTCCACCGGTCTGTGCACGCTCGCCGATATCGAGAGCGCGTATAACGCGGCAAAACAGGGCGGCGGCAAAGAGATTGCGCTGCTGCGCTGCAACAGCGCCTATCCCGCCGATCCTGCCGAAGCCAATCTCGCCACCATCGCCGACATGATCCAGCGCTTCAACGCGCCGATCGGCTATTCCGATCACACGGTCGAGACTCTGCCTGCCGCGATCGCCGTGGGCATCGGCGCCTGTATCGTCGAGAAACACGTTATCGACGCGCGCGAGCCCGCGACCGCGGATTCGACCTTTTCCTGCCTGCCCGATCAATTGGAAGCGCTGGTCAAAGCCTGCCGCGACGCTTATCTCGCGCGCGGCGTCTCCAAATATGGCCCGTCCAAGCGCGAAGCGCCGTCGATCGTCTTCCGCCGCTCGCTCTATGCCGTCACCGACATCGCCGCCGGCGAGGCGCTGAGCCACGACAATGTGCGCAGCATTCGCCCGGGCCATGGCCTGCCGCCGCGCCATCTGCCCGAGATCATCGGCAAGCCGGCAAAGCGCGCCATCGCGCGAGGCGAGCCGCTCTCTTGGGATGTCCTTGGGGAAGCCGTGCGATGACCCGCAACGTCCAGCGCGGTATCTTTTTCAATCTCGAGAACACGCTGGCAGACAGCGCCGGCGCGTTGCGCGACGCTTTCGATCGCTTCGCGGCGCAATGCCGCGTCGTACCGAGCGATCAAGTCTTCGCCGAAATCAGCGGCATCAGCCAGCCAATGGCGGTGGCGCTGCTGAAACGCCGCTGGTCGCTGCCCTACAGCCTTGATGAAATCAAACGCCATTACGCACCATTGATCGACGCGGCTTTCCAAAGCATCGCGCCGACGGAAAGCGCTGCAACGACGCTCGAGACCGCGTTCCGCAACGGCTGGAGCGTCGGGATCGTCACTGCCATCAGCGGCGCGCACAGCCGTGCTTGGCTGGCGCGCACGCGGCTTGCTCCTTTCGTCGATATCGTGGTCGGTGGCGACGACGTCGTTCTCGGCAAGCCCGAACCCGAGCCCTATCGCATTGCCCTCGTGCGCAGCGGCGGTACCCGCGAGCTATCGATCGCGGTCGAAGATTCGCCCCTCGGCGCGAAATCAGCGCTCGCCGCCGGTATCCGCTGCTACGCGGTTGCGGCGGAAAACGCGCCTGTGGCCGACTGGCCGGAAGGCGTGCGGCTTATCGAAAGCCTCGACAAGCTGATCCTCGAACTGGAACGCCCGCGCACCCGGCGCGTCGCCGGACGGCGCTGATCTAATCACACATCCAGATTGGCGACTTCGAGGGCGTTGGCCTGGATAAAGTCGCGGCGCGGCTCGACCAGATCGCCCATCAGGGTCGAGAAGGTCTCTTCTGCCTGGGCTGCGTGCGGCACCTTCACCTGCAGCAGCGAGCGCACATCGGGGTTGAGGGTCGTCTCCCAAAGCTGCTCGGGATTCATTTCGCCGAGACCCTTGTAGCGCTGGATGTCGCCGTGCTTGGGGCCGAGTTCGAGGATCGCGTCGATTAGCGAGCACGGGCCTTTGACCGCGAATTCCTTGTCCTTGGCGACAAGCTTGCCCGGCTTGGCGTAGACCTCTTGCAGATCGCCGGTGCGCTCGTCGAGCCGGCGGGCTTCGGCGCTCTTCAACAATTGCGCATCGAACTCGTAGCGTTCGGTCACGCCATGCCGCGTGCGGGTTATGATAAAGCCGTGCTCCACTGCCTCGCCGCGCCAGCCGCGATCGGCCGGCGGCGTCAAAACATCGAGACGCTGCGCCAGGAAACCCGCCGCCTGGGCAAGCTGTGCCGGATCATCGAGGATGGCGAGATTGAGCAGTCCCGCCACCGCGGCCTGTTCGGCCACATCGAGGCTGCCGATCTTACGCGACAGCGGCAGCAGCAGATTGCGCGTGGTCCGCGCGTATTCGATCACCGCCCGCAGATCGTTCCCGGCGCGCTGCGTGCTGTCGTGCTGGCTAAAGACGGCATCGCGCATGCCCGCCTCGATCCGATATTCCTCGAGCGCCGCTTCGTGTTTCAGATAGATCGCCTTGGCGCTGCCGCGCTTCACCTGGAAAAGCGGCGGCTGCGCGATATAGAGGAAGCCCTTCTCGATCAGCTGCGGCATCTGGCGGAAAAAGAAGGTCAAGAGCAGCGTGCGGATATGGCTGCCGTCGACATCGGCGTCCGTCATGATGACGATGCGGTGGTAGCGCGCTTTTTCGGGATCGAATTCCTCGGCGCCGATGCCGGTGCCGATCGCCGCGATCAGCGTGCCGATTTCGGCCGAGCTCAGCATCTTGTCGAACCGCGCGCGCTCGACGTTGAGGATCTTGCCCTTGAGCGGCAGGATCGCTTGATATTTTCGGTCGCGGCCCTGCTTGGCCGAGCCGCCGGCGCTGTCGCCCTCGACGATGAACAATTCGCAGAGCGCCGGATCGCGCTCTTGGCAATCGGCCAGCTTGCCCGGAAGGCTCGCCATATCGAGCGCGCCTTTGCGCCGCGTCAGATCGCGGGCTTTGCGCGCCGCCTCGCGCGCCACCGCGGCCTCGACCACTTTGGCGACGATCTTCTTGGCGTCGGCCGGATGCTCTTCGAGCCATTGCTGCAGCTTGTCGGCGACGATGCTTTCGACCACCGGACGCACTTCGGACGAGACGAGCTTGTCCTTGGTCTGCGAGGAAAATTTCGGATCGGGCACTTTGACCGAGAGGATCGAGGTCAGGCCTTCGCGCATATCCTCGCCGGTCAGCGGGATCTTCTCTTTCTTGGAGATGCCGCTTTCATTGGCGTAGTTGTTGATGGTGCGCGTCAGGGCGCCGCGGAAGCCGGCGAGATGCGTGCCGCCGTCGCGCTGCGGGATGTTGTTGGTGAAGCACAGCATCGTCTCGTGATAGCTGTCGGTCCACTCCATCGCGACTTCAACGGTGATGCCGTCGCGCTCCGCGCTCATCATAAGGGGCGGCGTATGCAGCGCCTGTTTCGAGCGGTCGAGATATTGCGCGAAGGCAATAAGCCCGCCTTCGTAATGCAGCTTCACCGATTTCGGCTCGACGCCGCGCGCATCGGTCAGCTCCAGCGTGACGCCGGAATTGAGGAAAGCGAGCTCGCGCAATCGATGCTCCAAGGTCGCATAATCGAAATCGAGCTTGGTGAAGGTCCTGGCGCTGGGCCAGAACGTGATTTCGGTCCCGGTGCGCGCGCCGGCATCGCCGACGACGGCGAGTGGCGCTTCCGGCTCGCCATCCTTGAAGCGCATGAAATGCGCTTTGCCGCCGCGCCAGATGCGCAGCTCGAGCGTCGCGGACAAGGCGTTCACGACCGAGACGCCGACACCGTGGAGGCCGCCCGAGACCTTGTAGGAATTTTGGTCGAATTTTCCGCCGGCATGAAGCTGGGTCATGATGACCTCAGCGGCGGAGACGCCTTCTTCGGCGTGGATATCGACCGGAATGCCGCGGCCGTTATCGCCAACCGTGACCGAACCGTCGCCGTTCAGCGTCACTGCGACGGTGTCGCAATAGCCGGCGAGCGCTTCGTCGATCGAATTGTCGACGACCTCGTAGACCATGTGGTGCAGGCCCGAGCCGTCATCGGTGTCGCCGATATACATGCCGGGGCGTTTGCGCACGGCATCGAGGCCGCGCAGCACCTTGATCGACTGCGCGTCGTAAGCGTCGTCGGAACGCGGTGTCTCGGGAGTATCACTCATCTGAAACGATCCATCGGTGAAAGTCGGGCCTCGGCCACGGCGAAGAACTGCGCCCTGCCGCGAAGCGCGGCGAACAAGGCGGCATCCGTACCGGTGAGCCAGGCCTGGGTTTTGAGATCCAAGAGTTCGTCGAACAGCGCAGCACGCCGTTCGGCATCGAGATGCGCTGCGACCTCGTCGAGGAGCATCAGCGGCGCCGCGCCGCGCGCCGCCGCGAGCAACCGCGCCTGCGCCAAGAGGATCGCCAGGAGCAGCGCCTTTTGCTCGCCGGTCGAGCATTGCGGCGCCGGCATGCCGTTGCCGGCATGCTCGACGAGAAGATCGGAGCGGTGTGGTCCATATGTGGTGACGCCGGCGTCAGCATCAATACGGCGCTGGGTGGCAAGCCGTTGACGCAGCACGTCTTCCGCCGCCAGCGCCGGCATCGTGCCGAGGGCGGCTTCGACCTCGCCCTCCATCGCCAGTCGCGCCCGCGGGAACGGACCGGCATTGGCGGCGCAAGCCTGATCGATCTGCATCGCCGCATCGCGCCGCGCCGCCGCGATCGCGACGCCCTGCGCTGCCATCGTTTCTTCCAGCGCCGTGAGCCAGGATGCGTCGGCCGGACCATCGCGCAATAGATGCAGCCGTTCGCGCATCGCGCGCTCATAGGCGGAGAGCGCATTCGCATGTTCCGGATCGAAACCGAACACCAGCCGGTCGAGGAACCGGCGGCGCGCGCTGGCGCCTTCGGTAAAGAGCCGATCCATCTGCGGCGTCAGCCAGACGAAGCTCGCAAGCTTCGCCAACTCGGCCTGGGCTTTCGCGGGCGCGCCATCGATGCGGACGATGCGGCGCTCGCCGCTGTCGCTGCTCGCGTCGCGGCCAGTGCCGATCTGGATCAGCCCATCGGTCGTCGCGAGATGGACCGAAAGCGTCCAAGCGCCGGTGCCATTGCGGCGATCGATTTCGCTGAGCTTGGCGCGGCGCATGCCACGGCCCGGCGCAAGGAAGGACAGCGCTTCGAGGAGATTGGTCTTGCCCGCGCCGTTCGGCCCGGCGAGCACCACCGGCTCGGGCGCGGCATCGATCTGCAGCGTGGCGTAAGAACGGAAATTCTGCAGCGCGAGCCGCGCAACCGCGGGCACCGCCGGCGTGGCGGATGCCTCGATCGATGCGGCCCCGGTTGCGATCACCCTCAATGCCAAAGCGGGCTCAAACTCGCATTGGCATGAGGACGTAAAGCGCGCTGCTATCGGCACTGTCGCGCACGACGGTCGGCGACGCGGCATCGGCGAGCGCAAAACGCGCGCCGTCGCCTTCGATCTGCTCGGTAATGTCGAGCAGGTAGCGCGAGTTGAAGCCGATCTCGAGCGGCTGCGCGCTGTAGCGCACTTCGATCTCTTCCGTCGCCGTGCCGTTTTCGGCGCTCGTCGCGGACAAGGTCAAGCTGCCGCGCTCGATCGCGAGCTTCACCGCACGGCTCTTTTCGGTCGAGATCGTCGAGACGCGATCGACCGCCTCGGCGAATTGCTTGCAATCGACCTCGAGGATGCGGTCGTTGCCCGAGGGGATGACGCGATCGTAATCGGGGAAGGTTCCGTCGATCAGCTTCGAGGTCAGGACCGTCTCGGCGAAGGTGAAGCGGATCTTCGTGTCGGACAACGCGACCGAGATTTCCTGATCCATCTCGTCGAGCAGCTTGCGCAGCTCCGTCACCGTCTTGCGCGGTACGATTACGCCCGGCATGCCGGAAGCGCCTTCCGGCAGCGGGATTTCCATCCGCGCCAAGCGATGGCCATCGGTCGCGACGGCGCGCAACATGTTGACCTTGTCGCTTTTAGCGGCATGCAGATAGATGCCGTTGAGGTAATAACGCGTCTCTTCGGTCGAGATCGCGAACCGCGTGCGGTCGATCAGCCGCTTCAGATCGGCGGCCGAAAGCAGAAAATTATGCGCCAGCTCGCCGCCCGCCATCAGCGGATAATCCTCGGGCGGAAGACAGGAGAGCGTGAAGGTCGAGCGGCCCGAGCGCAGGGTCATGAGGCCCTTCTCGCCGGTGGCCTCGAGCTCGATCTGCGTACCATCGGGCAGCTTGCGTACGATGTCGTAGAGCGTATGCGCCGGCACGGTGGTGGCGCCCGGCTTGCCGACCGTGGCAGCGAGCGAGGACACCATCTCGATATCCATATCTGTTGCGGAGAGCGCCAACTTGGCGCTTTCAGCCTTCAAGAGGACGTTCGAGAGGATCGGAATCGTGTTACGGCGCTCGACGACGCTTTGCACATGGCCCAGAGCGCGAAGCAGCGCGGCGCGTTCAATTGTGAGTTTCATGGTTCGCGGTTGACGCTCGCTGGAGGCGGAAATTCAAGTCCGATACTTTGGCCGACTCTCGGGCCAAAGACCCGGAAAACCGCCCCGGACGACCCCCTGAAAACCGCCTCGGAACGGTGGGAAAGAATAGCATAGGCAAGCCCCCGACACCACCGCCGCCAGAGGCGGCCTGGGCGCGCCGGGTCGCGAGGCGAAGCCCCCGCAAATGCCTATTTTAGCGGCTTTTCTGCACAGTCCGGTCGAGAAGGCCGGGAGCGAAACCCAGCGCCGGCCGAACCAAGCCGCAGGCTTAGTTTTCGATCATCCGCTTGAGGAGCTCGATATCCTCGGCCATGGCCCGGTCCGAGGTGCGAAGCTCCTCGATCTTGCGCACCGCGTGCATCACGGTGGTGTGGTCCCGGCCGCCGAATTTCCGGCCGATTTCGGGCAGCGAGCGCGGCGTCAATTGTTTGCAGAGATACATTGCGACCTGGCGCGGGCGGGCGACGGCGCGGGCGCGACGGGCCGAATGCATGTCGGCAAGCCGGATATTGTAGTGCTCGGCGACGCGCTTTTGGATTTCGTCGATGGTGACCCGACGATCGTTTGCGCGCAGCAGATCGTGCAGCACTTCCTGCGCCGTCTCCAGCGTGACCTCGCGCCCGACCAGCTGGGTATGGGCGTAGATCCGGGTGAGCGCGCCTTCGAGCTCGCGGATATTCGAGGTAATGCGGTGGGCCAGGAACTCCAGCACCTTGAGCGGCACCTGAAGTTTGCGCCGCTCGGCTGCCGCCTGGAGGATGCCGAGGCGGAGCTCATAGGTCGTCGGGTGGATGTCGGCAACGAGGCCCCAGCCGAGGCGGGAGCGCATGCGCTCTTCCATGCCCTCGAGGTCGGTCGGCGATTTATCGGCCGAGATCACGATCTGGCGGTTCTGATCGACCAGCGCATTGAACGTGTGGAAGAACTCTTCCTGCGTCGTGTCTTTGCCCGAGATGAACTGAACATCGTCGATCATCAGCACATCGACCGAGCGGAACTGCTCCTTGAAGGCCATTGTGTCCTTGAAGCGCAGCGCCCGGATGAACTGGTACATGAATTTTTCGGCCGAAAGGTAGATCACCTTCCGCTTCGGCGCATGCGTGCGGATGTGCCACGCGATCGCGTGCATGAGATGGGTCTTGCCGAGTCCGACGCCGCCATAAAGAAAAAGCGGATTGAACGGCACCGCGCGTTGCGACCCGCTTTGCGCCTCGGCGACACGACGCGCGGCGGCATGCGCCAGCTCGTTCGGCTTGCCGACGACGAAATTCTCAAAGGTGAAACGCGGATCAAGCGGCGCGCTGACGTCTTTTTCGTCAGCGCTCTCGGCAACAGCTTCGATCACCGGCTCGGCCGCCGGCTCTGGTGTCGTCGCCAGGTGCGGCGCGACACCGGAGACAAGGATATCGACCGCGATGACCGCACTATTTTCGCCGTTCCAGAGCGCGCGAATACGATCGGCATAATGTGCGGCGACCCAATCGCGCAGAAAACGCGTCGGCACGGCGATCTTGGCGCGACCTTCTTCGATGCCGTGGAGACTCATATTACGGAGCCAGCTGCGATACGCGGCGTCGCCATACTCAGCGCGCAGCCGTGCTCGTACCCGCACCCACTGGGACTGGACTTCGCCCCCTTGCCCCAATGAGTCCGCCATTCCGTCACTCCCCCAACGAAACCACTTCGCAAGAGCACACTGGAAAAAATGGGTGCAAACTGCAGTTGGCGGAAACGGGACCCCTCCCGCCTCGCACCATATTCACTCATCGAGATCGCTGCTTAACGGAGAACCCTCAAGCAATCCGTACCCGGCGACCCCTAACTCTCTGGTTTGAAAACCCGCCTCTCCACTCGAATCGCTCGCGCCGGATTTTTCTGCTCTTCACGTCGCGCAACGATTGTCGACAACATTACCGAAGGCGCTTCGGATAAGGCAACAACTCTGAAAAGAATCTGACGCAAAAATTTTGGAGTGCGACTTCAGAGCAACGCTTGACAGGCTAGAGGGATTTGATGCGTGCCGACAGGCGTGAGATTTTGCGTGCGACAGTGCGTTGATGCACAACGCCTTTGCTTGCACCGCGCTGCATCTCGGGTGCAGCGTCAGCGAAAGCTTTCTTCGCTGCGTCTTTGTCGCCTGACGCGATCGCGGTCTCGACTTTTTTAACGAAGCTGCGAATGCGACTCTTGCGTGCGCCGTTCACTTCCGTGCGACGCTGCGTTTGCCGATTGCGTTTTTCAGCCGAAGGATGGTTGGCCATCGCCGATCCGTTACCTAAATTGGGAAGGCGAGTTTATAGAGATAGCGCCTTCGAAGGTCAAGTCAGCGGTGTTTGAACTGCGGCTTACGCTTTTCGACGAAGGCGGCCATCCCCTCCTTCTGATCTTCCGTCGAAAACAGCGCATGGAAGAGGCGCCGCTCGAAGCGGATACCCTCGGCAAGGGAGCTCTCGAAAGCCCGATTTACGGCCTCTTTTGCCGCCAAAACCGCCGGGCGCGATTGTGCCGCGATCTTGTCGGCAAGCTTTACCGCTTCTTCCAGCAGCTTGTCATTGGCAACAACTCGGGAAACGAGACCGCAGCGCTCGGCCTCGGCGGCGTCGATCATCCGTCCCGAAAGAACCATTTCCATCGCCTTCGCTTTACCGACAGCGCGCGTCAGGCGTTGCGTTCCGCCCGAGCCCGGGATGATTGCGAGCGTAATTTCCGGCTGACCGAATTTGGCGCTTTCGGCAGCAAGGATGGTATCACACATCATCGCGACCTCACAGCCGCCGCCGAGCGCGAAGCCCGCGACCGCGGCAATGATCGGCTTGCGGCAGGTGGTGATGCGCTCCCAGCCATCGGTAATGAAATCCTCGAGATAACAATCGACGAAGGTCTTGCTCGCCATCTCTTTGATGTCGGCGCCGGCCGCGAAGGCTTTCTCGCTGCCGGTCAAGACAACCGCGCCGATCGCGGCATCGCGCTCGAAACCATCGAGCGCCTGGCCGAGCTCGCGGATCAACGCATCGCACAGCGCATTGAGCGCCTGCGGCCGGTTGAGCGTGATCAGGCCGACCGGGCCACGGGTTTCAACGAGGATATTCTGATACGTCATGCTGGAGGCTCCGTTAGACGGGTTAGCGGGGCGAAAGGGTAAAGCCGACGGCAAGCTTGCCCGCCGAACCGGTGAAATCGAGGCGCAGCCGCTCGGCATCGCGCTGCCAGACATCGCGCCCGACGGCTTTCCAGCCGAGACCCGGCAGGCTGGCGGCATAGAAAGCCTCGACTTTCTCGCGCGAGACCGCGCCCTCGGCCCGGGCCTCGACGATCCGGCCCTCCGGCTTGTCGAACACCACATCGGAATTCGGCAGCGGTCTGAGGCCGGGCATCAACGGCACGTCTTCGGTGCCCGCGACGAATTCGTCGGCCCGCAGCGGCAAGGCGGCGGAGAGGAACAGCGGCAGAACAGCGAGAAGCAGCGGCGCGCGCATGGCTCGGAGCCTACTCACTTTTGCCGCTTGGCACAGTAAAATGTCGAGCGGCCGCTTTGCACCATGCGACGGATGCTGCTCTTGCAGTCGCAGCCTGGGCAACGCTCGCCTTCCTTGCCGTAGACCGCCCAGTGATGCTGGAAATAGCCGAGCTCGCCCGAGGTCTGCACATAATCGCGCAGCGATGAGCCGCCCGCCGCGATCGCGCGAGTCAGCACATCGTGAATCGCCATCGCGAGTTTCTCCGCGCGCTCGCCTTGCACGGTCTTGGCCACACGCTTCGGCGAGATCCCCGCGCCATAGAGCGCTTCGCAGGCGTAGATATTGCCGATCCCGGCAACCACGCGCTGATCGAGAAGTGCCGATTTGATTGGTGTCTTTTTGCCGTAGAGCGATTCGGCCAGCGATGGGCCGTTGAATTTGTTGCCAAGCGGCTCCGGCCCCAAATGGCTGAAGAGCGGATGCTCGGCGAGCTTCTCCGCCTCGGCATAGTCGAGCAAGCCGAAGCGGCGCGCGTCGTTGAAGCGCAACTCGGTGCCGTCGTCGAAATGGAAAATTGCGTGATCGTGCTTCTCGCGCGGCGTGGCATTACCAGGCGGCACGATGATCAGCCGGCCCGACATCCCGAGATGCGCGATCACCACGCCACCCCCTTCGAAATGCATGAGGATGTATTTGGCGCGCCGGGAAAAGCGCTCGATCCTTTTGCCGGCGATGTGCGCGGCGAGACCCGGCGGGATGGCGGTGCGCAGGTCCGGGCGCGATAGATGAAGCTGCTCGAGGCGCTTGCCGGTGAGCGCGTGTGCCAGGCCACGCACCACAGTTTCAACCTCGGGAAGTTCTGGCATCGTTGGATCGCGTCGCGGTTTGGCGAAAAAGACGAGCTTGCGCTAGGTTCTTGAAATGCCGCGCCAGAATAGCCGCGCCGACCAAGCGCGCCAAACCGATTTCGGCTTCCGCGAAGTCGCCGAGGACGAGAAGACAAGTCTCGTCCGCGATGTCTTCGACAGCGTCGCCCGAAGCTATGATCTGATGAACGATCTGATGAGCGGCGGCGTCCATCGCGTCTGGAAGGCCGATCTCATCGCGCGGCTGCAACCGCGGCCGGGCGAGATTCTGCTCGATCTCGCGGGAGGCACCGGCGACATCGCGCGGCGCTTCCTCGGGCGGGCGGGCAAAAGCGGCCAGGTCATCGTTTGCGACATCAATGAATCGATGGTCGCGGCGGGCCGCGACCGTGCGCTGGATGACGGTGTCCCGAACGGCATCACTTGGCTGGTCGGCAACGCCGAGGAATTGCCGATCGCCGAAAGCAGCGTCGATTGCTGCACGATCTCTTTCGGCTTGCGGAATGTGACCCACAAGCAAAAGGCGCTGGAAGAAGCGCGCCGTGTGCTGAAGCCAGGCGGGCGTTTCTTCTGTCTTGAATTCAGCCGTGTCGAAGCGCCGGTGCTGCGCCGGCTCTACGATCTCTATTCATTCACCGTGTTGCCGCGATTGGGCGCGGTCGTCGCGCGTGACCGTGATTCCTATCAATATCTGGTCGAAAGCATCCGCCGCTTTCCACCGCAGGCCGAGCTGGCGGCGATGATGGAGCGCGCCGGCTTCGAGCAGGTGACGTGGCGTAACCTGTCCGCTGGGATCGCCGCGCTTCATTGCGGCTGGCGGCTCTAAGGGCTTCCAAACGGGGTTGCACAGAAGATGCGCCCCGCTTATAGAAGGAAACTACGTTCTAAAGGCGTAAAATAACCATATGCTGCATGGCCGGCGCATCCTGTTGATCATCTCAGGCGGTATTGCCGCTTATAAGGCGCTCGATCTGATCCGCCGGCTCAGGGAGCGCGGCGCCAAAATGCGCTGCATCCTGACCGCCGGCGCGCAGCAATTCATCACCCCGCTCTCGGCCGCGGCGCTCTCGGGCGAGAAAGCCTATACCGATCTCTTCTCGCTGACCGATGAGAGCGAGATGGGCCATCTGCGCCTGGCGCAGGAAAGCGATCTGCTGGTCGTGGCGCCAGCTTCGGCGGACATCCTCGCGAAAATGGCCGGCGGCGTCGCCGACGATCTCGCGTCGACCGCTCTGCTCGCGACCGACAAGCCGATCCTTGTCGCGCCGGCGATGAATTTCCGCATGTGGGGCCATAAGGCGACGCAAGAGAACCTGGCGCAGCTTGCGTCGCGCGGCGTGCGCCAGGTCGGCCCCAACGCCGGGCCGTTGGCCGAGAACGAGAGCGGCATGGGCCGCATGGCCGAGCCGCTGGACATCGTCGATGCGATTGAGAAAATCTTCGTCGCCGATGCGCTGCTGAGCGGCCGACGCGCGCTGATCACCAGCGGCCCGACGCGAGAGCCCATCGATCCGGTGCGCTACATCGCCAACCGCTCGTCCGGACGCCAGGGCCATGCGATCGCCGCCGCGCTGGCGCGGCTGGGTGCCGATTGCGTGCTGGTCTCGGGTCCTACCAACGAGCCCGATCCGCCCGGCGTCAAAGTGGTGCATATCGAGACGGCGCGCGAGATGCTTGCCGCGTGCGAGGCGTCGCTGCCCGCCGAGATCGCGGTTTGTGCCGCTGCCGTCGCCGATTGGCGCGCCGATGCGGCAAGCGCGAAGCTGAAGAAAAAGGCCGGCGCCGTGCCAACGCTGAGCTTGGTCGAGAATCCCGATATCCTCGCGACTTTGTCGAAAGCCGGCAATCGCCGGCCCAAACTCGTCGTCGGCTTTGCCGCCGAGACCGAGGACGTTATCGCGAACGCGCAGGCCAAGCGCGCCAAGAAAGGCTGCGACTGGATCCTTGCCAATGACGTCTCGCCGGCGAGCGGGGTTTTCGGCGGCGAGAACAACACGATCCATCTCGTCGACGAGCGCGGCGTCGAGGATTGGCCGGCGATGTCGAAACGCGATGTCGGCGATCGTCTTGCGCGGCGCATCGCCGCCTTCTTTGCTCCAAAGGCGGCGGAATGAGCCCAATCGGTGTGAAAGTGAAAATCCTGCCGCACGGCGCCGGGTTGCCTTTGCCTTTCTATGCCACGGCCGACGCGGCGGGAGCCGATCTCGTCGCCGCGCTCGAGGCTCCGCTGATCTTGGCGCCGGGCGAGCGCAAGGACGTGCCGACCGGCATCGCTATGGCGCTGCCGCCGGGCTGGGAAGCGCAAGTGCGGCCGCGCTCGGGCCTGGCGCTGCGCCAAGGTCTCACCGTGCTCAACAGCCCGGGCACCATCGACGCCGATTATCGCGGCGAGGTTCGCGTCATCCTTGCCAATCTCGGCGGCGCACCGGTGACGATCGCGCGCGGCGACCGCATCGCGCAGATCGTCGTCGCGCCGGTAAGCCGCGCGGATTGGCAGGTGATCGACGAACTGCCCATGACGGCCCGGGGCGCGGGCGGCTTCGGCTCGACCGGGACGACCTGATCCAACGATGCTGCGTCTCACCAAGAAATTGCTATTCGCGATCGAGGCGGTGCTCGACATCGCCTACAACGCCGGCAACATGCCGGTGCAATCCGGCGACATCACCAGCCGCCAAGGCATTCCGCGCCGCTATCTCGAACAGGTGCTGCAGCAGCTCGTCCGCGCGGGCATTTTGGAAGGCGTGCGCGGGCCGCGCGGCGGCTATCGCCTCGCGCGCGAACGCCGCCGTATCACCGTGGGCGAAATCGTGCGCGTCGTCCGAACCCTCGAAAGCGGCGAGGATCCGCTCGAGGGCGAGCCCGGATCGGCCCTCGGCGCGGAGGTCGTGCGGCCGCTTTGGGGCGAGCTGCAGGAAGAGTTGATGAAGCGGCTCGATAACGTCACCATCGAAGAGCTGTGCACCCGCGCCCATCAAGCCGGGATCGCCGGCGAATATGCAGCACGGCTCGATTTCTCGATCTAAAGGCCGGCACGGAGCCTAGCCCGGCAAGGAGACGAACATGGCTGAAGGCAGTTTCCGCGGTCGCATTTACGACAGCATCGTCGACACGATCGGCGCCACACCGCTGGTGCGCTTGCAACGCCTCGCGGCCGCGCACAAGGTCAAGGCCGATCTCGTCGCGAAATGCGAATTCTTCAATCCGCTGAGCTCGGTCAAGGACCGGATCGGCGTCGCCATGATCGAAGCGGCCGAGAAAGAGGGCAAGCTTCGTCCGGGCAAGACGGTGATCGTCGAGCCGACCTCGGGAAATACCGGCATTGCCCTCGCGTTCTGCGCCGCCGCCAAAGGCTATCGCTGCATCCTCGTCATGCCCGACAGCATGTCGATGGAGCGGCGGCGGATGCTGAAGCTTCTGGGTGCCGAGCTTGAATTGACCCCGGCGGCGCAAGGCATGCGCCATGCGATTCACCGCGCCGAGGAATTGCTGAAGACCCTTCCCGATGCGTTCATGCCGCAGCAATTCAACAACCCGGCCAATCCGGAGGTCCATCGCGCCACCACCGCCGAAGAGATCTGGCACGATACCGACGGCAAGATCGATGCGGTGGTGAGCGGTATCGGTACCGGCGGCACGCTGACCGGCGTCGGCTCGGTGCTGAAGCAGCGTAAGCCCGGCCTCAAGATGATCGCGGTCGAGCCCGAGGATAGCGCCGTGCTCTCGGGCGGCCCCCCGGGACCGCACAAGATCCAGGGCATCGGCGCGGGTTTCATCCCGCAGATCCTCGATACCAAGCTGATCGACGAAGTACTGCGCATCTCCAACGACAGCGCCTTCCGCATGGCGCGCGAAGTGGCGCGGCTGGAGGGCATGGCGGTCGGCATTTCCTCGGGCGCGGCGCTTGCCGCCGCTGTCGAGCTCGGCCAGCGCGACGACATGGCCGGCAAACTCGTCGCCATCGTGCTGCCGGATACCGGCGAGCGTTATCTCTCGACCGCGCTGTTCGACGGGCTCTGATCGAAGCATTGGATGGGGCCGTCGCACACATGGAATTAAGCGAGGCGCAGTTCGAGCGCTACGCCCGGCATCTGGTGCTGGACGAGGTCGGCGAAGAAGGTCAGCAGAAGCTGCTGCAATCGCGGGTGCTGGTGATCGGCGCCGGCGGCCTCGGCTCGCCGCTGTTGCTCTATCTCGCCGCGGCGGGCGTCGGCGCGCTGGGCGTCGTCGACAACGACACCGTCGATCTCTCCAATCTGCAACGCCAGATCGTACACGCGACCGAGAGCATCGGCGAGGCGAAGGTCGAAAGCGCGCGGCGAACGCTGGCCCATATCAATCCCGAAGTGAAAATCGAGGCGCATGCGCTACGGCTCGACGAGAGCAACGCCGCCGATCTCATCAAGCGATACGACATCGTCGCCGACGGCAGCGACAATTTCGCGACGCGCTATCTGCTCAACGATCTGTGCTATCGACTGAAGAAGCCGCTGGTCGGCGCGGCGCTGTCGCCGTTTGACGGACAGCTTTCGACCTTCAAGGCCTATCTCGGGCCGCCGCACCCCTGCTATCGCTGCCTCTTCCGCGAGGCGCCGCCGCCCGATGCCGTGCCGCGTTGCGAAACCGCGGGCATCTTGGGCGCCATTGCCGGCGTCATGGGCACGCTGCAGGCGACCGAGGTGCTGAAAGAATTGCTCGGCCTCGGAGAAAGCCTCTCCGGCACGCTGCTGGTCTATGACGCGCTGCGCGCCGGCTTCCACAGCATCAAGCTGCCGCGCGATCCCGATTGTCCGACGTGTGGGGCGAAACCGTGAAGTCTTTTGCCGTCGCGTTGATATTGCTGCCGGGATTAATCGTTTTCACATCCGGCAGCGTGGCACAGGCTGCCGAGAAATCGACCGAACCGGTGCCGCGCTTCGTCAGCCTGCGCGCCGATACCGTCAATCTGCGCACCGGCCCCGGCAACCGCTATCCGATCGAATACGTCTATCACCGCAAAGGTTATCCGCTCGAGATCGTCGCCGAATTCGATCAATGGCGGCAGGTGCGCGATTGGCAAGGCACCGAGGGCTGGGTGCATCAGCGTATGGTGACCGGCGCCCGCAACGTCGTCGTGCAAGGCAATCAGCACATCCTGCGGCAATCCGGCGATAGCGGCGCCGCGCCGGTGGCGAAGCTCGACCCCGGCGTCATCGCGCATTTGCTCGAATGTAACGACAGCTGGTGCCGCATTGACGTGCAGAACGGTCCCAGCGACGTCAAAGGCTGGCTTGCCCGCAACGAGATCTGGGGCTTGTTGCCGGGCGAAGTGGTGAAGTGAGGCGGGCTTAGCGCCGCACCTACGCGAAATCTTTTTCCAGTGCGGCTCGGACGCGTTCCGGCATCACGGCGATGTGTCCGTAATTCTCGTGATCGATGCCGACCAGCACCTGTACCCCGGCGGTCTTAAACGCCTTTACTTGCGCCGCGGTAAAGGGGAAGCGGAGAAACTGCACCGATGACGCCTTGCCGTCTTCCGAAGTGTTCTCGCGCGTCGGATCGGGAATGCCGATCGCGCGTTCGTTGCCGACCTGGACGAACATCTTGTCCTCGATACCGCCGAGCGTTGCCAGCACGCGCGCGCGGCGCATCGGGTCTTCGATCTCGATCATCACCGTGGCGATCAACTCTTCGCCTTGCGGGATGAGCGGGTTATAGGCTTCGAGCTCGTCGGTGATCTGCTGCTCGCCGCCCTTCTCGATGTAGAGCATCTCGTGAATCTGATGCCACATCGTGTCGTAGCTCTCGAAATAGAACGTCACGAATGGACCGACTTCGATGCGGCGGTCGCGCTTCAGCTCGGTGACGCGTTTTTTGTACTCACGGCGGTCTTTCGTATAGGCGGCGGGGTCGAGGATATCGGCGCGGCTGATCTCGCGTTTGGCGTTGGTTGCACTCGTCATCGCTGATCTCCTTCCAAGAGGCCGTAGGCGCGGGCCATCAGCTCGATCGGATGAAGCGTCGCCGGGAGTTTCGCGCCGGACTCACGATCGGCCACGGCGACGCCCTGCTGCAGGTGTAACGCCGCCAGCGGGCATTCGGATGACAGCACGGCCTTATTCTCGCGCGCCGCCTGTCGCGATGCGGGGCGGCCTACCTTCATGGCGACGGTGAAGTTCTCTTTCTTCACGCCCCAGCTGCCGCCGTGACCGGAGCAGCGCTCGATCACGTCGATATCGGCATCGGGTAAGAGTCGCAGCATCTCCGCTGCTTTCGCACCCATATTCTGCGCCCGCGCATGGCAGGCGAGATGCAGGCTGACCCCGCCGGGGATCGCGTTGAGCCCGGGCGCGAGGCCTTCTTTCTTTGCAATATCGACGACATACTCGGTGAGATCGAACGTCGCATCGGACAGACGCTTTACATCCGCATCGCCAGGCAGCAGCAGCGGCCATTCGAATTTCAGCATCAGGGCGCAAGACGGAACCAGCGCGACGATATCGTAGCCCTGCTCGATATAGGGCTTCAGCGCGAGCGCGACGTTCTTCGCCTTGGCGGCGACGCGCGGCAGCTCGCCTTGTTCCATCTGCGGCATGCCGCAACATTCGGGATAGGCGACTTCGGTCGCGACGCCGTTCTTAGCCAGCACCGATCGTGCCGCCTCGCCGATGCGCGGATTGTTGTAATTGACGAAGCAGGTCGCATAGAGCACCGCTTTGCGACCAAACGCCGGCGCGGCATCGTTCGGCGGCGCCGGGCGGCGCAGAGCGCGCGCCTCAAACGTTTGCGTGTGGAATTTCGGCAGCGCGGCGTTGCGATCGATGCCGGCAATCGCCTCCATGATCGGCCGCGTCAGCTTGTTATCGAGACTGCCGGCCCAGTTGACCAGCGGTGCGATCGGGCGCGCGAGCTTGCCATTGCGATCCGTCTCCGCGAGAGCGCGATCGGCAAAAGGTATCTTGCCTGCTTTTTCCTGGGCCGCGCGATGGCGCAGCATCAGATGCGGAAAGTCGACGTTCCATTCATGCGGCGGCACATACGGGCACTTGGTCATGAAGCACATGTCGCAGAGCGTGCAGGCTTCGACGACCTCGGCGTATTTCTCTTTCGGCACGCCGTTGAGTTCGCCGGTGGGTCCTTCATCGATCATGTCGAACAGGCGTGGGAAGCTGTCGCACAGATTGAAGCAGCGGCGGCAGCCATGACAGATATCGAAAACGCGCGCGAGTTCGGCCTCGATCTTCGCGGCGTCGTAAAAATCGGGATTCTGCCAGGCAATAGGATGGCGCATCGGCGCGCCGAGACCGCCCTCGGACATCCGCTACTCCGTACAAAAAATAGAAAAGATGAAGAGGGACACCGCGAGCGGTGCCCTCTTCGCGTGGGTGACGGCTTACTTGCCGAGCCCGTCGAGCGCTTTCTGGAAGCGGCCGGCATGCGACTTCTCGGCCTTGGCGAGCGTCTCGAACCAGTCGGCGATCTCGTCGAAGCCTTCCTGGCGGGCGGTCTTCGCCATGCCGGGATACATGTCGGTGTATTCGTGCGTCTCGCCGGCGACGGCGGAGACGAGGTTCTTCGCGGTATCGCCGATCGGCTTGCCGGTCGCCGGATCGCCGACTTCCTGCAGATATTCGAGATGGCCATGGGCGTGGCCGGTCTCGCCTTCCGCGGTCGAGCGGAAAACCGCCGAGACGTCGTTGTAGCCTTCGACATCGGCCTTTTGTGCGAAATAGAGGTAGCGGCGGTTCGCCTGGCTCTCGCCCGCGAAAGCCTCTTTCAGATTCGCTTCCGTTTTGCTGCCTTGTAGCTTGGCCATATTGTCTTCCTCCTCCTTCAGTCGTTACGATAGATTAGAATAGTTCTAATTTAACCTTGGCCCCCAGGGCTGTCAACGCTTAGCCTCGTTCAGGCCTTCGGCGCCACGCGGATCACCACATCGACGCGGCGGATCGCGCCGTGCGGCGGCTGTGGCAGATTGGTCACCTCGATCTTGTCGCTCGGGATGTCCATCAGCTTGCCGGTCTCTTCGAAGAAGAAATGGTGGTGATCGGCAATGTTCGTATCGAAATACGACCGGCCGGGATTGACCACCACCTCGCGCAGGAGCCGCGCGCCGACGAATTGATGCAGTGTGTTGTAAATCGTCGCGAGCGACACCGGGATCGACGTGGCGACGGCCTCGTCATGGAGTTGCTCGGCGGTGACATGGCGGTCGCCTTTCTCGAACAGCAGCTTGGCCAGGGCCAAGCGTTGCCGCGTCGGCCGCAGCTTGGCGGCGCGCAGCAATTCGAGAGCATTGGCGAACGGACGGTGAGTGCTCATGACACCAATATGGGAATGCCGGCGCCCCTAGTTTAGAGGCGATCTAAATTTAGCGGAATTGCCGCCCGGGGCCAAGCGCGCTTATAAGCCCCCTATCCCGCACGGGATTGGCCCGGCACGGGACTGGCTAGCACGGACCAGCAGCGACGCGAGGCGCCCCATGAAGATCGAGACCCTGAACTATTCCGCCGGCGACACGACCTTCCAAGCCTATCTCGCCGATCCCGAAGCGAGCGGGCGCCGCCCGGGTGTCGTGATCGTCCATGAGGCGCCGGGCCTCAACGACCATCCGAAACGCCGCGCCCGCATGATCGCCGAACTCGGCTATGTCGCCCTCGCCATCGATATGTACGGCGGCGGCCGCATCGCGCAGAAGCCCGAGGATTCGATGAACTTGATGGGCGCGCTGCGTGAGAATAACGACAAGCTCCGCCAGCATGTGCGCGCCGGTTACGACGCGCTCGCCGCGCGGCCGAACGTCGATCCCAAGCGCATTGGCGCGATGGGCTATTGCTTCGGCGGGCTCTGCGTTCTCGAGCTCGCGCGCACGGGCACGCCGCTCGCCGGGGTCGTCAGCTTTCACGGTATCTTGTCGACCCACAATCCGGACGAGGCGAAGAACATCACCGGCAAGATTCTCGTCTGCACCGGCGCCGAAGATCCGCTGGTGCCGCCCGAGCAAGTGGCCGCGTTCGAGGCCGAGATGACCAAAGCCGGCGTCGATTGGCAGGTCATCACCTATGGCGGCACGAAACACGCTTTCACCAATCCCGAGGCCGGCGGCCGCATGCCTGCCCTCGCCTACAACGCCAGCGCCGATGCGCGTTCCTGGGATTCGATGCGCACGCATTGGTTCGAGGTTTTCGGCAAGCCGTAAGACAGCAGCGTGAGCGAAGGGCGCGTCACCGCGATCGATACCGCGGCGCTTCGCGGCTTTCTGCACGAGCCGGAAAAGGCAAGCGGCGCCGGCCTGGTCCTGACGCATGGCGCAGGCAGCGATTGCACCGCGCCCTTGTTGGTCGCGGTCGCGGCGCAATTCTGCGCGAGCGGGTTCATCGTGCTGCGCTGCGATCTTGCGTTTCGCCGCAAGCGTCCGAAGGGCCCGCCCTCACCCGCCACGGCGGCGGCGGATCGTGCGGGACTCGGCGATGCGGTCGCGGCGTTACGCGAACGCGTGTCGGACAAGATTTACCTCGGTGGCCATTCTTACGGCGGACGGCAAGCGAGTATGCTCGCCGCCGAGATGCCGGACATCGCGGCAGCGCTCTTGCTCCTCTCCTATCCGCTCCATCCGCCGAACAAGCCGGCGCAAATGCGCACACAGCATTTCGCGCAACTGCGGGCGCCGGCGCTGTTCGTTTCGGGAACGAAAGACGGTTTCGGCACGATCGCGGAGATCGATGCCGCGCGCGAAGCGATTCCCGCAACGACGAGACTAATCGCAATCGACGGCGCGGGTCACGATCTGAAACGCGGCCGCTTCGATCTCGCGCCGCTGCCCGAAACCCTCACGCAACTCCGCTGATCCGTCTGGCACCTTAGCTTCCGGTCGCTGCTTCTCGTTCGCCCAAAGAAAAAGGGGCGAGCAGCCGCCCGCCCCTTCTCATAATTTGGACTTTTTAGAATTGCGAGTTCTGGTTCAGGCTGCCCCGGTGGCAAGCGGCCGTACCGACATCGCTGAAGTTTGTCGCATCCCCGTTGGCCTTGCTCGCCGAGTTGCCGTTGGCGTCGAGGACCGATTCGTAATCCCAATCGTAGCTGCCGGGATGAAGGGTCAGCTTCATGACGCCGTAGAAACCAGCCGAGGCTTTTTCGATGTTCTGGCTGTTGTTGTTCTGCGTGACCGTATCGAGCGCTTCGCCGCCGGTGCCGACGATGAACTCGCGGATGCCGTTCTTGTTGGCAACGCCGTTGGGATCCACCTGCTTGTAACGGGCATAGAGATGATCGTGTCCGTTCAGGACGAGATCGGCGCCATGCTGATAAAGCAGCTTCCACCAATCATCCGCCGCCGTACCTTCCGCCGTCGTGAATCGGCTCGTGCCGACGGCCGCGTTGCCGGCAGAGAAAGTCGGTTGATGCCAGTACGCGACCGTGCAGGGCGCTGTGTTCTCGGTCAGATCCTGGGCAAGCCACGCGGTTTCCGCTGCGAACCATGCGCCATTCGGATCGCAGCCGCCGTCCTCAACATTGCATTCGATGTTGAGCGAAATGATGTGCCACTTGCCGAGATTGTACGAATACCAGCCCTCGCCGCCGCTCACAGCATCGAAATGTCCCGCCTGCCCATCCGAGAGGGGAATATTCTGGGTGACCGTCCCCGGCGACGCCGCATGATCGCCGGAGTCGACCGCCGCCGTCTTCGGAGCGCCGGTCGTCGGATCGATCTGATAGCCGTTGTAATAATCGAAATACCCGTAGCCCTTGACGCCGAATTGGCCACTTTTCGCGGTATAGAATTCGTGGTTACCGGGCGACGGCCGATGCAGGTATTTGAACGCGCCGTAGGTGTGATCGAAAGACGCCATGAAGTCTTCGTAACGGCCTACCTGGTACTGCTCATCGCCAAGCAGTGCAACGAGGTCGGGTTGCATGGCTTCGATCTGCGCCGCTGTCGCGCTCTGCGTCCGCCAGCGCAATGTTGGAATTACGGTGGTGCCGCCCGCGCCGACGCCGCCGGCGCAGTAATCAGACGCCTTGAAAGATCCTCCAACCGCCGGCGGGGTACCGGTCTGACACGACGTGTCGCCGACCACTGCCAGAACCGGGTCGCTGGTGCCCCATGCGGGTGCGCCGGCCGGTGGATCGGCCAAAGACGGCGCCGAAGAACCCAGCATGACCACGGCGGCGCCGGCCAATGCACCAAACAACGATGTGCGTACTGCCATGAGAAGAACCTCCCGAATTCAAAGATGGTTGCGGGAAGTTAATGGAGGAGCGTTACGCTTCGGTGACACGGCGGCGCGGCGCGCATTTACTCCGGTTGCGGCTTGTGCGCCATCATGGTTGCGGAATGAGTGGTGGATGACGCGCTCACTCCCGCAGCGGACACAATTTCAAACGGCCGCATCATCTCACGTGCCGCATGCTCGAGCACGTGGCAATGCCACACGTATCGCCCGGTAAAACCCTCGAAGCGGATGATGATGCGGGTGACCATGCCGGCATGAGCTTGCACCGTGTCCTTCCATCCCGACTCTCCAGCGAAGACAGTCCCGAAAGTGCGAAGCGTGCCAGTGCGCTGGTAGAGGCCGACATCGAAATACTGCCGGTCGAGAACCTGGAACCGCACCAGATGCAGATGAATCGGGTGGATGTCCTCGGTCAGATTGACGAGATTCCAGATTTCGACGCTGTTCAAGACGGGAGTTTCGGTGATGGGCTCATGCCAACGCGCCCCATTGAGCAGCATCAACATGCGGCCGGCCGCGCCCGCCTCCATATTCTCGTCGAGCGATAGGGTTCGGGTTTTGATAGCGCTCGCCTCCGGAATCCTCGTGACCGGCCGCAAAGTCTTCGGCAGGTGGTCGCTCGCCGGTGCCGCGCCCGCGCGCACCCGAAATTGCGCCAACTCGTAGGTCTGACTCATCAAGCGGACCTCGCCACCGGCGAGCGGCGCGAAATCGACCAGAAGGTCGGCGCGCTCCGCCGGGGCAACAGATAGAAACGGGACTTCTTCCGGCGCCGGAAGCAGGCCTTGATCGGCGCCGATCACGTGAAACGGGCGGCCGTCGGAGAACGCGAGATTGAGAAACCGCGCATTCGACGCATTGACCACCCGCAGACGGTAAAGCCGCGGCTCGACTTCCGCGAAGGGAAACAGCTTGCCGTTCACCAGAATGGTGTCGCCATAGACCTCGGGCACCCACGGACTCTTCGGGTCGCCTGATGTGGGATAGTAGAGCCGACCATCCGTGGTGAGCTGGCGATCGCAAATAACCAGCGGGATCTCGTAAGGACCCTTCGGCAGCGTCAACCTGTCCTCCTGCTCGTCACGAATCACGAACAGGCCAAATAGTCCCGCGTATTGATTGAGCCGCTCAATTCCCATCGCATGATCGTGGTACCAGAGCAGCGCGGCCTCTTGCTGGTTGGGATAGCGATAGAGCGCCGAGTGGCCGTGGGTGAACCAATTATCCGGATAGCCGTCGCTTTCCGGCGGGACCCTGGCGCCGTGAACATGGGCCACCGTACGGACATCCGGCACCGTCGTTTCGGCGCCGTGCAGCGTGTGGTCGATCGGCAGGAAATGCGATGTCGGGAGCTCGTTGACCCATTCGATCAGCAACGGCTCGCCCGCGCGGGTTTCCAGCGTCGGCCCGGGAATGCTGTCACCGTAGCTCCAGACGCGTGTCGGCGGCAGATCGCGGTGCAGACGCTGCTTGATCTGCCGCATCGACAGCCGATAGTAGGCGAGGGTTCGATGCGCATCCTTGGGGTCCGCACGCCGCCCGGCCGGCCGGGCCACGGGCGGGATCGGCAATCGATCGACGAAGCGCGCCAGTTTTTGCGGATCGAGTATCTCGGGCGTCGATGGCGGCGCCGGTACAGGCATTGATGCCGAATGCGACATTTCTTGCTCCTCTTGCGCCGCAACCGGTGGCGCGAACTCCAAAGCCTGCGCCGCGACCAGGGCGCCGCCACCAAGCAGCAACTTTCTGCGATCGATCTGCATCAACAAAGCTCCAGAGAACAAAACCAAGACGAACACGCGCCGGTGACGCCCTGCGTCAAGCGATGCGCATGGAAGTGCATGGAATGGGAGGCTGAAATTTCGCGCTGGCCCGCCATTAGTCCCGGCCACTTCGAAGCCAGGACCGCATTCCGCCACGCATAAAATTGCCCGAACGGTACGCGCGCCGAGTTTGTTCTAGTTTTGTTACAGTACCGAGTACTTCGGGGCCTTAGCCAAGCGTCTCCGGCGCGAACAGCTCTTCGAGCTTCCAGTCACGCGATAGGAGATGTTGCTCGCGGTTGTAGCGCAGGCAGGTGTCGAGGGTTTTGCGATTCTGCTCGATGCCGTAGGGCCAGAAATCATCGCCCAAGAGTTCGCGGTTGCGCTCCTGCAGTGCGGCGACCCAGGGGATCATCAGCGCGGGGGTGAAGAAGACCGAGCCTGCGCGATAGATATTCTGCGCCGCCTGCTTTGCCTTCTCGAACGCATCGAGCATCGCGCGCGCCACCCAGGGATTTTCGCGATAGACCGAGCGCTTGATCACCACCGTGTGCATGATCGGGAACACGTGATGGCGCGCGTAATAGGCGCGCTCGACGGTCTCGAAATCCTCGAACAGCCGGGCGATCTTGGGCGAGCCGGCGCGCATCGAGGGCGGTATCCAGGCCGAGAACAGCGCGTCGATCGCCCCTTCCTGCAACATCTTGTCGAGTGTTTGCCCGGCATCGATCGGGGTGATCCTCACGCCCGGCGGCGTTACCGCCGTCGCCCAGTCGGCCTCGTTGCTCGGCGCATCGAGCCCGCCGACGTAATAGGTCATGCTGTCGGCCGCGACGCCGAAATCGTCGCTGAGCGCACCCTTAGCCCAGATGCCGGCGTCATGGCCATAACGGTGCAGCTCGCCGACCTTGCGGCCGATCAGGTCGCGTGGCTCTTTGATGCCGCTGTCTTTGTTGATGAAGATCGCGCCGTGCCGGAAGAGACGGTTGGGAAAGACGGGGATCGCGATGAACGGCGGATCCGGCAGCTCGAGGCTGCGCAGGTAGTAGGTGATTCCGAGCTCGGAGACATCGAACTCGCCGTTGAGCGCGCGCTCCATGATCGCGCCGACCTGCGGCGCGCTGCGATATTCGAGCTCGATGCCTTCGGGCTGCACGCTGCCGTCGGCGAGCGCGCGCGTGCGATCATACTGCCAGCAGCCGAGCTTCAGTTTAAGCTTCGCCACCTCGTCCCCCCGACTTTTGATTGAAGATCAGGCGCCGGTCTTCAGCCGCTCGACCAGCTCGTGCACGGTCGGCACAAAGCCGTTCTTGTAGAACGGGTCGCTGCCGAAGCGGAAAGCGTTGTGGCCCGAGAACATCAGCTCGTGCTCGCAATCGTCGGAGTGACTGATCGCCTGCAGGGTCTTCTGAATGCAGAAGCTGCGCGGATCGGCCTTCTTGCCGGTGGTGCCCTGCTCGTTCTGTGCCCAGTTCGAGAACTGGCAGGCCGAGAGGCAGCCCATGCAATTGATCTGATCGTTGCGAATCTCGAGCCCCTTCTTCGGCTCGACGAACACCAGCGTCGAATCCGGCGTGCGCAGCGCTTCGGTGAAGCCGGTATCCATCCAACTCACTGCGCGCTCGCGGTCGTGCGGCGTGACGTAGACGACGCGATGCCGCGCGCCGACCTCAAGCGCCGCCAGATGATCACCCACCGCCTCGACCGAGTACGGGATCTGACGGTCATTGCGCTCGCGCAGCTCGTTGATGAAGTTGTTGCGCACCGCCGAGGAATAGAAGCCGGTCGGGCTGAAGCGATTGAGATAGACGTCGCCCTCCTTCAGCGTCAGCAGCTTGCGCTTCCACGCATCGGAGATCGGGCTTTCCTTGGTGAGCAGCGGCCGGGTACCGAATTGGAACGCGATCGGGCCAAGATCGGGATTGTCGATCCAATCGTCCCATTCATCGAGCCGCCACACGCCGCCCGCCATCACGATCGGCGTGTTGTCGAGACCGAATTCGCGCATGATCTTGCGCAGTTCGAGCACGCGACCGAAGGGCGGCTCGGGCGCTTCCGGATTCTCGCTGTTGGTAATGCCGTTATGACCGCCGGCGAGCCACGGGTCCTCGTAGACCACCGCGCCCATGAGATCGCGGAATTTGTGATAGGCGCGTTTCCAGAGCGCGCGGAAGGCGCGGCCCGAGGATACGATCGGGTAGTAATAGACGCCGTAGCGCTGGCAGATCTCGGCGATCTTGTAGGGCATGCCGGCGCCGCAGGTGACGCCGTTGATGAGGCCGCGCGCGCCTTCGAGGACGCCGTGCAGGATGCGCTCGGCCGCCGCCATCTCCCACAGGATGTTCATGTGGATGCGGCCCTGGCCGTTCGAGCGCTCATAGGCCATGCGCGCCTGATGAATGCCGCCGGCGATCGAGAAGGCGATCAGCTCTTCATGCCGCTCGCGCCGCGTCCGGCCCCGGTAAATCTGCTCGATCTTGTCGCCATTCGGATCGAAGCTATCGGCATTGACGCCCGAGAACGTTCCGACGCCGCCGCTGGCGGCCCAAGCGCCGGAGCTTTCGCCATTGGACACGGAAATGCCCTTGCCGCCTTCGACCAGCGGCCACACTTCGCGCCCGGAGATGAGCAACGGTTTAAGCGCCTTCACGAGACAATCCTTCCGCCCACGACCAGAGCAAGTCCGAGGATCGGCTGTGCCGCCGATCCCCGGTTTTGCCTTTCAGCCGCCAATTACTCGGCGGGCTGAGTTTGCGCTGCCTTCGCATCATCGCGATGGCGCTTTTCTTCGGCAAGCTTGGCGCTGAGATCTTCGCCGGTCGTTTGATCGACTTGCTTCATCGACAGCTTGACCTTGCCGCGATCGTCGAAGCCCAGCACTTTGACCTTCACCGGGTCGCCGACCTTCACCACATCGGTGGTCTTGGCGACACGTTGCGGCGCCAGCTCGCTGATGTGGACAAGGCCGTCTTTCGCGCCGAGGAAGTTGACGAAGGCGCCGAATTCGACGGTCTTCACCACCTTGCCGTTGTAGATCACGTTGACCTCGGGCTCGGCGACGATACCGCGGATCCAGTCGATCGCGGCTTTCGCCGCATCGCCATCGACCGCCGCGACTTTGATCGTGCCGTCGTCCTCGATATCGACCTTGGCGCCGGTGACCTCGCAAATCTCGCGGATGACCTTGCCGCCCGAGCCGATGACTTCGCGAATCTTGTCCTTCGGAATGGTGAAGGTGGTGATACGCGGCGCATTGTTCGAGACCCCTTCGCGCGCGGCTTCGAGTGCCTTCGACATCTCGCCGAGGATGTGGATGCGTCCGCCCTGGGCCTGATGCAGCGCGACCTTCATGATCTCCTCGGTGATCGAGGTGATCTTGATGTCCATCTGAAGCGCGGTGATGCCCTTCTCGGTGCCGGCGACCTTGAAGTCCATATCGCCGAGATGATCCTCGTCGCCGAGAATGTCGGAAAGAACGGCGAATTTATCGCCTTCCTTGATAAGACCCATGGCGATGCCGGCAACCGGGCGCGCCAGCGGCACGCCCGCATCCATCAGCGACAGCGACGACGAGCACACCGTTGCCATCGAAGACGAGCCGTTCGATTCGGTGATCTCGGAAACGACGCGGATCGTGTAAGGGAACTTCTCCTTCTCCGGGAGGAGCGGATGAACTGCGCGCCACGCCAGCTTGCCGTGGCCGATCTCGCGGCGGCCCGGCGTGCCCATGCGGCCGGCTTCACCGGTCGAGTAGGGCGGGAAGTTGTAATGCAGCAGGAAGTTCGAGCGGTATTCGCCTTCGAGCGCGTCGATGATCTGCTCGTCCTGGCCGGTGCCGAGAGTCGCGACGCCGAGCGATTGTGTCTCGCCGCGGGTGAAGAGCGCCGAGCCATGCGCCCGGGGCAGCACGCCGACCTCGACCGAAATCTGACGCACGGTCTTGGTGTCGCGGCCATCGATACGCGGCTTGCCGTCGAGGATCGCACCGCGAACGATGTCCTTCTCGAGATTCTTGAAGAGTTTGCCGGCCAGCGTCTTCTCGGCCTCGTCGGTGAAGAGCGTACCGATCTTGCCTTTCGCGGCTTCGAGCTGCTGCTGACGCGCCTGCTTCTGCGTTTCGCTATAAGCGGTCGCAAGATCGGCCGAGACGGCAGCGCGCAGCTTCTCTTCGATCGCTGCGGCGTTGGCCGGCTTTTCCGGCATGTTCCACGGCTCTTTCGCCGCCACCTCGGCCAGCTCGATGATGGCTTGCAGCACCGGCTGGAACGAGCGATGACCGAACATCACCGCGCCGAGCATGACCTCTTCCGACAGCTCTTTGGCTTCGGATTCGACCATGAGCACGCCTTCGGTGGTGCCGGCGACGACGAGCTCGAGCGCCGAATTCGGCAGCTCATCGAGCTTCGGATTGAGAACATATTCGCCGTTGATGTAACCGACGCGCGCGCCGCCGATCGGACCGAGGAACGGAATGCCCGAGATGGTGAGCGCCGCCGAGGCGCCGACCAGGGCGACGATATCGGGATCGTTCTCGAGATCGTGGCTCAGCACGGTGCAGACGACTTGCGTCTCGTTGAGGAAGCCCGACGCAAAAAGCGGGCGGATCGGCCGGTCGATGAGGCGCGAGGTCAGCACCTCTTTCTCCGACGGACGGCCTTCTCGCTTGAAGAAGCCACCCGGGATCTTGCCCGCGGCAAAGGTCTTTTCCTGATAATTGACCGTGAGCGGGAAGAAATCCTGCCCCGGTTTCTGCTGCTTGTTGGCGACAGCGGTGCAGAGCACCGTCGTTTCGCCATAGGTCGCCATCACGGCACCATTGGCTTGCCGCGCGACTTTGCCGGTTTCGAGGACGAGGCGGCGGCCGCCCCACATCAATTCTTTTCTAAATACCTCGAACATGATCGGGTTCTCTCTCTTCTCTCTCTTGAAAGGCATGGGGGCGCGGCGCGAGCGACCGTTTCGGTCGTCGCGGCGCTCGCGCCCGTTGAAACGTTAGAATGTAGCTGCCGGCTCAGCGGCGGAGCCCCAGACGCTCGATCAGCGTGTTGTAGCGGCCGACATCGGCGCGCTTCAGATAATCGAGCAGGCTGCGGCGTTGACCAACCATCACGAGCAAGCCGCGTCGCGAATGGAAATCTTTCTGATGATGGCTCAGATGTTCCGTCAGATTGGAAATCCGTTCCGACAAGATCGCAACTTGGACTTCGGGCGAACCGGTGTCGTCCTTCTTGCGCTGGTATTCCTGAACCAGCTCTTGCTTGCGCGCGAGCGTAATCGACATCGGTATCTCCTTATCTCAAAGATTCATCACACGCACGGGGCGGATCAAGCCTTTGTCGATTGCGGCCAACGCCACCAGCCTTCCGTCGCTGGTTGCGCGGATCGTTGCGCCATCTTCGAGTAGATCGATGCGCGCCCGATCCGATGGGCGCAAAAGCGTTACGACACGGCCGCAACGCAAGGCCTCCGCCTCTTCTCCGCTCAAGGCGAGCGCCGGGATGTCGTCCAGCGCGGTCTCGATCGGAAGCAAATGCCCGGAAGCGGCCGGACTATGCCCCAGAGTTTCTAGTTTATCCAGGGAAATCGCGGCGTCCAGGGTGAAGCGCCCGACCGATAGGCGGCGCAGGGCGCTGACGTGGGCGTAGCAGCCGAGGACGAGCCCCAAATCGCGGCCAAGTGCCCGGATATACGTGCCTTTTCCGACCTCAGCCTCGAATTCGGCGTGGTCCGGATCGGGCCGGCCGAGCAGGCGCAGTCGCGCTACCTCGATCGGACGGGACGCCAGATCAAGGGCCTCGCCGCCCCGCGCCAGGTCATAGGCGCGCTCGCCCGCGACCTTGATGGCCGAGAAATCGGGCGGCCGCTGCAGAGTGGTGCCCTCGAAAGCCGGAAGGGCGGCGAGGATTCGCTCGCGGCTGGGCCGCGCCTCGCTGATCGCGATGACCGCGCCCTCGGTGTCGTCGGTGCTGCGCGCCTCGCCCCAGCGCAAGGTGAAACGATAGATCTTACGGCTGCCCATCGCGTAAGCGACAGTCTTGGTCGCTTCGCCCAAGGCGATCGGCAGCACGCCGGTTGCAAGCGGGTCGAGCGTGCCGCCATGACCCGCCTTGGCCGCATCGAGCAGGCGGCGCACGGCTCCGACCGCGCGACTCGAGCTCATGCCGAGCGGCTTGTCGAGGATGAGCCAGCCATGAACCGGCTGGCCGCGCCGCTTACGCGCCATCCTCGTCGTCCTCGCTCGACTCTTTATCCGCCGCGAGATCGCGCGCCACATCCTCGCGCCGCAGCAGCTGATCGATGTGGCTCGCTTCGTCGAAGCTTTTATCGAGCGCAAAGACGATCTGCGGCGCGACGCGCAGCTTCACCTCTTGCGCGACAAGGCGGCGCAGATGGCCGGCGCCGCGCTTCAGCCCGGCCATGATCTCGGCCGCGTTGCGCCCGGCGAGCGGCATCACATAGGCCGTCGCGCGTTTCAGATCGGGCGCGACGCGCACCTCGGTGACCGTCAGCGCTGCTTCATGCAGCGCCGGATCATGCAGCTCGCCGCGATCGAAGATACGCGCCAGAGCGTGGCGCATCTCTTCGCCGACGCGAAGCTGCCGCTGACTGGGACCGTGCTCTTGTGCCACGCCGTTTACCTATTGCCCCCACACACATTCGCCGGCGCCAAGGCCCGTCGGTTGCTGCGCGAAACCGGGAACGGAAGGAAAGAGCGGCAGTGCACGGACTGCCGCTGTCGTCGTCGACATGAAGATTCCTCCGCGGGCTTAAAGAACGCGGGCGACTTCTTCCATCTCGAAGCACTCGATGACGTCGCCTTTTTCGATATTGTCGTAATTCTCGAAAGCCATGCCGCATTCGAAGCCCTCGCGGACCTCGCGCACTTCGTCCTTGAAGCGCTTTAGCGTCTTCAGCGTGCCTTCGTGGATCACGACGTTATCCCGCAGCAATCGCACCTTGCCCCCGCGCTTGACGGTGCCTTCGGTGACCATGCAGCCGGCAACTTTGCCGACCTTCGTGATGTTGAACACCTCGCGGATGGCGGCATTGCCGAGGAATTTCTCGCGCCGGGTCGGCGACAGCAGGCCGCTGAGCGCCGCTTTGATGTCGTCAATCACCTCGTAAATGATCGAGTAGTAACGGATCTCGACGCCGTCGCGCCGTGCCATGTCGCGTGCTTGTGGATTGGCGCGGACGTTGAAGCCGACGATCACCGCGTGCGACGCCTTGGCGAGGATGATATCGCTCTCATTGATGCCGCCGACCGCCGCGTGAAGCACGCGCACCGAGACTTCATCGGTGCCGAGCTTCTCGAGTGACCCCGTAATGGCTTCGAGCGAGCCCTGCACGTCGGATTTGACGACGACCGCCAGCTCTTTTGCCGCGCCGGCCGCCGCCTGCGCGAACATCTGCTCGAGCGTGCCGCGCGCGCCGGCTGCCGCCGTTTGCTCTCGGCGGAGACGTTGACGGTAAGCCGCGATGTCGCGCGCCTGGCTTTCGTCTGCGGCAACGGTGAAATCGTCGCCGGCCATCGGCGTGCCGGAAAGACCCAACACCTCGACCGGCATCGCCGGCGTGGCTTCGGTGATGTTCATGCCGCGATCGTCGAGCAGCGCGCGCACCCGGCCCCATTCGCTGCCGGCGACGAAGATGTCGCCGACCTTGAGCGTGCCGCGCTTGATCAGGACGGTCGCGACAGGCCCGCGGCCGCGCTCGAGCTGCGCTTCGATCACGCTGCCCTCGGCAGGACGATTGGGATTAGCCTTAAGGTCGAGGATTTCGGCCTGCAGCAAGATCGCTTCTTCGAGCTTGTCGAGACCGGTCTTCTTGAGCGCCGAGACTTCGATATCGAGCACGTCGCCGCCGAGCTTTTCGACCACGATCTCGTGCTGCAGCAATTCCTGCCGCACCTTTTCGGGATTGGCGCCCGGCTTATCGATCTTGTTGATCGCGATGATCATCGGCGCGCCCGCCGCCTTGGCGTGACGCAGCGCTTCGACCGTCTGCTCCTTGATGCCGTCATCGGCCGCGACGACCAGCACGACGATATCGGTGACGTGTGCGCCGCGCGAGCGCATCGCCGTGAAGGCCTGGTGGCCTGGCGTGTCGATGAAGGTGATCTTCTGGCCGCTATGTAGTGTGACCTGATAGGCGCCGATATGCTGCGTGATACCGCCCGCTTCGCCGGCGACAACATCCGTCTGACGGAGCGCATCGAGCAGCGAGGTCTTGCCGTGATCGACGTGACCCATCACGGTGACAACCGGCGGACGCGACTCGAGCGACGCTTCCGGATCGTCATCCTGCTTAAGGCCGGCTTCGACGTCGGCTTCGGAGACGCGCTTCAGCCGGTGACCGAATTCGGTGACGACGAGTTCGGCGGTATCCGCGTCGATGGCCTGATTGATGGTCGCCATCACGCCCATCTTCATCAGCGTTTTGATGACGTCGACGCTGCGCTCGGCCATGCGATTGGCGAGCTCTTGCACGGTAATCGTCTCAGGGACGACGACATCGCGCACGATCTTCGTCTGCTCTTGCAGCATCTGCAGCGCACGCTGCTTCTCGCGCTCGCGATGGCGCTTGACCGACGCGAGGCTGCGCTGCCGCTCGTCGTCATCGGTGTTGAGCGCACGATTGACGGTGAGCTTGGTATTGGTGCGGCGATGATCGTCGCGGCGGGGCGCGGCCGCGGGACGACGCGGCGGCACGGCACCACCAGGACGCGCGCGGCGAGGCGCCTCGTCCTCGGGCTCTTCCTCGACGACCTTGATCTTGCCGGCGGCGGTCAGCGCAGCGACCTTGGCGGCGGCGGCTTTACCGGCGCGGTCGGCGACCTCGCGGCGCGTGTCCTCAGCGGCCTTTTCCTGCTTGCGCTTGTCGGTTTCTTCGGCTTTGCGTTTGGCCTCTTCCTCGGCTTTACGCTTGGTCTCTTCCTCAGCCCGGCGCGCTTCTTCGGCGGCGAGACGCACCGCTTCCTCGCGTTCGCGATCGGCATCGGCCTGACGCCGTGTTTCGGCATCGGCGATCGCGCCTTTCAGCGCGCGAACGCGGTGGGCCCGCTCTTCCTCGGTGAGACCTTGCGGCAGAACAACGGGACGCCGCGCCGGCGCCGCCGGCTTCGCGGTCGCAGGAGCGGCCGTCGCAGCGGCCGCCGCCGGCGCATCGGCCGGCTTATCGCCACCCGGTCCGACAACGCGCTTCTTGCGCACCTCGACCTGGACGGTTTTGGTCCGGCCATGCGGGAAGCTTTGGCGCACCTGTCCGGTCTCGATCGGC
>DASZLU010000157.1:0-23714 GCA_035552195.1 Allostellaceae bacterium | reverse complement strand
GGCCAAGGCGCGCTGCGCATTATCGCGGGGCAGCATCGCGAGGCGCCCGGCTTTCACAGCCAGGCCTATCTCGCCTCCAATCGCGCTTACGAGGCGGGGCTGCGCGCGCCCAAGGACATCGCCGGCCACAGCTTCGTCATCACGCAATTCGGCTCGACGACGCATTACGCGCTCGGCTTGCTTGCTGACAAATACGGCTTCGATCTGAAGGCGATGCGGCTTCAGCCCCTCACCACCATCTCGAACATGATCTCGGCGACAAGCGGTGGCCAGATCGACGCCATGATTGCCACGGGAACGGCGGCGCTGGTGCCGGTGCGGAGCGGCAATGCGAAGCTCCTCGGCTGGGTCGGCGACGAGACGCCGTGGCAGCTTGGCGCCGTCTTCACCGCGACGACGACAGCCGATAACAAGCGCGATCTCATCGAGCGGTTTCTGCGCGCCTGGCGCAAGGCGACCGAGGCTTATCACGACGCCTTCACCGCCGCGGACGAGACGCGGCGCGATGGGCCGACGGCGCCGGACATTCTCGACATCATCGCCAAATACACCGGCCAATCCGCCGCGCAAGTCAACGAGACGATCTCCTACTACGACCGCGAAGGTGCGCTCGACGTGAAGGATGTCCTGCACCAGATCGCTTGGTACAAGGCGCAAAACCTGCTCAAGGGCGACATCAATGGCGATGCTTTGATCGACAAGCGCTACGTGATCGCGGCAACGACGCGCTGATCGGCGAGACTCACCCCTGCTTCAGGCGCTTGGCCGCGTCGACGGCGGCGTAGGTCAAGATCCCGTCGGCGCCGGCGCGCTTGATCGACAGGAGCGCTTCCATCATCACCGATTGATCGAGCCATTGACGCTCGATCGCGCCTTTCAGCATCGCGTATTCGCCGCTCACCTGATAGGCGAAGGTCGGCATGCCGAAGCGGTCCTTGACGCGGCGGATGATGTCGAGATAGGGCAGCGCCGGCTTCACCATCACCATGTCCGCGCCCTCGGCGATATCGAGCGCAACTTCGCGCAAAGCTTCGTCGCTGTTGGCGGGGTCCATCTGGTAGCCGCGCTTGTCGGCCTTGCCGAGATTGGATTTGGAGCCGATCGCGTCGCGGAACGGGCCATAGAAGCCCGAGGCGTATTTCGCCGCGTAGGCCATGATGCGTACGGCTTCGAAACCCTTGCCGTCGAGCGCGTCGCGGATGGCGCCGATGCGGCCATCCATCATGTCGGAGGGCGCGATGAGATCGCAGCCGGCCTCGGCCTGGACAATCGACTGTTGGCACAGCTTGGCAACCGTTTCGTCGTTTGCGACAAAGCCGTCGCGCAGCACGCCGTCATGGCCATGCGTCGTAAACGGATCGAGCGCGACATCGCACATCACGCCGATATTCGGCACCGCCTGCTTCACCGCACGGATGGCGCGGCAGACGATGTTGTCGGGATTGATCGCCTCGTCGCCCTCGGCCGTCTTGCGCTCGGGCGGGGTCGCCGGGAACAGGGCGATCACCGGGATGCCGAGGGCATGGGCCTCGCCGGCCGCATCGACCAAAGCCGGTATCGACAACCGGTCGACGCCGGGCATCGACGGGATGGCGATCTTGGCCTCTTTGCCGTCGTGGACGAAAACCGGCCACAGGAAATCGGCCGGTGTTAACACATGCTCGGCCACCAGCCGCCGCGTCCAGTCATCCCGGCGGTTGCGCCGCATGCGCAGCCGCGGATAGGCGCCCAGGGGCCGATCTGGGGACGAAGAATTACTGCGTGACAAGGGCTTAGCCTTCGTTTTCCGGCGCGGGATTTGGTGCGGATGATAGGCAGGATATAGCACCCGCGAAAGGGAATATTAACGTCGATCCCGCATTTTAACCGCATTCCCGCAGCGTCACAGAACGTGTTCCCCTGCCATGATGGTCATTGTCGGTATTGTTGTTGTTTTGGGCAGCGTCATGGGCGGTTACATCGCCAATGGCGGCCATCTCAACGTCCTGTTCCAGCCTTTCGAAGTCATGATCATCGTCGGCGCGGCGATCGGCGGCTTCATCATCGCCAATCGCAAGCCGGTTCTATCGGGCTCGGCCAAAGCCATTCCCGCTCTCCTCAAAGCCGAGGCGTTCAATAAGACGGCTTATCTCGAATTGCTGACCCTCCTCTACGCCATCTTCAAAATGGCGAAGACCAAGGGCGCGCTCGTCCTCGAGCAGCATGTCGAGAAGCCGGAAGAGAGTTCGGTCTTCAAGAACTATCCGACCTTCCTGCACGATCATCATGCCGTGACGTTCCTTTGCGACTATCTACGGCTCCTCACCCTCGGCACCGACAACCATCACGAGATGGAAACGCTGATGGACGAGGATCTCAACACCCATCGCGAAGAGCATCACGCGATCGCCGGCGCGATCCAAAACGTCGCCGATGCCATGCCCGCCCTCGGCATCGTCGCCGCGGTGCTCGGCGTTATTCACACCATGGGCTCGATTACCGAGCCGCCGGCCGTCCTCGGCGAACTGATCGGCGGCGCGCTTGTCGGCACGTTCATGGGCATTCTTTTGTCGTACGGCTTCATCGCCCCGCTCGCTTCCGCGGTCAAAGCGCGCGGCGATGCGGAAGAGCGCTATTACCTTTGCATCAAGGCGGGCATCCTCGCCTACATGCAGGGCTATGCGCCGTCGGTCGCGGTCGAATTCGCCCGCAAGGCGCTCAACACCGACGTCCGCCCGACCTTCTACGAGGTCGAAGAAGCGGTCGAGAAGATGCCGCAGGCGGCCTAAAGCGGCGGTACGAGCTTAAGCTATGGCCAAGCATGGCGCCGGCGCTCCGGTCATCATCAAGAAGGTCAAGAAGGGTGGCCATGGCGGCCATCACGGCGGCGCCTGGAAGGTCGCTTACGCCGATTTCGTGACTGCGATGATGGCGTTCTTCTTGCTGTTGTGGCTGCTCAACGTCACCACGGACGTGCAGAAGCGCGGCATCGCCGATTATTTCGAGCCGACCATCACCTCGAAATCGAACAGCGGCGCCGGCGGCGTGCTCGGCGGCTTGACCGTCGGCAGTCCCGGCAGTCAGACGCTCCCGCTGTCGCAGCCGAACTTCAATCCGGCGCAGAATGCGCTGCGTCAACCGCAAGAAGGCGATGACGGCAATGAAGGCGGCGGTCCGGGTGCCGATGCCGACAAGGACGCTGGCGCGGCAACCGCGGACATCCCCCCGGACAACAAGAATGCCGCCGACGACAAGCAGGCGACCGGCGACAAGAAGCTGAGCGACGCCGAATTCAAGAAACAAGCGGCCGAACGCGAAGAGAAGCGCTTCGAGGAAGCCAAGAAAGCGCTCGAAGATGCGGTCAACGGCTCGCCCGAGATGCAGGCTCTCGCCAAGAATCTGAAGATCGACGACACGCCCGAGGGCCTGCGCATTCAGCTCGTCGATCAGGACAAAACGCCGATGTTCCCGACCGGCTCGGCCGACATGAACGATCAGGCCAAGAAGCTGATGGGGCTGGTGGCGACCGCGATCCAGAAGCTGCCGAACAAGATATCCATCAGCGGCCACACCGATTCAACGCAATACGCGCTCGGCGCGAAATACACCAACTGGGAGTTGTCGGCCGATCGCGCCAACGCGACGCGGCGCGAATTCCTCAACGATGGCGTGCCTCCCGATCGGCTGTCGCGCGTGATCGGCATGGCCGACCAGGATCCGCTCGACAAGGGCAACGCCGGCGATCCGCAGAACCGCCGCATCAGCATCGTCTTGCTCCGCCAGAACCAGAGCGCGGCCGGCACGACGCAAACCGACGCCGCGCCGGCTCAGCCCAGCCACGCCGAGAACGCACCGGCAAATAATACGCCGGCTCAGGGGGCGCCGACCTCGTTGCGTCCGACCCAATCGGCGAGCCGCTAGAGCCCGGCTCCCCAGCCTTCCCTCGCTCGCGGCTTATTGACGATACGCCCGCCGCCGCCATGATGATCGCCAGTCATCAAGCGGAGCGGCAATGTTGAAAATTCTCGGACGGCCGAATTCCTACAACACGCAGAAAGTGCTGTGGCTGCTGGAAGAGCTGGGCACGCCCTACGATCTCGACCTGGCCGGGCTCGAACACGGCGTCAATCACACGGCAGAATACAACAAGCTCAACCCGAACGAGCTGGTGCCGACGTTGATCGAGGACGATTTCGTGCTGTGGGAGTCGAATTCGATCCTGCGTTATCTCGCCGCGAAATTCGGCAATGGCCGCTTTCTGTCGGCCGATCTTCGCGAACGTAGCCTCGCCGACCGCTGGCTCGATTGGGCGCTGACGACGCTCGCCCCGGCGATCACACCGGCCTTTTGGGGGCTCATCCGCTCCAAGCCCGAAGATCGCGATTCCGTGCGCATCGAAGAGGCAGTGAAGAAGACCAATCACGCGATGACGATCCTCGACCGCTATCTCGCCGCGACGCCCTACGTCGCCGGCAAGGGGATCAGCATCGGCGATATCCCGGTCGGTATTCTGACTTATCGCTTCTACTCGCTGCCGATCGAGCGGCATCGGCTGCCGCATCTCGAAGCCTGGTACAAACGCCTGGGCGAGCGCCCGGCCTATCGCAAACGCATCATGATCGGGCTCAGCTAGCGCTCCCGGCAGGCCACTGGCGATCCGCAGCGCTTCGGCCCATAATTCGCTCCGGTTCAGAAGCGTGGTGAGAAGCGATGCCCGAAGGGCATAGCGACAACAAGCAACTGCCCAAGCAAGGCCGCGCGCCCGAGCGTCTCTCGGTCGCACCGCAGCATTTCTATCGCACGGCGGCGCTGCCTTGTCCGTATCTGCCCGGCAAGATCGAGCGCAAGCTGGTCACCGAACTCGCCGGCCGCCATGCGTCCGGCTTCTACAACGAGCTCTCGCGCGCCGGCTTCCGCCGCAGCCATCACCTCGCCTACCGACCCGCTTGCGTCGGCTGCAGCGCGTGCGTGCCGGTGCGGATACCGGTCGCCGATTTTGTCGAGAGCAAGTCGCTCAAACGCATCCGCAACCTCAACCGCGATCTCTTCCCGCGGCCGATCGAGGCGGATGCGACGCTCGAGCAGTTCCGCCTGTTCCAGCGCTACCAGCGCTCACGCCACGCGGACAGCGACATGGCGGCGATGACGTTCGGCGACTACCAGGCGATGATCGAGGACAGCCCCGTCGCGACCAGGATGATCGAGCTGCGCGCCGCCGATGGCGCGCTCTATGGCGCTGGTCTCTACGATCCGCTCGATGACGGGCTGTCGGCGGTCTACAGCTCGTTCGACCCCAATGCGACCAAACGCAGCCTCGGCACCCTGCTCGTCCTCGCGCTCATCGATGAGGCGCGGCGGCGCAAGCTCGCTTACGTTTATCTCGGCTATTGGATCGAGGGCAGCCCGAAGATGTCCTACAAATCGCGCTTCCGCCCCCTCGAAGCCCTCGGCCCTCAGGGTTGGCAGCGGATATTGGACTAAAAGTTCCGCGTTACTCCGCCGCTTGGCGCATGCCGAGCTGTTTCAAGCAGCGGTCGATCCACAGCGCCGTCAGCTTTTCCTCGAGGCTGTTCTGCGTCAGGCGTTGGCGCAGGCTGCCGAAATCGACGCGGTCGAGGCCCTGGTCCTGGTTGAAGCAGGAGAAGACGACAACCTCTTCGCCGGTCACCGGATCTTTCTGCACCTGAAGGCACTGGGCGCAGATTTCCTTCATCATGCATTGCATCGGCGAGTTGATCGATGCGATCGCGTGATGGCCGGGCTTGAGATAGGGCTTGAGCGTCGTCTCTCGTGCCCGCGCCACGGCATTCATCATGCCGTCCGAGCCGATGACGATGAGGCGGTCAGCCGTGTTCAGCTTGATCGGCTGATCGCCGAGCGAACCCGCGTTATAGGCGAGCATCGCCTCGACGATATTGCCGACGAAAGCCTTGTCCTGCGACCGTGTCGGCGTGAATCCCGGCGCGGTATCGCAGCACCAGACGACGCAATCGGCGCCGGCTTCGATCTCCTTCACCTTGTAGCGGTCCTCGGGCTTCTTGTAGCCGGCAAAGTAGAGCACCTTCGAGCCGTTCTCGCGCAAGGTCGTGCCGATCGAGAGCAGCACCGCGTTGCCAAGGCCGCCGCCGACGAGAACGACATTCTCGCCGCCGGGCGTTTCCGTCGGCGTGCCGGTCGGGCCCATGAGCACGACAGGCTCGCCCGGCTCGAGGATCGAGCAGAGATCGGATGAGCCGCCCATCTCGAGCACGATGGTCGAGAGCAGCCCCTTCTCGCGATCGACGGTCGCGCCGGTGAGCGCGAGACCTTCCATCGTTAAGCTGGTACCGTCGGCTTTCGGCGCATGGCTCTCATAGTTCTGCAGGCGATAGAACTGGCCGGGATGGAACGCGCGTGCGGCGCGCGGCGCCTTCACGACGACTTCGACGATCTTCGGCGCAAGCGCGACCACGGCGTGAACGCGCGGGCGCAGCTCGTCGTCGAGTGTCGCCAGCAATTGCTGCGGCGCCGGTGCGGCGGGCTTGCGCTTGGCGAGCGTCCGGCTGACCACCGGATAGCCGAGCTTGGCGCCGCCCATGGCTTTGACGACATTCCCGGCAAAAGACGGGTGCAGATCGCCGAAGAAGCTGATCGCACGCCCGTCGTCGCGCAGTTGCATGAGCACTTCGACTTTATCGGGCTTGGCCACGCGCTCCGGCTTCACCTTGTTGCCGGCTTCGTCATAGGCCTGGAAGAAGCGGCCATCGATCTCGACTTGGCCGTCCTCGCGCGCCAGCACCGTGTTCGGCGTCGTGCCGGCGGCAACCAGGATGGTGCGCGCCTTCAACGTGACGTGCTCGCCGGTCGGGATGATCTTGCCGGTCGTGGCGTCGACTTTGTGGCTCAACAGGACCAACGCCTCGGCATGGCCGAAGCGATCGATCTTCACCTCTTCCGGTGCCAGGCATTCGGCGAAGCGAATGCCCTCTTCCATCGCCTTCGCGACTTCTTCGTGATTGAGTGTGTAGCTCGGCGCATCGATGAGCCGGCGGCGATACGCCATGGTCGAGCCGCCCCATTGGTCGAGCAGCTTGCCGATCTTCGGCTCGCGGTTCTCGCGCGCGGCCGCCGCGCGTTCTTCCCGAATCGCCTTGGCGTGCGCGATGAATTCGGCGGCGACTTCTTTGTCTTCCTCGTTCCAGCTCGCGCGCACGGCCGCTTCGCCGCGCTCGGCGACGAGCGTCTCGTAGCGCGTGAGGAACTTTTCGACCTGCACCGGATAATAGGCGAGCGATTCCGTCGCCGTGTCGATAGCCGTGAGACCGCCGCCGATGACGACGATCGGCAGGCGCACGGTGAGGTTGGCGAGGCTCGAGGTCTTGGCCGCGCCGGTGAGCTGCAGCGCCATCAGGAAGTCAGACGCCTGGCGCACGCCGCGGGCCAGACCGTTCTTCATCGGCACGACCGTCGGGCGGCCGGCGCCGGCGCAGAGCGCGATATGATCGAAGCCCATCGCGAACGCGTCGTCGATGGTGATCGTGCCGCCGAAGCGCACGCCGCCATACATCGCGAATTGCGCGCGCCGTTCGATCAGCAGGCGGATGACCTTGAGGAAATTCTTGTCCCAGCGGACGGTGATGCCGTATTCGGCGACACCGCCGAAGCCTGCCATCACGCGATCGTCGAGATTCTCGCGCAGCTCGTCCATGCTGCGGATCGGACGAAAATCCTTGCCCGCGAGGCCTTGCGGTAGCGGCTCGATCTTCAGCCCGTCGATGCCGACGACATGATGGCCGTCATTCATCAGATGATGCGCAAGGGTGAAGCCGGCAGGGCCGAGGCCGACGACCAGGACCTTGTAGCCGCTTTCCGGCTTCGGAATCGGGCGGCGCAGATCGAGCGGGTTCCAGCGCGTCAGCAACGAATAGATCTCGAAGCCCCAGGGCATCGCCAGCACGTCCTTCAGCGTGCGCGTCTCGACCTGCGGAATGTCGACCGGATCCTGCTTTTGGTAGATGCAGGCCTTCATGCAATCGTTGCAGATGCGGTGTCCGGTGCCGGCCATCATCGGATTGTCGATAGCGGCGATCGCCATCGCGCCGATGCTGTTGCCACGTGCCTTCACCAGATTCATCTCGGAGATTTTCTCTTCGAGCGGGCAGCCGTTCAGCGTGACGCCGAAGACCGTCGAGGCGAAGCCGCCGGCCTTCTTGTCCTTCATGCCGTGCGAGCAGCTGTCCTTGCCCTGGTTGTGGCACCAGATGCAGTAATTCGCGTGGTCAAGCGCATGGATCAGGTCCATACCCGGATCGGTCAGCGCGAAGCCTTCGCGGTGCCGGTGGTGATCGTCCGGCAGATGCAGCATCGTCACGCCTTCATGCACGATCGTCGTGACCGGCACGAGACGGTTCATGTCGAGGCGGTGCGGGATCTTGAAGAGGATGCTGTCGTGCCAGAGCTTCTTGCCCTCGGCCGAATGCGTCGCCCAGGCGGCGTATTGCGCGGCGGTGTCGAGCTGCCGCGAATATTGTGCCTCGTTGTTGAGCCAATGCGCGACATGGGTCGCGAAGCTGCGATCGGTCAGCTTCTCGCCCATCAACTCTTCGAGCTTTGCCGCGAGCGCGGCGCCGTCGAGCTTGGCGATGACATCGGGCGTCGCGCCCTTGGCGGCGCGACGCTGCACGAACAGCCGCTTCACCGTGTAGAGCGGCGACAACTCGTCGTGCTGCGATTGATGCGCCAGCACCTCGGTTTGAATGCCGAAAAGCGCGGCGATGAAATCCTCGAGATGCGGCGCAACATCGACGATGAGATCGGACTCATCTTTCGCGGCCAGTTTCTCCGGCGCGGCGCGGCCGCCGGCGAGCAGCGCAAAAAGGCTGGCATCGGCCGCCTGAAGATGCGCCATGAAAGCGGCGTCGAGACGCGCGAGCCCGTCGCGATGATAAAGATCCGCGAAGCTCAGACCATGCTGCAATACCAAATCCGTCATGCGACCTCGGTCACGGCGCGTCGCAAGGACCACGCCTATTTCCTTAATTTTCTTGGGGAATTTCTCGGTGGAACCCAGCCCCGCGGCGGTTTTTCGTACCGGAGCCCGGGCTGTGTTTCAATAGGCGAAGCGTCTCAGAGACCGCGCCTTATCGCCGCTTGAGATAACTACTTTTAAGCGACTTAGTAGCCCGGCCTTTTTAGTAGCCGAGCGCGAATCCGTCTTTCCGCGGCTCGGAGCCACCGATGAGGCAACCTCGCTGGCGGTCGATCCAGATCGCCTGACAGCCGCCCAAAGCGCCGGCCCGCGCAACGCGATGTCCGCGCGCCGCGAGATCGCGAGCGATTGTTTCCGGAACCGTGCTTTCCAGGGCAAGAATCCCATCGAAGGCGAAGCTGCGCGGCGCTTCAGCCGCCGCTTGCGGGTCGAGTCCGAGATCGAGCACCTGCATCAGCAGATTGGCATGGCCGATGGATTGGAAATGTCCGCCCATCACGCCGAAGGGCATCACCGCTTTGCCATCCTTCGCCAGCATGCCAGGTATGATCGTATGCATCGGCCGCTTGCCGGGCGCGATCGCGTTCGGATGGGTCTCGTCGATGCGGAAGCTGATCGCCCGGTTGTGCAGCAGCACGCCGCAATTGGGCGCGAGGATGCCGCTGCCGAAATCGTGGAACAACGAGTTGATGAACGAGATCGCATTACCGTCGCGATCGACGATGCAGAAATAGACCGTGTCCTCGTGGATCGCGTCGCGCGCGTCCCAGGCCACGGGATCACCGGCACGGTCGAGGCGGATATTGGCGCGTGTCGCTGCGGCATAATCGCCCGAGAGATAACGATCGACGGCGACATCGACCTGTTTCGGATCGCCGATAAACGCATCGCGCACGGCATAAGCGGCTTTCGCCGCCTCGGCCAGCAGATGAATACGATCGGCGTCGCTGGTGCCCTTAGCGCCGATGTCGTAGCCGGCGAGGACCGAGAGGATCATCAGCGCCGCGAGCCCCTGCCCGTTCGGCGGACATTCGAATACGTCGTAGCCGCGATACTTCGTCGAGATCGGCGCGACGTAATCGCAACGCTGGAGCGCGAAATCTTCCATCGTGTGCAGGCCGCCCAAGCGCTGCAGCTTGGCGACGATCTCTTCCGCGACCTCGCCTTCATAGAAGCCGGCGCGGCCTTGCTTGCCGATCTTGCGCAGCGTCTTGGCGAGCGCCGGCTGCTTCATCGTCTCGCCGAGCGCGATCACGCGCCCCGCCGGCGCGAAGACGCGGCCGGCATCGGGATCTTTCATGATTTTCGGGAAGCTGGACGCGAAATCGGCGGCGACGCGCGGCGTCACGGCGTGGCCGTTCTCGGCGAGCTTCGCCGCGGGCTCCAGCAACTCGGCGAGGTCTTTGGTGGCGTGATCGGCATGCAAGCGGCACCAGGCATCGACCGCGCCCGGCACGCTGACCGCATGCGGCGTCTGCACCTCGATATTGTGAATGCCGTTGGCGCGATACCACTCGACTGTCGCCTTCATCGGCGCGCGGCCCGAGCCGTTGAGCGCGATCGGCACGCCGGCCCCGGCTTTCGAATAGAGCACGAAGCAATCGCCGCCGATGCCGGTCATCTGCGGCTCGACCACGCCAAGCACGGCGACGGTCGCCAGCGCCGCATCGACGGCATTGCCGCCGGCGCGCAGCACATCGAGCGCGGTCAGGGTGGCAAGCGGATGCGAGGTCGCCGCCATGGCATTGGCGGCAATCGCGGCGGAACGGCGGGGCTGGGCAAAGTCGCGCATGATCTTCATGCCCTTCTATAATCGATCCGGCGAGGATGCGCGATGATCCGTTTCCGTTGGCCAATTGTCGTCGATCTGGACAGGCCGCGCCGCGACAAACTGGACGCGACGCTCATTGCGGCGGCGCAGCGCGTTCAGCGTTTGCTGCCGATCGACAATGTCGATGTCGCCATCGCGCTCGGTGCGCGCTCCGCCATCCCGGAATGGGCGGTCGGTGGTTTCACGCCGGGGCCTATGCAGATCACATTGTTTCTCGATCCGGCTAATCCGCATTTTGCCGACACGGCAATGCCGGAACGACTCTCCTCTACGCTGGCGCATGAGTTGCACCACGCGCAGCGTATGCGCGGGCCCGGCTACGGCACAACGCTCGGCGAAACGCTCGTTACCGAAGGCCTGGCACAACAGTTCGAGCAAGAGACGGGCCATCCGGTCGCCTTCTATTCGCTCGCGCTTGCCGGAACGGCACTGGCGCAAATGGCGGAACGCGCGCTGCACTCACTCGACGAACTCGGATATGACCATGCCGCTTGGTTCTTTGGCCGCACCGGTGACGCGCTTTATCCGCGTCATGGCGGCTATGCGCTGGCCTATGCCTTGGTAAGGAACTGGCTCGCGGCGAGCGGCACCACAGCCGCAGCCGCTGTTTCCATCGATGCCAACGAAGTCTTGCAACCTTGGCGCAGCGGCGCCCTCGGCGTCGACTAGCGCTTGTCGGGCCACCGCCCATTCCCTAATTTCAGTCTAGGTTTCGCGGTGGGATTCGCTCCCTCACCGTCACCCCCGCGAAAGCGGGGGTCTAGGGAAACAGCGCAATGCTGCCCTGGATTCCCGCTTTCGCGGGAATGACGTAACGAGAGATTTGCGGCTCCCATCGAACACGGTTTCTGGAAAGGACTCCCTCAATGCTCGACGCCTATATCTATGACGGTTTGCGCACGCCGATCGGCCGCCACGCGGGCGGGTTGGCGGCGGTGCGGCCGGACGATCTGCTGGCGGGCGTCGTCAAAGAGGTGGTGGGCCGCAATCCCTTCAAGCCTGCGGATTACGAAGACGCGGTGATGGGCAACACCAACCAGGCCGGCGAGGACGCGCGCAATGTCGCGCGCCATGCGATCCTGATCGCGGGCCTGCCGATCGAGACCGCGGCCCTCACGGTCAATCGCCTCTGCGGCAGCGGCCTTGCCGCCATTCTCGATACGGCGCGCGCCGCGACCACGGGCCAGGGCGAGCTCTTCCTCGCCGGCGGCGTCGAGAGCATGAGCCGCGCGCCTTTCGTGATGGCGAAATCCGAGACGCCCTATCAGCGCGATTTCCGCATGTTCGATTCGACGATCGGTGCGCGCTTCCCAAATCCGAAAGTCGAGAAGGGTTACGGCCGCGACACCATGGCCGAGACCGCCGACAACGTTGCGCGCGACCATCAGATCACGCGCGAGGAAAGCGATAGATTCGCCCTCGCCTCGCAGCAGAAATACGCCAAGGCGAAAGCCGCCGGCTTCTACAACGAAGAGATCACGCCGGTGAGCGTGCCGAGCCGCAAGAAAGGCGAGACCATCACGATCAGCGCCGACGAGCATCCACGACCGGAAACGACGTTCGAGAAGCTCGCCGCGCTCAAGGTGCTCAGCGAAGGCGGCGTGACGACGGCCGGCAATGCCTCGGGCATCAATGACGGCGCCGCGGCGCTGATCATCGGCACCAAGAAAGCCGGCGAGAAAGCCGGCAAGAAGCCGCTCGCGCGCATCGTCTCCGCCGCAGTCGCCGGTGTCGCGCCGCGCGTCATGGGTCTCGGCCCGGTGCCGGCCTCGGAGAAGGCGCTCGCCCGCGCGGGGCTCTCGCTCAAAGACATGGATGTGATCGAGCTCAACGAGGCTTTCGCCAGCCAGGTGCTGGGCTGCCTCAAGATGATGGGCGTCGGCTTCGACGATGCGCGCGTCAATCCGAATGGCGGCGCGATCGCCATCGGCCATCCGCTCGGCGCGTCGGGTGCGCGGCTCGCGCTCACGGCGACGCGGCAGTTGCACGCGATCGGCGGCCGCTACGCGCTCGTCACCATGTGCATCGGCGTCGGCCAGGGTATCGCGGCGGTGATCGAGCGCGTTGCCTGATCATGGCGGACGAGACTGAGAAGGCGAACCTTGCCGACCGCGGCGGCTACAAGCTCTGGTTCAAGGAGCATGTCCGCTATAGCGATGTCGACCATAACAACCACGTCAACCACGCCGTCTTTCTGAATTATTTCGAGACGGCGCGGGTGTCGATCACGCGCGATCCCGCGCTCGGCATGCTCAGCCCGGATGAGAATTTCAACGTCGTCCGCGTCGAATGCGATTACAAAAACGAGCTGCGTTTCCCCGGCGATTTCGAGGTCGGTATCCGCGGCCTGAAATACGGCCGCACCTCGTTTCGCCTCGGGCAGGCCGTGTTCCAGGGCGATCGCTGCTGCTGCACCGAGGAAGTGGTGCTGGTCTTCATGGACCGCGCGGCCCGCAAGCCGAAGCCGCTCTCCGAAAAGCTGCTCGCCTGGCTGCAAGAGAACGGCGCGACGGCGAATTGATCAGCGCGACATCGCCGCGATCATCGCGTCGATCCAGGCCGGATCGTCGCTGATCGCGCCGAGCTCGGCGCGCAATTCCGCCTCATTCATCTGGCACGAGCGAATAACGTCGAGATCGACCTCGTCGTCGTTGCGCGGATCGCAGACGATCTCGAGCCGTATGTTGTTCGGATCGAAGAAATAGAAAGAGACGATCGCCGGCGGGATGCTGACCAGCGGGCCGCCGGTGATCGCGGTGCCGTTCGCTTTGAGGCGCTCGAGAATCTCGCGATGGCGCTTCGGGCCGCACGCGAAAGACAAATGCTGCATCGCGCCGAGCGCATCGCGATCGACTTTCGGCGCGGTTTTGGGATATTCGAAAAACGCCAGCAGGCTGTCGCCGCCCATATCGAGAAAGACATGCGGAATGCTGGCATAAGGCGGCGTGCCGGCGCCATGCGCGCCGCGCGCCACCGGCGTGCGCAGGCTGTGCACGATCGGCATGCCGAGGACGCGCACATAGAAATCGAGCGTGGTCTTCATGTCGTCGGTAACGAGCGCGAGATGATGGATGCCGCGTAAGAGCGGCTTCGCGCCCGCCCCGGCTTTCGACCGCCTATCGCCGATCCGCGTATCCATCGTTTCCCTCCTGCTAAACCGCCGGCGGTGTCAGCTTCTTCCAATCGTTCGCCAGCACCAGTTTCGGCTCGGTGACTTTCTGCAGCGCGTCGAGGTCGAGACCGTCGACCATCTCGCGCACCACGATGCCGTCGCGCGTCACATCGAGCACGGCGAGATTGGTGTAAACACGCGTCACGCAGCCCTTAGCGGTAAGCGGCAAGGTGCAGGCCTGGCGAATGCGCGCGCTGCCGTCCTTGCCGTTGTGCTCCATCAGCACGCGTACTTCTTTTGCGCCGGCCGCCAGATCCATGGCGCCGCCGACACCCGGCGCACGGGTATCGCCATTGGTCGCCCAATTGGCGAGATCGCCGCGCGCCGAGATTTCGTACGCGCCCATGATCGAGACATCGATATGGCCGCCGCGGATCATCAGGAAGCTGTCATTGTGATGGAAGAACGAGCCGCCCGGCAGCAAGGTCGCGAGGCCTTTGCCGGCGTTGATGAGGTCGCGGTCCTCCTCGCCCGGCTTGGGCGCGCCGCCCATGCCGAGAATGCCGTTCTCGCTGTGGAGCACGATCTCGCGCCCCGGCGGCAGGTAATCCGACACCATGGTCGGCAGGCCGATGCCGAGATTGACGAATTCGCCGTCGCGCAGATCCTGCGCCGCGCGCCAGGCCATTTGCTTGCGGGTAAGCGGCGTCATGGTGTCCTCACTGTAGGCGTCCGCACCACGCGATCGACGAAGATACTGGGGGTCATGATCGCGTCGGGATCGAGCGTGCCGAGCTCGGCGATCTCGTCCACTTGCGCCACGGTCGTCTTGCCGGCCATCGCCATCACCGGATTGAAGTTACGCGCCGACTTGCGATAAACGAGATTGCCCCAGCGATCGGCGCGATGCGCCTTGATCAGCGCGAAATCGCCCGGCAGCGGCTTCTCGAAGACATAAAGCTTGCCGTCGATCTCGCGCAACTCCTTGCCGTCGGCGAGCTTCGTTTCGGCGCCGGCGCGGGTGAAGAACCCGCCGATCCCTGCCCCGGCCGCACGCATGCGCTCGCTCAGCGTGCCTTGCGGCACCAGCTCGATCTCGATCGCGCGGCGGGCGTAGAGATCGTCGATCACCTGGGGATCGGACGAGCGCGGATAGGACGCGATCAGCTTGCGCGCCTTGCCGGATTTGAGGAGCGCCGCCACGCCGACCAAACCGCTGCCGCCATTGTTGCAGACGACCGTCAGATCGCGCACGTCGAGCCCAATCACCGCCTCGACCAGCGCGAACGCCTCGCCGACGCTGCCGAACCCGCCGCAAAGCAGCGTGTCGCCATCCTTCATCCCGGCGAGCGCTGCCGCGAACCCGTCTACCACCTTGTTGATCATGTCAGCCTGGAACTTGCCCTTCAGAACTTGACGGCATCGCCGCCCTTCAATTGCAGCATCGAGCGCGCCTCGTCCGGCGTCGCGATCTCGAGCGACAGGTTTTCGAGGATAGAGCGGATGCGCGTGACCTGCTCGGCATTGGTCTTGGCGAGCTGGCCTTTGCCGAGATAGAGCGAATCCTCGAGCCCGACGCGGACATTGCCGCCCATGATCGCCCCCATGGTGATCAGCGGCATCTGATGGCGCCCCGCAGCGAGGATCGACCAGTAGAACTGGTCGCCGAACAGCTTGTCGGCGATCCGCTTCATATGAGCGAGGTTCTCGCTATCGGCGCCGATGCCCCCCAGGATGCCAAAGATCGTCTGGACGAAAAGCGGCGGTTGGACCAGTTTTCGGTCGAGAAAATGCGCAAGATTATAGAGATGCCCGACGTCATAGCATTCGAACTCGAACTTCGTGCCGTTGGCTTGGCCTAAGTCTTTAAGAATGCGCTCGATGTCCCTGAATGTATTTCTAAATATCAGGTCGTCCGTGTTCTCGAGATAGGGTTTTTCCCAATCGTATTTGAACTCCTTGTAGCGATTGAGCATCGGGTAGAGGCCGAAATTCATCGAGCCCATGTTGAGCGAACACATCTCCGGCGAGGCAGCCAGCGGCGCCGCCAGCCGCTCCTCGACGGTCATCTTGTGGCCGCCGCCGGTGGTGATGTTGATGACCGCCTTGGTCGCCTGCTTGATGCGCGGCAGGAATTGCATGAAGACCGCCGGGTCGGGCGTCGGCCGCCCGTCCTTTGGATCGCGGGCGTGGAGATGGAGAATCGCCGCCCCCGCCTCGGCCGCACCAATGGCTTGCTCCGCAACCTCGTCTGGGGTCAGCGGCAGATAGGGACTCATGGTCGGCGTGTGGATCGACCCCGTCACCGCGCAGGTGATGATGACCTTGCCCGACTTCGCCATCGCACCTCTCCCTAACCGTTCCCGCCGCCTAATATTCGGTCATTCCCGCTTTCGCGGGAATGACCGAAGAAAGTATAGCGGGATAGAGGCGCCGCAAGCCCTCAGGCTGAGGGGGGCGCGAAGCGCCGCGATTAGGCGCTTTCGCGGATGAAGTCTTTGAGCTTCGGATAGATGCCGGTGCGCCAGCCGCGGCCATTAAAGACGCCGTAATGGCCCACGCCGGGCTGGAGATGCGTGAACTGCTTGCTGCGATCAAGACCGGTGAGCAGCCCGTGCACCGCCGTCGTCTGGCCGACCGCGCAGATATCGTCCTTCTCGCCCTCGATGGTGAACACGGAGGTGCGGCTGATCGCGCCGGGATCGACCTTTGTGTCGCGCCAGACGAATTCGCCGCGCGCCAATGCCTGGCGGTGAAAAACGCGATCGATGGTCTGCAGATAGAAATCGGCCGGCAGATCCATCACCGACGCGTATTCGTCGTAGAACTTTTTCGTCGTATCGGCGCTTTCGATATTGCCCTCGACGAGGTGCTTGAAGAGCTCGACATGCGCGTTCACATGGCGGTCGAGATTCATGCTCAGGAACCCGGCGAGCTGTAGGAAGCCGGGATAGACGCGGCGGAACGCACCGGCGTAGCGCATCGGCACGACACCGATGACATTACGCTCAAGCCATTGCAGGGAATGAGCCTCGGCGAATCGGCTGACCTGGGTGGGCGCGACACGCGTGTCGATCGGGCCGCCCATCAGGGTCAGGGTCTGCGGTTGACCCGCATCATTGGCCTGCGCCAAGAGCGCGGCGGCCGCGAGCACCGGCACGGCCGGCTGGCAGACGGCGATGACGTGAAGCTCGGGCGACAACTCACGCATAAAAGCCATCATCAGCGCGACATGATCGTCGAGATCGAAACGGCCGTGGCGCAATGAGACGTTCCGCGTGTTCAGCCAGTCGGTGATGTAAACATCGTGGTCCGGCAACAAGGTCTCGACCGTGCCGCGCAGCAGCGTGGCGAAATGCCCGGACATCGGCGCGACCAGCAACACCCGCGGCTGCTCGACGGCCCGGTCCTTACGGAAATGCAGCAGCGTGCAAAACGGAGTCTTCAGCGCTTCCACTTCGGTAACCGCGACCTCGCGACCGGCGACGTTCGTCGTGACGATGCCGAACTCCGGTCGGCGCGCCGAGATGCCCGCGCGCGAGACGAGTTCGAAAGTCGCAGCGGCATGCCGCAGCATCGGGTGGTCGCGGAAAGCGAGAAAGGGATGGTTAAGGAATTCCGTGCTCGCCTGCGCCAGCATGCGAAAAGGCGCAAAAGCGTCAGCTTGGACCTGATAAGCTTGGTAAAGCATTGCTTGGGGTGCCGTTTCTATCGCAAATAGATGGCGGGATTCCGCCATCTATATGAAGTTAACACGGCGCAATTTAGAACGCGCTAACACCGCCGCAAATGGAATTTGCGAATCGTCGGCGGCTCGTCGCGGTGAATTACCCCGCCGGCGCGAAATAGCGCTCGTCGTACAGCGTCGCCAATGCGACCGTCTTGACGTCGGCTGGCGCGCCGACGCGCAGGAGCTTCACATGCGGCGTCGGCTCCCAGGGATGGCGATAGACGACGCTCACTTCCCACAGGATTGTCGTCGGTCCGGCCGAGCGAAACCGTTGCCCCGCCGCAACATCGTCTCCGGACCCGGATCTCCTAAACCACATCGTCCCCACCAATACCGATACAAAACCGCCCCACTACGTGAATCATAAATTAGGTGGCGGCATCCCGTCACGACAAAAGCGAGCGGCAAAAAATTTTTGTGGTGCGGTTTTTATGCCACGGCTTCGCGCATGCCGCGGATGAAAATCCCCAGGCAGAGTGCGGCAAGAACCGCGAAAATCGCCAGCGCCACGGCAACCGACGGGTCGCCGATATTGCCGTCGATCAGGACTCGGCTGGCATTGACGGCGTAATAGAACGGGTCGAACCGCGCCGCCATTTGGATGATCGGCGGCCCGAAGCTTATCGGCAACATGATGCCGGAAAGGATCGTCGCCGGCAGAATGAAGGTGTTGACGATGCCGGCCATGATGCCGCCCTCGCGGATGATCAGGCCGAGCCGGTACGAGATCGATGCCATGGTGATGGCGATCAGCACGACCAGAACCAGCAGAACCAACGCGCCGAGCGGGTCGAATTTCAAGCCGAAGAACAACGCCACGGCCAGCAGCAGAATGCTTTGCCAGACGAGATTGATCGAGGTCTGGAGGATAAAGCCCAGCGCCAGCGACAGCCGGCTGATCGGCGTCACGCGCAACCGCTCGAGAAAGCCGGAATCGAGCTTGTCGCGCAGGGTGAAGCCTTCGTACCCCGAGCCGAAGAGCGCGTTCATGATGAGGAGTCCGGGCGCGAAGAACTGGATCGCATTGCCGCCGGGAAAACCGCGCGCGGCTGCAACGCCATTCAGCAGCGGCCCGAACAGCACCAGATAGATGATCGGCTGGAACAGCCCGCTGAACGCCCAGAACGGATTCCGGATCGTCACCCGGATCTCGTTCATCGTGATGAGATAGATGTCGCGCATGAATTAGTGCTGCCCCTCGCCCGTATCGCGCATCGAGCGGCCGGTCAGCTTCAGGAAGACATCGTCGAGCGACGGGCGCGACAGATGCACCGATTTCGGTGCCGCCCCGCCCTGGCCGAGGATGCGCAGGATCACCGGCAGCGCCTCGTCGCCTTTATCGACAAAGAGGAGATGACCATTCTCGATCGCTTGTCGCTCCAGGACGACACGATTGCCGTCGAGCAGCGTCGCGGCTCGTTGCGCGCCTTCGGGCGCGTCGTAGCTGATGGTGACGATATCGCCGGCGATCTGCTTCTTGAGCTCGGCCGGGGTGCCGAGCGCGACCATGCGGCCAAGATCGACGATCGCGACTCGATCGCACAATGCATCGGCCTCTTCGAGATAGTGTGTCGTCAGGAAGATGCTCGTGCCCTGCTCGTGTAGCGCCTTTACCTCGTCCCAGACGCGGGCGCGGCTTTGCGGATCGAGACCGGTGCTCGGCTCGTCGAGGAACCGCAGCGCGGGTGAATTGATGATGCCGGAAGCGAGATCGAAGATGCGGCGCTGACCGCCGGAATAAGTCTCGGTCTTGCGATCGGCGAAAGCCGATAGCTTCAGCCGGTCGATCAGCGCATCGATGCGCCGCGACGCCTCGGCTTTCGACATGCGATAAAGCTGGGCGTGCAGCAAGAGATTCTCGCGGCCGGTCGCGACCTGCTCCATCCCGCCCTTCTGGCCGACATAGCCGATATGGCGCCGGATCTCGTGCGCCTGCGTCATCAGATCGTAGCCGGCGACCGTGGCTTTGCCGCCGCTCGGCACCAGCAAGGTACAAAGCATGCGCATCGCCGTGGTCTTGCCGGCGCCATTAGGACCAAGCAGGCCGAAAATCTCACCTTTGGCGACGTCGAGATCGAGATCGCGAACCGCGTCGACGGCTTCGTCCTTCTTGTGGCCCGGGAAGCGCTTGGCCAATTTCTCGGTATGGATGATCCCGGTCATTTTATTTGGGGGCCATCGCTATTTCGGCGTTTGGGCCAAGGCTGGGAGCGACTTGATATAAACCGCGATCGCGTGCAGATCGGTGTCGGTGAGCTTGCCGGTGCCGTCGACGACATCGCTCATGCCTTTGCCGACCATATCGCCGTCCGGCGTGCTACCGGTCTTCAGCAACTCGACCAGATCCTCGGGCTTCCAATCGCCGATGCCGTCCTTGCTGTCCGAGGTTATGTCGGGCGCATCCTGGCCGTCGGGCCCATTCGGATTGCCGGCATAGGCGTGACCCTTGTCGAGCGCGCCCAGCAAATTGCGCGGCGTATGGCATTCCTGACAATGCGCCACGGCCTCGACAAGGTAGCGGCCGCGATTCCATTCGGCGCTCTGTCCTTCGACCGGCGCGAGCGGGCCTGGCTTGAAGAGCAGCATGCGCCAACCGGCGAGGAGCGGACGCCAACCGAAGGGGAATTTCACGTCGTTATGCGGCGCGCGATGCGTCACCGCGGGGACGCTTTGGAGATAGGCGTAAAGGTCGCCGGCATCGGCGTCGGTCAGGTTTGTGAACGACGTGAAGGGAAAGACCGGGAACATGTACGAGCCATGCTCGTTGATGCCCGACCGTAGCGCGCGCTTGAATTGGTCTTCGGTCCAATTGCCGATGCCGGTCTGCTTGTCCGGCGTGATATTGGGACCATAGAAGGTCCCGAAATCCGTCTTCAGCGCCGGCCCGCCGGCAAGCGGGGCACCACCGGCTTTCTTGTCGGTATGACAGGCGCCGCAATCGGCGGCGATGGCGAGATAGGCGCCGCGCGTGATCGCCGCGTTGTCCGCGGCAAAAGCGGGCGTGCCCAGCAACAAAACGGACGCGGCGGTAAAGGCAAGGTTCCAGCGCAACGGCATACGCAGCGTCATACAGGAATAAGCCGCGAGAGCAAATCGCCCCCGCGGCCTCTTCAGGAAGGCGCGGCTAATTAATGCTGCAACGGCAGCCGGAATTGATCGTGGCAAAGAGCGTTGCAGGTGTTGCGATAAGTCGCCGTCGCCGTCTGGCCCACGGTCTGCGGATCGCCGGTCTTGACCATTTCGGCGAGTTTGAGCTCAGCCTCATGCAGCTTCGGTCCGGCGGCTTTCGCCTCGTCGACATGTTGCCAGAGCTCGGGCTTCGCGTTCGTCTGTCCCGGAAGATCGGTCGAGCTGGTCCCGGCGGGGAAATTGGTCTCGATGAATTTCGCATCCATCTTCGACGAGAGCTCGAGGAGCTTGTTCGCGCCTGCGATCGCGGCATCACGATCGCCCGTCCCTTTGGCGAAGGCCGAGATCGCGTTGAATGCCTGCTGCTGCTCTTTCATGAAATCTTTGCGGCCTTTGACGATCGCCGCTTTGTCCGCGCCGGCTTGCGCGAAAACACTGACCGAACCAACGGCGACAAACGCCCCAATGCCCGCAACGAACACGCTCTTCAACAAAAGCTTTTTCATCGGCTTCCCTTCCGGATAGGTACGATAGCCGGTTGCGATGATAAGCAAGCTTCGTCGCCAACCGATTCACGTTTATGTGAATCGTTTGTGTTCGAAATATGTCGGGAGGCTAGATAAGTCCCAGCTCTAACTTCGCTTCTTCGCTCATACGGTCTTTGTCCCAGGGCGGGGACCAGACGAGCTTCACGCGAACGTCATTGACACCGTCGACCGCTTCGATCGCCTCCTTCACCTGTCCCGGGAGTTCACCGGCAACCGGACAGGAAGGCGCTGTGAGCGTCATCTCGACGTAAACGATCCCGTCTTTGTTGACGATGAGCTCATAAATTAGGCCGAGATCGACGAGGTTCACCGGGATCTCGGGATCGCGCACCGTCTTCAGCGCCTCGAGCACGACCGGCAGCAATTCCTCGTTGGTTTCGGTCGATGACGGCCGCTCGGGTTCGTGCGGACCGTCGGCGGGCACACCGCTCTCGGCCTCGACGTGCGCGGCGTGGTTCTGAAATGCAAACGGATCGTCTTCGACGGACATGTTCTCTACTCAGTCTTGACCGTCGCGCCGGTCGCGCCGTTTTTCACGGCAGCTTCGAACGCGTGCCAGGCGAGTGTCGCGCATTTGACGCGCGTCGGATAGGCTTTGACGCCTTCCAGCGGCGCCAGGCGATCGAAATCGTCCTGCAGATTCTCTTCGACCGCCGGCACCTCGCCGCCGGTCACCTCGGCATGGAAGGCCTTGAACAGCTCTTTAGCCTCGGCGAGCGTCTTGCCCTTCAGCACCTCGGTCATCAGCGATGCCGACGCGGTCGAGATCGCACAACCGCGGCCATCGAAGCTGACGTCCTTGATCTTGTCGCCTTCGATCTCGAGAAAGACGGTGACGCGGTCGCCGCACAGCGGGTTATGGCCGTTCGCGAAATGCGAGGGATGGTCCATCTTGTGGAAATTCCGCGGCTTGCGGCCGTGGTCCAGGATGATGTCCTGATAAAGCTCGCGCGATTCCATGACCAACCTCAGTCCGCGAACATCTTCTGCGCCGCTTTGATCGCAACGACCAGCGCATCGATATCGCTTTCATCATTATAGACGCCGAAAGACGCACGCGTCGTGGCGTCGAGACAAAGCTTTTCCATCAGCGGCTGCGCGCAGTGATGGCCGGCCCGCACCGCGACCTTGTGCTGATCGAGGATGCTGGCGACGTCATGCGGATGGATACCGTCGACGGCGAAAGAGAGAATGCCGAAGCGCCGCTGCCCCGCCGGCACCAGCCGCACGCCGGGCAGCTTCGCCAGCTCGGCAATGCCGTATTCGGTGAGCTGCGCCTCATGCGCTTCGATCGCCGGAAGGCCGAGATGCTCGATGTAATCGAGCGCGGTGGCGAGGCCGATCGCGCCGGAGATATCGGGCGTGCCCGCTTCGAACCGCGCCGGCGGATCCTGGAACGTCGTCTTCTCGAAAGTGACGGTGACGATCATGTCGCCGCCCGCCTGCCAGGGCGGCATCGCCTGCAGCAGCTCGCGCTTGCTGTAAAGCACGCCGATTCCGGTCGGCCCGTAAGTCTTGTGGCCGGAGAAGGCATAGAAATCGCAATCGATGGCGCGAACGTCGACCTTCATGCGCGGCGCCGCCTGGCAGCCATCGACGAGAAACTTAGCGCCCTTGGCGTGCGCCATCTTGCCGATGGTCTCGACGGGCACCATCGCGCCCGTCGCATTGGCGAGTTGCGTCACGGCGACCATCTTGGTCTTCGCGGTGATCAGCGCTTCGAGCTTGGCGAGATCGATCCCGCCGGTCGCATCGATCGGCGCGACCTTCAGCGTGAAGCCGATACGGTCGCGCAGGAGCTGCCACGGCACGATATTGGCGTGATGCTCGAGCTCGGTGATGAGGACTTCGTCGCCCGCCTTGAGGAAGGTCGCGCCCCAGCTTTGGACGACGAGGTTGATCGCCTCCGTCGCGCCGCGCACGAAGATGATCTCGCTCTCATGCGCCGCGTTGAGATACCTCGCGACCCGCGCGCGGGCGTTCTCGTATTGCTCGCTCGACGCCGCGCTGAGCCGGTACACGCCGCGATGCACGTTGGCGTAGTCGGTGCGGTAAAAATTGCTGACGCGGTCGATCACCGCCGCCGGCTTCTGCGCGCTCGCCGCGCTGTCGAGGAAGACGAGTCCGGGATTGTTGGCGAAGATCGGGAAATCGCGCTTCACCCGATGCGGGTCCAGCATCGCTGCGGGCTTCACGGACGTCTTGATGTCGTCGGGCGCTGTCACGTCACTCAATCCTTGCGACCCAGCCAGCGCTGCACATGCGTCAGGAGATGTGCGCGCAAAGCGGAATCGTCCTCAATCCGATCGATCGCGTCGGCGGCGAAAGCTTCGATCAGCATCCGCCGCGCCTCATCGGCCGGAATGCCCCTCGCCGCGAGATAGAACATCGCGTTTTCATCCAGATCGCCCACCGTC
>DASZLU010000156.1:0-35878 GCA_035552195.1 Allostellaceae bacterium | reverse complement strand
CCGACACCGAGGATCTTGCCGCGCTTTTTCGCGTCGGCGCGGCGCTGCTCGGCGCCGGCATGATCGGCGAGATTCAGGACGTCGGCGAGATTCTTGCCGAAATCACCGCTGTCATAAACTTGCTTCATCGCGGTGGTGTAGGGCATTGCGCTTGCCGGCACGGTATTGCGCCGGCGCAGCTCAACCGGATCGATGCCGAGCTGATGCGCCGCTTTGTCGATGATCGTCTCGGTGACGATGATTGGTTCGGGCCGGCCGCCGCCGCGATAGGGAGCGATGCTCATGGTGTTGGTCAGCACCGCTTTCACCTGTACATGAACCGCCGGGATGGCGTAGGTGTTGACGTGACAGCCGAGCGCCGCGGTGAGCGCGGTTCCGGGCCGATCCGACGAGTGATAAGCGCCCATCGACGCGTTGTTGACCGTGCGCAGCGCCAGGAACTTGCCGTCCTTGTCGAGCGCCAGGGTCACGTCGACATGGCCGCCGCGGCTCATCTCGTCGGTCATCACGCCTTCGCTGCGCTCCGCCGTCCAGCGCACGGGCCGACCGATGACTTCGGCGGCAAAGAGCGAGAGGGCGTATTCGGGATAGCAGCCGCCCTTCATGCCGAAGCCGCCGCCCATATTCTCGCAGATCACGCGGACTTTGTTGTGAGGCACTTTGAATATTTGGCCGGCGAGTGCCGCTTTGATGCCATGCGACGATTGGATCGTGCAGCGGATGGTATAGCGGTCCTCGACCGGATCGTAGGACCCGATGCAGCCGCGCGGCTCCATCGAGTTCGCGGTGATGCGGTTGATGATGACCTTGTGCTTGATGAGATGCGCCGCCGTCGCAAAAGCGGCGTCGACCGCATCCTTGTTGCCGGCTTCCTGGAGGAACGCCTCGTTGCTGGGATTGTCGTCGTGCACGGCGGGTGCGCCGGGGGCGAGCGCGTCTTCCGCCCTAATGACCGCCGGTAGCGTCTCATAGCCGACCTCGATCAACTCGGCGGCATCTTTCGCCTGGTCGAGAGTCTCGGCGACAACGAAAGCCACCAGATCGCCGACATAACGTACGCGATCCTTGACCAGCAGCGGTTGCGGGCAGATGAACACCGGCTGGCCATCGCTGCGCTTGCGCGGCGCGATCGGTCGGGTCGTACCGAGGCCGCGCTTGGCGATATCAGCGCCGGTGAGAACCGCCAGAACGCCGGGTACGGCTTTGGCTCGGGTTGTGTCGATCGCGGTGATTTTGGCGTGGGCATGCGGCGAGCGCAGGACATAGGCCTGCGCCTCGCCCGGCAGCTTCATATCGGAGACATAGCGGCCCCGTCCGCGCAAGAGACGCTCGTCTTCCTCGCGCACGACATCCTGACCGATTTTCTGAACCGCCATACCGCCCCCCCAGATCCTTGTGCCGAGGCGGATTTTACGGCTGGCGCCAGAGCGGCGCCAGCCGCATCCCCCTTAGGTCTTGTTGATCCGCTCGGACTCGGCGCGGACACGTACGGCGGTGTCGCTCGCCTCGCGGACGATGCGGGCGGTGTCGATGCCGACCAGCTTGCCGCCGCTCTTGAGGATGCGGCCGTCGATCATGACCGTGTCGACATTCGACGGGGTGGTCGATTGCACAACCATATGAACCGGGTCGGTGAACGGCGCCATGTTGAGGTCGGTGGTGCGGATCAGAAGGATGTCCGCGCGCTTGCCCGGCGTCAGCGTGCCGACGCGGTCGAGGATGCCCAAGGCCCTCGCGCCGCCGATCGTCGCAAACTCGATCGCTTTGCGCGCCGGCATGGCGAACTCGCTCTGCGCCTCGCCGTCGGCGAGGTTGAGGACCGCCTTCATGACCGCGAACATATCGCAATTCCCGCTCAGCACCGTCGTGTCGATCGACAGGCTGAGCGGCACGCCGGCTTTCGTGTACATGCCGACGGGCGTCACGCCGAAGCCGGTGCGGAGCTCGGTGTAGGGGCTGATGCTAACCTCGGTCTTGGTCTTGGCGACAGCCTCGGTGTCTTCGTCGAGAGTATTGGTGTCGTGCACGAGGATCACGTCGGGGCCGAGTAGCCCGGCCTCGTTCAGATGCTTGATCGCCGCTCGGTCTTTCACGGCCGCCATGGTTGTGCCGACATGGGTCGAGATGCGCAGCCCCATCTTACGGGCGGCTTCCCATTCCATCTTGGTGATGTCCATGTTGTTGCTCTCGGGGCCGCGCGAGCAGACGCCGAGCGTCAACAGGCCTTCGCTGTCCTTGATCCAACGGTCGTTGACGCGCGGCAGGTCGGCGACATTGACCGGCTGGTCCTTGATACGGATGCCGGCATAGCCGTAGCCGAAGAGGGCACGGTGTCCCATCGAGCGATGGACCGCGAGCTCGGCATCGGCATAGGCGGGCGACATGATGTTGTGCGACCAGTTATGGACGGTAGTGAGGCCGTTGTTGATGGCCTCGGCGATGGCGAGCCGCACGCCGCGCGCATTGTCTTCGGGCTTGAAGATCGAGCCGACGACCTTGGCGAAGGTGAAATAGCCCATCTTCGGATCATCGCCGGCGGTGTTGCGCGCCGCCGTGCCCCACATGTGCCAATGCGTGTCGATGAGGCCCGGCATCGCGATCATCGTCTTGCCGTCGATGATCTTGGCGCTGGGCGCTTTGAGCGCCTTGCCGACCGCGACAATGGCGCCGTTCTTCACGTGGATGTCGCCGCCGTCGATGTCGCCCAGCTTGTCGTCCATCGTCAACACGAAGGCGCCGCGGATGAGATACTCGCCGCGGGTCGGCAGATGCGCATAGCCGGCCGAGGACGATGCCTGGGCTGCGGCCTCGGCGTCGGCCGGACGCAGGATCGCCGCCGCGCCGATGGCGGCCGCGCCGCTCAGAAGCGCGCGCCGGCCGACGCCGGTGCCGGTCTTATCTTTGCCGGTCTTGTCTTTGCCCGATGTCGATTGCGCCATGTCGTCTCTCCCCGATGTTGGTCTGTTACCTGCACTCTATCGGCGTTTCGCTCGCGCTCAAGCCGGCATAGACTTGGCTGACTGTATCTGGGCCCACAAAATCTGGCCGACAAAGCACGGGAGGGATTACACCGTGGACCGCAAGCCGTCGCCGCCGTTCGACCGCAACTATCGCAAGCCGAAATTGAAGCTGCCGCCCGGCGCTTGCGATACGCATTTCCATTTCCTCGGGCCGCAATCGCAATTCCCGTTCGTGCCCAACCACGTCTTCGGCCATCTCGATTTCGAGGATGCGACGATCGAGGATTGGCTCGCTATGCAGGAGGCGATGGGCCTGTCACGCGGCCTTCTCACCATGTCGATGATGTATGGCCATAATTACGAGCTGGCGCTGCACGGCCTGGCGCGTTTCCCCGACCGGCTGCGCGCCGTGATCGCGCCGTGGTCGGGGATCACCGATCGCGAGCTCGAGATCCTCACTCGAGCCGGCGTGGTGGGTGCGCGTTTCGCCTGGCGTTTCGGGGCCGAGCTCGATACGCGCATGGTCCATCGCATCCACGAGCATGGCTGGGCGGCGAATTACCTCACCCATGACGATAGCTGGAACGAGAAGATACTGGCGTCGCCCGGACGCTTCGTCATCGAGCATCTCGGCTATCTCAAGACCGAGAAGGGCCTCGATAGCCCGGCGATGAAATTCCTGTTGAAATGCCTCGATACCGGCCGCTGCTGGCTGAAGCTCAATCCACGTTTCTCTTCGGACGAGAAATATCCCTTCGCCGACACCAACCCGATCGTTCAGAAGCTCGTCGCGCATGCGCCGAACCGGCTGGTCTGGGGATCGGATTGGCCGCATCCGCAATATTTCAAGCCGATGCCCAATGACGGCGACCTCGTCGACATCATGCTCGCCTGGGTGCCCGACGAGAAAACCCGCAACATGATCTTCGTCGACAACGCCGCCGAACTCTGCGGCTTTCCGAAGGCGTAAAGCTAGGGCGCGATCATCTTGGCGGCGTCGGGGCTCGATTTGATGAGCCCCTGATGGCGGGCCAGGTCGATGAAGAATTGGACCTGCTCGGGGTGGACGGTCACCTGCAACTCGGGCAGCGGCGTCGCCGCGACGACGGCGGTTGGCTGCTTCGTGTATTTGACGATGGCGGCGCGGGTCTCGGCCTCATGCGTGTTGATGTAGTCGATGGCCTCCTCCAGCGATTGGCGGAAAGCCGCGACCGTCTGCTTGTGGCTGTCGGTCCAGTCCCGCATCGAGGCATAGACCGAGGTCAGCGTGTTCTTCGGCAGGCTCTCATCGGGATTGCCGACGACATAGCCGATCTGCTCGAGCTTGCCGTAATAGGGGTCGATCGCGCTGACGCCGTCGACGATGCCGCCGTTGAGGGCGTCATACATCTGCTGAAAGCCGATCTCGGCGAAATTGACCTGGTGATAATCGACGCCTTCGATCTCGAGCCAGCGCCGGGCGATGACGTGGATCAGCGTGTTGAGCGACGGCACGCCGATCTTCTTATCGATCAGATCTTTGGCTGTATGGATGCTGCTGCCGTTTTTCACAAAGATGCCGGAGCGCGATTTCGACGGCGACATGCTGGTCGAGCCGACGAACACCGTGTCGATACCTTGATCGCTGGCCTGGATCACGGCGAGCGCCGATGGCGTGACGATCTGCGCCGAGCCGCCGACCAGCGCCTGGATCACGGCGCCCTGATTGGTCAGCAGCACGAGATCGACGTCGAGACCGTGCTTTTCGAAGATGCCCTGGTCCTTGGCGATGTAGGACGGCGTCAGCCCAGTCGTGGGCGAAAACAGCAATGTGAGCTTCTCGGCGGCGCGCGCGGGAATGGGCAAAAGGAGGAGAAGCAGCAGGAACAACGTGAGTTTTTTCATGGCGCGAATTGTACAGGCTTCGCACCGCAACACAACGCGTTTGGGCTCAGTTGACAGGAACCGCGGCAAATTCCACGCTGTCGATATATCAATTCTTATGTTTTTTCGAGGTGGAGGGAATGGCGAAGAACGGGCGCGATCGGGTCGGTGAGAATCGCCGGAAATTTCGCGCGATCTTGAAGCGCAAGAAGATGACGCCGATGCCAGGCGGCTTCAGCCCGCTTTATGCGCTCTTGGCGCAAGAGGCCGGCTTCGAATGCTTCTTTCTCCCGGGCTCGCAGCTTTCGCACTTCCTCTACGGCGTGCCCGATAACGGCATCATCGGCTTGCGCGATCTCGTCGATCACGCGCGCCACATGGCTGCGCATGCCGACATTCCGATCCTCGTCGACGCCGATACCGGCTACGGCAATGCGGTCAACGTGCATTTCGCGGTGCAGGAGATCATCCGCTCCGGCGTCGCGGCGATGCAGATCGAAGACCAGGAGGCGCCGAAGAAATCCGGCACCGCGGCGGGCCGGCGGCTGATCTCGGTCGACGAAGCGGTCGGCAAGATCCGCGCCGCGGTGGCGGCGCGCGACGCATTGGACCCGGAATTCTCGATCTGCGCGCGTTGCGACGGCATCGGCGCCGAGAAGACAAGTTTCAAGGATACGCTGAAGCGTTGCATCGCCTATGTGAAGGATGGCGGCGCGGATTTGGTCTGGCTCAATTCGATTCAGACGCGCGAGCAGGTAAAGCAGGCTTGCAAGGAAATCCCCGGGCCGGTGCTGGCGATCTGGGGCGGCAAGGAAGAACCACCGAGCTGGGAAGAATACGATAAGCTCGGCGCGCGGATCGTGCTCTATCCGACGATCGCCGCAACGGCCGGTTTACAGGCATCCTGGGAGGTGCTGAGTGATTTCAGGAAGCGCGGCGCCCAGGCGATGATGGATTGGCACAAGCGGGTGGTCGCGAACCCGCATGGCACGCCCGACGTTAAGAGGCTCCTCGGCTATGGCGCGATTCTCGACGTCGAGAAACGCTTCCTCACCAAGGAGGCGCAACGCGATTATCAGTCGACTTTTGGACACAAGACGAATTTCGCCGATACGGGTATGATGAAGCGGAAGGGTAAGCGCTCCGCCACGAAAGGAGAGAGACTCTAGCCATGGCCAAGATCGTTCTCGGAATCGGGACCTCGCACGGTCCCATGTTGTCGACGCCCCCCGACCAATGGGGGCAGCGCGTCGCTGCCGACAAGCGCAATCCCGAACACTGGTATAAGGGCAAGGCCTATACCTTCGATCAGCTCGTGGCGATGCGCGCCAATGAGGGGCTCGACAAACAGATCACGCAGCCTGTCTGGAACGAGCGCCACGCCGCGTGCCGCCGCGCCATCGGCAAGCTCGCCGATATCTTCGCCGAAGCGAAGCCCGATATCGCGGTGATCGTCGGCAACGATCAGATGGAAATGTTCGACGAGGGCCTCATCCCGGCGATGAGCGTCTATCGCGGCGAGACCATCCCCAACGCTTTCCCGCGCGAAGAAGAGATCGCCAAGATGCCGCCCGGCATCCCGATCGCGATCCCAGGCCATATCCCGCCCCAAGGCGCGACCTATCCCGGCCTGCCCGATCTCGGCAAGCACATCATCGAGACGGCGATCAGCGAGCAGTTCGACATCACCTCGATGGGGCGGTTGCCGGACGGGGTCGAGCATATCCCGCATGCGTTCGGCTTCGTCTTCCGCAACATCATGGCGGATAAGGCGGTGCCGACGGTACCGGTGGTGCTCAATACCTTCTACCCGCCAAACCAGCCGAGCGTCGAACGGTGCTATTCGTTCGGCAAGTCGCTGCTCCGGGCGATCGACTCCTGGAAGAGCGATGCGCGCGTCGCGCTGATTGCTTCCGGCGGGCTCACGCATTTCGTGATCGACGAGGAAGTCGACAACGCGGTGATGGACGCGCTCAAGAGCCGCAAGATCGAAGGCGTCGCCAAGCTCGGCGAAGCGATCTTCCAGGCGGGCACGTCCGAAGTGAAGAACTGGGTGCCGGTCGCCGGCGCGATGGCCGATCTCGGCTACGAACCCAACGTCATCGACTACGTGCCGTGCTATCGCTCGATGGCCGGCACCGGCAACGCTATGGGTTTCGTTTACTGGAAGCAGTGACGGCGTCCACATCGCGCCATAAAAAAGGCCCCCGCCAAAACGGGGGCCTTTCGTTTTGCGACCGCGTTCGACGAATCATTTCTTGGTAAGATAATACTCGCCGTCGCTGTTGCGATCGAGCTGGCCGGCATCGCGCAGCGTCTCGATCTGACGCACGAGCTCGCGGCCGTCGCGGCTGCCGAGCACCGACATCAGCTTGGCGAAATGCATCGCGCCGGTCTCGAGCGCCTGTTGTACGGTCTGGAACCGCGCCGGCCCTTCGATCTTGGCGGCTTCCGGTACGCGCGCCGTGACGGCAGTCGGGCGCGGATAGTTCCAGGTGCAGTCGAAGCCTACTTTGTCGCTAATCGCCTTATCGGCCGAGGGATCCATCGGCATGAAGGGCATATCCTTCATGACATAGATGTCCTTCGAGCCCTGGAAGCGGCCTGACATCGCCCATTCCATTTGTTCGCTCGAGCGGATATCGACGTCGTCGTCGGTGACGTAGACATGCTTCGTCGTGCGCAGCATGCCGAGCGTCGCGACGATCGCGGCATGCGGATCGGCGTTGCTGCGCTTGCGGATCGAGACGCGCAAATGACAGTTCACGCCGGGCCCGGGCGGCGAATAGACGTCGACGACATCGATGCCGGCCTGCTTCAGCACCTGCCAGGCGCGCGCTTCGGTGCCGAGCGCGCCCATCGGCGCGCCGTCGCACCAGCCAAGATTTTTGCCGACGCCATGCTTGATCGTTTGATAGAGCACGTCGCGGCGGCGCGTGATCGCGGTGACATGGAACACCGGATCGCCATGCATCGGACCGTAATAACCCATGTATTCGCCGTAGGGGCCTTCATTGTCGATATAGCCGCGCTCGTCGACATAGCCTTCGAGGACGATCTCGGCATCGGCCGGGACATAGATGTCGTTGGTCAGGCATTTGACGACCGCCAGCGGCTCGCCGCGGAACGTCGCGATCTGATTGATCTCGTCCTGGCCGGGCATGCCGCGGTGCGAGGCGGCCATGGTGTCGAGCGGATGCGCGCCGATGGTGAAGCTCATCGGCAGCCTTTCGCCGCGCGCGACGCAGGCACGATAGACGTTCTGTAGGTCGGACGGCGCGGTCGCGTTGAAGCCGCATTTGTCCTTGCCGCGCAACATCAAGCGGCGGCAGCCGACATTGCTGCGTTTGCTGACGGGGTCGATGATGAAGTCGTTGCCCGACGTGATGTAGGGCCCGCCGTCATATTCGTGCTGCACATGGAAGGGCAGCTTGTACATGTCGATCTGATCGCCGGTGAGCACGACCTCTTGCACCGGGGCTTCGCTGGTCGGCACGACGAAGGTCTTTTGCGGATTGGCCTGCCGGCGCAGGAACTCCTCGCGCATCTTGTTCTCGGGCACGCCGAAAGCGGCGGCGAGGCGCGCGCGCGAGGCGCTGACCGCGCCCACGACTTCGTGTTCTTCGGGACCGGCCTTCTTGAAGAGGACGCCCTTCTTCGTGCCCTCGATGATCGGGCTCATTTCCGAAAGCGCGACCGGCTCGTTGCGCACCTCGATCTCGTCCATGTCGACCAGGCGCTCGACCAGGCGCCGGAGCCGGAACTTGTCCGGGTTCCAGGTACGGGTGGTGCTGACGGGCTGATCCATGGTCTCGCTCCCCTAACGATTGTCGGCGCAAAATCTATATTGTGGCAGGATAGGCGCGCGTCCCATGCTTCGCAATTGCTGGGAGCAGTAGCGGGCACGAAAACCGCGATGTAGCATAGGTTTATGGAGGCCGCACCGTCAGGGTGCGGCTAACCTGTTGAATAGACGGGGGCTGAAGGAGACGACGATGAAGATCCTGCGGGTCGAGGAATTGGTGTTCGGCGCGGAAGATGTCGCGGCCGGCACGAAGTATTTCGACGATTGGGGCCTCGAGACGATCGCGCGCAGCGACAAAGGCGGCGATTTCACCATGCCCTCGGGCCAAGTGATCAAGGTCCGGTCTGCGGCCGACGGCTCGTTGCCGATGACCAACGAAGCGGGCTCGACCTTGCGCGAGGCGATCTGGGGCGTCGATAACAAAGCCTCGCTCGATGAGATCGCGACCGAGCTTAGCCGTGATCGCAACGTTCGCCGTGACACGGACGGCTCGCTGCATACGGTCGATCCGCATGGCTTCGCGGTCGGCTTCCGCGTCGCCGATGAAAAGCCGGTACCGGCCCCGGTGCCGAAGAACCGCCTCAACCGTCCGTTCGATGGCAGCGAACGGGTAAAGCCGATCCGCATCGGCCATCTCGTTTATTGGGTCACGCGGGGCAAAGAGGCCGAGGGCCAGAAATTCTATGTCGACCGCCTGGGTTTCCGCGTCTCCGATCGCAGCGCCGATTTCGGCGACTTCCTGCGCGCCGCCGGCTCGCTCGATCACCATAATCTCGGCATGTTCAGCTTCCGCGACAAAGCCGGCTATGGCCATATCGCGTTTGAAGTGTCGGACTTCGATCAAGTGATGCTCGGCGGCCAATACATGAAGAGCCAAGGCTGGAAGCCGCAGAACAAGCCCGGCCGCCACATCGTCGGCTCCAACACGTATTGGAATTTCGTCAGCCCGTGCGGCGGCAATACCGAGTATTTCTCGGATATGGACATGATGGACGATAATTGGCAGCCGCGCGTCTGGGAGAAATTCCCCGGCGCCCATGTCTGGTCGGCGGACTGAGGGGAGGCAGGCATGGCCGAAGCCGAAGCCCCGCGACCGTCACCTGGGCACACGCCGCCCGCGCCGATCAAAGACGACGAAGTCCGCGAATTCATGACCGACTGGTTCGGGCCCGGCTTCGAGCCGATGCCCATGCTCGCCTGGTCGGTTCGGAAGCGCGCGAGCCTGATGGGCTCGGGCAAGTCGAAGCGCTTCCTGCCGACGTTCCGGCCTTTCGATCTTCTCGGACAACCGAACGCATCACAGCTCGTCTTCGAGAATGAAAGCCAGCGTATCGGCGTCGAAAGCGTGTGCGGCGCGCAGCCCTCCTTCACCCGCTATCTCGATTTCAACGCGCTCTATTTCCAATTCGCCGGCAAGAGCAGTGTCGAGACCGAATGCGGGATCTACGAGACCGCGCCGGGCGATCTGTTGCTCGTCCCCGACGGCGTCGCGCATCGCAGCACCGGGAGTGCGGACTCGCTGCGCTGGTATTTCCATCTGCACGAGCCGGTGCGGGTGATGATGAACGAGTCGAACGAGGTCAGCTTTACCGAATTCGCTGCCCGGCGCAGCGGCGGTCCCGATTGGCAAATCCCCGCCGACCGCGGCGCCGCGCCCAAGGATCGTGTCCAGGAACGCATGGTGCAGTGGCGCGATCACTCGCCCGAGGATGCGACAGTGGTCGAACGCGACTATGGCAGCCTCGTCGGCGCGACCAGCAAGCAACGCGACAAGGCCGAAAGCCTGGTCAGGAAGCTGCGCGCCTTCGATTGCTTCACCGAGATCACCGGTCAGCGCGGCCCCGGCCCGAAACTGATCGCCACGGATAATTTCGCGCTCGAGACCTATAACACTGTCGGCGCGCAATTCGCCTTCCACCGCGCGCTGCAAAGCGACGAGTTCGGCTTCCAGTTCTCGGGCCACGGCTACAATCTGTCGGAGCTCGAGGCGAAAGTTGCGACGCCGCCCGGCGCCTGCGCGCTGGTGCCGCTCGGCATCGCGCATAGCGTGCTGTGCGATCCCGGCTTCCTGCGCTTCGTCGCCTATAGCCGCATCCCGTGGCAAGTACGCGCGGATGTGAGCAAGCATGCTTATGACAGCCGCTTCGAGTTGACGCCGAAGGTCGTCAAGCCGCATGCCTGGCACAGCGCCAAGCCGGCCGGCGCGCCCCACTGAGCTAGGCGCGAATCCATGAATAGCGAACCGCTTGCGATCCCGCGGCTCTCGCTGGCGGAGCGCGACCGCCGCTACGCCGCCGTGCGCGCGGCGATGGCGGCCGAGAACCTCGATGTACTGATCTGTCCGGCGAGCACGGCGCGCTGGGAACAGACGATGGCGGATTCCCGCTATCTCACCACCATCGGCGGCTTCGGCACCGAGACCCTGACCATCTTCCCGCGCGACGGCGAAGTTACCGCCTATGTCTTCAACCGCAGCGCGTTCTGGCTTGCGGCGCAGGGCTGGGTCGCCGATGTGCGCGACGGCCGCAATCTCTGGCTGAAGAATATCGAGCAACGGCTCGACGAGTTGAAGCTGACGACCGGCCGCATAGGCATCGCCGGCTTATCGGGTCTGACGCGCACGCCCGACGGCATCATCCCTTACGCGACGGTCGAAGGCATCAAAGCGGCATTTCCACATGCCGCAATCGCCGACGCGACCGAGCTGATGAGCCGCGTGCGCCAGGTCAAAAGCGCGGAAGAGATCGATCTGCTGCGCCGCTCGACCGAAATGGCGGAGGCGATGGTGGGCACGCTTGCCGATCTCAAGCCCGGGGATACCGAGCGCACCGCCTTTGCGCATATGACGCATCGATTGATCGTCGAAGGCGGCGACCTGCCGGCGATGATGATCATCGGCGCCGGTCCCGCGGCGCACGGCATGTTCGTGCCGACGCTGCGCCCGCTGGTGACGGGGGATGTCATCACAGGCGAGGTCGAAGGCCGCTATGCCGGCTATTCCGGGCAGATCATTCGGCCGGTGGTGCTGGGCGCGGCGCGCAGCGATTTCCGCGAGCTCATGGCGATCACCGTCGCGGTATTCAACGACGTGCTTCCCGGCATGAAGGCCGGGGCGACGCTTGGCAGCGTGCTCGCCGTCTATGACGCGGCGGTGGCGCGGCACGGCGGCGGCGTTTGCAAAAGCGCCTACCCGCTGATGCATGCGCGCGGCCTTGGCGACGAATATCCGACGGTACTGAGCCCCGACGACATCGCCAGGCACGGCGATTTCAAGCTCGAAACCGGCATGGCCTTCGTCTTGAAGCCGCGCGTCGCCAAAAAGGGCGTGCCGACGGCGCAGATCGGCGACATGGTCGTCGTCGGCGAGAGCGGCGGCATCCGTCTCGGCCGCGAAGCGTTAGGATTGAAAGAGATTCCCTGGAGCGGGTCATGACGATCTCTGCGCGAGCCATCAATCCCAAGGACGCGACTTTTTTCGGCGAGATTATCGGTGTCGATCTCAAGACCGATCTCGACCGCGGCGCGATCGAGGCGATCGAGAAGGCGATGGATCGCTTCGCCGTATGCGTCATTCGAGGGCAATTCCTCGATGACGATCAGCAGATCGATTTCAGCGCCAAGCTGGGCCAGCTTTCTTACGCGATCAATTACGGCCGCGGCCAAGGTGTGGCGGCCCGGTTGCGGCGCGAGCTTTACGATATTTCCAATCTCAACGAGGGCGACGACATTCTTGCCAATGACGATCGCCGCCGCGTGCTGCGCGAGGGCGATCGGCTCTGGCACACCGACCGCTCGTTTATCCCGGCCGACACGACCTATTCGCTGCTCTCGGCGCGCGAAGTACCGCCCGAAGGCGGCGATACCGAATTCGCCGATATGCGCGCCGCCTACGATGCGCTGCCCGATGCCGTGAAAATCCAGATCGAAGGGCTGCGCTGCGAGCATTCGATCTGGCATTCGCGCGTTCTCGCCGGTGCGAAGCCCGAGGACATCCGCGCCGACGAGCGCGCCGCGATGCCGGGGACGGCGCAGCCGCTGGTTCGCACCCATGCGCGCACCGGCCGCAAATCGCTGGTCCTCGCCTCGCATATCGAGCGCGTCATCGGCCTCTCCGACGAGCAAGGCCGCGCCCTCATCGATCAGCTTACCAAATTCGCGATCCAGGACCGCTTCGTCTACGCGCACCGCTGGTCGGCCGGCGAGCTGGTGATCTGGGACAATCGCTGTACCATGCATCGCGGCCGGCCCTTCGACGACACGCGCTACCGCCGCGACATGCGTCGCACGACCGTGCAGAATCCGCAGAAGGTAGCGGCGGAGTAGTCGCCATAACTATTCCCTCTCAGCCCTTGAGGGCGGAGAGGTAGGGTGAGGTGGGTGAAGTTTCAGATGAGATCACGCCCGTTGCGGCGAACCTCACCCTCCCATCGCTAGCGCGATGGGCCCCGCCCTCTCCCCCGCAGGGCGCGGAGAGGGAAAGTTTGTCAGCCCTCGCTGGCGCCGAGCATCACCGCTTCGAAATCGCAGAAGTGATACTGGCAGAGCGGACAGCTGCGCTCGAAGAGCGCTTTGCGCGCGCGGGCTTCCGGGTTGTAGTCGAGCGGGAAGGGCGCGAGGTACGGATTGCGGCTGCTGATTCGCTCCACATCCTCTTTGAACTTGGCGAGGCTTTCGACCTTGAAGCCCATATGGTCGAGCGAGGGCGGCATGATGCCGGTCGCGTCGTAATCTTTGATCTTCCACGGCATGATGACCATGGTCATGTGGCCGTCGGTCAGATAGTGGTTCGGATCGCCGGCCTGCTTGTTGCGCAGTTCGAGCTCGAAGATGTCGCGATAGAATTCGGCCATGCGGTCGGGGTTCATCGTGCGCAGGCCGAAATGGCTGATGTGGCGCGGATGGATTTTTCCGCCATCCTGCTCGGCATAGACGTCCGTGCGGTTTTCCATCTCGGCTTGCGAGATGTCGAACACGTTGCCGTCCGGATCATGCGCCGAAATGCCGGCGTACGGGCGATTGGACGGACGCTTCAGCCAATCGACCTCGGTGTATTTCTTCAGCCGGTCGAGCGCCTTTTGCGCGTCGACGACCTCGAAGCCGAAATGCTCGAGGCGGCCGCCGCGGCCGGGCACGCGCGGATTGACGTTCATGCCGACATAACCGTCGCCGATCACGGCCGCGCCCTCGGCGCGGTAGCCCTTCGCCTGTTTCATCCCGAAATAGGCTTCGTAGAAGCGTGAGCTCAGCGCGAAATTCTCGCTAACGATGGCGAGGTGATTGAGCTTGGCGAACGACATGCGGCGGCCTCCGGCGGGTTCTTTGATTTGCGATGGGATTATCCGTCCGCGCGCTTCCGCCCGCAACTAGAGCCCGAGATAGGTCTTTTGCACGCCTTCATCGGCGGCGAGGTCGCGCGGCAGGCCGTGCCAGACGATTTTGCCCTTGTCCATGACCGAGACGCTGTCGGCAACGTCGAGCGCGAATTCGATATTTTGCTCCACCAGCAGGATCGCGAGGCCGCTGTCGCGCAGCTTTTGCACGAGTTGCTTCAATTCGCCGACGATCTGCGGCGAGAGGCCTTCGGTCGGCTCGTCCATCAGGATGAGGCGGGCATTGCCGACAAGGGCTCGCGCCACCGCCAGCATTTGCTGCTCGCCGCCGGAGAGCGTGCCCGCGCCGTTGCGCAGCCGCCTGCTGAGGGCCGGGAAAAGCGCGAGCGCGCTGTCGATCGTCCATGCGGCCGGGCCCGCGGCGCCGCGCGCGGCGATCTCGAGATTCTCGCGCACGCTGAGCGAAGGGAAAATGCGGCGGCCTTGCGGGACCAGCCCCATGCCGGCCTGGCCGATGCGATAGGACGGCCAGTGCGTCACATTCTTGCCGTTGAAGACCACGTGCCCGCGGCGCGGCGGCGTGAAGGCGATGATGCTGCGGATCAAGGTTGTCTTGCCGACGCCGTTGCGGCCGAGCACGGCGGCGACGCGGCCCTGCTCGACACTCAGCGAGACGCCTTGCAGCACGTAGCTGTCGCCGTAATACGTATGGATGTCCTCGATCGCGAGCATCGGCGTTTCGCTCACGGCCGGACCCCGCCGCGCGCGTAGATCTTTTGCAGACTCGCCTCCTGGCGGATCTCCTCGGGCGTGCCTTCGGCGACGATGCGGCCCTGATCCATCGCCGTGATCTTGTCGGCGATCTTGAAGGCCGCGGCGAGATCATGCTCGATCAGCAGCACCGTGATGCCGCGATCGAGATCGAGAATGATGTCGGTGGCGAGATGCGTCTCCGCCGCCGAGAGGCCTGCCATCGGCTCATCGAGCAGCAACAGCCGCGGATTACCGGCGAGGGCCATCACGATCTCGAGCTGGCGCTGGGTACCGTAGGATAGATTACGGACCACCTCATGGCGGAATTGGCTGAGCTGCCATTTCTCCAAGAGGGCCTCGGCGCGGTCGAGCACCTCGCGATACCGCGCCAGCCGCCGCCAGAAGACGAAATGCGCTTGTGTCAGCGCCTGCACCGCGATGATCATGTTGTCGATCACGGTGAGGTTGCGGAAGAGGCTGGTGATCTGGAAGGTGCGCGCGAGGCCGAGCGTGGCGCGGCGATGCAGCGGCATGCGCGTCACATTCTCGCCGAACAAGAAGATCGCGCCGCTCGACGGTGCAATCTGGCCGTTCACCACATTGAACAGCGTGGTCTTGCCGGCGCCGTTGGTGCCGATGATCGCGCGCCGCTCGCCCGCCTCGAGCGACAGCGACACATCGGCGATGGCGCGTACGCCGCCGAAATTGCGCGACAGGTTGCGGATCTCGAGCGCGGTCGTCATCCGGCGGCCCGCCGCCGTCGCGCGCTGAGCTTGTCGCGCAGATAGATCAGCGCACCCTGCGGCGCATAAAGCGCCAGCAGCACGTAGATCACGCCGATGACGAAGAGCCAGCGATCGGTATAGGTGCTGAGCACGTATTGCAGCATGACGAAAACAATGGCGCCGAGCACCGGCCCGAACAGCGTGCCGGCGGCGCCGACGAGGATCATCATCAGCACCTGCGCCGAGACGGTGACGCTGAGCGCCGAGGGCGACACGAAATTATTGAGGAACATGAAGAGTTCGCCCGCCACGCCGGCAAAAGCGGCGGACACGATCGCGGCGAGGTATTTATAGGCCCAGACGTGATAGCCGAGCGCGCGCATGCGCATCTCGTTGTCGCGAATGCCGCGCAGCGCGTAGCCGAACGGCGAGCTGACGAAAACATAGAGCATTGCCGCGACGATCGCGAAGATCACGAGCACGAAATAGAAATAGGCGTTGGTGGAGCCGAGCGACCACGCGCCGATATGCGGGCGCGAAATTCCCGGTATCCCGTTGTCGCCGCCGGTGACATCGGTCCAGCTCACCGCCAGACTCCACAGCACCTGCGAGAAGGCGAGGGTGATCATCAGATAATAGGAGTGGGAGGTGCGCAGCGCGAGGAGATGGAAAAGCGCAGCGGCGACCGCGCTCGCGGCGATGCCGGCGCCGGCAGCCGCGGCAAAACCCCAGCCGAGAGCCATCGTGCAGATCGCCGTGACATAGGCGGCGAGGCCGAAATAGGCGGCATGGCCAAGCGACGGCATGCCGGTATAGCCATGCAGCACATCGAGGCTCATCGCGAAGATGCCGTAAATCAGCATCTGGGTGAGGAGGCCGGTGTCGTAAGACGGGATCACCCCGCCGAGCGCCGCGGCGATCAGGACGAAGGCGATGGCGCCCCAGAGACCCCAGCGCTTCTCGCTCATGCGCTAAACGCGGCCCATCAAGCCGGTCGGGCGCAGCGCCAGCACGATCACCATCGGCACGAAGATCGTGAAAAGCGACAACTGCGGAAACCAGACATTGCCGAAATTGTCGACGAGACCGACGAGCAGGCTGCCGAGGAAAGCGCCGCGGATGCTGCCGAGTCCGCCGACGGTGACGACGACGAAGGCAAGCAGCGCGACCTCGAAATCGGCGCCGGGGAACATGCCGAGGAGAGGTCCGCCCAGCACGCCGCCGAGTGCCGCCAGCGCAGCGCCCAGCGCGAAGATCGCGGTAAAGACCAGCGGCATGTTGATGCCGAGACCGCGCACCATCTCTTCGTCGTCCATGCCGGCGCGCACGATCGCGCCGATCTTGGTGCGCTCGAGGAAGGCCCAGAGGAAGATCGCGGTCGCGAGCCCCCAGCCGATGAGGAACAGGCGATAGAGCGGATAGACGCCGCCGAGGAGATGCACGCCGCCTTGCAGCAGCTTCGGTTCGGGCACCAGCAGCGGATCACCACCCCAGGTGAAGAAGGCGAAATCGGCGACGATGAAGAGCAGGCCGAGCGTCAGCAGCGCCTGCGGCATTTCCTGCTTATAAAGTCGCGCGAGAAAGAGCCGCTGCACGATGATTCCGGTTACTGCGATCGCGAGCACGGCCAGCAGTGCGCCGGTACCGAAATCGCCGGTCAGGCGGATGGCGCTGATCGCGATATAGCCGCCGAGGAGATAGAACGAGCCGTGCGCCATGTTGATGATGCGCATGAGGCCGAAGATCAGCGTGAGGCCGGCCGCGAGCAAGAACAGGATCATCGCCAGCGACAAGCCGTTGAGCGTGTTGACGATCCAGAAGTTCACGCGGCTTGGTCTCCCCCTTTTTTGCCCTTTTTATTAGCGTCATGCCCGCGAAAGCGGGCATCCAGTGTGTGGTTGTGGACCCCCGCTTTCGCGAGGGTGACGAATCGGGCGATCGTGCTACAGCTTGAACACGCGTTTCGCGTTCACGTGATAGAGCTTGTCCTTATCGGCGTCCGAGATCGGCAGCGCGTCGACGGTGTCCACGGCGGGGCGCACGATCTCGAACGGCCAGTCGGCTGCGAAGAGCAAATTGTCGATACCCAGCGCCTCGATCGTCATCATGATCGGCAGACGGAAATTCATGCCGCTGGTCGTGACGATGATATTGTCGCGGAAATATTCGCTCGGCAGCCGTTTCATCGGCTTCTGCAACCCGGCCATTTCGATTTCCCAGAGATAGCGGTTGTCGATGCGCTCGAGGCTGAAGGGGATGTTCTCGCCCATATGGCCGATGACGATCTTGAGGCTCGGGAAGCGGTCGAAGACGCCGCCCGCCATCAGCCGCATGATGTGCGTGCCGGTCTCGACCGCGTAGCCCCAGGCGACGCGAAAGCCGGGCATCGATAGCGGCTTCGCCATCGATGGGCTCGGTTCGCGCGGATGGACATAGATCGGCACGTCGAGCGCGACGGCGGCCTCGAAGATCGGCCAGAATTTCTTGTCGTCGAGATATTCGCCGTGGGTATGCGAATTGATATGCGCGCCTTTGAGGCCGAGGCTCTTCACCGCGCGCTCAAGCTCGCGGCCGGCATTCTCGGGCGCTTGCGGCGCGACCGCGGCAAGACCCGCAAATCGCGTCGGATATGTGCGGCACGCTTGCGCGAGCCGATCGTTCACTAGCTTCGAGAGCTCATAGCCTTGCATCGGATCGAAGGCCTGTACGCCGGGCGAGCCGATGACGATAAGCTGCTTCGTGATGCCGTCCTCGTCCATCGCCTTGATCCGGCCTTCGCCGAGATCGAGGAGGTCGCGCGCCATCGCTTTGCGCGTTTCGGTGACCGGTCCGGCGAGGCCGTTCTTTTCATCGAGGGCGCGCGCCGCGGCCGCAACCTCGGGGATCATAAAGCCTTCTTCGACCGCGATGCGCTCGCGTGTCGGCGGCGGAGACTTCGTCGTTACCATCAATGCCCGCCCTTTGGGGCCGTAATGCCCTGCGCCCCAACAGGCGCCATCCCCATCGCGAAAGCGCCGGCGTTAACATAGGCCGTATCGACGCCCCAGGCGACGTGATTGCCGGCGGCGTGAACGTCGCGCCAGAAGCGCTGGATCGGATTGCCATCCATCACGCCGCGCGCACCCGACGCCTCGAACAGGCGATCGACGCCGCGAATCGCGAGACGCGAGGCGAGGGTGAAGTTGCGTTTGATCGCCTGCATATCGGCTTCCTTGTTCGGCAAGCCGTTGCGCAGCTTCTCGTCATTGTCTTTGGCGAGGAGATAAGCGGCATCGATCTCCGCGGTGGCCTCGCCGATCACGTGCTGCGTGTTCAGCAACTGCAGCATCGGATCGCGCGCCTGCGACTGAGCGCGGGTCTTGGCGAAATCGGTGAAATAATCGAGCGCGCCGCGCGCGATCGCGATCAGCGGGCAGAAAATCCCGAACGGGAAAGCGACATAGCCCGGCTCGCGGAACATCACGCCGGTGTTGGTTTTTGTGCCGGGGCCGGTGCCGGCCGCGAAATCGGCGGCGCGCACGGTGAATTCCTCGCGCACGAATACGTCGTTCACGACGACATTGTTGCTGCCCGAGCCTTTGAGGCCGACGGCATACCAATTGTCCTTCACCTTGAATTCGCCGGGCCCGAACAGGAAGAAGCGGACATCCGGGGCGCCCGCGCCATCGGCCGGCGGGACCACGCCGCCGAGGATCGCCCAGTCTGAATGATCGATGCCGGACGAGAAGCTCCATTCGCCGCTGACATTGAAGCCGCCAGGGGCGCGCGTCACCTTGGCGCCCGGCATGAACGACGTGCCGATCTTCGGCCGCGCGTGCTGCTTATAGACGTAATCCTGGCACTCGGGCGGAAAGATGCCGAACACCCAGTGATGCTGGATCAACAGATCGAAGCACCACCCGCTGGAGCCGCAATGCCGGCCGACCTCGGTGACCACGTCGGCGACATCCATCCAACTATCGATGCCGTAGCCGCCGCGATCCTTCGGGATGATGAGCCCGATCAGATCGGAGTCGACCATCGCCTGCACGTTCTCGGGCGGCAAATGGCGCAGCTTCTCGGTGGCGACGGCGTTGGCCTTGCAAACCTCGCCGACCTTTTTGGCGCGGGCGATGGCTTCGGCGTGTGTGATCGTCGGCATGGGTGCTCGATTGTTGTCATGTAACCTGTGAGTTCCTACCACGCCGGCGGCCCCCAAATCCAGAATGCCCACGCCCGAAAAGCCACGCCATCGCGGCGTGGGCGGCGAAGGGCAATGTCGCTTCGCGGCCACCGGAAGCGTATGATTAACGCAAAGCCGCGCGTTCGCCGGCATAAGGGATCGGAAGCGTCCATGGCAGAGCAAATTCCCGACCATGTTCATCTCGTCGGCAGCATCGCGCTCGATACCGTCGAGGAGGTGTTTCATACCGCCGGCACGTTGCTCGGCAAGCGGCTGAAACGCTGTCCCGACGGCGAGCCGGGCGGGCGGCGGCTGTGGATCAGCTGGCAATATCCCTTGTTGCGGGCAAATGCCTATCTGCAGATCGACCCGGTCGCGCTGGGTCAAGCCGGCATGTTTCCAAAGCTTCGCCTCGCCGAGGGTGTCAAAACCGAAGACATTCATTTCGGCGAGCTCGGCTATGCCCGCGAGGCACGCGCCTCCTATCAGGATTTCCTGGCCGCCCGCACCCGCGGCGAGCTGGCGCCGGGCACGCGTTTTCAGGTCGCCCTGCCGACCCCGATGGCGGTGATCGTGCCGTTCTGCATGACGAACGATCTCGCCGCGATCGAGCCGGCGTATGAGAAAGCGATGCTCGCCGAGGTCGCTCGCATCTGCGCCGCCATCCCGCATCAGGATCTGGCGATCCAATGGGACGTGTGCATCGAGATGGTGATCTGGGACGGGCAACTCGCGGCGCGCTATCCGAAGCAGGGCACGTCGCCCGCCGATATCATGGCGCGGCTGACGCGCTTGGGCGATGCGGTGCCGCGCCATGTCGAGCTCGGCTTCCATCTTTGCTACGGCGATCTCGACGCCAAGCATTTCGTCGATCCGGTCGATGCGACGAAGCTGGTCGAGCTGGCCAATTCGCTGGCGCAATCGATCAAGCATCCGATCGCCTGGATTCACATGCCGGTGCCGCTCGGGCGTAGCGACGATGGCTATTTCAAACCGCTGGCCGGGTTGGAGCTGGCGCCGGCGACCGAGCTTTATCTCGGCATCGTGCATCCCGAAGACGGTGTCGAGGGTCTGAAGAAGCGCGCCGCGGCTGCATCGCGCTACGCGAAGAATTTCGGTATCGCTACCGAATGCGGCATCGCCCGCCAACGCAAGCCCGAGTTGGTACGGAAGATTCTCGCGTTGCACGCTGAAGGATCGAAAGAGCCGGCCTGAATCCCTAGATCGCGACGGTTATCGCATCGTAGCCGTAGATGCCGTCATAGAGCGCGGCCATACGCTCGGCACTGAATTTCTCGTCGACATGCTGTTTGGCGGTGCCGGCATTCTTGAGGGCGTCACCGTGCAAGCGGTTTTTCTGTTCGACCGCGGCGAGGACGATATGCTTCGTGCGCTCGAGCCGCGCGGCTTCGTAGCGTTTGAGCGCGGTCTCGATGTCGTCGACTTCGTCGAGACAGCGCGCCAGCACGTAGCCATCCTCGATCGACATCGATCCGCCTTGGGCCAGGAAGGGCAAGGTCGAATGACACGCATCGCCGAGCAACGTCGCGTTGCCGACGCTCCAACGCTCGAGCGGCCAATGCACCATCAGCGCCCATTTGAACGGCTCGGCGGTCGAGGCGATCATCGCGCGCGCATCTTCGTGCCAGCCGGGGAAGTCGGCAATCCATTCGTCATGCGTGCCGCGGTCGTACCATGACTCTTTCTGCCAATCATCGCGTTCGACAACGGCGATAACATTCAGCATCGCGCCTTTGCGCACCGGGTAATGCATGATGTGCGAGGCGGGCGCGATCCAGCCGCCATGCCGCATCAGCGCCGGCGGCAGTTTCTCTTTCGGGCAGAGGCCACGCCACGCCATGAAGCCGGTGAAGTCGGCCTTGTCGCCGCCGAAGAGCGTCTGGCGCACGACGGAGTGGATGCCGTCCGCACCGATCAGCGCGTCGCCTTGGGCGCGCTCGCCATTCTCGAAATCAGCGGTGACGCTACCGGCCGACGCCTCGAAGCCGACACAGCGCATACCGAGCTTGATCGCGCGCGGATCGGCGCGCAGCACCGCCTGGCGCAGCATCTCCTGCAGATCGGCGCGGTGCATTGTGTAATGGGGCGAACCGTATTTCGCGACGGCGGTGCCGTGGTCCTGCATCCGCCAGCGCTCGTCGCTGTTCCAGACGCGCAGATCGACCTTGCCGGCGGCGATGCCGATGCGCTCGAGCGCCTCGCCGAGACCGAGTTCGCGCAGCACGCGCGAGCCGTTCGCCGCGACTTGAATGCCGGCGCCGAGTTCGCTGAGCCCCGCCGCCTGATCGAAGACCTCAACCGGGTAGCCGCGCTGCAGCAGAGCGAGCGCGGCGGTGAGGCCGCCGATGCCGGCGCCGATGATGAGGATGCGCGGCTTCGTCACTGATCGAAGATCGCGACGGCGCGTGTCCAGCCGGCGGAGGCGCCGCGGATCTTCACCGGGAAGCAGGCGATGGTATAGCCGTCCGCCGGCAGCGCTTCGAGATTGTGCAGCTTCTCGAGATGGCAGTAGCCGATATCGCGTCCGGCCTTGTGGCCTTCCCAGATCAGCCCGGCATCTTGCGTCGAGGCATATTTGTCTTTCGTATGCACGAAAGGCGCATCCCAGCTCCAGGCGTCGGTACCGGTCAGCCGCACGCCGCGCTCCAGCAAATAGAGCGTCGCCTCACGCCCCATGCCGCAGCCGGCGGCGACGTAATCGCGCTGGCCGTAGGCTTTGCCGGCCCGGGTGTTGACGACGACGATCTCCAGCGGCTTCAACGTGTGGCCGATGCGCGTCAGTTCGGCCTCGACATCTTTCCGCTGCACGACGTATCCGTCCGGCAGGTGGCGGAAGTCGAGCTTCACCCCCGGCTGCATGCACCAATCGAGCGGCACTTCGTCGATCGCGATGGCGCGCTCGCCTTTGTTCATCGTCGAATGGAAATGATAGGGTGCGTCGAGATGCGTGCCGTTATGCGTCATCAGGCGGATCCATTCGATCGCCCAACCTTCGCCTTCCGGCAGGTCTTGCTCCTGGAGACCGGGGAAAAACTTCACGACGTCCTTCGCCGTGTCGCGATGCGTGAAGTATTCGATGCGCGGCTCGTAGCCGGGCGGATCGGACGGCACATCGTTCTCGAGATGCATGGATAGATCGACGATCTTGCGTGCCATGACCACCCTCGCTTCCTGCGGCCGCATTTCTTCGTTGTCGCGATCATATTAGACTGGTTCTCAACGAAAAAGGGGGGGGTGTCCATGACCTACCGTGCGGAGGAACGAACGATAAAGCTGCTGCTGGCGGGCGATGCCATGCCGGCGCGCAGCCTTAAGCCCTTCGACGAGCCGCGCTATTTGGCGCTCCTCGATCTCGTCCGCGGCGCCGACGCGGCCTTCGCCAATCTTGAGACGACGGTACGCGAGCTGCAGGAAGGCACGCCCAGCCTGACACAAGGCACGCCGATGTCGACGCCGCCGGCGCTGCTGGCCGAACTGGAATGGATGGGGTTGAAGCTGCTCTCCTGCGCCAACAATCACGCGACGGATTACGGCGACGACGGGATGATGGCGATGCTGGCGCATCTGCGCCGCGCGGGAATTCCACACGCCGGCGCCGGCGCCAATCTTGCCGAGGCGCGCAAGCCCGCCTATCTCGACACCGCCGCCGGCCGCGTCGCGCTGATCGCGGCGACGACTTTCTATCCGCATTGGCAGCGCGCCGCCGATCAGCGGCCGGATGCGCTGGGCCGGCCGGGTGTGAACCCGCTCGATTTCACAATCAGCTACACGGTCGACGACACGACCTTCGCGGCGCTGGCGAAAGCGAGCGAAGGACTCGGCATGGTGCAGGCGCGCGATCGCCAGCGCGCGATGTTCTTCAGTGCCACTGAAGCGCCGGAAGACAGCGCCGACGTGCTGACCTTCCTCGGATCGCGGTTCGTGCGCGGCAAAGGCTTCGCGGTCGCGATGAAGGCAAAGCAGAGCGATCTCGACGGAAACCTGCGCTGGATCCGCGAGGCCAAGCGTCAGGCTGATTTCGTGATCTTCTCGCTGCACAATCACGAATACGGGCCGGGCGGCGCGCTCACCGCCAAAACCAATGTCGGGATGGAAGAGGCGGCTTCTTTCGTCACCGATGCCGCGCATGCGGCGATCGATGCCGGCGCCGATGTCATCGTGTGCCATGGGCCGCATCTGACGCTCGGCGTCGAAATCTATAAGGACCGGCCGATCCTCTACAGCCTCGGCAATTTCATTTTCCAGAACGACAACGTGCCGGTCTTTCCCGCCGAATCCTATCAGCGCTTCGGCCTCGACGAGAAAGCAACCCCGACCGACTTCCTCGATGCGCGCACCGGCAACGAAACGCGCGGTTTTCCCGCCTCGGCGGAATATTGGCACGGGCTCGCCGCCGCCTGCGATTTCCGCGGAGGCAAGCTGGCGCAGCTTGTGCTCCATCCGCTTGACCTCGGCCACGGCACACCCCGCGCCCAACGCGGCCGCCCGATGCTGGCGGAAGGAAAGACGGCGGCGACGATCCTCGATCGCGTGAAGCGGCTGTCGGAACGGTACGGGACGAAGCTGGCGATCGATGGTGAAACGCTAACCTTGTCGCTAAATTAAAACCTTGCTTCCCGCGGGCTTGTCCCGCGGGCCCATTGGGGGGAAGGAATGGCGCAAGGCGGTTGGGTTTACATCATGACCAACAAGCCGCGTGGCACTCTCTATATCGGCGCCACAAGCGACATCGCGCGTCGCGCCTTTGAGCACCGCGAAGGCGCGATCGAAGGCTTTACGAAGCGACACGGGCTAAAGCGCCTCGTCTTCATCGAGAAATATGAGGACATCCAAACGGCGATCCAGCGCGAGAAGACGATGAAGCATTGGCCGCGTGCCTGGAAGATCAATGTCATCAAAGCGCAGAATCCCGATTGGGAGGACTTATACGAGAAATTGGCTTGATACCATGGACCCGCGGAACAAGTCCGCGGGAGGCGTTAAAAAGGATAGGACCCTAACTTTGCAATTCGGGATTTTCGATCACGTCGACCGTAACGACCGGCCGCTGGCGCAGCAGCTCGATGAGCGTATTCGCTATGTCGCGCTCGCCGAGGAACTCGGCTTTTACTGCTATCACGTCGCCGAGCATCACGCCTCGCCGATCAACATGGTGCCGGTGCCGGGTCTCTTCCTTGCGGCGGCGGCGCGGGCGACGAAGCGCATCCGGTTGGGGCCGCTGGTTTATTTGTTGACCCTCTATTCGCCGCTACGCCTTATCGAGGAGGTCGCGCTTCTCGATCATCTCTCGCATGGCCGGTTCGAATTCGGGGTCGGCCGTGGCGTCTCGCCGTTCGAGCTCAATTATCACAATGTCAGCTACGACGATTCGCGCGCCATCTTCCAGGATGCGTTGTCCGCCGTCCTCGAAGGGCTTACGCATGAGCGGCTGAATTACGCCGGTAAATATTTCACCTACCGGGACGTGCCGATGGAGCTGAAGCCGATGCAGCTGCCACATCCGCCGGTGTGGTATGCGGCGTCGAACGCCGAAAGCTCGCGCTGGGCGGGCGAGAGGGGCTATCACTTCGCGACGCTCGGTTCGGTTGAGACCGCGCGGACGAATATCGCCGGCTTCAAGGAAGGACTTGCGAAGGCCAAATCGGTTCCGACACCGAAGCCGGAATTCCCCGACGGCGTCGCGATCGGCGTGCATCGTCAGATCTTCGTCGCCGATAGCGATGACGAGGCGCGGCGGCGCGGCGCGATCTTCCGCGAGCAACACCACAACAGCCTGACCAAGCTGCGCCGCGAGAATAAGGAATATCCGGGCTTCACCCGCTCGACCCCGGAGACGTTCGAAGACGCGATCAAGCAGCGCAATATCGTCTACGGCTCGCCGAAGACCGTGCGCGAGGAGATCGCTCGCCAGATCGACGAGCTCGGCATCAATTATTTCATCGGCTCGTTCATGTTCGGCAACATGCAGCCCGATGACGCGGCGCGCTCGCTGCGGCTCTTTGCTTCGGAAGTGATCCCGGCCTTTCAGAAATAAAGAACGGCCAGCAATGAAAAAGCGGCGCGAGATTCCAGGGTCTCGCGCCGCTCCAGCCTCCCATTCCGTATTTCTATGACACCCAACGCAGGGCCGCGGTTCCCGCCTCCGTACGCTGGTCGAGCCGCAGGGTCAGGCAGAAGGCCGAGCCGCCGCTGCGGTGATAGGCGCTCAGATTGCTCGGATGGACGCGATAGCCGGCCCCTTCCAGCCGGTGGCGCAACGCGGTGCTGCACGACGACATCACGATGTCGTCGCCGATCTTGACGGCGTTCGCCACGAACACGGCGGCGTCCTTGTCGCTCAGCTCGATGCGCTGTTCCGGCGCGACGCGTTCGTGGATCGCGCGCAGACCGTCCTCATTGAAGGCCGAGGGGATATACATCACCTCGCCGCGGGCGAGCGGCGCCAAGGCCGTGTCCATGTGATAGAAACGCGGATTCACGAGCTCGAGCGGCTTGGCCTCGACGGCGAAAGTCTCGCTCACGACGCGGGCGGCGTCCTTGTCGGAGCGCGGGCCATAGCCGGTCCAGAACATCTGACGCGCGCTGTCCCAAACGCAATCGCCCGCGCCTTCGAGGGTCACGCCCTCGGGCATGGAGCGGACGCCGCGGATGATCCCGCGCGCCCAGAGCTCGCGGAAGCTGCGCTCATAGTGCGCTTCCTCGGGCTGACGCTCGGGATGGTGGAAATTCGCAACCAGGGCGATGCCGTCCATCACCACGGCGGCATTCGCGGTGAAGACGAGGTCGGGCAGGCCTTCGGCCGGCGGCACGAGCTCGATGGTCGCGCCCAGGCCGGTCAGGGTTTTGCGCAGACGGGTCCATTGCCGGCGTGCGGCCATGCCGAGGCTTTGCGCCTCTTTGGCCCATTCAGCCGGATCCATCCACGGATTGATGGTGTAGGTAACGGCGAAATGCTCGGGCGCGCACATCAGAATGCGCGCCCGGAAATCACTATCGCGGGTGTTCGTGTCTTCCATGGGTTTTCCCCTCTCCGTTGGAGTTAAGCTGCCTGCGGATGAAGTTCGCGACGATGTTCGTGCGGGGTCAGGGCACCGATCACTTCCGCGATGCGATCGAGCGCCCAGTCGAGATCTTCCTCACTAATCACCAGCGGCGGCGCGAGGCGGATCACCGTCTCGTGCGTCTCCTTGGACAACACGCCGGCCTCGATCAGCCGCTCGCACACAAGGCGGGCGCTGGCATAGGCCGGGTCGATTTCGATGCCGGCGAGCAAGCCGACACCGCGCACGGCTCTGATCGCCGGCAGCTTCATTGCCTTGAGCCGCGCCATCATGTGCTCGCCCAGTGCACGACAACGTGCGACGAGGTCTTCGTCTTCCAGCACCTGCAACGCGACAAGACCGACCGCCGCGGCCAGCGGATTGCCGCCGAAGGTCGAGCCATGCGAGCCTGGCGTGAAGACGCCCATCAGCTCTTCCGTGCCGACCAGCGCCGAGACCGGCAGCACGCCACCGCCCAGCGCCTTGCCGAGAATCAGCCCGTCGGGGCGGATGTTCTCGTGCTGGAAAGCGAACCACGCGCCGGTGCGGCCGAGCCCCGTCTGCACCTCATCGACGATCAGCATCACATGGTGGCGGTCGCACAGTTTGCGAACCCCCGCGAGCCAACCTTGCGGCGGCACGATGATGCCGCCTTCGCCCTGGATCGGCTCGACCATGACCGCGGCGGTGTTCGGCGTCATCGCCGCTTCCATCGCGGCGAGATCGCCGAACGGCACCTCGACGAAGCCGGGCGCGAACGGGCCGAAGCCGTCGCGATACTCCGCTTCCGACGAGAAACCGACGATCGTGCTGGTGCGGCCGTGGAAATTGCTGGCCGCGACGATGATCTCGGCCTTGTCGGTCTCGATGCCCTTCTTCCAATAACCCCAGCGCCGCGCCGCCTTGATCGCGGTCTCGACGGCTTCGGCGCCGGTGTTCATCGGCAGCGCCTTATCGAGGCCGGTGACCGCGCAGAGCTTCTCGAGGAACAGCGCGAGCCGGTCGTTGTAGAAGGCGCGCGACGGCACTGCGAGGCGCCGCGCCTGCGCCTCGAGCGTCGCCAGGATGCGCGGGTGCGCGTGGCCGTGGCTCACGGCCGAGTAAGCGCTCATCATGTCGATGTAGCGCTTGCCCTCGATGTCCCAGAGATAAGCGCCTTCGCCCCGCGCCAGCACGACCGGCAGCGGGTTGTAGTTATGCGCGGCAAAACGCGCTTCGCGTTCCATGATGTTCATGACGCACCTCTTCCGCCTAGGAAAGAAATATGGCGATAAACCCGCGGCGGGTGTGGTCGTAGTTGGCGGCCTACGCAGCCGAAACGAGTCCGCGACTCGTCGCTGACGACAGATTCTGCTGTGCCTTTGGTTAACGCCGTCGCGGGCCGAAGAGCGAGGCGGGATAGCCGCTGAAACGGCTCACCGGGCGTAGAGCGATATGGCTTTGCAGCCGGGCGATGCCGAGCTTGCGGTCGCCGAGCAACTCGCCTGTCAGCGCCTCGTAGCGCTCGAGATCCTCACACACGAAGCGGACGAGATAATCGGAGGGGCCGCTGATCTCCCAGCACTCGACCGCTTCCTCGATGGCTTTGAGCCGCGCCTCGATCCGCTCGAGCCGCGCTTGCTGGGTTAGTGACACTTCTGTGAAGATGGTCACCGGCTTCGACAGGCGCTCGATATCGATGACGGCCTGGAAGCCGGCAATGATCCCGGCGGCGCGCAGCCGGCGCACGCGCTCGAGACAGGGGCGCGGCGAGAGCCCGGCAAGGCTGGCGAGTTTCTGGATGGTCATCCGCCCGTCGCGCTGCAAAGCGGATAGGATCTTGATGTCGATCGTATCCAGTCCGCGTGTTTGCTTGGCCGGCATCGACAGTCACCATATCTCATTTCGGGCGCCCGGGAAAACCGTGATGGTATGATCGGGACCCGAGTCGCGGAGGTGAGAGCGATGAGCGGTAAGGCGAAACGGACATTCCCGCCGCTGGCGGAGGAGGCGGCAAAGCTGCTCGACTCGCTCGGTGTGAAGCGGGCGCGATTCGCCAGCGGGTCGCGCGAAGTCCGCTCGCCGATCACAGGCGAGATCATCGGCCGCCTCAAGGACGACATCACGCGCGATATCGACCAGGCGGTCGAACGGGCGCACAAGGCCTTCTTGGCGTGGCGCAAGCTGCCGCCGCCGCGGCGCGGCGAGTTGGTCCGGCTTTTGGGGGAAGAGCTACGCGCGGCGAAACCGGCGCTCGGCGCGCTCGTGACACTGGAGGCGGGCAAGATCGTCGCCGAGGGAATCGGCGAGGTGCAGGAGATGATCGACATTTGCGATTTCGCGGTCGGGCTCTCGCGCCAGCTTTATGGCCTCACCATCGCCAGCGAGCGGCCGGCGCACGCGATGAGCGAGCAATGGCATCCGCTCGGCGTCGCCGGGATCATCACCAGCTTCAATTTCCCGGTCGCGGTTTGGGCGTGGAACGCGGCGCTGGCGCTGGTCTGCGGCAACACGCTGATCTGGAAGCCGTCGGAGCGCACACCGCTCACCGCGCTGGCGGTCGAGGCGATCTTTGCGCGCGCCGCGGCGAAATTCGGCGTCGACGCGCCGGCGGGGCTGCTCTCGTTGGCGATCGGCGGCGCGAAGGTCGGGCAGGCGCTGGTCGACGATCCGTGCGTGGCGCTGGTCTCGGCGACGGGCTCGACGGCGATGGGCCGCGCGGTGGCGCCGCGTCTGGCGCAGCGTTTCGCGCGCAGCATCCTGGAACTCGGCGGCAACAACGCCGCGATCGTCTGCCCCTCGGCCGATCTCGATCTGGCGCTGCGCGCGATCGCTTTTGCCGCGATGGGCACGGCGGGGCAGCGCTGCACCAGCCTGCGGCGCCTCATCGTGCACAAAAGCGTCTACGCCGATCTCGTCGCACGGCTGAAGCGCGTCTATCGCTCGGTCGCGATCGGCGATCCGCGCGATGCCGGTGTGCTGGTCGGCCCGCTGATCGGCGGCGATGCGTTCGAAGCGCAACAAGCGGCGCTGGCCGCGGCTCGGAAAGCCGGCGGCAAGATCGCCGGCGGCGAGCGTGTTTCGGTTGGCGACGACGAGGCGTATTACGTGCGTCCCGCGCTGGTCGAGATGCCGCGCCAGGCCGATATTGTGAAGCACGAGACCTTCGCGCCGATCCTCTACGCGATGAAATACGACACGCTCGACGAAGCGATCGCGCTGCATAACGACGTGCCACAGGGCTTGGCCTCGTCGATCTTCACCACCGATCTACGCGAGGCGCAGGCGTTCCTGTCGGCCGAAGGCTCGGATTGCGGCATCGCCAATGTGAATATCGGCCCGTCCGGTGCCGAGATCGGCGGCGCGTTCGGCGGCGAGAAAGACACCGGCGGCGGCCGCGAAAGCGGCTCCGACGCGTGGAAAGCCTATATGCGCCGCGTCACCAGCACGGTGAATTACGGCAACGCGTTGCCGCTGGCGCAGGGGGTTAAGTTCGAGATCGATTAGAACAACGCGCGCCCGCCCTATTTTTCTTCCGTCATGCCCGCGAAAGCGGGAATCCATGGCGACACCACGCGATGGCTCGATGCACCCCTGCTTTCGCGGGGGTGACGCAGAAAAATAGGGGCGCGCGTAATTAACGCGACACCGCGTCGATCAGGCTCGGCAACGCCGCGCGGAGATCGAGTGACTGCGCCGCCTTGGCGTAATCCTTTACCGGGATCGGACGCTTCAAAAAGCGCGACATGGTCTCGAGCTTGGTCTCGATCTCGCCGGCGGTCATCGGGTTCTCGGGATCGCCATGCGGGTGCAGCACTTCGTGCTCGTGCGTTTTGCCGCCGGCCTTGATCGTGACCTTGCCGCCCCATTGCGTGGGATAGAACTTGCTGAGGCGCTCGGAGGCGATGACCTCGACCGCGTCCATGACGTGCAGCATCGCCGGATCGTCGGCGCGCACATGCTCGCGCTCGATATCGCAGAGCTCTTCTGGATGCAGCGCGCCGAGAGCGACCTGATAGTGGATGCCGCGCGACTCGCTCTTCGTCTTCGGCCGCTTGTTGCGGTCGATCATGTCGCGATATTGCTGCGGCACTTCGATGGTGATCTTCTCGATCGACGCCGGATCGATCTTGTCGCGCTTGATGCACTCGATGAAAGCTTCGGTCGCCGACAGACCCTGGCGCGAGGTGCAGTAGGGCTTGAAGCCGATCTTGCTCGCGAGCAGCGGCGCGCCGGGACCGGCCTGCTCGGGCAGTGCGATGGTTTCCGGATTCCATACCGGCGAGACTTTGCCGAGGATCGCTTCGTCGCCATGCATGCCGCTCGCGGCGGCCGCTGCCGCCAGCAAGCCGCTCTGCACGGCGGTTGCGAGCACGAACCAGCGCGGCGCCGGCTCGGCTTCGATGCGGCCGGTAATGCCGGTCGCGCTCGACCCGGCAATCGCCATCGCGTCGCGGATCTGTGTCTCGTTGAGACCCATGATCTTCGCTGCAATCGCCGCCGCGGCGATGCCGCCCGTGAGGTAGGTTGTCCAAACGCCTTTGTAGATGATCTCCGCACCGCGCGCAGCAAGGCCGAGCGTCAGCATCGTCTGATAGCCGGCGAGGATGCCTTCGATCACCGTATCGCGCGGCGCATTGGCAACCTGCGCCGCGACCAACGCCACCGGCACGACAACCGAGCTCGGTGTGACACAGCAGCCGATATGGATGTCGTCGCATTCGGTGAGGCGGCAGGCGGTGACGAGCATCGTGGCCGCGACGGTCGGATGGTCGAGCAGGCTTTGATGACCGCCCGCGAATTTCGCGCGCACGCTTGCGAAAGCGGCGTGCTTGAGCGCCGCGTGGGTCGGCTTGATCTCCGACGTCTCGGCGCCGGCCCAGGTGCAGCCGAGCGCGTCGAGCGCGTGCAGCTTCACCGCATCGATGGTCGCTTGATCGACCGACGACGCTTTGAGGGACGCGATTTGCGCCGCGAGGTCGGGGAGGAGTCTTTTATCGGGTGCGCTATTCGGCGGCATGCGCTCCCCGCATCTCCTGCCGCAGCTTCGTCGTGGCGTCGCTGTCGAGCTGGACGGCTTCGAGCCCGCCTTTGCCGTTGGTCTTGGCGACCACACCGTATTCGCTCTTGGCCGCTTCGACCGAGACCATGCCGTCGCGGATGTCTTCGATCACGCGCATCGGATCGCGCTCGAGCGGCTCGCCCCAGCCGCCGCCGCCGGCGCTGCGCACGACGGCGCGCGTGTCGGGCGGCACCTGGTACCAATTGGCGTTGACCGAGCTCCAATCGTTCTCGCCCGGCTTGCGCACGAGCCGCTCCGGCTTGCCGCCGGTATGACCGCCCCAGAGACCCCAGGGCGGAACGCGGTGACGGCCGGTCTGCGTGAGGTTCCAGCGGCCGGTGACGAGATTGCGCACCTGCACGTCAAGGCCGAGGCCGCCACGGAACGTGCCGGCGCCGCCGCTATCGGTGCGCATCATGCGCTTCTCGACGATGATCGGGAAACGCTGTTCCAGCGATTCGATCGGGCCGTTGCGCACGTCGCCCTGGCAGATCGTGCACGAGGCCGACGGGCCGTCTTCGTACGGCCGGCCGCCCCAGCCGCCGCCTTCGGTGCTCTGCACGACGAAGCGCTTGCCGTTCTTATCGTTGCCGAAGAAGGTGAGGGCGTCGCCCATCGCGCCTTTATGCGCGGCGGGCGTGATATCTTTGCGCGCCGGCGCCATCGCCGCGAGGATCGCGTCGATCACGCTGGGCAATGCCGTGCTCCAACTCGCCATCGGCACCGGGAAATGCGCCATCATGAAGCTGCCTTCCGGCAGGATCACTTTCAGCGCACGGAACGAGCCCTCGTTCACCGGATCGACCGGTGAGGTCAGCGCCTTGTAGGCGATGTAAGGCGCGGCGAGGGTGCGCGAGTTGATCGCGCTGTTGCGCTGCTTGGAGCACCCGGAGAGGTCGATGGTCATGTCGCTGCCGGCGACCGTGATCTTGGCGTGAATGCGGATCGGCCCGTCTTGCGCTGCGGCGCTGTCGTCGAACTCGGTCTCGAATTCATACGTGCCGTCGGCGAATTCCGAGATCACCTGGCGGCAATGCGCTTCGCTTTCGGCGAAAACGCGCTCGATGCATTCGGTGACGGTGTTCTCGCCGTATTTCCGGAACAGCTCTTCGAGGCGCTTCAGGCCGAGATTACAGGCCGTGATCTGCGCGTCGAGATCGCCCATCGACGATTCCGGATAACGGATGTTGTCCGAGATCATCGCCAGCAGCTCTTCGTTCGGCACGCCGGCCTTGTAGATCTTGAGCTGATTGAATTGCAGCCCTTCGAGCCACGGATCGGCCGCCGCCATGCCGGCGCCGAAGCCGGTCGAATAGCCGCCGACATCGATCCAATGCGCGCGAATGATGGTGAAGCCGTAGAGCTCGCCTTTCCAGAAGAACGGCGTGTAGACGCACATATTGTTCAGATGCTGGCCGCACACCGCTTGATGATTCATCAGGACGACGTCGCCGGGCTCGAACTTCTTGATGCGCTTCATGCCGTCGCGAATGACGACGCCCATATCGGCGAGGAAGTGGCTGACGCCGCCGCCGTTCTGGGCCAGGAGGTTGCCCTCCTTATCGAGGATGGCGCAGCTATAGTCGCCGACCTCGAAGATCATCATGTTGTAGGACGTGCGTTTCAGCACGTAGGACATTTCGTCGGCGATGGCCGGCAGCGCGCTGCGCAGCACTTCGACGGTAATTGGATCGGCGGCCATATCAATTGCCTCCTATGGTGATGAGAATTTCGCCCGTCGGGCAGACCGTGGCTTCGTCGCCATCCAGCAGCAAAGCCGTGGTGGCGCTTTCTTCGATAATCGCGGGACCTTTGACGATGGCGCCCGGCGAGAGACTGTCGCGTTGATAGATCGCGCAGCGCGTCGGCTTCTTGGCGTCTTCGAGATACACGTCGCGATGGGTTGGCTTCGCTTCGGCGCCGCCGACCGTGCCGGGACGGAATTCCATCTTGGCGCGTTGACCGATCGCGTTGGCGCGAATGTTGACGATCTCGACCGGGCGCTGTTCGGCGTTCTGGCCATAGTGGCGCAGATGCAACGCATCGAAATGCTTGCGGATGCCGTCGCGATCCTCGCGCGCCAATTCTTCCTGGGTCACCGGCGTCGCCAGATAGAACTCCTGACCGACATAACGGATGTCCATCGACAGGCGGATTTCCTGTTGCTCGGGCGCGACGCCTTCCGATGCCAGCAGCTCTTTGCCCTCTTTGACGAAGGCGTTGCAGATTTGGCGGATCGCGGCAAAATCGACCTCCGCCATGCTGCGCGCGTGGGTCTGCACGTAGTCGTGCCGGATGTCGGTCATCAGCATGCCGACGGCCGAGAAATGCGCCGGCAGTACGGGCAGGATGACGCGCGGGATCGACAGCTCGCGCGCGATCAGCGGCGCATGCAGCCCGCCATTGCCGCCCGACGCGACCATGACGAAGTCGCGCGGGTCATAGCCGCGCTCGATCGAGACGCCGCGCACCGCCAGTGTCATGTGCGCGACCGCGATCTTCAGCATGCCGAGCGCGGCTTCCTCGACCGTGAGGCCGAGCTTGTCGGCGAGCTTTTCTTTCAGCGCTGCACGCGATGCCGCCTTGTCGAGCGCCATATCGCCGCCGAGGAAGTTCTCGCCGTTGAGACGGCCGAGCGAAAGATTGGCGTCGGTGATCGTCGGCTCGGTGCCGCCCGCGCGATAGCAGACCGGGCCGGGGCTCGCGCCCGCGCTCCGCGGACCGACTTTCATGGCGCCGACACTGTCGATCCAGCCGATGCTGCCGCCACCGGCGCCCACTTCGACGACGTCGACCACCGGCAGCATCACCGGATGTCCCGAGGCGTAGCCGCCAACGTAATAACCTTCGGCGGTCGCCGGCTCGCCGTCGCGCACGAGGCTGGCCTTTGCCGTCGTACCGCCCATGTCGAAGGCGATGACCTGCGGAAAGCCAAGACGGCGGCCGATTTCGGCTGAGGCGTTGATGCCGCCGACCGGACCCGATTCCATCAAGCCGACAGGCGCGCGGCTCGCGGCCGCGACCGAGGTCACGCCGCCATTCGATTGCATGATAAGAACAGTGCCGGGGAATTTGCGATCTTCGAGCCGGCCTTCCAGACGCTTCAGATAGGTGCTGACGCGCGGGCCGATATAGGAGTTCACCACCGTCGTCGAGCTGCGCTCGTATTCGCGATATTGGCGCAGGATCTCGTGACTCAGCGAAACATAGGCTTTGGGGAAGGCGCGGCGGAGCGCGCGGCCCATGATCTGCTCGTGACTCGGATCGACATAAGAGTGCAGGAAGCACACCGCGATCGCTTCGGGTTCATAACCGGCGATCTTCTCGCACACCGCGGCGGTCTCGGCGTCTGTCAGCGGCAGGATCGCTTCGCCTTGCGCGGTCATGCGCTCATTCGCTTCAAGGATCATGCCGCGGCGCACCAGCGGCGTCGTGCGCTTGAAGAGGACGTTATAGGCTTCGGGGCGATTGCCGCGGCCGATCAGATAGGCATCGCGCGCGCCCGCCGTGGTGACGAGCACCGTGCGCGCGCCCGTCTGTTCGATCAGCGTGTTGATCGCGATGGTCGCGCCGTGAACGAACGTCTCGCATTCGCTGAGTGCGACTTTCGCTTTGTTGATGCAGTTCTCGATGCCGAGCGTGAAGTCCTCGGGTGTCGTGGAGCTCTTGCTGTGACGCAGTTCGCCGGTGGTGTCATCGAAATAAACGAGATCGGTAAAAGTGCCGCCGATATCGAGTGCGACGTGAGCTCCCATACGCGTTTTTCCTTGTTGGCTTGCAATAATACGGCGCACGAAGACCCGTCGCGCGTGGGCAAATGTGTTCTCCGCGCGATGCCTTGTCAACAAGCCTTGCCGAGTGTGGGCACGGCCAATAGGATGCGCGAAAACCGCATCAAATCGAGGAGTCGGGCTCATGGATCACAGCGGAAGAACCCAGGCCGCGCTGCAATTGATGGAGCGCGAAGGCGTCGATGTGCTGCTGGTTGCTCCCAATGAACTCAACCGTGTTGATTCGGTATTTCACCTGACCGGTTATCGGGGCGTCGGCGAGAGCATCGCGGTGCTGCGCAAGGGCGAGAAGCCGCTGGTGATCGTGACACCGGAATGGGAGATCGAGCGCGCGAAGATCCGCGCCATCGGTTGGGATGTGCGCGGCGCGTCTGATCTCGCGCAGGC